>NZ_JAZAYT010000035.1:0-622914 GCF_036321945.1 Flavobacterium facile
TATTATTTTTGGGTAAAATCAATTTGTGGTAACACACAAACCAATTGGATTCCGGGAGGTTCATTTACAACCTATTCAGCTACAGGTTGTAACGCACCAACACAATTATATTACGATGGTTTAACGTCGACAACTAATAATATTGCATGGGTAGCAACAACGCCTGCACCAAGCAATGGTTACGTATATTGTTACAGCACCATCAATGATCCATTTTCTACTGGAGCTATCACTGGAACTACTTCAGATACCTTTGCTGTGTTAAGTAATTTGTCGCCTAACACTACTTATTATTTTTGGGTAAAATCAATTTGTGGAAACACACAAACCAATTCGGTTTCGGGAGGTTCATTTACTACGCAAGTACTTACAGTTGAATCTTTTTCATTGGATAAAGTAAAATTATATCCCAACCCTGTGAAAACTATTTTTACTATTTCATTGGATAAAGAAATTACAACTGTTTCTATATACAATTTATTAGGACAAGAAGTTTTATCAAAATCTGTTAATGGTAACGAAACCTCAGTAGATGTTAATGATTTAACTACAGGAACTTATTTTGTAAAAGTGACTTCTAATAATGAAGTAAAAACATTGAAAGTTATTAAACAATAATTTTTAAAAATATATTCAAATCCCAAATTCAAAAGAGTTTGGGATTTTTTTGTTTAATTAAATTTTAATTTCGATTTGATAATACCTCAAATTGAAAGAATTTTCTATCTTTAACAATAATCCAACTTAATTACTTTCAAATATGCCGATAAATAAACAAATCGCTAACGTCATTAAAAAATCACTTGCTAAAATTGATTTCAGTAAACTGGAAGAAAAATGTACTAATGAAGCACAAACAAGACAATATCTTATTGAGCCAATTATTGAAATTTTAGGATATAGCAGAATGGACGACATGCTAACTGAAATCAATGCAGGTTGGGGACAAAAAAATGACAAAGCTGATATTGGATTATTAATTAGAGGTAAAAATCCTGAAATAATTGTTGAATGTAAAAAATATGCTAAAACTCTAACTGATAAAGAAGCTTGGCAACTAAATGGCTATTTCATTAATACTCCAAGTTGTAAGTTGGGAATATTAACAAACGGTTTGGAATGGAGAGTTTATAGTGCCAATGAAGCAAATAAAGAAACTAGTTTAAATGTAAATCCGTTTTTAGTTTTTGACTTCAATGAAATAAATGACACTTTGATTGATAATTTATCGAAAATACATAAAAACAATATTGACATAAAAGAATTGTTAGAAGAAGCAACTGATTTCTATTTCTTACAAGGTTTTTCAGCAGCTTTTGCTAATGAATTATATGATCCTTCTGATGATTTTATCAAAGCTATTTTCAATAGAATGAATGGCAAAAGAATGACTGACCCAGTGAAATTAAAAATACGAGAACAAATTAATTCTTCTTCTATTCAAAAAGCTCTTAAGAAAGTAATTGAGGAAGAATCTAAAAATGGAAGTTTAATTATCACTACGGCTGAAGAATTAAAAATATATCATACAATTAAGACAATTCTAATTCATAGAAAAGAAATTGATGCTGATAGAATTTCTTATAGAGATCAAAAAAACAGTTTCAATATTTTAGTTGATGATAATAATAAAAAGATTATTTGTAAAATCCTTAGTTCAAGAAATAATTATTGCCTTGAAATTAATGGAATCAAACATGATGTCAAAGGAATAGAAAGCGTTGTTGCGATGAAAAAACAACTTTTAGACGCAGCAATGGTTTATTTTCAAAAATAAGTATTGATTAAATAATATTCTTACAAATCCCAAATTCAAAAGAGTTTGGGATTTTTTTTGTTACTTTGTTTTTATGAAAAAGAAAGAGAAAAAAGCAGCTATCGGATTTATATTTTTAACCTTAGTGATTGACATTACAGGTTGGGGAATTATCATTCCAGTTATTCCGAAATTGATTCAAGAATTAATAAATGGTGATTTAAGTGATGCTTCAAAAATTGGCGGTTGGTTGTTATTTGCGTATGCTTTTACACAATTTTTATTGTCGCCACTAATTGGAAATTTGAGTGACAAATACGGTCGCCGACCAATTATTTTATTTTCGCTTTTAGGATTTTCATTGGATTATTTGTTTTTAGCCTTCGCTCCTACAATTACTTTTTTATTTATTGGAAGAATTATTGCTGGAATCACTGGCGCAAGTATCACAACTGCTACAGCCTATATTGCCGATATTAGCACGCCAGAAAACCGAGCAAAAAACTTCGGAATGATTGGAGCTGCTTTCGGAATTGGGTTTATTATCGGACCAGTAATTGGTGGTTTGTTAGGACAATTTGGCGCTAGAGTTCCGTTTTATGCGGCAGCAGCTTTGTGTTTCATTAACTTCTTATACGGTTATTTTGTATTACCAGAATCACTTCCAAAAGAAAACAGAAGAGATTTAGATTGGAGCAAAACCAACCCTATTCGTGCCATCATGAACTTAAAAAAATATCCAAAAATTTTCGGTTTATTTATATCGATTATGTTAGTTTATATTGGTTCGCATGCCGTTCATAGCAATTGGAGTTACTTTACGATGTACCAATTCAAATGGGATGAAAAAATGGTCGGAATTTCATTGGGAATTATTGGGTTGTTAGTCGGGATTGTACAAGGTGGCTTAATCAGATGGATCAATCCGAAAATCGGAAACGAAAAAAGTATCATTTACGGATTGGTTTTATACACTTTAGGGATGTTTTTATTCGCCATCGCTACAGAAAGTTGGATGATGTTTACGTTCTTAATTCCGTATTGTTTAGGAGGAATTTCGGGTCCGGCTTTACAATCTGTAATTACCGAAAATGTTCCTGCTAACGAACAAGGAGAAATCCAAGGAACTCTAACGAGTTTGATGAGTGTGACTTCTATTATTGGTCCGCCCTTAATGTCGAATGTCTTTTATAATTTCACTAATAAAAATGCAGCTGTACATTTTCCTGGCGCACCTTTTGTTTTGGGAGGAATATTGATGTTATTTAGTGCGATTATTGCTTTTTATTCGTTTAAAAAACAACGACTAATTGCTACGGCAGCTATTGCAAATACAAATACAGATTTGGATAATCAATAATCGCCTTACCTTTTAGTAAAACATCTGCTCCAATAATTCCATCGACTGGTTTTATTTTTTGTTGTGATAAGGCTTCGTTGACGTGAGATAAATCGAAAAGTATAAACGTAGAGGGCAATTGTTTCCAAGAACCAATTTGGAGATAATTGCCTTTTGATATTTTAGCATGCATAGTTGTAGAACTTGCGCTGGCCGCAAAACTTTCATAATCTCTAACTTCCAATCTGTATTTTTCAATACTTTCTAAACCAATACAAGTATTAGAAGCACCCGTATCTAAAATAAAATTTCCAGCAACACCATTCACTTTAACTTTAATTAGTAAATGTTGTGTTTTTAAAAACTTAAATTTAATTCCTTTGTATTTTTGTGCTTTTAAAAACGCGGGTAATTCTTTCATAATACAATTTTTATATCTTCAAATATAGCGAAAACAAAAACGCCAAACTCATTTGAATTTGGCGTTTTTAATTTTATATGAAAATGATTTTACATTTTCATTAACCAGTTTCTAACTGAAACTTCTTTTTCAATAATATTTTTCAAATCGACGATTGCTACACGTTCTTGTAACATCGTGTCTCTATGACGAATAGTAACCGTTTTGTCTTCTACTGTTTGATGATCTACTGTAATACAAAATGGCGTTCCTAATGCATCTTGTCTTCTGTAACGGCGACCCACGGCATCTTTTTCATCGTAAGCTACGTTGAAATCCCATTTTAATTCTTCCATGATTTCTTTCGCAATTTCTGGTAAACCGTCTTTTTTAACTAAAGGTAAAATAGCTGCTTTTGTTGGCGCTAAAACCGAAGGCAAACGTAAAACTGTTCTTATTGAACCGTCTTCCAATGTTTCTTCTTGTAATGATTTTGAGAAAACTGCTAAAAACATTCTGTCTAAACCAACAGAAGTTTCAACAACATAAGGTACGTAGTTTTTATTTTCTTCAGTATCAAAATATTGTAATTTTCTACCTGAGAATTGTTCGTGTGCTTTTAAATCGAAATCAGTACGCGAGTGAATTCCTTCTAATTCTTTAAATCCGAATGGGAAATTAAATTCGATATCAGCTGCAGCATTAGCGTAATGAGCTAATTTTTCATGATCGTGGAAACGGTAATTTTCCGCTCCTAATCCTAATGAATTATGCCATTTTAAACGCGTTTCTTTCCAGTAATGATACCATTTCATTTCTTCACCTGGTTTCACGAAAAACTGCATTTCCATTTGTTCAAATTCACGCATACGGAAAATAAATTGCCTTGCTACAATCTCATTTCTGAAGGCTTTACCCGTTTGAGCTATTCCAAAAGGAATTTTCATACGGCCTGTTTTTTGAACATTTAAAAAGTTTACGAAAATACCTTGAGCCGTTTCTGGTCGTAAATACAAATCCATCGCCGTATCAGCAGAAGCGCCTAATTTAGTTCCGAACATCAAGTTGAATTGACGTACTTCGGTCCAATTACGAGAACCTGAATCTGGACAAGCGATTTCTAATTCTTCAATTAAAAGTTTCACATCGTCTAAATCACCAGCATCTAAACTTTTAGCCATTCTAGCTAAAATTTCGTTCTTTTTAGAAAGGTATTCTACAACTCTAGGATTGGTTGTAATAAATTCTTGTTCGTTAAAAGCATCACCAAAACGAGCTTTTGCTTTTTCGATTTCTTTTTGTGCTTTGATGTTTAATTTTTCGGCATAATCCTCAATTAAAACATCAGCACGATATCTTTTTTTAGAATCTTTGTTGTCAATTAATGGATCATTAAAAGCATCCACGTGACCAGAAGCTTTCCAAGTGGTTGGATGCATTAATATTGCGGCGTCTAAACCTACAATATTTTCATGCATTTGCACCATGGATTTCCACCAATATTCTCTAATGTTCTTTTTTAGTTCAACACCGTTTTGTGCGTAGTCATATACTGCACTTAAACCATCGTATATTTCGCTAGAAGGGAAAATAAATCCGTATTCTTTTGCGTGCGAAACTACATTCTTAAATAAATCTTCTTGTTTTGCCATACTGCAAAAGTAAAAATAGCAACGGAATTAAAAAAGGAATTTCTAATTAATTATAATTGAAAATAGTAGAACCGATTTTTGTCGTACCAGAATATAAATTTACAATATAACGACCTTTAAAAGTTTTGTTCTTTTCCAAATCTACATAACTACAAACATCAGTAATTTGTTGCTTGTAATCAAATTTTGCTAATTTACTGTATTTCAGAGTTATATTGTTTTTTTCAAACACTAAACCTTCTACAGAAACAATATTATTTTTAGGATTAATTACTTGCACAAAAAGTTCTTTTTCTCCTTGAGTAATCAACTCATTTTTATCAATTGTAAAGCAAACTCTAATTTGTTCAATCGTTTTAACTTTACTTGAAGTAACGTTTTCAGTTAAAAATTTCACCCCTTTAACCTGTAAATTTGTGATATCGAATTTTGAACTATTTGTTAAGTTATTTTGTATTATTATAGATTTCTTTTCTTTAGGTTTAGCTAACGATTTTATTTTTTCAATCTCTTGCAATCTCACTTGTAAGAAATTTATGGAATCTTTTATGGTTTGAATTTGTTTATTTAACTCAGATAAATTTTTATAATCTGTTGTCGTTTTTACAATTTTTTGATTTTCATTTTTATCATTTAAACTAGTAAAATTTACCTCATAATTATCATAAACCATTGAAATTGAATCATATTTATCAATAATTTCTGATAATTGATTTTGAGTTAATAAACTTTCTTGCTTTAGATTTTCTTGTAATTCTTTTGAAGATTTATTATCTTTATAGCTTTTGAAGAGCACAATCAATAAAAAAACTGACAGTGCTAATATGATAAATTTATGAGTGTTACTTCTGTTAGAGGACATACTTTAATTATTTTTACTAAATATAAAATTATTGTTTTAATATGTTAAAAATTATCGACGAAATACGAAAAAATCTGTTAAATGTTCTTTTTCCTGTTTTTTGCAATGGTTGCACAACATTATTATTGAAAAATGAAAATGTTATATGTGTCAAATGTAATCACAATTTGCCTTTTACACATCACCATAAGGTTAAGGAAACAGAAATTGAAAAAGTTTTTTATGGGATAATCCCATTTGAGTTTGGAGCTTCGGTTTTATATTTCTCAAAAAAAGGAATTACACAAAATCTTATTCACAATCTAAAATATAGAAACAGACAAGAAATAGGAACCTATTTAGGTGATTTATACGCTAAAGAATTAATAAACAATGAAACCATCAAAAATGTCGATTTCATTATTCCAGTTCCGCTGCACAAAAAGAGATTACATAAAAGAGGCTACAACCAAGTAACAACTTTTTGCAAAGCTATTGAAAAAAACCTAACAATTCCAATACTTGACGATGTTTTAGTGAAAACACAACACGTAAAATCTGTAACCGATAAATCAAAAGAAAATCGATTAAGACATAACAAAAATGTGTTTACTATTGAAAATCAAGAAAAAATTGAAGGCAAACACATCCTAATTATAGACGATGTTTTTACAACTGGCGCCACAATTGAAGCTTGTGCAAATCAAATTTTAAAAATTAAAAACACCAAAATTAGCATTCTTACTATGGCCTATTCGCAATCATAAATTTTATTTAAATATTATGATGGAAGTGAATATAATTGTTACTTTGCCAAACTAAATTCCGACATTATTAATGAAAAAATTCATCTTCCTATTTACTATAATTTCTGCATTATTTATAAGTTGCGCTAAAAGAGGAGCTATAACCGGTGGTCCTAAAGATTCTATAGCACCAGTTATTGTAAAAAGTAATCCTAAAAATTATCAAACTAATTTTACTGGAAAAACTATAAAAATTGATTTTAGCGAATATATAAAGATTAAAGACATCAACAAACAATTGATTATTTCTCCACCGATGGAAAAAACACCAACCATTGTTCCACAAGGAAGCGCGAGTAAATTTATTTCGATAACATTAAATGAAGATTTAAAACCCAACACCACATATAGTTTCAATTTCGGACAAAGTATTACAGATTATAACGAAGGGATTCCGTATTCTCAATTTAAATATGTATTTTCAACAGGTTCTTTTGTAGATTCTTTAACAGTTTCAGGAAACTTAAAAGATGCTTTTGACAACAAAACTGATGATTTTGTAACAGTTATGCTATATGATGCGGCAAACTTTAATGATAGTTTAGTTTACAAAAACAAACCCGTTTATATTACCAATACTTTAGAAAAAAATACCACTTTTAAAATTGAAAACATCAAAGAAGGCGAGTATTATTTAGTGGCTTTAAAAGACAAAAACAACAACTACAATTACCAATCAAAATCAGAAAAAATTGCCTTTAAAAAAGAAAAAATAAAAATCCCGTCTGACAGTGTTTATTCGCTAAATTTATTTGCTGAAAAAAGTGAAATTAAAACCTATAGACCCACTTTGGAAAGCAACAATAAGTTGTTTTTAGGTTATGAAGGCGAGGTAAAAAATGTGAAGATTTTCACAAAGAAAAACAATATTGAAACGCCTTTACGATTTTCAAAATATGAAAATAATAAATCAGATACGTTACAAGTCTTTATTCCAAATGATGTGAAAGATTCCTTAAATGTAATTGTAAAATCAGACAATTATATTAAAAATTATTCCGTGAAATTGAAAAAATTAAAAGAAGCGGATTCTTTAAAAGTGTCTCTTTTTATTAATAAGAAATTTAGCTTTAATGAAAAACTAACATTAGCAACAACAACTCCAATTAAAAAAATAAATTCAGAAAAAATATTTTTAAGAAAGAAAGATTCCACTTTAGTTTCTTTCACCACAGAAATTGATGATTTTGAACAGTTAATTTCATTCGATTTTAAGCAAGAAGAAAATGAAAAATACACTATAGAGTTATTACCTGGTGCGATTGAAGACGATTATAACACCAAAACAGATAGTTTGAAATTTGATTTCACAAAAGGTGCAATTAGCGATTTCGGAAACTTAAAATTACGATTAAAAAATGTAAAGAAGTTTCCATATGTACTTCAAATTTTAAATAATTCTGGAGATATTATTGCCGAAAAATATTGCACGAAAGAGACAGAAATGTATTTTGAAGCCATACAACCCAGCACATACCAAGTAAGAATGTTTTATGATGAAAACAAGAATAAAATTTGGGATTCCGGTAACTTCAAAAACAAGCTTCAACCTGAAGAAATGATTTATTTCCCTGCATTAATTGATGTAAGAGCGAATTGGGATGTGGATCAGGAATTGGAGTTGAATTGATTTAGGCATTAAGCAAAATAAAACTCATCTTTATCATTTAAAAAATTTAGTTTATTTCTAGTTTCGAGCATTTTGTCTTTATCTAAATTGGCCATAAAAACATCTTCGTTTTCTGTTGGTTCAATGATAGAATTTCCTAATTCGTCAATAATTTGCGAATGTCCGATGTATTCATAATTATTATTATCTGTTCCAATTCGGTTCACACCGATAACATAAGATAAATTCTCAACCGCGCGTGCTTTTAGTAAAACATCCCAAGCATTGGTTCTAATTTTTGGCCAACTTGCTACATAAACAAGCAAATCATAACCTTCTGTATTTCTTGAAAAAACAGGAAAACGTAAATCATAACAAACTTGCAAGCAAATTTTCCAATTGTTATAATTCACAATTACTTTTTCCGTTCCTGAAGTGTAAATTTTATCTTCACCAGCCAAAGTAAACAAGTGTTTTTTATCGTAATGTTGTATGTCTCCATTTGGAAAAACAAACACCATTCGGTTATAATAGCTTTTATTTTCTGCGATTACTAAGCTTCCCGTAATGGCGCAATTTTTTGATTTTGCCATTTCTTTTAACCACGAAATAGTTTCTCCATTCATGGATTCGGCTATTAAGCTTGGGTTCATTGTAAATCCAGAAGTAAACATTTCTGGAAGAATTATCAAATCAATTTCTTCATTTATAGATTTAATTTTTCCTTCTAAAATATTTCTGTTTGCTGATGGATATTCCCAAACGATATCCGTTTGAATAAGTACTGTTTTCATGAGTTAAAAATATAAAAAAAAACGCATTCAAAATTGAATGCGTTCTTTAAGAATAATCATTATTTTTTATTAAGGAAGTACGTAAGCAAAAGTACCAACAAGTTCATGAGTAATTGTAGTTAAATCAACTCCGTTATTTGTTGTGAAATTAAAATTACCTTTTAATAATCTGGTAGTAGTATCAAAACTAGTAATTTTAATAAAACCGCTTATTGTATTTACATTTTCCGTTGGGAGAACTCCAGAAACATCAAAATCTGCATAAAAATCTCCAGAATTAAAGGTTGAAGAAAAATTATGAATTCCAACAGACAAATTGTTTTTAGGAATTGCTAAGTAAATATTATATATTTTATTACCAATTCTATTAGTTGTAAAACCATTATTTAAATTTCTATAACCATTTAAAAGAAAATAGGCTGAACCTCCAAATGAAGACCCTCCAGAATTTTCAGCTAAATTTCCACCAATTTGTGGTGGAGTATCGTAAAATAAACCATCAATACTTGTTGACATGGCAACAGCTTCTTCAGGTATGTTTTGACTATCGTTTAATGAAGTTTCGTTTGTACTACATGATACAATAAAAAAAGTCAATAAGACGATGAACGAATTAAATATTTTTTTCATAATTATACTAAACTTGCTTTTAAATATTCTCTATTCATACGAGCGATGTTTTCTAAAGAAATTCCTTTTGGACATTCTACTTCACACGCTCCTGTATTGGTACAATTTCCGAATCCTTCTTCATCCATCTGACGTACCATATTTAAAACTCTGTCTGCTGCTTCAATTTTACCTTGAGGTAACAAAGCATATTGAGATACTTTTGCTCCAACGAATAACATGGCTGAACCATTTTTACAAGTAGCTACACAAGCACCGCAACCAATACAAGCCGCAGCTTCAAAAGCTTTGTCTGCATCAGATTTGTTAATTGGTGTTGCATTAGCATCAATTGTGTTTCCAGAAGTATTTACAGATACGAATCCACCCGCTTGTTGAATTCTATCAAAAGCACTTCTATCTACAACTAAATCTTTTACTACAGGAAACGCTTTACTTCTCCATGGCTCAATAAAGATAGTTTCTCCATCTTTAAATTTACGCATGTGTAATTGACACGTTGTTGTACCAGTATCTGGACCATGTGCACGACCATTAATGTATAACGAACACATTCCACAAATACCTTCACGACAGTCGTGATCAAAAGCCACTGGTTCATTTTGTGTATTTACTAATTGCTCATTCAATTGGTCTAACATTTCTAAGAAAGAACTGTCAGTAGAAACATTATCTAATTTATAAGTTTCCATTTTACCTTTAGCACTAGCATTTTTTTGACGCCAGATTTTAAGGTTGATATTTATATTTTTTTTAGCACTCATGATATCTTATTTATAGTTTCTAGCTGCAATTTTGATAAACTCATATTTCAATTCTTCTTTATGAAGTACTGATTGACTTGCATCACTTCCGTTATATTCCCAAGCAGCAACATAAGCGAAGTTTTCATCATCACGAAGCGTTTCTCCTTCAGCATCTTGATATTCTTCACGGAAATGTCCACCACAAGATTCTTTACGTAATAAAGCATCTTTTGCCATTAATTGTCCCAATTCGATAAAATCAGCCACACGAAGTGCTTTTTCTAATTCTTGGTTAAATTCGTTAGCAGCACCTGGAACTTTTGCATCAGCATAAAAATCTTCTCTTAATTGTCCGATTTCTGCAATTGCTTCTGTTAATCCTTTTTCATTTCTAGCCATTCCGACTTTATTCCACATAATTAAACCTAATTTTTTATGGAAATAGTCAACAGATTTTGTTCCGTTGTTATTGATTAATTGCTCAATTGATTGACGAACTGCATTTTCAGCATCCACAAATTCCGGAGTATCCGTAGAAATTTTACCTGTTCTAATTTCGTCTGCTAAATAGTTAGAAACCGTGTAAGGCAATACGAAATAACCATCCGCCAAACCTTGCATTAAAGCCGAAGCTCCTAAACGGTTAGCACCATGATCAGAGAAGTTAGCTTCACCAGCTACGAAACAACCAGGAATAGATGACATTAAGTTATAATCAACCCAAACTCCACCCATTGTGTAATGGACGGCTGGATAAATTTTCATAGGCGTTTCATATGGATTTTCATCTGTAATTTTTTCATACATCGTGAAAAGGTTACCATATTTAGACTCTACCCATTTTTTACCTAATTCTTGAACTTTTTTATCAGAAGGATTGTGGTCACCTTGTGTGTAAGCCGCTTGTTTTCCTTTTGTTATAATTTCTGAAGCGAAATCTAAATAAACTCCTTCATTAGTATCATTCGCTTCAATTCCATGACCTTCGTCACAACGCTCTTTAGCTGCGCGAGAAGCCACATCACGAGGTACTAAGTTACCAAAAGCAGGATATCTTCTTTCTAAATAATAATCTCTATCTTCTTCTGCAATTTGAGTTGGTTTTAATTTACCAGCTCTAATTGCTTCAGCATCTTCTTTTTTAGCAGGAACCCAAATACGACCAGAATTACGTAATGATTCTGACATCAACGTTAATTTTGATTGATTGGTTCCATGAACTGGAATACAAGTTGGGTGAATCTGCACATAACAAGGATTAGCAAAATGCGCTCCTTTTTTGTGAATTTTCCAAGACGCTGTAACGTTACTTCCCATTGCATTAGTTGATAAGAAATAAACATTTCCATATCCACCAGTTGCAACAATCACAGCATGAGCAGAATGACGCTCTAACTCACCAGTGATTAAATTACGAGCAATAATTCCACGTGCTTTTCCGTCTACTTTAACAATGTCAAGCATTTCGTGACGGTTGTACATTTTTACATTTCCTAAACCAATTTGTCTAGATAATGCAGAGTACGCTCCTAATAATAATTGTTGACCTGTTTGTCCGGCTGCATAAAAAGTACGTTGTACTTGTGTTCCACCAAACGAACGGTTATCTAATAATCCACCGTAATCTCTAGCAAAAGGAACCCCTTGCGCTACACATTGGTCGATAATATTTGAAGAAACTTCAGCTAAACGGTGAACGTTTGCTTCACGCGCACGGTAGTCACCACCTTTAATAGTATCATAAAATAATCTGTAGGTACTATCTCCATCATTTTGATAGTTTTTAGCTGCATTTATACCTCCTTGAGCAGCAATTGAGTGCGCTCTACGTGGAGAATCTTGAAAGCAGAATGCTTTTACGTTGTAACCCATTTCTCCAAGTGAAGCGGCTGCCGAAGCACCTGCTAAACCAGTTCCCACGACAATTACATCGATTTTTGGTCTATTATTTGGAGCAACTAATTTAAGATTGTTCTTATGGTTGGTCCATTTTTCTGAAATATGACCTTGAGGAATTTTAGAATCTAATGCCATATGTTTTTATTTTGAAAAAAAGTGAATGTAAATTGGAATTATCGCAAATAGTGTAGCAACAACTACTGAAAATGCTTTTCCGAAAAATTTAATTGCTGGTGTAAATTTACCATTAACTCCTAAAGATTGAAAAGCACTTTGAAAACCATGCCATAAATGGAAACCTAAAACTATCATTGAAAAAACATAAAACAAAGTAAAAAACAAGCCTTCTTTAGGAATTACATTAAACAACTTCCCTTTACTTTTGAAAAAAGAAACGGTTAGTTTATGTAAATCTTTATATCCTTCAAACAATACTTCATTATTCTTATTATTGATAATTTTATGTCCATCAATGTGAATTTGACTACCTGGTTGTTTATTCAACATTGTATTATCAAAAATTGGGCTTTGAACAGGAACACTAACTTGAGGTGATTCCGGAGTCGCAATTAACATATATTGTTTAGCCCCAGTATTTTGATCTACAACTTCTTTTACGAACAAAGGCATTGTAGTTCCAAACTTCATTTTAGCCCAAAAATTAATCATGTGAGTAGCAATGAAAATAAGAATCATTGTTCCTAATACCGCCATGTTTCTTGAAGCCGAACTACTGTTTTTTGAAGGATTATTCATCGCATAAGCAACAGGGCGTGCTTTTTTGTTTTGAATTGCTAAATAAATTCCATCAATTGCGTGAAATAAAATAGACAGGTAAGTTACATAAGATAGTAATTTTACTGCTGGATTAGTTGTCATGAAATAAGCATACTTGTTAAATTGAAGTGCTCCATCATAACCCGACATAAACAATTGAAGATTTCCAATTAAATGCCCTACTAAAAACAAGCATAAAAACAATCCCGTAAGAGCCATCCAATATTTTTTTGCAATAGATGACTTTAAAAATGCTGATTTTGCCATAATTATAGTTAAAGTTAATTTGAGTTTGAATATTGTAAGCAAAAATAAAGGTTATAAGTAAGACTTACAACCTTTGAAAGATAATTTATAATGATTTTAAATGAGTTTAACTTTTGTTGAATATCAACCCGTTAGACGTTAGTTTAAAATTGTATAACTAGGAATTAATCCTCTTAAACCCATATCTATTACATTTTCTCCGGCAGAAGGCTCAAATTTTCCGTCAGCATTGACCTCTTGCCACTCAAAACTATTGTTGATTGAAAGCGACAATTGCACTGCTACATTTTTAGTTTCATTACCAGTAACTACAAAAGTATTGGCGAATTTTCCCGTAACTAAACACGATCCAGAAGGAATTGGTGATGTGGCATTAATTGGATTAGGAACAGTGGTTGCACCAGCAGCAGTTTGTCCAAAAGTTGCATACCCAACAGATGGGATCGCGAACGCCCAATAACCTTGTAATTTATCATCATTAACCACAAATGGAGTTCCAGCAACACTATGTGTAGTAATGTAATTGTTATATCCTACAAAACTTGCTAAAGTCCCAACATAATCTGAACCACTTGCTCTAACATTGATGTTATAGTTTTGATACGACAAGGAAACGCGAACATATTCATAACTTCCTGCCGGAAGATTTTTTAAAGGAATTGATAAAAATGCTTCACCTTCCCCTACAATTTTAGCTTGACTAAAATCTATTGCATTAGCACCACCTAAAGCAGTTGATGGTCCTGTGTATAAAATAGCGCCTTGCCCAACTTGCGTTAATGCATTTGGAGTAAATTCTAAATAATGCGCACTGATGCCATTAAAAATTGGCGATTGCGCTGCATTTCCAGCCGAAACCGTTGCCGGTTGCCCGATATTATTTAATCTTATTTGCGTAGGATCAAATTTAAATTTTATGATTAATTGTGGTTCTTCTGCAATTACTTGGTCATCTTCATCCGTACATGATGTCCCAATAAACGTTAATGCTAGTAGTGCTAAAATTTTTATCTTCATTTTTTTTCTTTTATGAGTAACGTTTGGGTTTCTTTTCTACCGTTAGCGTCTAATTCAATCGTGTAATTTCCAACAGGTAAATACTGTTTTTTATTTTCAGCTTGACTGATTTTTATTTTCGAATCTTTCTTCTCAATGGCTGTTTTTGTTTTTTCATCGATACTTAAATCGTAATCCATTTTCAATATTCCTTTTTCGGCTTTAGCCTGACGATTAAAAACGACTATCCCCTCTTTGTTTTTTATCGTAATTGAAACATTTGAATTGTCCTTTAAATAATACCAAATGACAACATTCGGATTGTTTTCCGTTCCCCAAGCATACGATGTATTTCCCCAGTTTTTAGAAAAATAAATATCTTCTACTTTAAATAACGCAATCCCTTTTGCATTTATTGTTTCGTTAATTTGTTGCATATTAGCAACATTCACTTTATACAAAGAGCGACCATGCGTAGCAACGATTAAATCTTTTTCTCTTGGTTGAATGACTAAGTCATGAACCGCAACATTCGGAATCTCAGATGAAAAATCTTGCCAAGTTGTGCCTTTATCCATCGAAATAAACAAACCATTATCGGTTCCTAAATATAAAATATTTTCGTTTTCTGAATCTTCTAAAATTACATTGGCTGCATTTTGGCTAAAATTTTCTGTTAACAATTTCCAATTCGAACCTAAATCTTCAGAAACATAAGCATAAGTTGTAAAAATATCATTTCTGTATCCGTTTAACGTGATGTAAATTCTTTCTTTTTTAAAGTTCGAAAAGCGCACACGAGACACCCACAAACCTTGAGGTAAATTAGTTGAAATTTTCGCCCAAGTTGAACCATTATCTCTTGTTACATGAATATTACCATCATCAGTACCAACAACCAATTGTCCGAATTTAAACTTACTTTCAGCTATTGAAGTTATTGTTCCGAAAGGCACATTTCCGTCTACTTTTCCATTCGTTAAATCGGAAGAAATTTTTTCCCAATCTTTTCCTTGATTCATAGAACGGAAAACGTATTGTCCTCCAAAATAAATAATATCTTGATTGTGTGACGATAACAAAATAGGTGTTTGCCAATTGAATCGGTAAGGTGCTTCTTTTTTATCGGCTCTTGGCGTGATGTAGTCTCTTTTTCCTGATTTTCTATCAATTTTAATATAACTTCCAAATTGAGATCCAGTATAAACCAAGTCATTTGTTCTGGTATCAATTTGAACTTGCATGCCATCGCCACCACTTAAAAATTCGTACGGATATTTTCCGTCTTGCAACCAATCTACATTATGTTCGTAAGTATTTGGTCCAGCCCAAACGCCGTTATCTTGCAAGCCACCATACACTTCATACACTTCTTTATCATCCACATTAACTGTATAAAATTGTCCAACCGCTTGATTGTTGCATTTTACCCAGTGTTTTCCATTATCATAAGTAATATTTACTCCACCATCGTTTCCATTAATGACATGATTTGGATTTTTCGGATTCACCCAACAAACGTGATGATCTGAATGTACATTATCTTTACTTAATGATTTAAAGGATTTTCCGCCATCATTTGAAAAAATTATTGGAACTGCTGAAATGTACAATCTATTTTCATTCGATTCGTCAACAGTGATGTCGGCAAAGTAATATCCATAAGAATAAAAAGCATCATCAATAAATTTTTCATGTGTTTTCTTCCATGTTTTTCCGCCATCAATTGTTTTATAAATTTCTGCACCAATCACTTCCGTATCAAACAAATTTGTATTGGCATCCGTTGATTTTTCGCTTTTTGCATTTGGACGTAAATTTTGATTATCCACAATCGCGTACGCAATATTTTCGTTAAACGATGTCAACCCAATTCTTCCCATTCCACTATTACTTGGAAAACCAGAATTCGAATCAATTTTTGTCCAAGTTGTTCCTGCATCTTCACTTTTATAAATTCCAGACCCGATTCCATTTCCTTTGAAATTATAGGCTTTACGTTCGCGTTCCCAAGCTGCCGCAAACATAATTCTCGGGTTATTGGGTGCAAAACTAATATCTATAATTCCTGTTTCATCATTAATGAATAAGGTTTTTGTCCAGGTTTTTCCACCATTCGTAGTTTTAAAAACGCCACGTTCTTCATTTTTCGAATACAAATGACCTAAAACTCCGACTACAATTTCATTGTTATCATTCGGGTTTATCCAAATTTTAGAAATATGATGACTGTCTGGCAATCCAATATTGGTCCATGTTTTTCCTTTGTCTGTTGATTTCAAAACGCCAATTCCAGCATAGGAAGAACGCGAAGAATTCACTTCACCTGTTCCAACTAAAATTAATCCTGATTTCCAATCGACTGCCACACAACCGATATTCTGAGTTGGTGCATTATCCATTATCGATTCGAAACTCGTACCATTATTATCTGTATGCCACAATCCGCCAGTCGCATAAGCGGCATAAAATTCGGTTGGATTATTTGTGTTTACGGCTAAATCTACCACACGACCACTCATAATGGTTGGTCCGATGTTTTGAAATTTTACTGCTTGAAAATCGTTTTGTTGTGCAAATCCAAAAAGACAGGATAAGAATAAAACTGAGAATGCTATTTTTTTCATATTAATGTGTTTTTGTGACATCTTTATCTACCACAATTATTATATCGGCTTTGTTTTGATTTTCTTTTTCAAAACGAATAATATCTTCTTGTTCCACTGTTGCAATCGTGACAATTTTTACTTTTGGAACATATTTTTTCAAATACCAATTTATACCTTCAAAATTATCTGAATGATACGTGCCGTTATAATGTATAAATATAGTTTCGGGTTTTAAATTTTTGCTGATAAAGTAAGCCATTGTTGCATCTTTAGCGGCTTGTGCTTTTGGTAAATTTTCATTTGAATGTCCGTCACCCATATCTAACATGGCTTTATATCCTGGCAATTCAGCATCGTAAGCAATTGGAAGTGGCGCAATCCACGATTTTTGTTCTGTTGACAAACAATCTAAAGCTTGAAAACCATTCTTATATACTAAACTGGCAAATTTTCTAGGTATATTTGTAGCGATGAAATTAAATTTTTTCTCTTTAGCGAATTCTACTAAGGGTTTATAATCTGTACGATAATTTTTCCATAAACGCGCCGTAGTATCTAACTGTTTTTGATTGATTTTTCCAGATAAATAATCGTTTAATTCGTCTTGATTATCCGCTTCAAACATTTCGGCACCTAAAACCAAATTCTTTTTTTGAGCTAAATCTTTGGTTAGTTCTAATTGCAACCAATGAATGATCGAATTGTCATGCATTTCGCCAAACAAAACTACATCACTTTTGCTAGTTAGCGATAGCATTTTACTATAACTCATTTCTTGACCCACTCGATCGTAAATTTTATAAGGTGCTTTTTCTTGGGCCAATACAACACCATAAAAGAAAGTCGTAACTATTAAAACTATTTTTTTCATAACTGATAAAAATTGAAACTGATTTTCTTCAAAATTAAAAGAATAATTGGATACCTATTCATTTGAAAGTTATTATTTTTGAATTTATAACATCAAAATCACATGAATAGTACTTTATTTGAAGAATTTAAATCGTTTTTTACACCTTTAACTTTAAAGAAAAATGAGTTTTTGGTGAAAGAAAATGAAGTTTGTAAATACTTTTGTTTCATTGAAGAAGGTATTTTGCAACACGCTTTATTGGTAGATGATGAAGAAAAAACCACTTATTTAGCTTTAAAAAATTCCTTTACTTCTTCGTTAAAAAGTTTTTTGTTAGATGTGCCTTCTCGAAAATTTGTAAAAGCGATTCATGAATGTAAATTGTGGGTGATTGATCAAGATTCTTTTCAGAAATTATTGAAAGAAAACAAAACGTTTCATGATTTTTATTACACGTTAATTGAAAAACAAATTTGTTTAATAGACGATTATCGCATCGATTTATTGACGTTAACTCCAGAAGAACGCTATAAAAAACTATTAGAAAACGAACCGAAATTATTAAACGAAGTCCCACTACATTATTTGTCATCTTTCTTAGGAATTTCTTCTCGGCACATGAGCAGAATTCGAAAAAATATAAAATAACGCCATTTGGCTACTATTATTTATTTCGTATTACTTAATTTTGATAAAATTTAAAATTAGTTAAAATGAAATATTTACCAATTAACCGAGAACTTTTTATTAAGAATCGTAAAAACTTTATGGCGAAAATGAAGCCAAACGGAGTTGCTGTTTTTAATTCGAATGATATTTATCCTGTTTCTGCAGATAGTACCTTACCATTTGCACAACACAGAGATATTTTCTTTTTATCTGGTGTAGACCAAGAAGAAAGTATTTTATTATTATTTCCGGATGCACCTTATGAGCATTTGAAAGAAATATTATTTTTAAAAGAAACCAACGAACATATTGCAATTTGGGAAGGTGAAAAACTAACTAAAGAACGCGCTTTTGAAGTTGCCGGAATCAAATCGGTATATTGGTTACAAGATTTTCATAAAGTATTAAAAGAAGTGATGATGTACGCCGACACGATGTACATTAACACGAACGAACATTACAGAGCTTCGGTAGAAACAGAAACGCGTGAAGACCGTTTTATCAAATGGTGGAAAAACGAATATCCTGCGCATAAAGTCGAAAAATCGAATCCAATTTTACAGCGTTTACGTTCTGTTAAAGATCAAATTGAGTTAGATTTAATTCAAAATGCCTGTAATATTACAGAAAAAGGAGTGCGAAGATTATTAAACTTCGTAAAACCTGGTGTAACAGAATATGAAATCGAAGCAGAATTAGCACACGAATTTTTACGCAACCGTTCTAAAGGATTTGCGTATACACCAATTATCGCTTCGGGAAATAATGCAAATGTGTTACACTATATTGAAAACAACCAAGTTTGTCATGCGGGCGATTTAATTTTGTTAGATGTTGGTGCAGAATACGCGAATTACTCATCAGATTTAACACGTATGATTCCAGTTTCTGGACGTTTTACAGACAGACAAAAAGCAGTTTACAATGCGGTTTTAAATGTAAAAAACGAAGCGACAAAAATGTTGTTACCCGGAACATTATGGAAACAATATCATGTAGAAGTTGGCAAAGTAATGACTTCAGAATTATTAGGTTTAGGTTTAATTACTAAAGCTGATGTGCAGAATGAAAATCCGGATTGGCCAGCATATAAAAAATATTTCATGCACGGAACGTCGCACCATTTAGGTTTAGACACGCACGATTATGGTTTATTACACGAGCCAATGCAAGCCAACATGGTTTTCACTGTAGAACCAGGAATTTATATCCCAGCAGAAGGTTTTGGTATTCGTTTAGAAGACGATGTAGTGATTCAACCTAATGGAGAACCTTTCAACTTAATGAAAAACATTCCAATTGAAGCAGATGAAATTGAATCGATAATGAATAGCTAAACTTTAAATTTGTTTCAGGTTTCAAGTTTCAGGTTAAACGGTTTGCGAAAGTGAGCCGTTTTTTTTTTGGAACACAGATTGGAGAAATTATATTAATTTTTAAAATTTCTTAAATCTGTGTTTAAAAAACTAAACGGAAAAACTTTGCGAACTTTGCGAAAATCATTGCGCACTTTGCGGTTAAATCTTACTTTTGTCCATCATTACAATTTTATGTACAAACACACCCATTACAAAAACACGAAAATTTCTTATACCGATGCTGGAAAAGGCACTGCGGTAGTTTTGTTGCACGGTTTTTTGGAAAATAGTACGATGT
Source organism: Flavobacterium facile (assembly GCF_036321945.1). Classification (NCBI taxonomy): domain Bacteria; kingdom Pseudomonadati; phylum Bacteroidota; class Flavobacteriia; order Flavobacteriales; family Flavobacteriaceae; genus Flavobacterium; species Flavobacterium facile. The sequence continues at coordinate 20,300 of NZ_JAZAYT010000035.1, forward strand.
GGAACTATTTGGCGCCGGTTTTAGCTCAAAAAAATCGTGTGATTTGTATTGATTTATTGGGTCATGGGCAAACCGATTGTTTGGGATATGTCCACACAATGGAAGATATGGCAGATGCCGTTCACCAAGTTTTATCGGAATTAAAAATTAGAAAAGCGGTTTTTGTTGGGCATTCAATGGGTGGTTATGTGGCGTTGGCTTTTGCTGAATTGTATCCAGAATTCATGAAAGGTTTGGTATTGTTAAATTCCACTTCTCGTGCGGATAGCGATGAACGAATTGCGAATAGAACACGCGCCATCAAAGCGGTAAAACAAAATTATGTTGCGGCTGTTCGAATGAGTATTGCGAATTTATTTTCAGAAGAAAACCGAGAAAAACTAATAGAACAAATTGAATGGGTAAGAGATGAAGCTTTACAAACACCTTTGCAAGGAATCATCGCCGCTCAAGAAGGCATGAAATTAAGAAAAGACCGTGAAGTTTTGTTGCATTTTGCACCTTATCCCATCATGCTAATTTTAGGAAAAAAAGATCCTGTTTTAATTTACGAAGAGAATTTAGAACAAATTGAAGGCACCAATGTCAAACTAGTAACTTTCAACGACGGACATATGAGTCACCTCGAAAATCAAGCCGAATTGGAAAAAGTTTTAGTTGGGTTTTTGAAGGGTTAACCGCAAGGAACGCCAAGATTTCGCAAGGAGCGCAAAAAAAAATACAATTTAACTTTAAAAAACTTTGCGAACTTCGCGATTCACTTTGCGTCTTTGCGGTAAAAACTATAAAACTTCTTTAAAAGAAATGACTGGATTCAAAATTTCTTCAACTAAAATCACCAATTCTTCCTTGAAATTATTCAAAAATACAGGTGTAATAAACGTTTCATTAATCGCGTTTTTTCCACTTCCGATTTTAAAAGTAAAAGGTAAAAATCCGCCTTTCATATTTTTAAATGAAAAAATTCCAACTTCTACATTATAGTTTCTTTTCAGTTCATTTTTCTGAAACATTAAAGCATAACACAACAATTGAATGATTTTATCATTGGCTAAATCCAAAGTCAACCCTTCAAAAGTGTTAATTTTTAATTTGTTCGCTTGTACTTTTCCAGTTTTATAATCAATGATTCGGATGGTGTTATTTCGCAATTCGATTCTATCTACTTTTCCAGCTATTCGGATTGGAAATGGTAAATTTTGATGAACAATTTCAGCTGAATGTTCCTTTTCTAATGACAAAATAAACAGCTCATCACCACTTTCAATATTCTGCTTTTCTTGAAGTAAGAAGTTATAAATATTACGTTTCGCGACTTCAAAAGCAATCAGGTTTTTCCCTTTTTTGATTTCACCTTCTTTGTAAACTTCTACAAATTTTTCTAAGGTAAACACTTCAATATTCTGAATCATCACATCAATATCTGACGTTTTAATTTGCGTATTTGTGCCTTCAAAAGGTTGATACATTTTTTCTAAAACCTCATGAATAATAGTTCCTAACGTATTCGCCGCCACATTTTCTTCCACTTCTTCATTTTCACGAACACCTAAAATTCGTTGGTAATAAAACTGAATCGGATTTCGTAAATAATTGGTCAACGCCGATGGTGAAAACCCTTTTATTGTGGCGATTTCTTTCAATCTATCCAGAATGGGTTGCGTTTTTAAAATCTCCATCGGTTGATAAATCGTATCCGGTTTTATCGCATTATAGAACACTTTTTTGAAGTTGTGATTCGGTAAATGTTCAATCTCCAATTGGGTGATGAAACGGCTTTTTTCACCCGCGTCAATTCCTTCCGAATGCGTGTTGTACAATAAGTAAATATTTTTCGCGCGTTGCAACAAACGGTAAAAGTGATAGGTAAAAATGGCATCACGTTCTTTATACGTTGGCAATCCTTTTTCCAATTTTACATCATGTGGAATAAATGAATTATTCGATTTTCCACCAGGTAATTTTCCTTCGTTAAGAGAAGTAATAATCACATTTTCAAAATCTAAAACACGACTTTCCAAAATTCCCATAATTTGTAAACCTTGTAACGGTTCCCCTTCAAAAGAAACTTGTGCTTGATCGATAACTTGCTTATAAATAGAAAAAAGGATTTCTAAATTTTCAATATTATTATAAGTTTCGTAGTAATTCGTAATTTTTATAACGATGTTATAAATCGAAAATACAAATGCTTTCGTAACTTTATCTTGCTCGTTTTGATTACTTAAATGTTCCTTTATGTAAATTAGAATCGCTTTTAATTTTTCTAGAATTTCTTCTACAGAAGTATTCCAATCAAAAAATAAAAGAGAAACCAATTTGTTTTCTTGCAAGTTATATTTCGAAAATAAATCTGCTAATCGGTTACTTGTAATGAAAGTTAAATTCGAATTCTTAATAATTTTAACCACTTCATTCGCATTCACACTTGAAACCACTAAAGGATTATTTAGGATTTCTAACACTTCTTTATAATAGAAAACACTTTGCTTTTTGTTTCTATTTTGTGCGTTTAAATGTAAATTGAATAACTTGTAAATTAGTATTTGCGCTGGATTATTTTTACTTGGATAACCCATGGTGATGTTTAAATTTTCCACCTCAACCGGTAAAGAATTCAACAATGGAATTAAGATATTTTCTTCACTTAACACCACAGCCGTGTTTTGCAAAGAAGGATTTTCTAATGCAATTTTTTCAATAATTTTTCCAGCAATTTTAGCTTGTCCGATAGATTTTGGTGTTCCAATTACTTCGATATTTTTTTCATTGGAAAACTCATTCATGATCCAGTTGAAAGGATTAGTTTCAAAGTGTTTCCACGAATTTTTAATTCTTCGTAAAAACAAACCCGCATCGTGAAATTCGTCTCTTAAGAAAACCGCATCGATATCCCAAAAAACGGTAGCTTTTTTATTTTCTAGTAAATATTTGATGATAGTTTCTTCAGCATTATTAAGCGCATTAAAACCTGCAAAAACAAAGTGTTTACTTTCTAAGTTTTTTGAGAATTCATTAATATTCTCAGCTGATTTTCTGTATAATAAACCTTGATAACCTACTTTTTTATTTAAAAGATGTTGCGTAAATTTTTCATAGTATAATGGCAATAATTTCCAGAACTCTAAATGATTTTCAACCAATTTGGTTTGGTTGTTAATATTTGGTGTCCAATGTTTGATACGTTCAATATCTAACAAATAGGAAAATAGTTCATTTTGATTGACTAAGTAGCGGTCAATTTCATTAAAATCTTGCATCAGTGTTATGGCCCAACCCGAAAATTTTTCAAAATCTTGTTGTTTGGATTGCTCTGTAATATCTAAATAGACGATATAAAACTCAAATAAAAGTTCAATATTATCTAAAGCTCTTAGTTGTGCAACATCTTCAATTAGAGTTTCAATACTAATTATTTGTGGTGCTAAAAAGGTATCTGTAGATTGTTTTTTTAATTCTTCAATTAAAAAAAGTTTTGCTCTTTTATTGGGCAAAACGATGTTTGTGTTATATAATGAAGTTGAATTATTGCTTAATAATTCTTTTGCCAGTTTAGATAAAAAAGATACATCCATGGCAATAAAGATAAAAAAAAGGCCTCAATAAATTGAGACCTTTTTTAAATATTATTAGAGAAAAATTATTTTACTAATTTAACTTCTACTCTTCTGTTTTGAGCTTTACCAGCTTTAGTTTTGTTTGAAGCAACTGGTTTAGTTTCTCCAAAACCTTCAGATGTTAATCTGTCAGCAGCAATACCGTTTTCAACTAAATAAGTTCTAACTGCAGCAGCTCTACTTTGAGATAAAGATAAGTTTAAAGCATCTTTACCATCTGAATCTGTGTGACCTTCTAAAGCAAACTTAGCAGTAGGGTACTCTTTTAAGATAGCAACCATTGCTTGTAAAACAGGGTAAGTTTGTTTTTGGAAAGATGATTTAGCAGTATCAAATAAGATAGTTTTTGCATAATCATTTAATTTTTTCATAGTTTCATCAGAAACTTCAGGACATCCGTTGTTAGCAACAGTTCCAGCAACAGTAGGACATTTGTCATCTTTGTCTAAAACTCTGTCACCATCTGTATCAGGCCATGGACAACCTTTGTTAGCTTTGTCTCCTTTTACAGTAGGACAAGCGTCATCTTTATCAGCAACACCATCACCATCAGCATCTGGACAACCTTGTAATACTGGTAAACCAGCTACATCGATACAAGCATCATCTTTATCAGCAACACCGTCACCATCTTGGTCAGGACAACCATTCATTTCTGGAGTACCTGCTTCTTCTGGACAAGCATCAGCTGAATCTTGGATTCCATCCATATCAGTATCAGGACATCCTTGGAAAGCTGCTAAACCTGGTACATCTGGACATGCATCTTCTTTGTCGATAATTCCGTCTCCATCTTTATCTTTTGCACCGAATTGGAATTTTAAACCAGCTTGGTGAAAAATATGCGTTGGAACATCAACGTTAGCTCCTCTTGTATCGTCGAAACCATATTTTAAAGTAGAACCTAAAGTCAATGCTACATTTTTAGCAAACCATAAGTTTAAACCCCATCCTCCATTTACAGTACCTGCAGAAGCATCACCGAAGAAAGTATAACCTCCACCTAAGTGTAAAGTTGGGTCAAACCATTTTGATTTTAATAAACTTTTGAAGCTGTAAGTAATTGCTCCATCAACTCCGTAATAATTTAAATCACCAGGATTAGTTACAGTGTGAGTGTTTACAGTTCCTGATACATGATCAACCATTTTAGTAATTTTGTTGAATGATCCTGTTAAACCAAAACTGAAGTTTCCTCCTACATTTCTAGCAACATTTACATAAGATACTGAAGGTATAATGTTCCAATTTCCTTGAGGATTGTACAATTCTTCAAATCTAAGGTGGTCATTTCCTTTCATGCTTATCTTCGTGTCAACTGCGTTAACTCCGAAAGATACTGCCCATGGGTTTGTGCTGTCTTGAGCATTAGCTGCGAATCCAGCTAATAATAACGCCCCAGCAAATAGTTTGTTAAGATGTTTCATACTTTTTATTTAATTTAATTACAATGCGTTATAATACGAACAAAAGTAATATGTTTTTTGTAATTCACAAAACTTTTGTGCTTTTTTTCCTAATTAAAAGTTAAATACTACTAATTTACTGAATAATATTTAGTTTTCTACCTACTAAAGTAAAGGCTTCGATTGCTTTATCTAGGTGTTCTTTGGTGTGAGCAGCAGACAATTGTACTCTAATTCTTGCTTTTTCTTTAGGAACAACTGGGAAAAAGAACCCAATTACATAAATTCCTAATTTTAAAAGTTCGTCTGCCATCACTTGAGACAATTTTGCATCATATAACATTACAGGTACAATTGCCGAATCGCCATCAATGAAATCTAAACCTGCCTTTCTCATTCCTTCTTTAAAGTAATTCGTATTCCACTCTAATTGATCTCTTAAAGAATTGTCTTTTTTCAATAATTCGAATACTTTTAAAGATGCACCAACAATAGCTGGAGATAAAGAATTCGAAAATAAATACGGACGAGAACGTTGACGTAAAATTTCAATGACTTCTTTTTTAGCGGTTGTATAACCACCCATCGCACCACCTAAAGCTTTCCCTAATGTTCCTGTGATAATATCCACACGCCCCATTACTCCTTTTGCTTCCATAGTTCCTTTACCAGTAGCACCGATAAAACCAGCAGCGTGACATTCGTCTACCATAACTAAGGCATCATATTTATCTGCTAAATCGCAAATTTTATCTAAAGGCGCGACTAATCCGTCCATAGAGAAAACTCCATCTGTTACAATTAGTTTGAAACGATGACCAGCTTCTGTAGCTTTAATCAATTGTTCTTCTAATTGTTCCATGTTAGAATTTTCATAACGGTAACGCGCTGCTTTACATAAACGCACCCCATCAATAATAGAAGCGTGATTTAAACTATCCGAAATAATACAATCTTCTTCTCCTAATAAAGGTTCGAAAACACCACCATTCGCATCGAAAGCTGCGGCATATAAAATCGTATCTTCTGTTCCATAGAAATCGGCAATCTCAGCTTCCAACTGTTTATGAATATCTTGAGTTCCACAAATGAAACGCACCGACGACATTCCGAATCCATGAGAATCCAAAGCGTCTTTTGCTGCTTGTACCACTTCTGGATGAGAAGACAATCCTAAATAATTGTTCGCACAGAAATTTAAAACTGTTTCACCATTTACAATTATTTCCGCACCTTGTGGCGAAGTAATAATTCTTTCTTTTTTATATAATCCGTTTTGTTGAATCGCATTTAACTCGTTTTGCAAATGCTCTTGAATTTTTCCGTACATAATATGGTATCGTTAGTTGTATTTTTTACAAATGTATAATTTTTAATTCTTCTCCTATATATAGTAACACTTTTTTACTCACTTTTACATTCATTTTTTCAATGACACGTGCATAGTTTTCAATTTGCATTTTATGTTTTTCTTCTGGCAATCCTGTTTTATAATCAATTAGGAAAGCTTCATTATTATGAAGCACCAATCTGTCTGGTTTTAAATTGATTTCATTTGGTGAAATAATATTGTGTTCGGTAAAAACGGTATAATTCGGATTAAAGAAATCTACCAATTCAGGATGATTTATAATTTGATTGATTTTTTCTTCGAAAATGATTTTTTGTGAATGTTGAATTAAACCTTCATCCAAACTTTTCGTCAAGGCGAATTGCAAATCGTTTTTAGTAACAATGTACGATAAAATCTGGTGCAAAATATTTCCGAATTCAATCGCATCTTGTTGCAAAGTTCCCCACATTAACGCTTCTTTTTTCGCAATTTTAATGGATGAAAAATCTAACGCATTAGCAACGGCATGAATTTCCGCTTTATTTTTAGAAAATAACTTTGGTTGCGATTGTCGTTCCGAATTTCCGAAAACATAGTCTTTTTGTTCAATAGAGAAATTCGCTTTTTGTTCTAAGAAATTGATGAAATACGTGGCTAATGTTTTTGAAGTTGAAATTTCTCCTTTTGAAGTGACTTTATAACTACTAATAATATGCAATTGTTCTTCGGCACGCGTTAAGGCCACATATAAAACGTTAATCGTATCTAAAATTTCTTCTTGCGATTTGGTTTGATAAATTTCGTTGGTGGTGTCGTTATACTTTTCTAAAACTTTCGTATTTTTCACCAAAGCTTGGGGCATATCTACACTTTCGTCTTCCATTGGAATCCAAATATTATTGCTCCTCGGATTTAAACTATCATCGGCAAACGGATAAATTACGACAGGAAACTCTAGTCCTTTCGATTTATGAATGGTCATAATTCGGATCGCTTTTTCACCTTCTGGCGATGGAATACTTTGTTTGAATCCGGTTTTTTTCCAATACTCTAAGAAATCGGCAATACTCGTTTGATATTTTACGTTTCTTTCTAAAACTAAATCCAAGAAATATTGCACATAAGAAATCGTAGTTTTATCTTTTAAAAAGACATGAACGATATTTTCAACAGCTTCGTACAATGATTTTTTTCTACAATTTTCAAAAGAAATCGCACAATTAAAATCGGCTAAATATTTTTCTAAATTCGTTTCCGACAAATCTTTAGTTTCCGAAATAAACTGGTGAATTTCTGGTTTAGAAACCTTTTCTTTCGCCACATAATACAACCAATTTATTTTCGATTCTTGATTGTTCGCGCTATCCAAATATTCTAAGAAATTGATAATGAATTTCACTTCCGAAGCATTCTGAATCAGCAAAGTTTCTGATGAAATAATAGGAATGTTATTTTCGGTTAAGAAATTCGCCAACAAAACACCATTTCTGGTTTTTCTAGTAAGTAAAACGATGTCAGAATATTCAAATCCGTTCGCAATAGAATTTTGAATAATCTCTAAAGTTTTCGATAAATATTGCTTGTCTTTTTCCGTGATATTTTCATCATCGGCAATTTCATCGTTAATCTCAATATCGTCATTTAAAAAACTTACGGAAACAAATCCTCCTTTTTTAGCATTAACTTCTTGGCTAGCCGTTTCTTGATATAATTTTTGATAGGCTTCATTGGTAAATTCACCAGAAAGAAATTGAAAAAATTGATTATTAAAAGCAATGACTTCCGAATAACTTCTGTAATTTTTTGGTAGATTTTTTACACGTTTGTCTTTGTTCGAAAACGGATTTTCATCGTTACTTAAATCGATAAATTGTTCCGCTTTTCCACCACGCCAACGGTAAATAGATTGCTTCGGATCGCCCACAATCATAAGTGAACCTTTTGTGCCATCTAAATCTTCACTCGCCAAAGCATTATCAATTAATGGAACAAAATTTTCCCATTGCAATTGCGACGTATCTTGAAATTCGTCAATAAAATAATGACGGTATCTGTCGCCCAAACGTTCGTAAATAAACGGTGCGGGTTGGTCTTTAATTTCGTTGTGAATGATCGTATTGAAATCGGAAATAGACAATACATTTTGATCTTCTTGTAACTGCTTATATTCTTGATAAATCACGTTAATTAATGATAACGGAATCATGTTTTTGATAATCAAATCGAACAACGCATTTTCATTTTGAGCGCTGTAAATAATCGTTAATTTTTGCTTCCAAGAAGCGGAAAAACTTTCCACAACTTCTAAATTATTTGATTTTTTTGGAACTGTAATTTCTCTGGCATTTACAAAATCGTAATCTGTTGCTTTTTCGTGAAACAAATTCACAATATGGTTGTAAAAAGTCCCACGATCAAAATCGTCTTTGGTTAAATTATGTGAAGTAAAATCATCTAAAATCTTTTTAGAATTTTCTTTGATTTTGGATGTATTGCTTTCAATTTTCTGCTTAATTTTTTCTGCAATTTTAGAAAAATCCTCCACCGATTTATCGCTCAATTTACCGAAATTGAAAAAATGTTCTTCGTTTAAAATCAGTTTCGAAACTTCGTATAAATCTAAAGTCACATCCCAACTTTTGTCGTCATCCGTTTTATTTTTGGCGAAATTGATTAAAATATTGGTCAATTGTTGGTCTTCACCCGCTTTAGCAACGACTACATCAATGGCGTTTTTTAATAATTCATCTGTATCAAGTGTGACGTCAAAATTCGTAGGTAAATTTAAATCGTGCGTAAACGTTCGGATGATTCGATGCGTAAATTTATCGATAGTTGAAATATCAAAAGCGGCATAATTATGAATTAAATTCTTTAAAATTTTTCTCGATTTCAGTTTTATAGAATGCACATCCAGCTTAATTTCCGAAGCAATTTCTTGCATGAAATCAGCTGTTTTTTCTGAAACTTCTTCTTCTGTAAAAGCGATTAAACTTTCTACAATTCGGCTTTTCATTTCCTCTACGGCTTTGTTCGTAAACGTAATCGCTAGGATTTTTTTATAGGCATCATTGGCTGGCGCGACTAAAAGAATTTTAAGATATTCTTTTGTTAACGTGTATGTTTTTCCAGAACCAGCTGAAGCGTTATAAAGTTGAAATGCCATATTTTTTGTTGTTTTTTTGCCACGAATTCACGAATGTAAAAATATCATTTAAAAAATTAGTATTCGACATAGTCGATAATTATTCGAATAAAATTACTTCGAATCAATATTAAAAATTCGAAAATTCGTGGCTACTATTTTGAATTTAATTAAGTTTATAAGATGTTAAATAACTCTATATGCATTTTTATTTTCAAAGTTAAAGTTATAAATTTGAAAATTATAATTAATCATTTAAAAATATATATCATGGCTTTTGAATTACCGCAATTACCTTATGCATATGATGCATTAGAACCACATATTGATGCGAGAACTATGGAAATTCACCATACGAAACATCATAATGCTTATACTACAAATTTAAATGCAGCTATTGCTGGAACAGATTTAGAAAATCAATCTATTGAAGCGATCATGGCGAATTTAGATATGAACAACATGCCAGTTAGAAATAATGGTGGTGGTTTTTTTAATCACAATTTATTTTGGACAGTAATGTCTCCAAACGGTGGTGGTTTACCAACAGGTGAATTAGCGGCTGCTATTGACGCTGCTTACGGAACATTTGATGCTTTTAAAGCGGAATTTGCGAAAGCTGCTGCAACACGTTTTGGTTCAGGATGGGCTTGGCTTTGTGTACAAAAAGGTGGAAAAGTAGAAGTTTGTTCTTCAGCGAACCAAGACAATCCATTAATGCCAGGAATTGGTTGCGGTGGAGCGCCAATTTTAGGTTTAGACGTTTGGGAACACGCGTATTACTTAAACTACCAAAATAGAAGACCAGATTACGTGGAAGCTTTTTTCAATGTAATTAATTGGGATGAAGTGACTAGACGTTTCAACGAAGCGAAATAATTTCATAAATATCAAATTAAAGCGTTCAAGAAATTGGACGCTTTTTTATTATCTGTATATTTGCTTTTAAATTACTAGTTTATGAGGATATTGTTTTGGATTTTGTTTTTAAGTTCTTTTGGAGCAATAGCTCAGAAGAATACTTCAAAGCAGGAGGAAAACACAATGAAACTGGTGAATAATATCATTCGTATTCAAAATAACAACAATTTAAAAGCTGTTGATTTTAGTTATTCTTTTTACGAAAAATCAATCATTTCCGCTCCGCCTGATTCTATTTCTGCTAAAATTGATACGATTTTCAAAAATAAGAAAAAAAAGAAGTTTACAATTGATTCTTCTAGCTACAAATTCAAGAAAATTATTACCAAACAACATCTGTATCAAACCGAAAAAGTATCTTCCATTTCTATAACTAAAGGAAGGAAAAAAGAAACTATTATAGGTTTAAAAATGGCGGGTTTAAAACAACCTGTTTACGAATTATTAGGTCAAGAATTTATGCCTTTTGATTTGAGTAAAAAACACTTAAAAATTCTACAGTTTACGTTTCAAAACCCTTTTACAACAGAAGGTTCAAAAAAATATAAATTCGAAATTACCGACACAATTACAACTTATGAAGGCAAAGAAATCGTACTACAATTTGAATCGAAAAAAAACATCTTTAAAAACCAAATAAAAGGTTCTGTAACAGTCAATTTAAAAACATTTTCTATTACCAAAAGCACTTTTTTTATATACAGTGTTATTAATGTAAAAACAGAAACAGTTTTTGGTTGGTTTAATAATGGGAAATCATGGTTTCCTGTTTCACAGAGTTTATATGTTACTAAAGGAAAAGGCAAACACAATATAGATTTTTTAGGAGAAACAGTTACGTTTGATAATTTAACGAGCACTTCTTCTAAAAAATTCGATTATTCGAATAATTTGTATGTGAAAATTGACAGAGATTTTACAGACTATAACTTTACAGAAAAGCCAAAAAAACAACATTATCAAATTCATATTGACAAAAGTGCTACAAAACCCAATACCGTTTTTTTTAATACTATCGCCAATGATACTTTAGATACTCGTTCGCAAAACACCTATCAAACCTTAGATAGTTTGGTCACAGCAACCAAAATTGAAAGAAAAATTTATTTCGGAAAAAAATTGATTAACGGACAAATCCCATTTGGTATTGTAGATGTTCGTGCACGAGATTTGTTTAAATTTAATAATTATGAAGGTTTCCGATTAGGTATTGGTTTACAAACTAATGACCGACTTTCATCATCATTTAAACTATTTGGATATGGTGCATACGGCACAAAAGACGGCATTTTTAAAAGCCAAATTGGAAGTTCATTCCGAGTTTCTAAAAATACCGACACATGGATTTCGGGCGCATTTACTGATGACATTACAGAATTTGCCGACTTAACCCTTTTAGCAGACAACAAACGCTATAAACTTTTTGATCCGCGCCCTTTTAATCTTTCAACGTTTTACAATCATCAATCTTATGAGTTGACTTTCGAATCGAAATTTATTTCTAAAGTGGAAACTACTTTGAAAATAAATCGCTCGAGAATCAATCCGCTTTTTAATTACGATTTTATTACTCCAAGTAAATCGAACCATATATACAATTTAACATTAGCGACTTTAAGTTTAGAATGGTCGCCCAACAGTAAGTTTTTACAAGCACCTCAAGAAATTTTAGAAGTGGAAAAAGGCTATCCGAAAGTGATTTTACAAATTTCACACGCAATTCCAAATGTATTGAGCGACAACATCGAATTCACCAAAATTGATGCACGTATTTTTCAAGAGAAAAAACATTTATCAGGACAAAAAACCACTTTTTTACTACAAGCTGGATTGAATTTAGGCAATGCACCCCTTTCTCATTTGTATAGCGTCGCACCAAATAATTTAGACCGAGAAGCGATTTTGAGTCGCATTACATTTGCAAATAAGACGTCATTTGAAACGATGTATTTTAATGAATTTTATTCCGATAGATATTCGCTTTTTCAATTGAAACATTACTTTAATAAATTGCAAATTTCGAAAAGTATTAAACCTACTTTAATCTTGGGAAGTAAAGTCGCATTTGGTGATTTTTCACATCCAGAAAACCATCAAGGCATTGTTTTTAAAACCATGGAAAAAGGTTTTTATGAAAGCGGTTTTGAACTCCAAAACATTTTTAAAGGCTTCGGATTGTCTACGTATTATAGATATGGCCCGTATCAATTGCCTAAATTCGACCAAAATATTGCCATAAAATTGGCATTTACTCTAAATTTGGGGATTTAAATGAAATAATAAATCATGTAATTAATGTTTGAAATTGTAAAAACAACTAAGATTTATTTTATTGCCTTTTTAGCTTTATTGATGTCATCTTGCAATAAAAAAGAAAATTGCGAAATTGAAATTAATAAAATTGAAAAGTGTTTTTTTAAAAACAAAAAAACGTATAATTATATTTTAAATAAATTCATTGAAAATAAAGAAAGTATTGATAGTCATATTAATAAATATTTTTTGAATTTAAAGATAAACAACATTCGAAAATGCAGAGATTTCGAAAGTGGCGAATATGAAATTAATTTTATTAAAACTGATCAATGTGATTATGTAATTCAGTCTGTTAATTTTAGATATTCTAAAGAACAATTGGTTTGTAAAAAAACGAATGAAATTGATATTAAACAATTAGATAAAAATTGGTATTTAGTAATCATTAGAGATTAAGTATTCTAAATATAATCATATTATAGCTCAAAATTCAAAATATAGCTTTTCGAAAACAAATCTCACATAACTAATCTGGTTAAAAAATTTTCATAATTCCCATCTTTTAACTCAAATTTCGCCTATATTTCACCATAATTCTTACCTTTGCACCCTAAATTTATATGATGACGAAGTGGTTAAACACCAATTTTTGGAATTTTGTAGCAAGTAAGCTTTTAAGAAATAGACATTGGGTTCTTTTGTTTATTGCGTTATTCACCATTTTTATGGCGACGCAATGGAAATACATACGTTTTACTCAAACCGAAGCCAATTTATTACCAAACGACCATAAAGACAATATTGCTTACACCGATTTCTTAAAGAAATTTGGTGAAGAAGGTAATGTGATCATTTTTGCGGTTAAAAGTTCCGATGTTTTTAAACCCGAAACGTTTAAAGCATGGAACAACATGATGGCTTCTATTGCGAAAAACAAAGAAGTCGATGGCGTTTTATCCTTTAATGAAATTTTAGATTTAGTTAAAAACGATACTTTAAAAACCTTTCAAACCAAACCTTTTATAGATCAAAATAAAGTGGCTGATGCCGCATATTTGAATGCGAAAAAACAAGATTTATTAAACAAAATGCCTTTTTACGAAAGCCTATTGTTCAATAAAAAAAGTGGTGTGGTTAGAAGTGTTATTTATCTGAAAAAAGATATTGTAAACAAACCAGAAAGAAAAGAATTCGTTTTAAACAAACTAATTCCCGCTATAGAAGAGTTTAAGAAAACGGCTAAAACCGACATCAAGGTTTCGGGAATGCCTTATATTAGAACCATGAATGCCAAAGCGATTATTAGTGAAATTGGCTTGTTCATTGGTGCGACTTTATTAGTCACTTCGTTGCTTTTCTATTTCTTTTTCCGTTCGTTCCGTACTACTATGATGGCGCTTTTTGTGGTGATGATTGGTGTAATGTGGTCTTTCGGATTTTTAGGATTATTGCGATACGAAATTACTGTTTTAACCGCTTTAGTTCCGTCGTTAATCGTCATTATTGGAATTCCGAATTGTATTTTCTTAACCAATAAATACCATCAAGAAACGCGTGCGCATGGAAACAGAGCTAAAGGTTTACAACGTGTTTTAACCAAAGTAGGAACCGCAACTTTTATTACAAATGTGACGACAGCTGTTGGTTTTGCTACATTCATTATTACCGACAATAAATTATTACAAGAATTTGGTATCGTAACTTCAATAAACATCATGGCGCTTTTTGTGCTGAGTTTATTCGTAATTCCAATTTTCTTCAGTTTCATGCCGATTCCAAAAGCGAAACATTTGGAACATTTGGAACGTGGTTATTTAGTCAACTTCAAAAATTGGATTATTGACCAAGTAAAATACCACAATGTAAGAGTTTATGGAGTTGCTGTTGGAATTCTAATTATTGGAATTATTGGAATTTATAAAATCAATATTTCTGGAAGTATTTTAGAAGACATGCCAAAAAACAATGCTTTTTTTGCAGACATTCGTTTCTTCGAAAAAGAGTTTAAAGGCGTTTTACCTGTTGAAATACTAATCGACACCAAACGTAAAAAAGGTGTGATGAAAATTTCAACTTTGAAAAAAATGGACGAGTTACAATCCGAAATTGAAGCAATTCCAGAACTTTCAAAACCGGTTTCTATTGTCAATTTAGTGAAGTTTTCGAAACAAGCGTATTACAACGGAAATCCAGCTTTTTATGATTTACCCGATTCGCAAGAACAAGCTTTTATTTTACCTTATTTGAAAAATTCGTCGAAAGACAGTAAAAATAATCCGCTAAAAAGTTATGTAGATTCAACCGGTCAATATGCTAGAATTTCGACTTTTATGAGAGAAGTCAGCACAGACGAAATGGTAAAAGTGGAAGAAAAATTGAATGACAGAATTAATAAATTATTCCCGAAAGAACGTTTTACGGTTACAATCACAGGAAAAGCTTTACTGTTTCAAAAAGGAACGAGTTATTTATTAGAAAACTTAATTGAATCACTGCTTTTTGCATTAGCATTAACCGGCGCTTTAATCTTTTTCTTATTCCGTTCGGTGAAAATGATTTTTGTAGCGTTGATTCCGAATTTATTACCACTTTTAGCAACAGCTGGTTTAATGGGTTATTTAGGCATTCCAATTAAGCCGTCAACTATCTTGGTTTTCGGAATTGCATTCGGACTTTCCGTTGATGATACCATACGATTCTTAGCCCAATATCGACAAGAATTAATTCGAAATAATTGGAAAATAAAAAAATCGATTTTCTCAACTTTGGAAGAAGAAGGACCAAGTATGTTTTATACTTCTTTCGTATTATTGTTCGGATTTTCGGTATTTACCTTATCGGATTTCGGTGGAACAGTCGCTTTAGGAGGTTTGGTTTCTATCACGTTATTATTCGGAATGTTAACCAATTTAATTTTATTGCCAAGTTTGGTTTTATCCTTAAACAGAAGTTTAGCTAACGAACAAGAATTGAAAGAACCAAGAATTGATATTTTAGAAAATGATGACGACCCAGATGCTGTGGTTGAAGAAATAATAAAAAAATAAAATGAAGAATTTAATAGAAGAATTACAATGGAGAGGTTTGGTACACGATGCCATGCCAGGAACAGAAGAGCAACTTTTAAAAGAACCAACAGCAGTTTATATTGGTTTTGACCCAACTTCAGATTCGTTACATATTGGAAGTTTAGTGCCAATTATTTTATTGATGCACTTGCGTAAATTCGGACATAAGCCGTTTGCTTTAGTCGGCGGTGCAACAGGAATGATTGGTGATCCATCAGGAAAATCAAACGAAAGAAATTTATTAGATGAAGCTACTTTAAATCGTAATGTAGAAGGAATTAAAGGTGTTTTATCTCGCTTTTTAGATTTCAATGCTACCGATGCACAAGCACCAGTTTTAGTCAACAATTACGATTGGATGAAAGAGTTTTCGTTCATTGATTTCGTTCGTGAAGTAGGAAAACGCATTACCGTTAACTATATGATGAGTAAAGATTCTGTAAAAAAACGTTTGTCTGGTGAAGGTGAAGGTATGAGTTTTACAGAGTTCACCTACCAATTAATTCAAGGATACGATTTTTATCATTTACACAAATACCACAATTGTAAATTACAAATGGGTGGAAGTGACCAATGGGGAAATATCACAACTGGAACGGAATTAATCCGAAGAATGAACGTAGATTCTGAAACGGAAGGAAAAGCGTTCGCGATGACTTGCCCATTAATCACCAAAGCAGATGGTTCGAAATTCGGAAAATCGGAAAAAGGAAACATTTGGTTGGATGCGGATAAAACTTCTCCATACGAATTTTACCAATTTTGGTTCAATACAACTGATGTTGATGCAGAAAAATACATTAAAATTTTCACGTTCTTAGATAAAGAAACAATTGATGCTTTATTAGCAGAACATGCTGAAGCACCACATTTACGTGTCTTACAGAAAAAATTAGCCGAAGAATTAACCGTTATGATTCACGGTGCAGAAGAACATGAAAAAGCGGTATTTGCTTCACAAGCTTTCTTCAAACCAACAGTGGACGATTTAAAACAATTGGATTTAAAAACCTTAACAGATGTTTTCCAAAGTTTAGATCAAGCGGAAGTAACTATAGCTGAAATTGAAGCAGGTTATCCAATTGTAGATGCGTTTGTAAAAACTGGATTTTTATCTTCAGGAAATGAAACCAGAAGAGCGTTAAAAGAAAATGCAGTTTCTGTGAACAAAGTAAAAGTAACAGAAGAATACGTAATTTCTACCAACGATTTAATTGCTAATACTTTCGTTTTATTACAAAAAGGAAAAAAGAATTATTATATTTTAAAAGTGGTGTAAGCTGGTTTTAAAACTAAATTAAAAAAGCCGTTCTGTATAATCAGAACGGCTTTTTGTTTAATCTTTCACGCCTAATTTGTCTAAAATATCTTCCATTAAACACCATTTGGTGATAGAAGATTGTAATAAATTAGCACCCACAAAGGCTGTGAACCACAACCAATTTTGGTTGACATAAATGGAAAGTAAAATACTTATTAGTACAAAACTTCCTGCGATGGCTCTGATGATTCTATTTTTCATAATTTGTTTATTTAGAAACCTACAAGGTTGGAAAAACCTTGCAGGTTAAATTTTACGTTTGTTTTGAATTTTGACAACGTGTTTATTCCTCAACACGCTTTTTCTCCCATTTTTTTCTTTCCGTGATGTAATAAATAATGGGTACAACAATTAAAGTTAATACGGTAGAAACAATAGCTCCAAATACTAATGAAATGGCTAATCCTTGGAAAATTGGATCGAATAATATAATTAAGGCTCCAATTACAACCGCACCTGTGGTTAATAAAATTGGAGTAGTTCTTACCGCTCCGGCCTCAATAATGGCTTGTTTTAATGGAACGCCTTCATTTAGTCTAATCTCAATAAAATCGATAAGTAAGACGGAATTCCGTACCATTACTCCAGCTAAAGCAATCATTCCAATGAAAGAAGTTGCGGTGAAATAAGCATCTAACAACCAGTGTCCGAAAACAATTCCTACTAATGAAAGTGGAATGGCCATCATCATTACAATTGGCGTTTTAAAGTTTTGGAACCAACCTACAATCAGCATATAAATAATAACAATTACGACTCCAAATGCAATTCCTAAATCGCGGAAAACTTCTAAAGTAATTTGCCATTCTCCATCCCATTTTACCGTAAAATCACTTTCATCTGAAGGTTGTTCCATGTACAATTCGTTGACTTTATAACCAGCTTGTAATTTCATTTTTTGCAATTCTTCGTTCATTCCCAAAATCGCATATACCGGACTTTCTAAATCTCCCGCCATATCAGCTGTTACATAAACTACTCGTTTTTGATCTTTTCTATAAATTGTTTTTTGTAAAATAGCTTCTTTCACTTTTACCAAATCCGAAACTGGAACTACATTGCCTTGACTGCCTTTAATTTTTAAATTCTGAATGTCTTGAAGCGACGTTTTGTCTTTGTCATCTAAAGAAAGAACAATTCCTACGCTGTTATTTGAATCTTCATCGTACAAATTTGAAATCGGATATTCTTTTAACAAATACGTCAAGTTTCCAACAATTTGTTGTGGTGCGATACCGTTCAACATCGCTTTTTCTTTGTCGACTTCCAATTTATATTCCGTTTGATTGTCTTCTACATACCAATCAATATCCACAATATCAGTCGTTTTTTCTAAAATTCCTTTTACCTGATTGGCTACTTCAATTTGTTGTTTGTAATCTGGTCCGTAAATTTCCGCAACTAAAGTTGACAGAACTGGTGGTCCTGGTGGCACTTCAATAATTTTGACATTCGCACCATATTTTTTTGCAATTTTTTGCACTTCTGGACGAACCACTTTTGCAATATCGTGACTTTGTAAATCTCTATCTTCTTTGTGTAATAAGTTCACTTGAATATCCGCCATATTGCTTCCACCACGTAAATCGTAATGACGAACTAATCCGTTAAATGTAATTGGTGCAGATGTTCCAATATAATTTTGATAATTCACTACTTCTGGAACCGTTGTTAAATATTGTGCGATTTCTTGAGTAACTGCAGCAGTTCTTTCTAATGTGGTTCCTTCTGGCATATCAATTACCACTTGGAATTCGTTTTTATTATCGAAAGGCAACATTTTTACTAAAACTGATTTCGTAAAAAACATCAATACAGAACCTGCTAATAAAACCACCGTAATTCCTAACATCACTCGACGTTTCGTAGAATTTTCTAAAAACGGACGTTCAATTTTATTGTACAATCTGTAAATCCAAGACGTTTCTAAACCTTGTTCGGCTTTGTGTTCTTGCTCTTCTTTTTCGTGTAATAAATGGTAACCCAAATAAGGCGTAACCGTTAAAGCTACAAACAACGACAATAACATCGCTATGGAAGCACCAATTGGCATCGGACTCATGTAAGGTCCCATCATTCCTGATACGAAAGCCATTGGTAAAATAGCAGCAATTACAGTAAATGTGGCTAAAATGGTTGGATTTCCTACTTCGTTAATCGCATAAATCGCAGCTTGTTTAAACGGTAAGCGCTTCATTTTGAAATGTCGGTGCATATTTTCGGCGATTATAATACTGTCATCTACTACAATTCCCACCACGAAAACTAAAGCGAAAAGTGTAATTCTGTTTAAGGTATAACCCAACATATAATAAGCAAACAACGTCAAGGCAAATGTTAGAGGCACTGAAAAGAAAACCACTAAACCACCGCGCCAACCCATCGCTAGCATTACTAATAGCGTTACCGCGATAATCGCCACACCTAAGTGCATTAATAATTCGCCCACTTTATCAGAAGCGGTTTCTCCGTAATTTCTAGAGATTTCTACATGAACATCATCTGTAATTAACGTCTCTTTTAAGGTTTCGATTTTCTCAATGATTTTATCCGAAATTTTCATTGCATCCGCACCTTTTACTTTTCCTACAGAAATAGTAACCGCTGGATATTCCGATTTGTTTTTCGCATACTTTTCATTCGCTTTTCCGTATCCGAAAGACACATAGCTTTTTGGAGTTGCTGGTCCGTCTTGAACAGCTGCTACTTGTTTTAAATAAACTGGCATATTCGCATTCACTCCCACTACTAAATTTTCTACATCTTCTGAAGTCGATAAAAATTCTCCAGTTGTAAGTAGATATTCTTTGTCGTTATTTACAAAACTTCCAGATTGTGAACTGCCGTTATTCGCTTGAATCATTTGCATAATTCCTAAAGCATCCACGCCATTTTCCGCCATTTTATCTTTATCTAAAACAACTTTTAATTCGCGCGTTCTTCCACCAATTTCTTTGGTAATGGCAACATCTTTTACTTTTTCAATTTCCGAAGTTACTTCTTCCGCAATTTGACGAATTTCGAAATCGTTTAATTTTTCGCTCCAAAGCGTTACGCCCAACATCGGAACATCGTCAATAGAACGAGTTTTAACCATCGGTTTGTAAACGCCTTTTGGGAAAATATTTTCGTTTTTCATTAACTCATCGTACAATTTCACATACGAGCGTTCTGAATCTTCGCCTACATAAAACTGCACAATTATCATCGCCTGACCGTTCATAGCCATACTATGTAAATGCTCTACACCTTTGATGTTAGACAATACTTTTTCTAGTGGCTTGATAACACGACTTTCTACTTCTGCCGGACTTGCGCCTGGATAGCCAATCATAACATCCGCCATTGGAATAGCGATTTGTGGTTCTTCTTCACGAGGAATTAAGAACGAACTATATACCCCAATAATCATCAAACCAACCATTAACAAAATCGTTAATTTTGAGTGGATGAAAAAATGGGCAATTTTACCTGATATACCTTCTTGCATGATTTTAATTTTTTAATGAAACAATGTTTCGATGTTCAATTAATTTGTCAATTTTTAATAAGTCAATGTGCCAATATTTTTATGTAAGAATTAGGCTAATTGAAAAATTGACTAATTGGCTAATTGAACATTGGCACCGTTATACAATTTCCCTTCAGCCGAAACTATATATTGCTCGTTAGCGGTTAATCCTGATAAAACTTCTACTTGATTGCCAAACGATTTTCCAGTTCTAATCCATCTTAAAATGGCAGTTTTTCCGTTCGCTATAGTATAAATTCCTGTTAGTTGCCCTTGTTTTACTAAAGCACTTTCTGGAACCATTACCTTATCTGTTTTTACAGTAGTTTCTGATTTGGGTTGATTAGCGATTGGAAATTGAACATTTACGAACATTCCTGATAAAATCGTTTTATCGTTAGAGTTTAAAGTCACTTTCACTAAATATTGTCCGCCTGTGTTTTTGGCTGAACCACTCACTTCTGAAACTTTACCTGACACTTCTTTGTTTAACGATTTCACCATAATTTTAACTGGCATTCCGTTTTTAATTTGAGAAATATCGCCTTCAGAAACCATTACGGTTACTTGCATTCTAGAAACACCTTCAACACTAACTAATGGCATTCCTGGGTTTGCCATGTCGCCTTCTTTGATGAAAGTATTGGTCACTTCTCCAGAAAATGGAGCCGTAATATTTGAGTACGAGAACTGCGCCATAACTTCATTTCGCATTTGTTTCGCACCCGCCAAACCAGCTTTTGCCATTTCGTAACGAGAAGTCATGTCGTCTAATTCTTTTTGAGAAGCACTTTGTTGTGCAAATAAATTCACAAAACGATCGTAGTCTTTTTTCGCATTATTATAGGCTGCAGTCGCTTGTAAAATGGAGGCGTCCACTTGTGCTTTTTTGGCTTGTAAGTCGGAACTGTTGATGCTTACTAATAATTGTCCTGCAGCAACTTTCTGACCTGTTTTTACGTGAACTTTAGTCACATAACCCATCATTCTAGTGCTTAAATTGGCACTGCTTTCCGCTTCCGTTTTTCCACTTGCGGTGATGAATTCTGAGTTGTTTGTAGCTAAACCATTTACTACCACTTTAATTGCTGGTTCGTTATTGGTTACTTCTTTTGCTTCTTTTCCACATGATAGAAATACTAAAGTGGAAAGGGTTAAGATGGCTATATTTTTTTTCATAATTTAAATTTTATTTTTGGAACACAGATTGGATAAATTCGAGAAATCTTCACTGATGTTGTTCTTGTTATTTATTTTCTTTTGGAACACAGATTAGAGAAATCATGTTAATTTTAATAATTTCATTTTCGATGTTTTTCGCTTTTTTAACACAAACAGAAGAAATTTTTTAGATTTCTCGGATTTCTTAAATCTGTGTTGTTTAAATATTTCTTGTTATTACTTCGTTAAAAACTGTAAATATTGTTTGGTGAAATTATATTCGAAAACGGCTTGCAATTGTTCTAATTCTTTTTGAATCATTTGGGTTTCCGATTGTAATAAGTCTGTTGTTTTTTCTAAACCTTGCGCGAATCTGTTTTGACGAATTCTGTACGCTTCTTGCGATTGTTCGAAAGCTAGTTTTGATAAATTGACTTTGTTTTCTGCGTCTTTTAATTGGCGATTGGTTTTATTTACTTCCAACTGACTTTGTTTGGTGTATTGGTCTTTTTCTGCATCAGCTTTTTGAGATTCCGCTTTTGCTTTTTCGAATTTCCCGATAGATTTATAACCATCGAAAACATTCCAAGACAATTGGGCGCCAATCACATAACCTTTTGCCGAAGTTCCTAGGATGTTTTTATCGTACATTTCATAACTTCCGAAAGCGTTTAATCTCGGTAAGAATGTCATTTTTGATGATTGTAACATTTTCGCATACGCTTCCGAAGATTTCGTCATCGCTTGAATGTCTTTTCTGTTTTCAGATAAAGAGGTGTTTATTTCTTCAATTGAAATGGTGTTTTCTAAAGCTTCTGAAGGCTTGTAGACTTTTCCTTGCGTGTCTTCGTTTAACAAAAATCCTAGATAATCTGAGGCGTTTTGCACGTTACTCTTCGCATATTGTAATTGATTGGCGATTTCACTTACACGAACTTGCACGTTTAGTAAATCTGTTTTTTGCAACATACCTTGTTTGAAATAATTTTCGACTAATTTCAAATTAGCTTTTCCTGTAGTATTAGCTTTTTCTAAAACGGTTACAGCTTTGTAGGCCAATTGCAATTGCATATACGCTTTGGAAACTTCTAATTCTAAGTATTCTTTGGTGCGTTCGGTTTGTAGTTGAAACGCTTCCATTTTGGCTTTAGCGGCTTGTCTTCCATAAAAACCATCTACATTAATTAAGGGTTGTTGGATTTCGAATTTCGTAGCAAAATTTTGAGTTCTTGCAGGATCGTTTAATAAAGCAGGATTGAAATCGGAAGCGGTTAAAATTTCCTGATTTAATTTCGAACCGAAAGCCATTAATGGATTAGTAGTTAAAATTCCGGTATGCGACACATTGATATTCGGTAAGAAAACGGATTTCGATTGGTTGTAATCTGCTTTTGCCGACTGAAAGTTTTTTTCAGCAATTCTTACTTGTAAATTATTTTCTGAGATTTTCTTAGAAATATCGTTTTTAGAAATGGTCAGCGTGTCTTGCGCCAATCCAAAAACGGAAAATAATAAAGTGGTTATAAAAATCGGTTGTTTCATTTTGTTCATAATCTGATTAATTATGAAGCAAATTTAAACGCAACTGAAATAGTCTACAGTTACAAATGTTACAGAGGTGAGATTTTTGTTTTGTGGTTGAGTTTTTGAATGTTTTGTAAAATGTGTTTCACGCAAAGACGCAAAGGCGCAAAGTTTTGAAATATGTTATAGGAGTTTGAGAGAAACTTATTCCCACCAATTTTTAATTGCCTCTGTACTTTTACTTTTAGACTCAGTAATATCTAAACTACCAACTTTGCCTTTTAAAGCTATATCAATCCAGCCCTTTTTATGATATTTTTCAGCAACATTAAATTCTGCAGCACCAATATCAAAACTACAATCGACACTTGGAACTCTATAATCGCCCCAATGGCATTTCTTTTCAATTTTAGAATGGTACATTTTCCAACTTCCCACAAAAGCATTGTTGAAATAACCATCAGAATGGATATTTATATTGTCATATTGCATTTTATCCTCTTTATCTAAAAACCATTTCGTTTCTAAATTTCCTGTAAAATAACCAGAATGTGATTGTAATTTGTTTTCGAAGAATTCATATTTCGCAGTTAGTAAACCTTGTGTTTTTATGCCTGAATTTTTAAATTCGTCATCCACTCCAAAATGTATTCTTTTAGATTCTTGAATTTTAAGAATCGTTATTTTTCCAACAAATTCACAAACATTTTCTTTGACACTAGATTTACCATAGACAAAATATTCGTTTGGATTGTTGATGTTCTTTTCGATTGTAAGCAACTTTATTTGTATTCTTTGAAAATCGTCTCCAAGAATTCCATACACTAAATTGTTGTTTGTTTGTAACCACAATTCAGAAAAATCATATTTTAAAAATGCATCAATTTTATTAGTTGGAAGAAGTTTTTCTTCATTCATAATATCTGTTTTACACAAATTTTGTGAAAAGGAAGGCATCGATAAAAAGAGGAATATTAATAAAATTTTATTTTTCATTTTTGCGAGATTCATTTACAACAACTCAATATACGCTCTATTCAATTTAATTTTTCCTTTGTTTTCTAGGGCTTTTAGAATTCGGGAAATTACGACTCTTGACGTATTTAAATCGTAGGCAATTTCTTGATGGGTGTTGTGAATTTCGTTAGAATGATTGATTTTCGATTTTTCTAACAGATAATTTAGCAATCTTTCGTCCATATTCATGAATGCTAAATGGTCGATTGTAGTTAGCATTTCTTTCAATCGGTTGTTGTAGCTGTTGAACACGAAATTTCGCCAAGTAGCATATTTTCCTAACCATTCGTTCATTTTGGCTACTGGAATTAATATTAATTGTCCGTCCGTTTCAGCAATGGCGCGGATTTCACTTTTGGCTTTTCCTAAACAACATTGCATAGACATGGCACAGGTGTCGCCTTTTTCTATGAAATATAAAAGTAATTCGCCTTCATCAAAATCTTCACGTAAAATTTTAATCGCACCCGTTAAAATTAGTGGTATGCTTTTAATGTTTTCACCAAAATCAATAATAATATCACCTTCTTTGAAATCATGAATCTTAGAAGCCTCTGAAATTTCATTCAATAAAGCTTCTTCAAAAATAAAATTATACGTGTTTTGAAGCGTGTTTTCCATTTTGAGGAATTTAGTTTTAATTCTTAGGCTAATTTAGTAAATTCAACAAGAAATAGGTATTAAAAAGTAATTTTTAATTTCTTTTGCCACAGATTAAAAGATAAAAGGATTACACTTAAAAATGAAAAAATCTGTGCTAATTAGTGAAATCCGTGGCTTAAAAACACCAAAATCTAATTTCATAAAAGTCTACAAAATAAAAAAGGTGAAACTTTCGTTTCACCCTTTTTGCCCCAAATCTACCATAAAACTTAACCTACTAATTTTCTGGTGATATAAAAGTAGATTAAGTTATTTTAATAGAATAAAATAGTTGTTGTAAGGTAAATATTCCCGATGAAATGCACTTTTTTTAATATGCGCGTTGTCCGTTACCTTCATAGAAATTAATAAACGCGGTGTTTACTACTCTATTTCCACCTGGTGTTGGGTAATTTCCTGTGAAATACCAATCACCTAAGTTTTTCGGACAGGCTTTATGTAAATCTTCCACTTTTTGGAAAATAATTTTCACATCAGCTTTTACTTCTTTTGAAGTTAACATTTCTGCCATTTTATCCGAAATTTGTTCGTCTGTAAATGGTGCGTAAATTTCTTTTACGTGGTTGACTACTTCTGTATCGTTTAATCCTTGTTGTGCTTTACATTTAGTGTACACTTCATCCACGATATGATATTGATTGGTGTCTTTTAACAATTCTAAAGCAGCTCTAAAAGCGATAAAACCTTCTAAAGTACTCATATCAATTCCGTAACAATCAGGATATCTAATTTGTGGAGCAGAAGAAACGACTACAATTTTCTTAGGATTTAATCGGTCTAAAATTTTAATGATACTTTGTTTTAAAGTAGTTCCTCGAACAATACTATCGTCAATAATAACCAAGTTATCTGTTGGTTTTACCACACCATAAGTGATGTCATAAACATGAGCAACCATTTCGTCTCTGCTACTATCTTCAGTAATAAACGTACGAAGTTTTACATCTTTAATCGCAATTTTTTCGGTACGAACTTTCTCTTCTAAAATCGCGTTTAAGCCTTTTTCGTCTAAGGTATCTTTTTGAGCGATAATGTCTTTTACTTTTTGCTCATCTAAGTGTTTTTGAGCGGCTTCAGCCATTCCGTAAAAAGAAGTTTCTGCTGTATTTGGAATAAAAGAGAAAACCGAATTATGAATGTCGTTTTCAATCTCTTTCAATACACTTGGGAAAACATATTTTCCTAATAGTTTTCTTTCTTTATAGATTTCGGCATCACTTCCGCGAGAAAAGTAAATTCTTTCAAAAGAACAGGCTTTTTTCTCGCCTGCTTCACGGATAGTTTCAAATTGAACATTTCCGTTTTTCTTAACGATAATCGCATCTCCAGCTTCTAATTCTTTTACATCTTCAAAAGCTACATTAAATACGGTTTGAATCACTGGTCGTTCTGAAGCGACCACTACAATTTCATCATCTTGATAATAATAAGCGGGACGAATTCCGTTTGGATCTCTAACTACAAAGGCGTCACCGTGACCTAAAAGTCCAGCCATGGCATAACCACCGTCAAAGTTTTTAGAAGCTCTTTTTAAAATTCTGGCGATGTTTAAACGTTCTGCAATTACTGGTGAAGCTTCTAATTTAGTAAGTCCTTCGTTTTTACATTCTAAATATAAATCGGTAATTTCATCATCTAAGAAATGGCCAATTTTTTCCATAACTGTCACCGTATCTGCCATTAGTTTTGGGTGTTGTCCCACATCTACTAAATCTTGAAACAATTCTTTAACATTGGTCATGTTGAAGTTTCCAGCTACTAATAAATTTCGGTGCATCCAGTTGTTCTGACGTAAAAAAGGATGTACACTTTCTATGCTGTTTTTTCCGAAAGTACCATAACGAACGTGACCTAAAAACAATTCACCTACATAAGGAATGTGTTCTTTTTGTAAGGCTACATTATTTTGGTACGAAGGATTTTTCGCTAATTCATCTGAAATTCTTGCATTGATTTGTGCGAAAATATCTTGAATCGGTTGTGCTTGATTCGAACGAATTCTGCTGATGTATCTTTGACCTGCTTTCACATCTAATTTGATGCTTGCAAAACCAGCACCATCTTGTCCGCGATTGTGTTGTTTTTCCATTAAAAGGTACATTTTTTCTACACCGTAAAAAGCAGTACCATATTTTTCTTTATAGTATTCTAATGGTTTTAATAATCTAAGTAATGCAATTCCACATTCGTGTTTAATAGCGTCGCTCATAGTTGTTGTTGTGTTGTATTATTTATTAGTTGTATTAAAAATGCCCCGAAAATTCGAGGCATATTTTGTGCTTATAATTTGATGTCAAATTGTGTTAATGACTTAAATTGTTGTAAACGTGCATAAACGTCTTCTTTGTTTAAATCTACCATTCTTTCTGTTCCGAATTTTTCCACACAGAATGAAGCTAAGTTAGAACCGTGAATAATCGCGTTTTTCATGCTTTCGAAAGAAACATCTTCCGTTTGTGCGATATATCCTGAGAAACCACCTGCGAAAGTATCTCCTGCTCCTGTTGGATCAAATACTTCTTCTAATGGTAAAGCTGGCGCGAAGAAAACATCTTTATTATGGAAAATTAAGGCGCCGTGTTCTCCTTTTTTAATCACTACATATTTTGGACCCATAGTATGGATTTTTGCAGCCGCTTTCACTAAAGAATATTCTCCAGATAATTGGCGAGCTTCTTCATCATTAATGGTAATTACGTCTACACGTTTTACAACTTCTAATAATTCTGGTAAGGCGCAATCCATCCAAAAGTTCATCGTATCTAAAACTACTAATTTTGGTTGCGTAGTCATTTGGTTTAAAACCGAAGATTGTACAATTGGATGTAAGTTTCCTAACATTACCACTGATGCATCTTTGTAAGCTTGAGGAACAACCGGGTTGAAATCTGCTAAAACGTTTAACTCTGTTGCTAACGTATCACGAGAATTCATATCGTTATGGTATTTTCCACTCCAAAAGAATGTTTTTCCACCTTTTACAATTTCAATTCCTTCAATATTTATGTTTCTTTCTGATAATAAATCTAAATGTTCTTGTGGGAAATCTTCACCTACAACAGATACAATTGCTGAATCTACATTAAAAAAAGACGCAGATAAACCGATATAAGTTGCTGCTCCGCCTAAAATTTTATCTGTTTTTCCAAAAGGTGTTTCAATAGCATCAAAAGCTACTGTTCCTACAATTAATAATTTGCTCATTTTCTTTGTTTTAAATAAGCGGCAAAGATAGTTATTCCGTTTGAAGTTTAAAAATTGTTAGGATAATTTTAAGTATAAAAAAAATCTCGATTCTGAAAACTATCAGAATCGAGATTTAAAATAAAATTTATTAAACTTATTTAATTACTTTTTTAGTAACCGATTGACCAGTTGTGAAAGTAATTTTTACAAATAACGCTTGGTTTCTATTTGCGATTGAAGTGATGTTTAGTATTTTATCATTTACAGTATTGTTTTTGTAAATGTTTCTTCCCAATACATCAAAAACTTCCACTTTAGCAATTTCTTGTGAAGCATTAATTTTTAATTCTTCATTTTGAGTAAATACTACTATGCTTTCTTCTGAAACAAATGATGGATTAGCCAAAGCAGCGTTTGTAAACACTAGTTTAAATCTGTTATTATATACTCCGTCAGATGTTGTAAATGTATAAGGTGTTTGTTTGATGTCGTGGACAATATTCGTTACAATATCTTTTACATATACATTTTGAGTTGTAAATAAACCATCTACATTTTCCAATGAAATTGTATATGTTCCAGCAGTTGTAGCTTTTAATCCTAAAGCAATTTCATCAGTATCTGTGAATGGTAAACCTTTTCCTTGAATCACATATTCTGAATCGGCAATTAGATTATATAACATCGTGTTATCTTTATCTAAAACTTCTCCATCAATAGCATGGTCAATTCCGTTTGTTGCGCCATTAACATAACCTACTAATATTTGGTTATAGTTATTTGTAGCATCGTTTAAGTTTAACCAAATTCTGTGTTTTTCAGTATCTAAAGTTGTTGCAACACTTTCAGCTGTTCTATAAAACTGAGTAGAAACAGATGCATTCACACGTTGTGCGTTGGTAAAATTTGCATTTCCTGCAGCTGTTGCTCGTACATAAAACCCTTGACCTGTTTGAATTGTTCCGTTTGGAACTGCTCCTCCAGCTGCTGCTGCTGTACCACCTAAAGTCGTATAAGAAGCATAATTATTTACTGGATAAACACCTCCACTTGCTGGAGCAGTATGTGTCCAGAAGTATAATGTTGGAATTGCTGCATTAGCACCCAAGAAAAGATTTGTAGAAATTGGAGACGCGTAAGGATTTCCTAATAAGTTGTATCCAATTCCGATTGCTTGCGAAACATTTCCGTTAGTTGGCACACCTGAAAACTGTCCATTAAACACAGTTGGCGTTACTGGCCAGTTGTCTGCTGCTCTAATCATATATCCTTTTCCTGCTACAAAATTTGTTGCAGGAGATACAACTTGGTAAGCTGTTGGCGTTGTTGTACCCGTAAATAAATATTGGTAAAATCTTGTTGGCAATGTACTTGGAGAAAACGCTTGTAATTGTTGTCCAGAAACAGGAGAAGACCAAGCTGTATAGTCCAATTTAACCATTCCTGCAGAATTTCTTCTAACAATAATATTTCCTGAATTGGCTACCGCATTTATTTGTCTTAATGCGGCATTATTGTTTATAGTTAATGTACCAGTTCCACTAACTGTAACTGCATTACCAGAGATTAAAGTATGTCCTGCATTAAACGTTACATTTACTCCAGTATTAACTGTTACTGAACAAGCATCTAAATCTGCCGTAGACGAATAGTTCCCTGTAAAAGTAACCGCAGTCACCTTAGATGGAGCACCGTTAGACCAAGCTGTTCCATTCCAGGTAGATGTTAAATCTCCACAAACAATTCCTGTTTTTGGACCAATTGCATAACCACCAGACATATTCGTATTGAAAGTGGCAGTGAAAGTTACATTTGATCCAAACGCACCAATTGTAGCTGCTTTTTCTTCAATAGTATAATTAGTATAATTTGAAGCGTTGATAGTTGAAATCGGATTGTTGATTACTTTAATGATTTGTAAGGCCGTTCTCGATTTCCCAGTGGCAGCTTCCCAAGCAGCAACTTCAGCTTCAGTACAATATAAAGTAATTGAATAATTACCTGTAGCTGTATCGTTTGCTGTAGTTACAGTATATGTTTTTGGCATAATTTTATTAGCAGCATTTGCATCGATAAATGTTGCACTACCAGAACCAACAGAAGTTTGGCTTCTATTTACTGAAATATTTGTACAACCATAGTTAAATGATGCAGAGTTAGTTGAAGATAATACAACTTTATTAGCATCAACAACATGGAAAGTTCCTGAAGCATTAATAGTACCGTTATAAGCGGTAGCCGTATTAATTTCAGTCTGAACATTAGTATTAGTTACTGAAACTAAATCTACTGTATCTAATAACAATAAACCTGTTGCAGTATTTAAATTACTATGTCTAAATGCAATATGACCAGTTTGACCAGCATAAGCATTTAAGTTGATTGTTCTTAAAGTAGAAGTATTTACTGCAATTGTTGCTGCTGCTTGAATAATAGTACCAGAAGTAATTTGTGCTTCAGTTGTTGGATTTAGTGTTGTTGTAAAGTAAGCTGAATAATTTCCAGCTAATGCACCAAATCCGGCAACAATATAAGTTAATGTTGTAGAAGTTGCACCTGCTGGTATAGTAAACTGAGGACTAACAAAATAATTATTTGGAGTTGCATTACCTGTTCCTCCTAAGTGTGTTCTGCTTTTTTCTGAATAAGCAGCAGTTCCAACTAATGTGTTCGGTGCTGTACCAATGCCATCAGTACCTCCAACTAATCCCCAAGTATCTGCATTAACGTCTACTAAAGTCCAACCCGTTGCATCTTCAAAATCTTCACTTATTAAAATATTATTTTGAGTAGGAGTTGGTGTAACATCGTTATCAACAATAGTAATTGTCATTGTTTTGGCTAAGTTATTCAAAACAGCATCTCCACCGTTAGCATTTAATGTTAAATCAACAGTTAATGTTTCGGTTGGTTCAACTATTCCATCATGAAAAACTCTTACCGTTAAGTTTTGAGTAGTTGTTGTTCCAGCAGGAAAAGTTACCGTACTATTAACTATACTATAGTCTGTATTCAAAGTAGCCGTTCCACCCGTTACATTAAAAGTTACAGTTGCATTTTGAGTAGCTGCTTTACCTAAAGTTACAGGAAAAGTTACATCGGTAAAACTACAGTTTGTATTTTCATTAACTGAACCCGTTGGATTCGTAAATCTAATAATTGGTGTAGGAGTTTGACAAGCTGTTGATGCATTTAACGTGTTTCTTTGTGGAGAATTTGTCATCACTGCAATCATTCTTGTTTTCTGATCAGCAGTAAAAGTATCCATACATGAATCATTAGTATAATCCATATAATTTTGTATCATATCATTTCCAGCGATGGCTGTACAAGAATTAATTACAGAACAAGAGTAATTTGCTGCTGCTGCTGCTGGAGTGTCGGCACAAAAATCTTCATTTGTGTAAACATTACCACCTGAAGCAGGGCAAACATCATCACCCCAAATATGACGTAATCCCACCCAGTGACCGACTTCATGAGTCATGGTTCTTCCTAAATTGTAAGTTGGATTTAATATAAAAGTACCATCATTTAAGGCAATTGTTCCCATAGCATCAAAAGCGGCTACTACTCCATCTGTATTGGCAGCACCACCGCTTGCAGACAAACCAGATAAGCCTGAAGCACTTGGGAATTGCGCATATCCTAACAAACCTTGTAATCCACCATTTGTAAGTGCTAAACCTCCTGGTCGAATGGTCCACATATTTAAATAATTATTTGGATCCCATTGAGTATTTGTTTTCATGGTTTCCACATCGGCATTGGTTTCCCAATCAGCTCCTCCAGCACCATTGGTAACTGTATTAGAATATGGAGCAATTACGTGCCTAACAACTCCAGTTGTTGCTAATCCATTTGGATCAGTTTGTGCCAAACAAAAATTAATTTCACAATCAACTGCAAGTCCTGTTGAATTTACTCCACCTGGCGTTCCAGCTAATCTTCTGAAATCCTGATTCATTACAGTAATTTGAGAAATTGCTTGTGCATCTGTAATATTTTCACCTGTTCCTAACGCATCTCCATTGTGAACAATATGAATAACTACCGGAATATTATAAATCGCTTGAACGGCTCTTCCGTTAGCTTTATCTTTATTAATTTTTTTAACGATTGGCGCTATCCAAGCTTCAAATTCTTCTTTTGTCGCTCTGTTAGGATATTTAGCTTGTAATTCTGCTTCGTTTTCTTCAGTATGACATCTTACATGTCCAGAAGGAGTTAATCCTTGAACTGGTACAAAGGGTTTGTTAAGTTGTTTTTTTTGTGCAAAAGAAATAATGCAAAAAAACAGAAACAAAAAGAGTAAGTTCTTTTTCATTTTATTATCAAATTAAGGGGTTTTTGGATTCCAAATATATAAAAAATTAGATGAAAAGCAAAAAAGAGAGACAAAATGCCTCTCTTTTTAAATTATTTAATAAAAATACTGCAATTAATACATTATTTTCTTATAAATTTTATTTCCGTTCACTAAATTAATTTCCAGGAATAAAGGCATGTTACGTTTTGCAATTGGAATGTTATAGTTATTTGTTTTAATATCATTTCCTTCAAATAATTTTCTACCTAACACATCAAAAACAAGAACACTTGCAATTTTTTCATTTGTAGATTGAACGTTTAATTCTTGATTTGAAATTACAACAACATCATTCTCACTCACTGATTGATTTCCAGATGCAGCATTTTTAAAAACGACTTTAAATCTATCATTAAACACACCTTCAGAAGCTGTAAATATATAAGGTGTTTGTTTGATGTCGTGAATACTATTTGTTACATTATCTTTTAAAAATACATTTTGAGAAGTAAATAATCCATCTACATTTTCCAATGAAATCGTATAATTTCCAGCAGCAGTAGTTTTTAGTCCTAAAGCGATTTCATCTGTTTCAACAAAAGGCAATCCTTTTCCTTGAATCACATATTCGGAATCGTTAATTACATTATACAACATAGTATTATTTTTATCTAAAACTTCTGCATCAATAGCTTGATCAACACCATTCGTAGCGCCATCAATATAACCTACTAATATTTGGTTGTAGCTATTGGAAGTGTCATTTAAGTTTAGCCAAATTCTGTTAGCATTAGAAGAAGCTGTTGGCACTTCAGAAGATACCGTTTTAAAAAATTGTGTAGAAACTGACGCATTAACTCTTTGGAAATTAGTAAATTTTGCCGTTCCAAAATCATAGGCTCTTACATAGAAACCTTGACCTGTTTGAATGGTTCCATTAGGAATAGCACCTCCAGCAGCTGATGCGGTACCTCCAAGTTTTGTAAATGATGCATAATTATTTACAGGATATACTCCACCACTAGCTGCAACAGTGTGGGTCCAAAAATATAAGGCACCAACTGTTGCTGGATTATCATCTAAAAATTTTGTGGCATTTATAGGAGAAGCGTATGGATTACCTAATAAATTAAAACCTCTTCCTAAATTAACCGAGGCATCACCGTTGAAAGGAACTCCAGTAAATTGACCGTTAAATACAGTTGAAGTAACTGGCCAATCATTTGCAGCTCTAATCATATATCCTTTTCCTTTAAGGAAATTTGTTGTTGAAGAAACTGCTTGATAGGCAGTTGGGGTAGTTGTTCCAGTATATAAATATTCATAAAATCGAGTAGCGATTGTACTAGGTGAAAATGCTTGTAATTGTTGTCCAGAAACTGGTGAAGACCAAGCGGTATAATCTAAACGAACCATGCCTGTTGAATTTCTCTTCACTATTATATTTCCAGTATTTACGGCGTTACCATCAATTTGACGCAAGGCAGCATTATTATTGATTGTCAAAGTACCTGTTCCAACTACGGCTACACTACCTCCTACTGTTAAAGTATGACCCGTAGCGATAGTAACGTTAGCTCCAGTATTTACAGTAACCGAACACGCTTCTAAATCTGCAGTAGACGTATAATTTCCTGCAAAAATAGCAGCAACATTTCTTACTGGAACACCATTAGACCAAGCAGAACCATTCCAAGTTGAAGTAATCGTTCCACAAGCAACTGGAGTTTCCAATACTTGTTTATAGCAAATTCTAAAAGTAAAACTATTTAAAACACCGTCTCTAGCATCAACAGTTACATCTGCCACTCTAAACAACCAGTTCCCTAAAGATCTTTGTCCGTTTAAAACCTGTAAAGTTGAAATCGGTTGCATCGTACCAAAAATATTATCCGCACCACAAGCAGCTGCAGTTCCTGATTCACTATCAAACGTTCCTACTAAATCTGAAATTGCATTTGTACACCCTCCATCTTGAAATAAAGCTACAAAAGTTCCAGCTGGGCTATTAATTCCTGCATATAATTGATTTCTTCTAGAGTGAGTTACATTTGAAGTTACGTTTACATCGGTAATGATAACATCATCTGGAATGTTTAATGCAAAATTTTGATACGCTAAAGGAGTTTGATCTGTTATAACATTTCCTGTAGTTAACGTTCTTGTATAATCAGTACAAATAGTTGAAACAGAATAACCAATAGCGAATGTTTGCGTGTTAATAGCGTAAAAATCATTGGCAGTTGGCTCAATTAAAATTCTACAATAAGGAGCAAAAACATTAGGAATAGTTACTGTTTGAGTACCATCATTTGGTGTATTCGCAAGTAAGGTAATTGGATAGGTTAATCCAGCGTCTGTAGATAATTTAATATTTACATTAGCAGCACCCGTCATAGTATTTGTTGAATTAACGGTCCAGGTTACAGTTTGAGTAGAACCTTGAGTGTAATTAATTCCGGCAGTATTTTGAGAAGTAACTGTGAATGGTCCTTTTGTAGCGTCAAAAGTTACAACAGTATTCACACTTTCGTTATTTCCACCACCGGGTCTGTTATCTCTAACTGTCAGTCTAAAATTAACTGTTCTAGCAACTCCAGGAACTTTTTCCCACTGATTGCCATTTACCCCGTTTGATACATGATCAATTAGTCTTGGAAAATATCTTGTACCAGCATTTTCAGGCATATATGAACGAAAAGCTACTCCAGTTGTTGCTGTAGTTGAAGGATAAGTTGTTGCAGCATTATTATCATCCATTTGTTCCCAACAATAAGATAAAACATCTGAAGTGTTAGCATCTGTTGCAGTTCCTGTTAATTTAAAAGCCGAACCAATTGGCAGCGTTTTTGTTGCAGGAGCAGAAGGCACTGGTACTGCATTTCCCGTGTTTACAAGTGCAGGACAAGTTTTTCCTTTTATGTTATTTGTTATTTGTTCAATAGAAACAGCATGAAAAATTGGAATAGAATGAGCTGCCACATCTGTTGCTCCAGTTATACCAGCATATCCCATAATAGTTACACCTGAACCTGGCTCTACTTGAGCTATAGTGCCTTCATCACCTCCATGTGTCCAAGTATGATTTCCTCCTAATTGGTGACCAATTTCATGAGTTACATAATCAATATCAAAAGTATCACCTTCTGGAATGGCATTTCCAGGAGAAGTAAATCCTTTACCTTTTGAGTTATCAGCAGAACAAACACAACCAATACAGCCTGCGTTTCCACCACCACCAGACGCACCAAATAGGTGACCAATGTCATAATTTGCATTACCAATAACAGTTTGCAGAGTAGTTCCTAATTCATTATTCCAAGCTCCTCCAGAACCAGTCGCACCATCAGAATAAGGATCTGTGGCAGCATTATAATAAATTACATTTGTGGTATTCGCAATTAACTGCATAGTGCAATTAAAATCCATTTCAAAAATACCATTACATCTCGTGTAAGAAGCGTTAAAAGCAGCCATAACTAAGGCTACATCAGCAGCACTTGTTGCTCCAAAATAATTTGAATATTCAGCTGTACATGATTGTGCCATTCTGAATCTTCTTAAATTGGCATCATCTGCATTTTTTAAAATACTCGCACCAGATTTTTCAATAGAAGGACCAAAAACTTTAACCGCATCCTCTGTTGAACATATGAATCCAGATTGCTTAGAAGTTTTTGATTTTTGAAAAACAATACATGTTTTATAATCCATTGAAAAAGGGTCAATAAAGTACGTCTCCCCAGATTCTACTGATCGTATCATAGCACTTAACCCATTGTAAGGAGAAACACTAAAACGAATAACATCACCAGCATTTTTTACACCTTGACCAACAAAAGACCTAATAGTTGAAAATTTTTCTTGAAGGCTGGGTTCAAATGTTGATGCTTCAAGTACTCTGTACGCTACTAACTCACCATTTGGATGCGGAACAGCAATAATCGCATCTGAAACACCAGTAAAAGTGTCTCTTTGAGGTATATTTACTAATTTTTGTATAAATGATTCGTAATCAAACTTATACAATTTATATTCCGACGGCAAAGTAGCTCTTCTTATTTTTTCAGAAGGATTTACTTTTAGTTTGTCTATTTCAGACCAACTGGCTTTATTTTGCGCAAAAGAAATCGTGCAAAAAGCTACCATTAAAATGAGTAATTTTTTATACATGGGGGGAGTTTTTAATTATACTAATCCCAAATATAAAAAAATAAAAAACAATATCACAAAAAAAGAGAGGCAAAATACCTCTCTTTTAGCGTGTTATGATAAATCCAATATTAGTAAATTGTTTTCTTATTTATCTTAATTCCATTTTCAAGAACAATATCGATAAATAAAGGTGCATTACGTTGGTGAACTGGTAATACAAAATTGTTTGTTTTAATGTCTTTCCCTTCAAATAGCTTTCTTCCTAAAACATCATAAACAACAAGGTCTGCAATTTTTTCTTTCGTTGAAACAACACTTAATTCCTGATTAGAAACTACTACAACATCAACATTCGCATCAAACGTATCATTTGCTAAAACTACTCCGTTATTGTAGCGAATTATAAACCTGTCTTTAATTGTACCTTTGTTGGCCATAAAAGAATAGGGAGCCGACTTTAAATCATAGATAACATTTAATAATTTATCTTCTAAATAAATGTTTTGATTGGCATTTGAAAACAATCCATCAACTGAACTTAAAGCTATTTTATATAATCCTTCTTGCGGTACACTCACTCCAATATTAACTTTATCATTGTCATTAAATGGCAATGTTCTACCTTGAATAAGCATTTGTTCATTTTCAATTAGTGAAAATATATTTAAGCTTAATTTCTCATTTGAGAAAGCATCAAATAATCTGTCTTTTCCGTTTGTAGCATCTTCAACATATCCTAATAATGATCTTACACTAGCTCCATTTGGCGCAACAATGTCGAACCACATTCTATGTTTCTCTAAATTGTTGGCATTTCTATTATTAGCAACAGATTTATAAAATTGATTATTATTATGAGTAATATTTCTAAGAGAATTATTAAAAATTAAATTTTCAGTAGTAGCTGATGATGCGTGTAGCATCGAAACAAAAAATCCTTGTCCACCAGCAATTCTACCATTAAATGAACCTGATCCAGGACCAGTTGACGGACCTACAGCATTAAATGTTAAATAATCTGTAGGTGTATAATTATAGGCGTAGTTATTATAAAATGGGTCACCAACTGCATTTGAAGGCAAAGCACCATGTGTCCAAATATTTACAAAACCGGCAATGTTTGTATTTAAAGTTAAGAAATCAATAGCATCAATTGCTGATGGATATGGGTTTCCAACTAAATTCCAGTTATCATCATCTTTAGTTCCTGGAGTTGTTGAAACCATAGTGTTATAATTTACACCATCGTAACTTCCTCTGCTAATTGGAATTGTTACGACTCCATTATTTGGCACACCAATAAAAGTGGCTGTATAATTTGTTAGTGCAGAAAGAGAGAAAGAATCCGGACCTCTTAAACAGTAACCTTTACCTAAAACCATTGTTTCGTTGGCAAATGCCCAATTTCCAAAATTATTTAATCCTGCAGTTGTAGGCAACCATTTATATTGATATCCTAAATTGGTTCCAGGAGAAACAGCACTATTAGCAAAACCAACAACTGGAGAAGACCAGTATACATAATCTTGTCTTCTGATATTAGCCGTTCTATTGTATCTGATATTTCCTGTATTTACGCCAGCATCACTAATTTGCACCAAAGAACCATCACTTAAAACATCTAAAGTTCCATTTGTTGTAATGCTATTTTGCACTTCTACATAACCTCCAGAAGAGATGGTTAAAGTTTTTGTTGCGTTAACAGTTAAACTACAACAGCTAAAGTTACCGTTTGTAGCGGTTACATATGTTCCGTTAATTATTGCAGCTTTGGTTAAAGTTGGTGTACCACCAATCCAAGTTGTTCCGTTCCAAGTTGAAGCGTTTGTATCTGTAATTTTTATTGCGTTTGTAGCCGAATAACATGTAGCAGTATTTTCTCTAATTTGGCAATAATATTGATAATTAATAACAGTAGTTGTATTAGATATAGATAAAGAAGCAGTTGTTGCACCACTATAAATTCCACCATCTGTTACAGTTGTCCAAGTTGCACTTCCTGGCGCTGCAAAATACCATTGATAAGCTAAAGTATTTCCACCAGCAAAACCTTCGGTTCCAGCTGTGTTTAAAACTGCTGAAGTGGAACCACATGAAGGTGAATATGAAGGTTGAGTAGTAACTACAGGCGCTACTGCTGTTCCACTTGGAAGAACTAAACCAGCACTCGGATAACAAACACCAGAACCTAATGGTATAGTACTCCAGTCTGCAGCAACATAAGAAGTTCTTGCGCTTAATGCTCCTGTATTTCTTACCATGTAATAACCAGCCCCAGGAATGTAGGTATGAACATCATCAATAATTACAACACCAGCTGCATCTCTCAATTGAATACCATCATTTTGATTAAATCCACCATTTATGGTACCATTTGTTGAAGCAGGACCACAACTACCAACAGAAACTTTTAATATTCCTAAAGTTCCAGGAGCAATTGAACCCGTTAAATTCGCATAATTAATATAATTAGTATCACCGTAGTTAGATGTTCTATAAAGTGAATAATTTACCAAATTAACTGTTGCTGCAGTTCCATTGTATAGTGTGATAAATCCACCATCAAAGTCTTTTTCATCATGAATATCATAAATAATTAAATCCGTAGTAGAAGCAGCTCCTTCACATGAAGTATTATTGTTTGTGATAATTGTATAAATAGTATCAACAGTACAAGGTTGACTATCTTTTACAGACATCATTCCTGTAGTTGCGCCAGCTGGTATTACAACTACCATTTGAGTTCCTGTATTAGAAACAATTGTAGCATTAATACCTGAAAAAGTTACAGTTGTTCCAATTAAACCTGTTCCGTTAATAGTAACTTCTGTTCCTACTGGTCCAGATGTTGGTGTAAAGGTTGTAACTGTATGAGTTGGCACACAAGCATTTACAACTTGAACCGTATAATCTTCCGTTGAACCATAAGCAAAAGTTCCACAAGGATTTAACATAGCCAATGTGGCAGATTCTGTTTGAACAATTCTCATTCTATAATTTCCAATTGGTTGACCTAAAGGAACGTTAATGGTGAAGTTTTGTATCACATTTCCTGTAGAAACAGCCACTAAAGCCGTACCAATAGTTTCATTCGCATCAAGAAAATCGCCATCATTATTCCAATCAATCCAAACACCACCTGCGCCATCATATTGAGCTCCTCCATTACAGTCTCCAAATTCAACTGAAACCGTATAAGTTCCGGCAACTTGTAGATCAGCACTCAAAGCGGTATAATTGTTTACACCTGTAGTACAAGTATTTGCGGTATTATTTGAAATAGTTGTAGAATATCCTACTAACGTTACATTTTCAATTTCCGAATCAATAGCATTAGTGGCTCCAGAAGCACAATATACTAAATTTGGAATTTGACATACTGAAACACCATCACTCCATTCTGTTCCTCTTCTAACAAAAACTTTATAACAATAATTTGTTCCGTTTGTTAATCCAGTAACTGTTATTCCTGTTCCAGTACCTTTGTAAACTACTTGATTTGAAGTTGAGTATACTACATTTGCTGAATAGGCTGTTCCGTCTCCAGAAGGTGTAAACACCACTGGACCTTGATTAGCAACTATTAAATATTCATAATTACATACTGAAGGATTTGTAACATTAGCCCAAGTTAATGCTGATTGACCACTAGCAACAGAAGCCGCTAAAGCAGTAACTTCAGGCATGTCAATTGTAATATTTGTTGTAGGTGTACCCCAAGTTCCAGTTGGCGTTGCAGTAATTCCTGATGACCAAGCTGTACCTGTTGTACCTCTATAAGCAACAACTTTAAACGAATAATTAGATAAATTAGCTAAACCTGTAACTGTAAAAGATGTACCTGTTCCTTTATATAAACATTTTCCTAAAGACGGTGTAACAGTTGCTGCCAGAGAAAAATCTGAATTAGCCGTATATAAACTTGAATTTCCTGCAGCAGCTGAAGTAGAAGCAGGAGCTGTACTACCTGCTAATGCAAAAACCATATAACCATCCGGTGCTGGTGTTGCTCCGGTTGAAGATGCTGTCCAAGTCAAACCAAGGGTGTTATTTCCATAACAAGGCATTATATTTGTTGGATTATTTGGCGCCGTTAATGTCACCGTTAAACTTCCTGAATTTGAAGTAACAGGTCCACATGGAGCCGCGCCACTTACAACACATCGGTATAAATAACCATTCATTGTAATAGGAGCTGCCGTGATATTTAAAGTAGCTGTTGTAACTGTAGAATAAGGTGCGCCATTTGTTAAATCAACAAAACTTGTGCCTGTTCCTGTTGTATCTACTTGCCATTGGTAAGATGGTGTTGTTCCTGTTGCTGTTACTGTGAAAGTTGTATTACCTCCATCTGTAATGTTCTTATTTAATGGTGGTTGAGCTGTTATAGCAACAGTTGCAACTACTGTAAAAGTTACTGATATTGCTGGCGACCAACATGAACCAATTAATTCTCTAACATATACTGTATAAGTACCAGCTGTTGCTGATGAAAGATAATTTGTCGTTGTAGGACTTCCTGTTAAAACACCATTAGCAATAGTTTGCCAATAAATATTTGTACTTGGTGCTGAATAACTTAAAGTGGCTATTCCACAAGATGGATTAGCAGATACATTTATGGTTCCTGCTGGAGCACTTGGCACACTAGTTACATTAACGGCACCCGAAACATTACTTGTTACCGCTGAACCACAAGCTGCAGTAACCACACAATAATAATATAAAGTTCCTACAGCTGCAGTTGAAGGTGTATAACTCGCGCTAGTTGCACCAGATATTAGTGTTCCTCCAGAATTTGAATTTGATACATTGCTATACCATTGATAAGTTACTGTTGTACCCGTTGCAGTTACAGACAAAGCTGTAGCAGACCCGCTTTGACAAATATTTTGTACTGTTGTAGAAGGCTGAGCAGTAATTGCTGCCGAATTTTGCACTATTAAATTAATAGTGTTATCAATTCCTGTAACCACAGGATTATTTGCAACCACACGAATTCTATATCCTACTCCTGCTGCAGTTCCTGCTGGAATAGTTGCTGAAATTATATCTGTATTTAAAGTACTTGTTACGGTACCTATAGAAACAGGCGATGCAAAACTACCTGCTGCATTTGACAATTGTGCTGTATACACATTCCCAGCATTAAAAGTACCAACGCTAGTAAATGGAACAGAAACAGCTGCTCCTGTTGAAGATGTTACACAAAATGGACTACCAACTAAAGCTGTGTTTGTGGTGATAGTGTTTGTAGAGACGAATGAAATGTTTACACCATCAATACCAACATTTCCAGTGGCTTTAGTTGTATATATAAACTTAACATATCGTGTTGTAGCTAATAAAGAAGAAGTCCAAGAAGTTCCAGGAGCAGCAATTATTTGATTAGATAAACTTGTATGTGAACGAACAGTTGTATATGATACACCATCAGCAGATTCAAGCACATCAAATATATAACTGCCGCTTAGAGAATTTCCTCCCAAATAATAAGATAATGTGTTTGCTGTTCCTGTAAAGTTAATAACTAAAACATCTCCCGTATTATCCATCTTACCAGCATTACCACCAATAGCATCATAATTACTTCCATAGTCTGCGCCAAAACCTGTTTGACTCCAACCAGCAGGTAAACCAGTATTCCATAATGAACCAGAGAAAGAAGTCGGCAATGTTGCCTGCCCCCAACTTAAAACGGAGCACAATAAAGTAAAAACCAGTAAGGTTAATTTCGTAACGTAATTATTTTTCATCATTTGAGGGGTTTTTTATTACTTTTGCATAGTATTTTATGAAACACTTTAATGCAAATTATTTATATTTCTGTATTCTTGCCAATCCTTAGTTTTTTTTTAACAAAGGGGGACAAATTTAATACAAAATTATAACAATAAACATAGTTTTATAGATTATTTATATGAATAAATTGTTAACAAATTGGAAAACCCTAAAAACACTGAACTTTCTATAAATGAGGTAATTAATAAAATGGAATTTTATTGTTCCTACCAAGACCGTTGTCATAAAGAAGTGGAACAAAAATTACGTAACTTTACCTTAATACCTGAATTAAAAGAGAAAGTTATCGTTCATCTTATCGAAAATAAATATATTGATGAAGAACGTTTTGCAAAAAGTTTCGCTCGAGGCAAGCACAATTATAAAGGTTGGGGTAAAAACCGAATCGTACAAGAATTAAAATTCAGAGAAATTTCTAAAAGAAATATCGATTTAGCATTACTTGAACTTCCCAACGAAATATATCTAGAAAACTTTCATACGCTTGCCGAAAAAAACTGGAATGCTATCCAAGAACGAAAAGGCCAAAAGAAAAATAAAAAATTCGTCGATTTCTTACTTCGAAAAGGATACGAAACCAATTTGATTTTTGAAAAATTAAAAGAATTAGATAAATAAAAAAGGCTGGAAAACCCAACCTTTTCTCTAATTTTCACTTAAATTATAACGACAAACTACTAGAAACGTTTTTTTTTAAATGAAATTGGCAAGTATCCCAAATTACACAACTACTTTGACACACTTTATAAATTACACACTCAAATACTTAACAAACAAACATCAAACAAACCAATAATAAAAAGAACACCCCTAATTGTAATTGAAAAAATATCATCCACCAAAAGCATGTTTTATCTTCCCTTAATTCTATATTCATTTCTAAATGTTTTATATTTTACAGGTACAAAATTAGAGTATCAATATTATATGAAACCGGAATTAGTGTTATATAAAAGTTAACCTAAACAAAATCATATTAAGAAAATATTCGTTTTTTTGTTGCACCTAAAAGCTATAACTTTGCAAAAAAGAAAACTACATGTTAGAAAATAAAGATCAAAAAAGAACCAGCATTGCTAGTTTAGGTGAATTCGGATTAATTGAACATTTAACCAAACATTTCAAAATTAATCAAAAAAGCACGCTTAAAGGTATTGGTGACGATGCAGCTGTTTTAGATTTTGCAGATAAAAAAGTGGTTGTTTCTACGGATTTATTAGTCGAAGGCGTACATTTCGATTTAAGTTATATGCCATTGAAACATTTAGGATACAAAGCCATTGTTTCAAATATTTCTGATATTTGTGCGATGAACGCGGTGCCAACTCAGGTTACTGTTTCGGTTGCCGTTTCTAATCGTTTTCCTTTAGAAGCAATGGAAGAACTTTTTGCCGGAATCACTTTAGCCGCTAACACCTATAATGTAGATGTGATTGGTGGCGACACCACTTCTTCTCAAAAAGGATTAATCATCAGTATTACCGCAA
Organism: Flavobacterium facile; assembly: GCF_036321945.1. NCBI lineage: Bacteria > Pseudomonadati > Bacteroidota > Flavobacteriia > Flavobacteriales > Flavobacteriaceae > Flavobacterium > Flavobacterium facile. The sequence goes on from NZ_JAZAYT010000035.1 coordinate 64,182, forward strand.
TTGGCGAAGCTAATTTAGAGGAAATCGCATACAGAAGTGGCGCACAACAAACTGATTTATTAGTGGTTTCTGGTGACTTAGGCGCAGCATATATGGGCTTACAAGTGTTAGAAAGAGAAAAACAGGTCTTTCAAGTGAACCCAAATAACCAACCTGTTTTAGACGATTATACGTATTTAATAGAACGTCAATTGAAGCCTGAAGCTAGAAATGATGTAAAAGAATTATTAGAAAAATTAGAAGTTCAACCGACTTCAATGATTGATATTTCGGATGGTTTATCGTCTGAAGTGATGCACATTTGCAAACAAAGTAAATTAGGTTGTAATTTATACGAAGAAAAAATTCCGGTTGATCCACAATTAATTAATGTGTGTGAAGAATTTAATGTAGATATTACCACAATAGCTTTAAACGGTGGTGAAGATTACGAATTGCTTTTCACCATTAAAATGGAAGATTTCGAAAAAATAAAACACAATCCAAACTTCACAATTATCGGACACATGGTTGCCGAAAGTGAAGGCATGCATTTAGTCACTCGTGCCAACACCAAAATTGAACTAAAAGCCAGAGGTTGGAATAGTTTAATGGAAGAACAAGAATAGAATTTTACAAGTGTCACACTGAGCGTAGTCGAAGTGTATATTATAAATAATTTTTTTCTTACTATATAAAAGTCTTCGACTCCGCTCAGACTGACAAACTAATACCTGATAATTTTAAAAAATCATCAGGTATTTTTTATATATACAATTAAATACTCCATAGATAAAGCATAGATAAAGCATAGATAGTGTATGAATAGTGTATGCAAGAGACATCTAAAATTATATCAACTTTTGTTCTTCCGTTTCGTAAAAAGTATCCACATTCAAGTTTTTCTGTTGCGAAGCCATAACGGCTAATTCATCGCAACGTTCATTTTGTGGATGACTGTTATGTCCTTTTACCCACATGAATTTTACGTTATGTTGTCGGTAAATTTTTAAAAATCGCATCCATAAATCGGGGTTTTTTCGGTCTTTAAAAGATTTTTTCTCCCAACCAAAAACCCAACCTTTCTCTACAGAATCCACCACATATTTAGAATCAGAAACGACTAGAACTGATGTTTTCGGTGCTTTTAATTTCTCTAAACCTACAATTACGCCTAATAATTCCATTCGGTTATTTGTGGTATGACGGAATCCTTCAAAAAACTCCTTTTTATAAGGTGAACCCACCATTTCCATCACCACACCATAACCACCTGGACCGGGATTTCCTTTGGCAGCGCCATCTGTATATATGTGAACTTGGTATGACATGAATTTAAATATATTTTTTGTCATGCTGAACTTGTTTCAGCATCTTATTTAATTAAACTTTCAATCACCTTTGGAAAATGCTCCATTTCTAATTCGTGAATTTTTTGTGCAATTTCTTCCGCAGAAGTACAATTTTCGATAGTTACGTTGGTTTGAAAAATAAATTCGCCTTCATCAAAATGTTCGTTTACATAATGAACGGTAATTCCAGTTTCTTTTTCTTTATTTTCCAGAATAGCATTGTGAACGTTCATTCCGTACATTCCTTTTCCGCCATAATTTGGCAACAAAGCTGGATGAATATTTATGACTTTATTCGGAAAGGCATTTATAATATGAACAGGGAATTTCAATAAGAAACCTGCTAAAACAATTAAATCGGGTTGTACTTCTTTTAAATGATTTAAAACGGTATCGTCTGAAAGCTCGATTTTATTGAACACATACGTTGGAACATGAAACTTTTTAGCTTTTTCAATCACTTTGGCATGTGAATTGTTTGTGAACACACCGACTACAGTTCCTTGACCCGATTTCTCGAAATGTGCCATTATGTTTTCTGCATTAGAACCATTGCCAGAAGCAAAAAGTACAATCTTTTTCATGATAAATCTCTTTTTTTTCAACTTATTACAACAATAAATCGTCTAAATTTCACACAAAAGTATAAATTCCTTTAGGTTTAGACACTAAAAACAGAAGAAATAAAAATATTTTTTAAAGTAAAAGCATAGAGAATTAGGCCATTGAAAGTTTTTTTTATAAATTCGTAGTTATATTTACTAACAAAAATGTTGTTTTAAAATAAAGTTTTTTATTTTTGCCAACAAATAAATTAAAAATTAAAAATTATGTCAGACATTGCATCAAGAGTAAAAGCGATTATCGTGGACAAATTAGGTGTTGACGAAAACGAAGTAGTAACAGAAGCAAGCTTCACTAACGATTTAGGTGCTGATTCATTGGACACTGTAGAGCTTATTATGGAATTCGAAAAAGAATTTGATATCCAAATTCCAGACGACCAAGCTGAAAACATTGCTACTGTAGGTCAAGCAATTTCTTACATCGAAGAAGCTAAGAAATAATAACCATTCATCCGTGTAAATTTATTTTTATACGGATGTTGTTATTTTTGTTTCTGTTTTTAAAAATCTTTGTTTAGATTTGTAAAAACATTGATTGTATTACAATCATTCAACATAAGACATTTATGTAATACCCAATGTTTATATTTATAATATGATACATTGGGTTTTTCTATATAACTAAAAAAAAATTTATGCAATTAAAACGTGTAGTAGTTACAGGACTTGGAGCTTTAACTCCAATTGGAAACAACATTCAAGAATATTGGGATGCCTTAATTAGCGGAAAAAGCGGTGCGGCACCAATTACTTATTATGACACTGAAAAACATAAAACAAAATTTGCTTGTGAAGTAAAAAACTTCAATATCGAAGAGTTTATCGATAGAAAAGAAGCAAGACGTATGGACAAATTTGCTCAATACGCTATTGTAGCTGGTGAGCAAGCTATTGCAGATGCTGGAATTTTAGATTCAAATGTAGATAAAAAAAGAGTAGGTGTAATTTGGGGTGCTGGAATTGGAGGTTTAGAAACCTTCCAAGAAGAAGTACTAAGTTATGCTAAAGGTGACGGAACGCCTCGTTTCAATCCTTTCTTTATCCCAAAAATGATTGCCGATATTGCTCCAGCTCATATTTCTATGAGAAATGGCTTTATGGGTCCAAACTATACAACAGTTTCTGCTTGTGCTTCTTCAGCAAACGCTATGATTGACGCTTTCAACTACATTCGTTTAGGAGTGTGTGATGTAATTGTTTCTGGTGGTTCTGAAGCTGCTGTAACCATTGCAGGAATGGGTGGATTTAACTCTATGCAAGCTTTATCAACAAGAAACGATTCACCTGAAACGGCTTCAAGACCATTTGACGCGAACAGAGATGGATTTGTTTTAGGAGAAGGTGCTGGTGCTTTAGTTTTTGAAGAATACGAACACGCCAAAGCACGTGGTGCAAAAATATATTGTGAAGTTGGTGGTGGTGGAATGTCATCTGATGCGTATCACTTAACCGCTCCACATCCAGAAGGAATTGGAGTAATTGCTGTAATGGAAAACACCTTACGCGATGCTGGTATGAAACCTGAAGATGTAGATCATATCAACACACACGGAACGTCAACACCATTAGGTGATGTTGCCGAATTAAAAGCAATCAGTCACGTTTTTGGAACTCACGCTAAAAACATTAATATCAATTCTACAAAATCAATGACAGGTCACTTGTTAGGTGCTGCTGGTGCTATTGAAGCTATTGCTTCTATCTTAGCGATGAAATACAGTATTGTTCCTCCAACAATTAACCATACAACGGTTGATGAAAATATCGATCCGTCATTAAATTTAACTTTAAATGTTCCTCAAAAAAGAGAGATTAAAGTAGCTATGAGTAACACTTTTGGATTTGGTGGACACAATGCTTGTGTACTTTTCAAAAAAATAGAAGAATAATTCATGCGCAGAATTTTAAAAAAAATATTGAAAAAATCCCCCTCTTCTAATCAAGACGGGGTTTTTTTTGGTAAAATAACCAAAATCTTAGGTTTCAAGCCAAACTCGGAAATCTTTTACAAACACGCATTTACACATCGTTCCTCTAATAAAACAGATGAAAATGGTTATCCCATTAGTTATGAGCGTTTAGAATTTTTAGGCGATGCGATGTTAGGCAGCGTAATTGCCGCACATTTATACAAAAAAGTTCCAACTGGTGATGAAGGGTATTTAACAAAAATGCGTTCAAAAATTGTGAGTCGAGAACATTTGAATGAATTGGGTCGCGATTTCAATTTGGTGCAATTCATTGAAAGTAAAGTAAATCCTTCTCATTTTGGAGATAATATTCACGGGAATTTATGCGAAGCATTCATCGGAGCGATTTATTTAGATAAAGGTTTTCCGTATTGTGAAAAATTCATTCACGAAAAAATCATCAAACCTTATGTGGATATCGCACGTTTAGAAGGCAAAGTAATCAGCTACAAAAGTTTAATCATCGAATGGTGTCAGAAAGAAAAAATCAATTTTAAATTTGAGGTTTTTGAAGATGACGGCAAAGAAGGCGTAAAACATTTTGGCGTAAAATTATTAATGGACAATGAAGTAATTAGCAAAGCTAGAGCAACTTCTAAGAAAAAAGCAGAAGAAACGGCTGCTAAAAGAGCGTTTTTTGCTTTGCAAGATAAAATCGAAAACAAATCATAATTTTTTTTATCAACTACAACGTTTGAAATAAAAATTTAACCGTTTAGAAACCTTATTTGCATCCATTTAATACTTTTTAAACCTATCTTTGCAATTATTTAAAATTTTAATGGCAAATCTGAAACTTACATTAGACGATTTTGAATCAAATGATTTTGAGTTACTTGCGATTCACACAAATTTAAAAGATTTTAAATTAAGCTTTTTAATCAATTTAAAATTGAACGTTTTGTTAGCTAAAAATGATAACGAAATAACCATTAAATCGAATGACGGAACTGGAAAATTTTCAAGGTTTAGTTATGACGATTTAAAACAAGACATCACTTGGGAACTGATAAAAAATCAAACCAATTTTAATTCGAACAAAAACAATGTAGGTTTTTTTGAAGAAGACAGCATCACTATGAATTTGATTCCCGAATTAAAAACCGCCGATTATTTATTAAAAATAGATAACGTGGAGCCCAATTTCAAAAGTGAAGAAATTATACAAAACATAAGTACCATACCAAATGTTTCTACGGTTTATAAAGTAGATACAGATAATTTAAAATCGATAAACAATTTAATTTTTTAAAAATGCTTACAAATAAAAAAACAAAAATTGTTGCCACATTAGGGCCAGCTTGTAGTACAAAGGAAGTAATTAAACAAATGATTGACGCTGGAGTTAATGTTTTCAGAATTAACTTTTCACACGCAGATTATACAGATGTCAAAGAAAAAATAGACATCATTAGAGAATTAAATAAAGAGTTTGGATACACCACTTCCATTTTAGCCGATTTACAAGGCCCGAAATTACGTGTGGGTGTGATGAAAGAAGATGTTGTGGTAAATCCTGGTGATATTATTACGTTTCAAACTTCAGAAGATGTTCCTGGAACAGCGGAAAGAGTGTACATGAACTATAAAGAATTTCCAAAAGATGTCAATCCGGGTGAAAGAATTTTATTAGACGATGGAAAACTAATGTTCGAAGCGCTTGAAACAAACAGAATTGATGAAGTAGTTTGTAAAGTCATTCAAGGTGGACCTTTAAAATCTAAAAAAGGAGTCAACTTACCAAATACAAAAGTTTCGTTACCAGCTTTAACGGTAAAAGATATTAAAGATGCGATTTTCGCTTGTGAAAACAAAGTAGATTGGATGGCACTTTCATTTGTTAGAACCAAAGAAGACATTAAAGATTTACAAGATTTAATCGCGAAACATTCCGAACATAAAATTCCAATTGTAGCCAAAATTGAAAAACCAGAAGCGGTTGAAAATATTGACGAAATTGTAATTGCATGCGATGGATTAATGGTAGCTCGTGGTGATTTAGGAGTGGAAGTTCCTGCACAAGAAGTACCGTTAATTCAGAAAAAACTAATTTTGAAAGCGAAATTAGCACGTATTCCAGTCATTGTTGCCACTCAAATGATGGAAACGATGATTACAAGTTTAACGCCAACCAGAGCGGAAGTAAATGACGTGGCCAACTCGGTTATGGATGGTGCGGATGCGGTAATGCTTTCTGGAGAAACTTCAGTAGGAAATTATCCGGTTCAGGTGATTGAAACGATGACAAGCATTATTGAAAGTGTAGAAGATTCTCCACTGATTAATGTGCCTCATATTGCACCAACCAAAAAGAACGACAGATATATTACAAAATCGATTTGTTACCATGCGGCTTCCATAGCAGATAGTATCAATGCGAAAGCAGTTACGACTTTAACAAATAGTGGTTATACGGCTTTTCAAATTTCGGCTTGGCGACCACACGCTCATATTTTAGTATTTACATCCAACGAAAGAATTTTAACGCAACTGAATTTACTTTGGGGTGTTAGAGCGTTCTTTTACGATAAATTTACGAGCACAGATGACACGATTGATGACATCAACAAAATTTGTAAAGAAAAGAAATACGTTCAAAAAGGAGATATGGTGATTAACTTAGCGTCTATGCCAATTGCCAATAAAGGAATGGTAAACACGTTGAGAATTTCTGATATAGAATAAGTTTAAAAACTATTTAAAATATAAAAACCAGTCTAATGTTTAGGCTGGTTTTTTTTGCTTTTATTTTACCACGCGAAAGGATTCGCGCGGCAGCGGAGGAACATGAATAATGTTACCATTACTTTAACTTTTTAAGGCATTTGAAATCATTGTAACCCCTAGAAATATAAATAATGTGCCTCCAACAAACCCTTTGAATCTCATTTGATAATTCCAAGCAGTATCATTCCTTTTGTATTTACCTCTAATTGAAAAATAAATAATAATCATTCCAAAAATGATAGCTAAAGCTCCTAATAATATTACTGTCATTTTATTCATTTTGTTTTTTTGTATTTCTTCTAATCCTTTTCTGAATAGTTTAATTGTAATCCGATGGCGCGGATTTGCAATCCGTGCTTACAAACAAATCTAATAAATTACTTCTAAACCATTCTCTAAACTTTCCTATTTATATTTAAAAATTCAATTAAATAAACTGTGACAAATTTTACTGCCTTAAATTATTTGTCACTAAAACGTGACAAAATAATATTTTTGTTTTAAATTGTCACAAAATAAAAACTATGAAAAAACGAGAGAACATAAGAGATGTATTTGGAATTCCGCAAGAAGACTTGGCTATATTGTTAAAAGTAACTCGAAGTCAATTAGCCATGTTTGAAACAGGTAAGCGTGAGTTACCTCCTACTGCAATGTCTCAATTATTAGAAATGTTACGCTTTGCACAAGAAGACAACTCAAAGCTAGCTAACACTATTTCTTTAATGAATACGCAAGCCTTACAAAAGAAAAAAGCATTAGAGAATTTGGTAAAAGAAAACCATTACAAACAATTTGCATTGGAGAAAAAACTATATGTGCTTGAAAAAAAATATAAGGCTAATTTAATGGCGTTTCAATTTATAAATTATTTTGAACAACAGAATACTGAAAATTATGAATTAGGAAAGGAAATGGCAAAAATTATAGAAAAAAAAGCCAGCGCTGAATTAAATAAAAACGGTTTAGCGATGATCACAAAATATAAAATTGAAAAAGAAGTCCTTCAAGCTGAAGAAAAGATTATTTTACAATTTATGAAAAAAGAAAAATAGTGTATTTCTAGATTTAGAAATTAATTGCTTTTTTAATTGTCTATTTAACTGAAATGTAGTAAATTAGAGTACTTAAAAATCCCCAGTAATATTTTTTTGAAAAATTACCATGAACAACGCGTTTAGTACAAACTAAAAATATCGGTATTTATACAGTGATTTTATATGTTTAATGATGAAAAAAAAACTTTTATCACATGCTTATGAATGAGAAAAAAACGAATACTACAAAATATCCAAGTGTATACTTTCTATTTAGTGTTATCTTTTTCTCGTGCGCTTCACTAATTTTTTTAAATTATTCTACTATACGAATTTTGTCCGCTAATAGGGCGTATGTGACTGGTGAATCCCAATATTCCAAAGCTCAAAAAGATGCTGTATACTATCTTACAACCTACTTACATACTAACAACACCAAGTATTGGGAGTACTATTTAAAAGAAATTAAAGTAATTGAAGGCGACAAATTGGCTCTAAATACACTTAATAGGAATCCCGATGATGAATTAGTTAAAGTTGGACTTAGAGCTGGTAGAAATAAAGAAGAAGATCTTGATGATATCATATGGCTGTTTAAAAAATTTAAAAACGTGTCTTTATTTTCCAATGCTTTTGAGATATGGGGAAAAGCCAACGTACTTACTGATACGTTAACACAAGTTGGAAATGAAGTTCATAAAAAAGTTGTTTCTTCTACATTAACAGAGGCAGAGAAAAATATTTTAGTACTAAAAATTGAAAGTATAAGTGAAAAATTCACCATCATTGAAAGAAATTTTACAGATGCGATAGTAAATGGTTCATGGAAAATGAAAAGTTATCTGATTTTTGCTAATGTTTTTTTTATTATGATAATCATCAGTTGTGTCGGCATATACTTTTCAATTATGATGAAAAAATTACTGCAATCAACGAAAGAAATAGAATTGAAAAACGAGAATCTTTTACACGCTAATAAAGAATTAGATAGATTTGTTTACAGTGCTTCCCATGATTTACGTTCCCCATTAACTTCTCTAAAAGGACTCGTACAAATTGCAAAAGAAGAAGAAGATTTAGAACAAATTAAATATTATTTTGAACTAATGGATCAAACCATTTCCAAACAAGATCAGTTTATTATAGATATTATCGATTACTCGCGTAATAAAAGAACAGGAAAAACTTTAGAATCGGTAAACTTAAACCAATTGATTGACGATATTGTACAGCAATATGGTTATAATGAGAACACAAAAACAATCCAAATAGAGAAAAATTTAGAAATTGACCAAATATATAGCGATGCTTTACGATTAAAAATAATTTTCAACAATCTGATTTCAAATGCTATCAAATATGGTGATCCCGAAAAGGAAAAGAAAAAAATTGAAATTAAAGTTTTTAAAGAAAATGATGTCTATAAAATTATGGTGAAAGACAATGGGATGGGCATTGAAGAAGAAGTTTTACCCCAAATTTTCGAAATGTTTTTTGGCACGAATAACAATATTGGTTCTGGTCTAGGGCTTTACATTACTAAGGAAGCCGTTCAAGTTCTTGGCGGAACTATTTCTGCAAGTTCTCAAATTAAAGAAGGAACAATTTTAACTATCACTTTACCTATTTATAATGAAAAATAATGCTGCCTTTTTGCTGATTGAAGACAATTTAATTGACCAACTTATTACTACAAAATTGCTAAAAAATATATTTGATGATTTTCAATTTAATATAGTTGGTGATGGAAAAGAAGGGATTGAATGGCTGCTTCAATTTAACTATAATAACAATCCGTTAATCATTTTACTAGATATAAAAATGCCCCAAATGGATGGTTTTGAGTTTCTTTTACATTATGATAAACTTCCTGAGGAATTAAAAAACAAAACACAAATTTTTATGCTATCCTCATCTTTAGATCCTAACGACTTAAAAAGGGCTAATGAAAATTGTTATGTAAAAAAGTTATTTAATAAACCACTGTCTTTAAACGATTTTAAGGAAATGATAAACACGTAGATTAAATTACTTATTTATAAAAAATAGTGCAGATTATACTCGAGGCTTTAGCCAAGCTGTAGAAGAAATATCAACTATCATATTACATTATTAAAATAAAAAATCCCAAATTCAATAATTGAATTTGGGATTTTCTTTGTTATCTTTTCAAGGTAAAATGCGATTTAAAAATACCTTTTTCGTTGTTCTGTTTGGTGAACTCTACAGAGAACCAATAATCAGTAGACGGTAAATCTTTTCCGTTATATTTTCCATCCCAACCTATTCCTGATGGAGAGATTTGTTTTAATAGTTTTCCGTATCTATCAAAAATAGAAATGATACTATTTGGTTGTTGTGCTAAATCTGTAATGTTCCAAGTTTCGTGAATGCCATCACCGTTTGGTGTGAAATAATTTGGATAATTTACAATGTAAATTGGGCCTACTCTAGTTGGCGAACAATTTCCTAGTGTATCATAAATATTCACAAAATATTCACCAGATTCTAAATTAGTAAACACATTACTCGATTGAAAAGCACTTGTTGAGCCGTCTGGATATTCTAATTGGAATAAATAATTTCCTAAACTTCCAGCAGAAATAGTAACCGTAATAAAAGTATTATCTGTGTCAAATTCTGAACTTACAGTAAAACTGGCTGCTGCTGGACTCGATTGAATGATAGTAACTGTTGTGTCTCTGTAATTACAATCTGTTCCGATATCTGGTGTTAATTTTATAAACTCTACATCATAAATTCCAGCTTCCAAAGCGGTATAATTTACACCTGTTCCCATTAATGTTCCATTTAAGTACCAATTCACATTAAATAATGTAGGATTTAAACCCGTTTGAATTGTATACGATTGTAGTAAAACATTCGTTATTGGATCTACACAGATAATTCCACCTTGTATCGTCAAATCTAACAAAGGATGAATTGTGAACGTAAATGCTTGTTCATCTTTACAATTTATATTATTTGTTGCTGTAGCATAGATGTAATACGTAAATGTTTGAGAAGTTGTTCCTGTATTTATGATATTCAAATTTGTAATTGGTCCCACTCCATTTGGTTGTGAAAAATAACCAATCGTATAACCAACCGTTGGTAAGGTTGGCAGCACATAAGTACCACATCTTTCAGTAGGAAAAACAATATTTGGTATCACAGGTGTATCAGAAACAGTAATGGTAATGGTATCTTCAGAAATACAATCCGAAAATCTTCCGTCATTTACTGCATAAACAAATATCGTATCAGGTGTATTAGATGAATTAAATACATGTCCATTCGGAACTTGATTTACACCATTAGCATCAAAATAATAACCTATTGTATAATTAGTAGATGGTTCTGGCGGGGTATGAGTTAGTATAGGTAACCTATAAGAATCACACTCATTTACATCTATATAATTTGGCAAATTAATACCATCGTAAGTCCATAAAAAAGGAATATCTACTACACAACCTGTTGCTGGATCTTCGTAATAACCATAAAACTGTTGATCTGAATTGAAAAGCAAACTTGGAGTTACTAAAATCCCTGTTCCATTTGGTCCATTTGGTGCCGTATATACTTGACCTAAAGACAAAACAGGTCCAGCAAAAGGCGCACATTTAGGCTGATTTGTTGGAACTATTATATTCGGTAATTGTAAAATTGTTACGTTAAATGGACTTTCAACAAAGCAAACATTTGTTGTACCATTTGGATTAATATATGTAGTTTCATTATACATATAATAAGTTGTAATTGGCAATTGATTTAAATTATATCCTATTTCCTGACCTGCTATAAGTTGTGTTTGTCCAGCTACTAATGGTCCTCCAGATAAAGTATAATACGCTCCATTAGTTAAAACTGGTAACGTAAATTTATCGCATTGCGGTGTTGTGGGAATTAAATTAATATCTACAATTGGGGCTTGATTTATAACAATATTATAATTCAAATTATCTGTACAATTAGGTAATAATGTAGTATTTGTATAATAATAAACCGTTTGCGATGTTGTTATAGGTATAGATGGGTCAATTTGAGTACCAGCACCGCTCGGAGCGGTATAATATCCACCAAAAGAAATTGGAGGTAAAGTAAATCCAACATTTGCACAACTATAAACGGTTGTAAATAATGATGTATCAACTAAATTTACCACAAATGGGTCAACTAATGAACAAGCACCTGCTAATCCATCAGAATTAGTATGAGCTATAGCATTAAAAACATAGTAGGTTCCAGGGAAATTTGGTCCATTTACACTGATAACATCTCCAGCATTTAAAGTTATTCCTGTTCCGTCAGAAGAAGTATTATAAGTACCATTCACTAAAGGTGTTAATGTATATGAGTTACAAAAAGTTACATCATCTCGTAAGTCTAATAAAGGATTTCCGTGTATGTTAATATCAAATCGTTCATCTCTACAAAATACATTGTTGACTTCAGCATAATAAAAAATAGTTTGAATAATAGTTGCTTGAGTAGTATTCGTATAAATTGTACCTTGAGGTATTAAAGTTCCTGTTCCTGTTGGGCCTCCAGCTGCTGTGTAAAATGCACCAATACCATAAGGTGTTGCTGGAACAATAAACTCACCACAATTATCTAAAACAGGTATATATTCATCAATAAAAGTTACGAGAAATGAAGACTCATTAAAACATCCATTGGCATCTGGTCCGTTATAAATATAATATGTTCCACCTAAATTAATGGTGTTTCCTGCAAATAATGGAGTTCCCGTACCATTTGGACCTGTAAAATAATTTCCATTAGTTAAAACGGGTAAAACATAACTGCTACATTCTACAACATCAGCAACTTCATCAACAAGTGGTAAAGGATTGGTAGTAATTGTTATACTTGTAATATCAAAACATGAAGAATTTGTACTGTCTTGCATTCTTATCCATACTACTTGAGTTCCAGGAGTCGCTAAAGGAGAAACACTTGTTATTACAGCGCCATTTCCTGCATTTGCATCTGCTTGAAAAGTATAATATAAAACAGTATAACCTGTTTGACCATTTAAAACTTGAGGATTTAGAGTTGTCAAATCAAAAGATGCATCATTTAAACAAAGTGATTCATTAGTAGGTTGAGTAGCATTAACCGTAGCATTAATTAATAAATCAAATTGATATACTGCATCACAAAACTGATTGGTAACTGTATTAAAAATTTTCATATAAATAGTTTGCCCAGCAGGTATAGAAAAACTTGATGGTGAACCAATTGAAATATTTGCTGTAGCATTAGCCGGTGAGGTGTAATAAAACACATTATAAATTGCATCATCAATTCCTAATTGTATTTCATTATTTCTGGTTAGATCAAAAACATAACTTGCTGCTCCAGTATTACACGTTGATAAATTGATTGGTGTTGTAACAGATAAAGTATTAAAAACCACAACATCGGTTAATGTACAACCTCCATTAGTAACTTCAACCGCATAAGTTCCTGGGCCGTTTACGGTACTTGTGGAAGTATTTCCACCAACTGGATTTCCATCTTGAAACCATTGATGCGTATAAGTTGTAGCGTCTAATAATGTGTTTAAAACGAAAGTGTCTCCTGAACAAATAGTTTGGTCTAACCCTAAATCTAATTCATTTGTAAAACTTCCACCTGAAATAAATACTGCCGAATCAAAATTCGTATCCCCCCAATCGGCAACAACTAATTTTAAACGGTATTCTGTACCAGGAGTGACTAAAGAAGAAGCGTTTAAAACAACTGTATGACCTCTCATGTTTATAGTGGATAAGGCTGAATTTCCCACATTATATACGCTAAATAAATTTGGATTAGCCGATAAACAAAAGTTGTTGTAAAGTTGATTTCTAATATTTTTTACTGTAACTGGATTGGATGTAGAAGGAATAACGCCTAAATTAGTTGTAACTCCTGTTGCAATATTTGTTAACTCAAATGCAAAAATATCATTAGAATCACATTGTTCATCTCCATATTCGTTAGATGCGAATAAAAAATCGAAACTAAATGCTGAAGACACTGGCGTAAAATCAAATTGTAAAAATGCTAAATCTTGCAATGGTACTGCTGACACACTACTAATATTACTTAAATTTTGCAAAACAGTATCTGTTCCACCACCAGTTGTAGTTGAACTAATATTTGAACCGTTATATTGACCTTGCGTGTCTAAAATATTCCCACTTCTAATTATTATACCTTGATTTACAGGAAAAGCAGAACCGTTTCTATTAAAACTCCCTACAGAAAGACTGGAAGAAACTTGTATATCATTAACATCAATACACGATCCACCAATAAGCAAATTTACTAAATCAGTCGGTGTTGGTGTATTATCTACAGTTATAGTTTGAGAAAATGATACTGCCGAAAAAAGGAGTAATAGGCGTAAAATTCTTTTCATATTGATATCATTAAGGCGAATTAGATAGTCAGTATATAAATATAACAAAAAAAGCCTTGAAACTAAAAAAACTTATTAAAAAATACAATTTCTTAATAAGTTTTTAAAGTTTATGTTAATATATTACTTAATCGTTAAGTTTTAACACCGCCATAAAGGCTTCTTGCGGAATTTCTACATTCCCTACTAATCGCATACGTTTTTTACCTTTTTTCTGTTTTTCCAAAAGTTTACGTTTACGAGAAATATCTCCTCCATAACATTTAGCCGTTACATCTTTACGAAGGGCTTTAATGGTTTCACGCGCAATGATTTTAGCACCAATGGCTGCCTGAATAGGAATATCAAATTGCTGACGTGGGATTAACTCACGTAGTTTTTCACACATTTTTTTACCAATATGAAACGCATTATCCTCATGAATTAAAGCTGAAAGCGCATCAACAGAAGCTGCATTTAACAACACATCTAATTTTACTAATTTAGATTGTCTCATTCCTATTGGATGATAATCAAAAGAAGCATATCCTTTTGAAACGGTTTTTAATCTGTCGTAAAAATCAAATACAATTTCTGCCAAAGGCATGTCGAAATTTAATTCCACACGTTCTGTAGTTAAATAAGTTTGATTGGTAATTTGTCCACGTTTTTCAATACATAAACTCATTACATTTCCAACATAATCGGCTTTTGTAATGATAGTTGCTTTAATAAACGGTTCTTCTACTCTATCTAATTTACTTGGTTCTGGCAAATCTGATGGGTTGTTGATTACGAAACTAACATCTGGTTCTTTTTTCGTGTAAGCCAAGTACGAAACGTTAGGAACAGTTGTAATAACTGTCATATCGAACTCACGCTCCAAACGTTCTTGGATAATTTCCATGTGTAACATTCCTAAGAAACCACATCGGAAACCAAAACCTAATGCCGCAGAACTCTCTGGTAAAAACACTAACGACGCATCGTTTAATTGTAATTTTTCCATTGAAGAACGCAAATCTTCATAATCATCAGTATCAACAGGATAAATTCCAGCAAATACCATTGGTTTTACGTCTTCGAAACCGGTAATCATATTTGTAGTCGGCGTTTTAGCGTCTGTAACGGTATCACCAACTTTTACTTCTTTTGCTTCTTTAATTCCAGAAATTAAATACCCAACATCACCTGTTGAAATAACGTCTTTCGGAACTTGGTTTAATTTTAACGTCCCAACCTCATCGGCAAAATATTCTTTACCAGTGGCCATAAATTTAATTTTCTGACCTTTTCTAATTTCTCCATTTTTTACACGGAAAATTACTTCAATTCCTCTGAAAGGATTGTAGTGTGAGTCGAAAATCAAAGCTTGCAAAGGTTCGTCTTTTATTCCTTTTGGTGGTGGGATTTTTTCGATAATGGCTGCTAAAATATTTTCTACACCAAAACCTGTTTTACCAGAAGCGTGAATAATATCTTCTAATTTACATCCTAATAAATCGATAATATCGTCTGAAACTTCTTCCGGATTGGCAGAAGGTAAATCTACTTTATTTAAAACGGGAATAATTTCCAAGTCGTTATCTAAAGCTAAATATAAATTGGAAATCGTTTGTGCTTGAATACTTTGCGCGGCATCCACAATTAGTAAAGCACCTTCACAAGCGGCAATACTACGAGACACTTCATAAGAAAAATCTACGTGTCCAGGAGTGTCAATTAAATTTAAGATATATTCCTGACCTTGGTACGTATATTCCATTTGAATCGCGTGACTTTTAATGGTAATTCCACGTTCACGTTCCAAATCCATATTATCCAATAGTTGTGCTTTTTCTTCTCTAGCCGTTACGGTTTGAGTAGCGCCTAAAAGTCTATCGGCTAATGTGCTTTTTCCGTGATCAATATGTGCAATAATGCAAAAATTTCTAATGTGTTTCATGTATCCTTTTTCAAAATTCAAAATTCAAAATTCAAAATTCGTTCTTCAACAAACTTAGTTTTTCAAATTTAAAATGTTCTTTTACTTACTTTATAATCTGCAAATATAGCGTAATTATGCGGTTTTGAAAAAGAATAATTTAGGAATAACCATCTAAAACTCAAACTTCAATTGATACACTACAAATTTTTTCTGATGGGTGTTTAAATTGTTTAAAGAAATCCCTAGTAATCTAACAGAATTCTTCAATTTTTCTTGATACAATAATTCTTTAGCAGTTTCAAAAATCAAGCCTTTATCGGAAATAAAATATTGCAGAGTTTTGCTTCTAGTTTGTTGTGAGAAATCGGAATATTTGATTTTTAACGTAATGGTTTTACCTGCAATTTTATATTTTTTGATGCGACGTTCAATTTCTTCTGCAATATTTTTTAAACGTTCTTCCATATAAATTTCGGAAGACAAATTTTTATTAAACGTGCGTTCTGCACCAACGGATTTCATTTCTCGATTGGGTTTGACTTGACTAAAACTAATCCCTCGAGATAAATTATAGTACGATTTTCCGCTGTTCCCAAAATGTTTTTCTAGATAGTCTAACGATTTGGTTTTTAAATCGGTTCCCGTATAAATGCCTAATTGATACATTTTTTCCGCCGTGACTTTTCCAATTCCGTAGAATTTTTTCACATCTAACACCTCAATAAACGCTTCCACTTCATCCGGATTTACTGTTTTTTGCCCATTTGGTTTGTTGAAATCACTCGCGATTTTCGCTACAAACTTATTGACAGAAATTCCTGCAGAAGCAGTTAAACCTGTCACTTCAAATATTTTTTGTCGGATTTCTTGGGCGATTAATGTCGCACTTGGATTTCCTTTTTTGTTTTCTGTCACATCTAAATACGCTTCATCTAAGGAAAGTGGTTCCACTAAATCAGTATACTCATGAAATATTTTTCTAATTTGTTGAGAAACTTCTTTATACCGTTCAAAATTGGTTTTCACAAATATTAATTCCGGACATAAGCGAGCGGCTTGCGCACCACTCATCGCACTTCGTACACCAAATTTTCTTGCTTCATAACTAGCCGCACTAACCACACCACGAATTTCATTTCCACCCACAGCAATGGGCTTTCCTTTTAAATCAGGATTGTCCAATTGCTCTACAGATGCGTAAAAGGCATCCATATCAATGTGAATTATTTTTCGTTGAAGGGTTTCCATAAGTAATACAAATTACAGAAATATTTTTATACTAAAATAATTTGATAGATAAGTATTTTATTTTGCCACGAATTCACAAATTATTATTTTTAGGTTTGTGTTAATTCGAATTTTCGACAAAGTCGAACGAATTGCTTAAGATGAATTTTAAATTCGTTAATTCGTGGCTAATCTGATTTAATTCAATCAAAACAATTATTTATCAGATTTTCAGAAATTTCAATAACATTGGCTTCGAGAACCTCAGCCAACCTGAAACTTGAAACTTGAAACAAAAAGAACGACAAAACTTATATGACTTATATGTTTAAATATTGTAATTTTGATTCTTAATATTTTGAAAATTATGCAAGAAATAGAACGCAAATTTTTAGTCCAATCGTTAGATTTTATCGCGGAAGCAAGCCAAGCTCAAAAAATTGCTCAAGGCTATTTGAATTCAGCTCCAGAACGAACGGTCAGAATTAGAATTAAAGATAACAAAGGATATATTACCATCAAAGGTAAAGGTGACGCAACCGGAACGACACGTTTTGAATGGGAAAAAGAAATTAATTTGTACGAAGCAGAAGCTTTATTAAATTTATGCGAAACTGGTGTAATTGATAAAACGAGATATTTAATCAAAAAAGGAAACCACACGTTTGAAGTCGATATTTTTGAAGGCGAAAACAAAGGTTTGATTGTAGCTGAAATTGAACTTTCAGATGCGAATGAAACATTTGAAAAACCAAATTGGTTAGCTGATGAAGTTACGGGTGATGAAAAGTATTATAATGCGTTTTTGAGTAAAAAGCCGTTTTTGAGTTGGTAATAAAAATTAAACACAAATTTACTTCGTCAGTTCGCCTAAAGGGCTCGGGTCACAGATTCACACTAATTAATTCGTGGTAATCTGTGAAAATTTGTATTAAAAATATTTGTTTTTTATTTCTTCACTACTTCGATATCTACTTCAATATGTCCGCCGAAAGATGCCGGTTTAACTTTATCAAAAGCGGCTTTTGTTAAGTCAATATGTCGGTTTTTATGAAAAGGACCACGATCTGTTACCGTAACATAAACCACTTTTTTGGTTCGTACACCTGTAACTTTTAATTTGGTTCCGAAAGGTAATTTTCGGTGTGCGCAAGTCATGTCATTATTATTAAATCTAATGCCGCTTGCGGTTCTTCTGCCGTTAAATTTATTTGCATAATAAGAAGCGTGTGCAGATTTATGATACATTTCCAATTTTTCAATTGGTTTTGCAATACTATCTTTTTTCTTGATCGTATCCGTAACTTTTGATTTTGGCTTTTCTTGCGAAGGCGTCATTTTTAAATTCTCCTTCTGAAAAAACAAAACCACCAAAAGCGGAAAAATGTATATAAATTTCTTCATCTTCATGTAATATAAGATTAAAAAAGAAGCAAATTTCCACTTACTTCTTTTTATGTTTTTATTGCTTAGACAAAAATTATGCCATCCAATTCGACCAAGGAATTCTTGATAAGATTAATAGTAAACCGAAAACGTAAAAAATTCCAATTTTCTTGAATTTTCCATTACTACTTTCTTCTTTTTTATGTTTGCTCCAACCAATTGTAATTAGTACAATGGCAATAATATTTACAAGTGGATGTTCTACTGCGGTTAATCGCATAGCCGCATTACTCATTTGACTCATAGCGTCTTTTCCTAGTGGAGAAGTTGCCCATAAAACCAAACCAACTAGTAATTGAATATGACTTAAAATTAATGCAACTAAAGACAGACTTCTGTCGTTTTTTGTGAAATTTCTTTTAGACGAAAGTCCTAAAAAAGCATTTATTACAGCAATTAATACTACTGCTAAAACAGCATAAGCTAACGTAGAATGAATAGATTGAATCATAGTTTAGATTTTTTGTTAGAATTTCAAATGTAAGAAAATATATGGAATCCTACCTTAATTTAACATTAAAAATTGTAAACTTTTGTTGGAGTAATGCATAAATCTAACTGAATATCAGTGTTTAATACATCTGAAATCACGTTTTCTGATTCGAAAAAAGACACCCCGATTTTTAAGATTTCTGGCTTACACGTGGCTAAAAATTTGTCGTAAAAACCTTTTCCGTAACCTACTCGATTTCCATTTTCATCAAAAGCTAAAAGCGGTACAAAGACCACATCGATTTTGGAAACAGGTACTTCTAAACCATCAATCGGTTCCGGAATATCGTATGCGTTTTTTTTAATTGTAGTGTTATCGGTTAATAAAAAATGTGTCATTTCTCTTGTGGGAAAATCACTTTTGGAAAGCACAATGTTTTTATCTTTTCCGGCTAAAACTTGAAGAATATATTCGGTATTGACTTCTTTCTGACTTTCAATAGGTAAAAAAAGATGATAGAAGCTATGTTGCCAAATATCTAAACGAATGAGTTGATTGGCAATTTGTAAAGACCATTCTTCAATTTCATTTTCAGATAATTGTTTACGCAATTCTTTATACTTCTGTCGTAATTCTTTTTTCAACATTTTTAGACGCTTTCATTTCGTCTATAAAGTTAGTTAAATGTTCGACTTCTACGTGATCCATCAAAACAATTTTATACCATTTGTTGTTTTCATTGTGCTGTTGTGGTACTAAACCGAATTTATTTGCGATTTTTTCAGGAACGAATTCAGCTTTAATCGTCACAATATTCATAAACGGACAATTGTAATAGGCAATTCCTAATCCGTCTAATTCTTTGGTCAGAAATTGTGTTCGCATCATTAAAATACTGATTTTTTCGTACCAAGCATATGGACCGTACGTAAATAGAATCATCCAAACTGCCACAGCATTCGCGCCAGAACGACTTCCGCATAAAGTCAAATCCATGCCTTCTACATATTCGGCTTCTTTGGTTAATACGTTTTCAATTAATCCTTTTCGACAAATAAAAACGCCGGTTCCATAAGGTGCTTGCAACATTTTATGCGCGTCAATTGTAATGGAACTAATTTTTGGATTGTTGAAATTGATGTCCGATTTTTCATTGCTAAACGGATAGACAAAACCACCGTAAGCGCCATCAATATGCAACTTATATTCTAAATTATGTTTTTCTAAAACTTCGATATAATCTGTTGGATTATCTACAGAACCAAACATGGTTGTTCCCATATTAGAAACCGCGATAAAATATTTTACGCCTTTATTTTTCGCTTCCACAATTAAAGCTTCCAATTTCTCTTTTTGAATGGCTCTCGAATTGAAATCAACTGGAATTGAAATCCAATCAATTTGTAATAAATTAGAGGCTTTTGGTATAGAATAATGCGTGTCTTCACTAGCTAAAATGGCAATTTCGTTCAGTTTTGCATTGAAATTATGAAAGAAATAATTTCGAAATACCCAAATGGCTTGAATGTTAGCTTCGGTTCCACCTGGAGAAATGTAGCCGTCATATTCATTGGGTTGACATTTAAAAACATCAACAGCTAAGACGTTTAAAACTTCTCTTTCGATTTCTTGAGTGCCATAAAATGCATTTTCTGAAGTTCCGAAAGTATGACAACCAATATTATTTGGATTGGCAACATACGCTCTAATTGTAGGTGCATCTCGTAAAAAAGGCGCTTCTTCGTAAAACACTTTACTGTCTAAACGAGAAGCGGGAAAACCTAATGAAGTATCTGTAGCAAAATTCACGTTTTGAACTAAGGCTTCATCAATTCTATCTTGTCTTTGTTGCGGAGTCAATTTCTTCCAGTACTGCATACCTAAATTTTTTTGACAAATCTAAGTGACAACTTTCAGATAAAACATGATAATTGTTAGGTTTGAGTTTTGAAGATTATGCTTCTAAATTTGTTGAAATATGAAAAACCGCATCACCTTTATAAACCACTGGTGCATCGTTAACATTTATTAAATAACCAGCATGTGGAGCTTTTAATTTATGACTTACTTTTCCAAACGGATCGGAAATTGTGGCCAGCAATTCGCCTTTTACTACATAACAACCAATTTGTTTTAATCCATGAAACATACCAGAATGATTGGCTCTAATCCAATCTGATTTTTCAATATAAATAGTTTTATTTGCGGAAGAAATTTGATGTTTAGGTTTTAGCATTTTCAAATGTTGCAAAAATCTTTTAGCGCCTTCAACACCTTCTTTGGTAACCTCGTTATTAATATCAACCGATTTTCCTCCTTCAAATAACAACAATTGAACGTTCATTTTATCGCATGAATTTCTAAAAGAACCGGCAATATTATTAGAATACAACGTAAAAGGCGCTCCAAAAACATCTGATAATACTTTTAATTCTTTATTATTAGGTACAATACGAATTTGTGGAGCGTTAAATCTTCTGGCGCCACCTGCGTGAAAATCGATAGCATAATCTATATGTGGTATAATTTCATTTACAATATGATAAGCAAACTGACTCGCTAATGAACCTGTTTTACTTCCTGGGAAAACTCTGTTTAAATCTCTTCCATCAGGAAATTCTCGAGTTTGATTTACAAAACCAAAAATATTAATTACTGGAATACAAATAATTGTACCACATTTAGGTTTGTTAATTTTCTGAACAATAATTTCTCGTACAATTTCTGTCCCATTAATTTCATCACCATGTAAACCAGCGCTAAATAAAACAACTGGTCCGTCTTTTTTACTTCTTTTTACAATTATAGGAATATGCAAATCCGTCATCGTGTGCAATTTTCCAATTTGCATGTTGATAGTTTTACTTTCGCCTGGTAAAATAGTTTCGTTAAAAATGGTAATGGACTTATGCATAACGTGTTTGACTTTTTGGCTAATGTAATAAAAAATTACTTCATGTTAAATCAATAGTTTTTTGTTATTTTTGTGATAGAATTTCCATCGCAACAAAAAATACAGCCTTCGCTCACAAAAAATGACGCCACTCGAACTACAAATCCAAACTTTACCTGATAATCCTGGTGTCTATCAGTATTACGACAAAGACAACAAGATTTTGTATGTTGGAAAAGCGAAAAATTTAAAAAAACGCGTACAATCGTATTTTACTAAAAACCACGATAATTATAAAACTTCGGTACTTGTAAAAAAAATCGTGACCATCAAACACATTGTCGTTCCAACAGAAACCGATGCGTTATTATTGGAAAACAATCTGATTAAAACCTTACAACCTAGATATAATGTTTTGCTTCGTGATGATAAAACCTATCCGTGGATTTGTATCAAAAAAGAAGCTTTCCCAAGAGTTTTCCCAACGAGAAAAATGATAAAAGACGGTTCGGAATATTTTGGTCCTTATACCAGTTTCAAAACCGTAAACACGTTATTGGAATTAATCAAAGAATTGTATCCGTTACGCACTTGTAATTTCGATTTATCGTTAACCAATATTCGTGCTGAAAAATACAAAGTGTGTTTAGAATATCATATTGGAAACTGCAAAGGCGGTTGCGAAGGCTATGAAACACAAGAACATTATCAAACTCAAATTACAGCGATTCGTGAGATTTTAAAAGGAAATTTCAAAGAAAGTTTAAAAGATTTCAAAAATCACATGCAGGTTTTAGCTTCAGAAATGAAGTTTGAAGAAGCGCAAAAAATAAAAGATAAAATTGAAGTTTTAGAAAATTATCAAGCGAAATCGACGATTCTAAATCCGAAGATTACCAATATTGATGTGTTTTCGATTATTTCTGATGAAACGATGGCGTATGTGAATTTTTTACAAATTTCTCACGGTGCGATTATTCGTTCGCATACTTTAGAATTAAAGAAAAAATTAGACGAAACTGATCAAGAATTATTAGAATTAGCCGTTGTTGAAATTCGAGAACGTTTCTTTTTAACTTCTCGAGAAATTATCGTACCTTTTGAAATAGATTTAGGTGAAACTATAAAAGTAACTGTTCCTAAATTAGGCGATAAAAAAGAAATCTTAAATTTATCGGAACGCAATGCCAAATACTATCGTTTAGACCAACTGAAACAAATAAAAATTGTAGATCCTGAACGTCATACGACCCGAATTATGGCGCAAATGCAAAAAGATTTACGACTTTCTGTAGAACCGCGACATATTGAATGTTTTGATAATTCGAACATACAAGGAACCAATCCAGTTTCGGCTTGTGTGGTTTTTAGAGATGGAAAAGCAAGTAAAAAAGACTATCGCCATTTTAATATCAAAACCGTTGAAGGTCCGAATGATTTTGCTTCGATGGAAGAAGTCGTTTACAGAAGATACAAACGCATGCTTGACGAAAACCAATCGCTACCACAGTTAATTATTATTGATGGTGGAAAAGGACAATTGTCATCAGCATTAAAAAGTTTGGAAGATTTAGGTTTACGCGGAAAAATTGCCATTATAGGAATTGCGAAACGTTTGGAAGAACTCTTTTATCCTGATGATCCAATTCCTTTATATTTAGATAAGAAAAGTGAAACACTGAAAATTATTCAGCAATTAAGAAATGAAGCCCACCGATTTGGTATCACGCATCACAGAGATAAAAGAAGTAAAGCATCGTTAGTTTCTTCAATTGATAACATACCAGGAATTGGTGAAAAAACGATGGTAAGTTTAATTTCTCACTTCAAAAGTGTTAAAAGATTAAAAGAAGCATCAGAAAAAGAAATTTCTGACATAATTGGACTTTCAAAAGCGAAAAAAATTACCGACTTTTACAAAAAAGAATAACACATGATAAAGAGCCAAGTAAAAAGTAAAAAGAACCAAGTGAATCACTTTCGTGGTAAATTTTCTTGTGTCATACTTTTTACTTGGCTCTTTTTACTTGCTTCTTTTTCTACAAACGGGCAAGAAACTTCAAAAAAACCAAAAATTGGATTGGTGCTTTCTGGTGGTGGTGCGAAAGGATTGGCACATATTGGTGTGTTGAAAGTTATCGATTCCTTAGGAATAAAAATAGATTACATCGGCGGAACCAGTATGGGTGCCATTATTGGTGGAATGTACGCTTCTGGTTATACGGGAAAACAATTGGATTCTATTTTCAAAACGTTAACTATTGATGATTTAGTTCAAGACAATATTCCAAGAAAATCAAAAATTCTTATCAATAAAAGAAATGACGATATTTATGCTTTAGTACTTCCTTTCAAAAACCTAAAACTAGAAACACCTAATGCACTTTCAAAAGGATTATATAATTTTAATTTCTTATCGAAAATCAGTTATCACGTAAGAAATACAAGAGATTTTAAAAAACTTCCTATTCCGTTTTTCTGCATGGCAACTGATATTGAAACAGGCCAAGATGTAGTTTTAGATAAAGGAATTTTTCCACAAGCTTTAGTAGCAAGTAGCTCCATTCCAACAATATTTTATCCAATAGAAATTGAAGGAAGGTTACTTGTAGATGGTGGTGTAACCAATAATTATCCTGTTGAAAAGCTAAGAGAATTAGGTGCCGATTTTATTATTGGTGTAGATGTGCAAGAAGAATTAAAAAATCGTAAAGATTTACAAGGAATTACAACTATTTTTGGACAAATTTCGAACTTCAACACACAAGGACAAATGGAAAGTAAGCGAAAACTTACCGACATTTATATTAAACCCGACATTAAAGGTTTCAATGTTTTATCTTTTGAGAATGGAAAAAAAATAATTGAAAATGGAGAAAATGAAGCTAGAAAATATTTAACAGAACTTACTGTTTTTCAAAATATCGACTATAAAAAACCAGAATTAACCACAGTAAAAGATTCTATCTTTATAGGAAATATTGGCTTTACCGAACTAAAGAATTACACTAGAGCTTATGTTTTAGGTAAATTACGATTTAAACCTAACACAAAAATTAGTTTTCAAGATTTTCAAAATGGAATTCAAAATTTAAATAATACGCAAAACTTTAGCTCAGTAAAATATCAATTTAATGAAAAAGATGTTTTTATCAGTTTAAGAGAAAACAGAATCAATACTTTTTTGAAATTTGCATTACATTATGACGAATTATACAAAAGTGGCGCTTTAGTAAACATCACTCATAAAAAATTATTATCTAAAAATGATATGGTTTCTTTCGATATCATTTTGGGAGATAATTTCAGATATGATTTTAACTACTTAATTGATAATGGATATTACTTTAGTTTTGGTATATCTTCTGTATTAAATAAGTTTAATAAAAATGTAAATAAAGCCTTTGGAATTCAAAACTATTTAAGCAACAATTTCGAAAAAATAAATTTAGATTATTCAAGTTTAAACAACAGAATTTTTCTTCAAACAGTTTTTTTAAGAAAATACAATATTGGTGGTGGATTAGAGTTTCAAAATCTGTTTTTAAAATCTGAAAATTTGCCTCAAGCTAACAAAACTATTGAAAACAGTAATTATCTATCTTTTTTCGGATATTTAAATCACGATACCTTTGACAATAAGTTTTTTCCAAAAAAAGGATGGTATTTTAAAAGTAATTTTAATTATTACTTTGATTCGTCAGATTACACCAATCAGTTTACAAAATTTTCAATAGCAAAAGCCGACATGGCCATTGCCTTTGAACCCTTAAAAAAAGTTTCCGTGGTAATCCAAAACGAAGGTGGTTTTAAAGTAGGTTATTCCTCTTTACCTTATTTCGATTTTGTTTTAGGTGGATACGGATTTAAAGACACGAACAATATTCGCTCATTTTATGGTTACGATTTTTTAAGCGTAAGTGGAAATTCGTATGTAAAAGCGAGTGGAACTATTGATTATGAATTTTATAAAAAAAATCACTTAAACTTTACTTACAACGCCTCTATTGTTGGAAGTTTTATTTTTAATTCGACTAAAACTTGGTTAAACAAACCATCTTATACAGGGTTTGGAGTAGGATATGGATTAGAAACGCTAATTGGTCCAGTTGAAATAAAATACACTTGGTCTCCAGAAACACATTTCTCTGGTTTTTGGTTTAATTTAGGCTTCGTTTTTTAATTAAATATTTTGATTTGGTTATTTAATTGAAAAAATCATATATTTGACGCAACAAAAAATTATTACTTTATGTCTATTTGGAGAGTTAAACCAGTATCTGCTTTTGAAGCGGATATGAAAAAAAGTGAATTAAAGCGCGTTTTAGGTAAATGGAGCTTAACAGCTATTGGAATTGGAGCCATTATTGGTGGAGGAATTTTTGTACTTACCGGAACTGGAGCTTACTATCACGCCGGACCAGCATTAGCTATTTCATTTATTATTGCAGGTATTGCTTGTGTATTTGCTGCTTTATGTTATTCTGAATTTGCCTCAATTTTACCTGTAGAAGGTTCTGCATACGCATATGCTTACGGAACAATTGGTGAAGTTTTCGCTTGGATTATAGGTTGGGGATTAATATTAGAATACGCGATGGGATCGATGACGGTCGCCGTTTCATGGTCTGGATATTTCAATAAAATGCTCAAAATGTTTGGCATAAAACTCCCCGAATGGCTAACAACAGATCCAGCAAGTTATACGGGAGAAGGGTTTTCAATGAACTTACCGGCGTTTTTAATTGTATTATTTGTCATTTCAATCCTAATTAAAGGAACTAAAAGTGCCGCTAATGCTAATAACTTCATCGTTATTTTAAAAGTTTCTGCCGTTATTTTCGTAATTGTTGCTGGTGCATTCTTTATTAATATGGATAACTGGACACCTTTTATTCCTGAAGTAACTCAAATCGTTGACAAAGCTGGAACACACCAAGCATATGGTGTTGGTGGTATTGTTTCTGGAGCTGCTGCAATTTTCTTCGCATATGTAGGTTTCGATGCCGTTTCAACTCAAGCAGGTGAAGCTATCAATCCTAAAAAAGATGTTCCTTTCGCAATTATTGTATCATTATTAGTTTGTACAGTACTTTATATTTTAGTTTCTTTAGTATTAACTGGAATGATGAGTTACCAAGACTTCAATCCACTTGGAAAATATCCTGAAGCTATTAAAGCTCCTGTAGCTTATGCTTTTGATATCGCTGGACAAGCTTGGGCTGGTTACATTATTACTATCGCAGCAACTATTGGTTTAATTTCTGTATTAATGGTAATGATTATGGGACAATCTAGAATTTTCTTAGGAATGTCTAAAGATGGATTAATTCCTTCAGTTTTCTCAAAAATCAATCCTTTATCTGGTACACCAAAAAATAACTTAATGATCTTAGGGGGATTTATTGCTATTGTTGCAGCCTTCACTCCTATTAACAAATTAGCAGACATGACAAGTTTTGGTACTTTATTTGCCTTTACTATGGTTTGTATTGCGGTTTGGATTTTAAGAGTAAAACAACCTGGATTAGAGCGTACTTTTAAAGTTCCTGCTTTACCAGTAATTGCCGTTTGTGGTATTTTAATTAATACGTACTTAATGATTAACTTAAGTCATGATGCACAATTACTATCTTTAGGTTGGTTAGCGATTGGAATTTTAGTGTATTTCTTATACGGTAAACGAAATTCAAAACTAAATAACAAACAAGAATAATATTAAAAACGACTTCAAATTGAAGTCGTTTTTTTTTATAATATATTTTTACGATATTTGTGTATTGAAATCGTTCAACAATAAAACTTTGCGATAGCAAAACACTTAAAATAGCGATTCCTTTTTTGACCGCTAAAAAATAAGTTTTTATAAATATGAAAAATTGGGACGGATTATTAGCCTATTTAAAATTCCTCATCAAGAGAAATCCTGAATGAGTATACTTCTTTTTTTAAAATTTATGATTTTAATCTTTTAAAATCATAAACAGTATCAATTTTTAAACAAAAAAAGAAAATGCCAATATATCATAAATTAGGAGAATTCCCTCAAAAGCGCCATATACAGTTTGAAAAACCTGATGGTGGATTATATTACGAACAACTTTTTGGTACAGAAGGATTCAATGGACATTCTTCATTATTATATCATGTTCACAGACCAACACAAGTAAAAGAAATTACCAAATCTTATTCTGTTGAACCAAAAATTGCAATCGGTAAAAACATCAAATCTTTATTACTAAAAGGTTTTGAATTAAAACCAGCTGACGATTTTTTAGAAAGTCGTAAAGACATGTTAGTCAATAGAGATTGTATTATCGGATTGGCTGCTCCAAGAAAATCATTACGTAGTTATTTTTATAAAAATGCCGATGCAGACGAAATGATATTTATCCATAAAGGTTCTGGGAAACTAAGAACAATGATGGGAAATATTGATTTCGAATATGGCGATTATCTTATTATTCCTCGTGGAATGATTTATCAAATCGATTTCAATACCGAAGAAAATCGTTTGTTTTATGTAGAATCTTATGCGCCATTTTATACGCCAAAAAGGTATAAAAACGAATCAGGTCAACATTTAGAACATTCACCATTCTGTGAAAGAGATTTTAAATTACCTACTGAAATAGAAACCTATGACGAAAAAGGTGATTTTTTAATCAAAATCAAAAAAGAAGGAATGATGCATGAAGTAGTTTACGCTACACATCCATTTGATGTTATCGGTTGGGACGGTTACAATTTCCCGTATGCGTTTTCAATTCATAATTTTGAACCAATAACGGGTCGTGTGCATTTACCGCCTCCAATTCATCAAACTTTTGAAACGTCAACTTTTGTAGTGTGTTCATTCGTACCAAGATTATACGACTATCATCCAAAATCAATTCCAGCACCATACAACCACAGTAATATCGATTCTGATGAAGTATTGTATTATGTTGATGGTGATTTCATGAGTAGAAATAACATTGAACAAGGTCATATCACTTTACATCCAAAAGGAATTCCTCACGGACCAGCACCTGGAGCCATGGAAAGAAGTATTGGTCATACCGAAACAAAAGAATTAGCGGTTATGGTTGACACGTTCCGCCCATTAATGGTAACAGAAGAAGCCATGGGATTAGATGATGGTCAGTACTATAAATCTTGGGTAGAATAATTAAACAAACACAACTTTAGGTAATTTTCAAATTACCATTAAAATATAAATTATGAGTAACGAATTAAAATCAGTCGAATACGGCTTAGAAAAAATATTTGAAGGCGCACAAGATTTCTTGCCTTTATTAGGAACAGACTACGTAGAATTTTACGTTGGAAATGCAAAACAAGCGGCTCATTTTTACAAAACAGCTTTCGGATTTCAATCATTAGCTTATGCTGGATTAGAAACAGGCGTAAAAGACAGAGCGTCTTATGTATTAAAACAAGATAAAATTCGTTTAGTCTTAACAACCGCTTTAAATAGTAATTCACCAATTGGAGAACATGTGAAAAAACATGGTGATGGTGTTAAAGTTATTGCGCTTTGGGTAGAAGACGCTCGCAAATCTTTTGAAGAAACTACAAAACGTGGTGCAAAATCTTATTTTGAACCAGTTGTTGAAAGTGATGAAAACGGTGAAGTAGTTCGCGCAGGTATCTATGGTGCTTACGGAGAAACGGTATTTGTTTTTGTGGAACGTAAAAATTACAACGGAATCTTTTTACCTGGATACAGTGAATGGAAATCGGATTATAATCCAGAACCAGTTGGATTAAAATTCATTGACCATATGGTTGGAAATACAGGATGGAACAGAATGGATGAAGCTGTAAAATGGTTTGAAGATGTGATGGGATTTGTGAATTTCCTTTCTTTTGACGACAAACAAATTACTACGGAATACTCTGCTTTAATGTCTAAAGTAATGAGTAACGGAAACGGAAGAATTAAATTCCCTATCAACGAACCAGCTAATGGAAAAAAACGTTCTCAAATTGAAGAATATTTAGATTTCTATGAAGGCGAAGGTGTACAACATATTGCAGTTGCAACTGATGATATTATTACAACTGTTGCGGATATGCGTTCTCGTGGAATCGAATTTTTAAGTACGCCACCACAAGCGTATTATGATGCTATTCCTGAAAGATTGAAAGATCATATGTCTAAATTTAAAGAAGATATTAATGAACTTCAAAAATTAGGTATCATGATTGATGCTGATGAAGAAGGTTATTTGTTACAAATTTTCACCAAACCAATTGAAGACAGACCAACTCTTTTCTTCGAAGTTATTCAAAGAATGGGTGCAAAAGGTTTTGGAGCAGGAAATTTCAAAGCACTTTTTGAATCTATTGAAAGAGAACAAGCCAAAAGAGGTACACTATAAAAAACTAAAGCAGCCGTAAAAAGCTGCTTTTTTTATAAAACACTTTTATTTTAAAGCGTTTTAGGAAGAATTCGTATAAAAAACGATAAATTTTATCATTTTTAAACAATTAAAAACCAATTAGTTAAATATCTGCATTGTCAAATAATCAATAAAAAGTTATTATTTTTTTATTTTGTTAAATTTTAACCGCTTTTTTTACATATTATTCTGTTAAAAGTGTTAAAGTTGATTTTTCTTTAAATAAAACACAAAACCTTAACATATCTTTGCAGGGCAATTGAGAGGTAGTAGACTCATATTGTATATAAGTTTTCATAATTTATAGTTTTTTGGTTGGTTAAAACATAAAAACTCAGTCATATCTTTTGACTGGGTTTTTTGTTTTTTGTAACTTTGGAACAATAATTGCATTCTTCTAAGAAAAACTTATAAAATGAAAAAGATAATTTTACTTTTTACTGTGTTTATACTATCAAACTCATTTGATACAGCTCAAGTTGATTCTTATACTGTTGGAGAATTTGTTAAACTAAGAATACATTACGGACTTATCAATGCTGGCTATGCTACTTTAGAAGTTAAAGACGCAGAACTTAACGGTAAAAAAATGCACCATGTTGTAGGCAAAGGCTATACAAGCGGTATGACTAAAATGATGTTTAAAGTGGTAGACAACTACGAAAGCTACTTTAACAAAGAAACAAACAAACCATATGTTTTTATTAGAAATATCAACGAAGGTGGTTATACCAAAAACCAACAAGGTTACTTCAATCAAAACAACAATACTGTTCTAGTAAAAGACTACAAAAACAAAACGGAAAAAACATTTAGTGTACCAGAGAACGTACAAGATATTGTTTCGTCTTTTTATTATTTGAGAAATCATCCTAAGATTGATAAACTAACGGTTGGCGAATCAATCACAATTGACATGTTTTTTGATGATGAAACTACAAAATTTAAGCTAAAATTTGTTGGTAGAGAAAATATAAACTCTAAATTTGGAAAAATAAACTGCATGATCTTTAAACCTTTAGTACAAGCAGGTCGTGTATTTAAGGAAGAAGAAAGTTTAACTGTTTGGATTTCAGACGATAGCAACAAAATTCCAATCAGAGTAAAAGCGAGTTTAGCAGTTGGATCTATCAAAGCCGACATCGATCAATATAAAGGATTAAAACATCCCATAAATTTTAAAAATTAACTGTTTTGCAAGATACTATTAAAGAAAAAATCGAACAATTAAACGAAAAGTTTGATAAGATAAATCAAAATACAGAAACTCATTTAGAAGGATTGCTTTGGGCTAAACCAATAACTTATTGGGATTACATTCAAACCGATGCGCTTTTAAACTTGCAAATTCAACGTACCACTTTACCAGACGAAATGGTGTTTATCATGTACCACCAAGTTAATGAGTTGTTGTTCAAAATGATTCTTTGGGAAATGCAGCAAGTTTGTTATAATGCAACTCCAAATACAGATTTTTTCACAGAAAGATTAAATAGAATTACAAGATACTTCGACATGCTAACCACTTCTTTCGATATTATGAAAGACGGAATGGAGCCAGAACAATATTTAAAATTTAGAAACACTTTAACGCCAGCTAGTGGTTTTCAAAGTGCACAATACCGCATGATTGAATTTGCTTCAACAGATTTAATTAATTTAATTGATATTAGATTTAGAGCAACAATTGACAGAAATACTTCTTATACTCACGCTTTAGAACATTTATATTGGCAAGCAGCAGGAAAAGATTATCATACTGGTGAAAAGTCCTACTTATTAGCAGAATTTGAACGCAAATACAAAAAAGAATTTTTATCTTTTATGGAAGAATATAACACCATAAACCTTTGGCAAAAATTCAAACAATTACCAGAAAATGATCAAAAAAATCCAGATTTAGTTGCAGCTATGCGTCATTACGACAAAACGGTGAATATCACTTGGGTTATGGGACATTTTAATGCCGCTAAAAAATATATTGAAAGCGTTCCAGGAAATCATGAAGCAACAGGTGGAAGCGATTGGAAAAAATACATGTTACCAAAATACCAAAGAAGAATTTTCTTCCCAGAACTTTGGAGTGAAGAAGAATTAAAAAATTGGGGAGAATAACACAAAAAATTACAGTTTGAAATATTTACTATACGCACTACTACTACTAACATTTTCTTGTCAAGATAAAGGAAATACCAAAAAAATTGCAGCAAATAAAATTAAAAAAGAAGCTATAATAAAAAAATACGGCTTCACTTTTAATGATTTTTCTGTGGTGGAAGACACCTTGCAATCTGGTGATACATTTAGTACCATTTTAGAAGCCTATACCTTACCTGATAGTTTAAAAACCTTTGATGTTACAGAAAAAATAAAAGATTCCTTCGATATAAAAAACATTCGAGCAGGAAAACCTTTCATCACTTTATCGGACAAAAAAAATAAAAAAAACATAAAAGCTTTAGTTTATGTTCAGGATAAAACGAGTTATTTAGTTGTCGATTTAAGAGATTCGATAAAAGTTGAAATTAAAAAACGTCCAACTGTAATTAAAAGAAGAACTATAGCTGCAGAATTAGACGGTTCACTATCTGAAACTTTATCAAGAAATGGCGTAAGCGCTTCCTTAGCAAACGAATTGGCTCAGATTTACAAATACTCTATCGACTTTTTCAAACTTAAAAAAGGCGATAAATTTGCTGTAACCATCAAAGAAAAATATTTTGAAAATGGTGAATATTTAGGTGTAGATGAAGTAGAAGCATCATATTTCGAATATAAAGGGAAAAAAATCTACGCTTTCCCTTATAAAATAAATCCCGACCAAAAAAAGGTAGAATATTACGATGAAAAAGCATCTGGAGCAAAAAGTATGTTCCTAAAAGCCCCACTATCTTTCTTTAAATTAACTTCAAAATTCACCACTCGTAGATTTCATCCGGTACAATTTACTTGGAAAGCTCATAACGGAACAGATTATGCTGCGCCACACGGCACACCAATTAAAACAACTGCTTCTGGCGTTGTGGAAGCAACAGGTTATACTTCTGGAAACGGAAATTTCGTAAAAGTAAAACACAACGGAAAATACGCCACACAATACCTTCACATGTCGAAAATTTTGGTTCGCAGAGGACAATCTGTAACACAAGGTCAAGTGATTGGAAAAGTGGGAAGCACAGGTTTAGCAACTGGTCCGCACGTATGTTATCGTTTTTGGAAGAATGGAGTTCAAGTAGATCCATTGCGAATGAAATTACCTACTTCTGAACCGATGACCAAGAAACAAAAAGAAAAATATTTAGCCACAATTGCTCCGCTAAAAAAAGAATTAGAAGACGTAACTGCCAAAACGTTTAAAGAATAAAGTATTTACAAATGAAACTACAAAATATCAATCCAACCGAAACAAATGCTTGGCAAAAATTAAGGACTCATTTTTCAGAAATTGAATTTCAATCGATTCAAGATTTATTTGAAAATGATGCAAAAAGAGCAGAAGATTTCAACATCGAATGGAATGATTTTTATGTAGATTTTTCAAAAAATAATTGGACAAAAGAAACCTTAAATTTACTAATTGAATTAGCGGATGAAGTAGGTTTACAAGAAGCAATTTTCAGCTATTTTTCTGGTGAAAAAATTAACAAAACCGAAGACAGAGCTGTTCTTCACACCGCTTTACGCGCGAATGAAAACGACACTGTTTTATTTGAAGGAAAAAATGTAATTCCTGAAATTTTCACTACTAAAAATAAAATCAAAGACTTTACAAATCATATTGTTTCAGGACAAGCGAAAGGCTATTCTGGAAAACCCTTTACGGATGTGGTAAACATTGGAATTGGTGGTTCAGATTTAGGTCCGGCCATGGTTGTAGAAGCGCTTCAGTTTTATAAAAATAATTTAACAACACATTTTATTTCTAATGTAGATGGAGATCACGTTCAAGAAATATTAAAAAAAATAAATACAGAAACCACTTTGTTCGTCATTGTTTCTAAAACATTTACCACACAAGAAACGTTGACCAATTCGGAAACCGTTAAAAAATGGTTTTTACAATCAGCAACTGAAAAAGACATTGCTAAACATTTCGTGGCGGTTTCTACCAACTTACAAAACGTAACTAATTTCGGAATTGCGCCTGAAAACATTTTCCCAATGTGGGATTGGGTTGGTGGACGCTTTTCATTATGGAGTGCTGTGGGATTAACTATCAGTTTAGCCATTGGATACAATAATTTTAATCAGTTATTAAAAGGTGCGAATAAAATGGATACGCATTTTAAAACAACACCTTTTGAAAAAAACATTCCTGTTGTTTTAGCTTTATTAAGTATTTGGCACAACAATTTCTTTGGTGCAGAAACGGAAGCCTTAATTCCATACACCCAATATTTACAAAAACTAGCTCCCTATTTACAACAAGGAATTATGGAAAGTAACGGAAAATCTATCGGTAGAAACGGCTTTCCAGTAAATTACCAAACAGGAACTATAGTTTGGGGTGAACCTGGAACCAACTCACAACATGCTTTTTTCCAATTAATTCACCAAGGAACCAAATTGATTCCAACGGATTTTATTGGTTTTATTCAACCGCTTTACGGAGAAAAAGACCATCATAATAAATTAATGTCGAACTTTTTTGCACAAACAGAAGCGTTGTTAATGGGTAAAACCAAAGAACAAGTTACTTCAGAATTTGTTACACAAGGAAAAACAGAAGAAGAAGTTTCAAATCTAATTCCATTTAAAGTTTTCGAAGGAAACAAACCAACCAACACTATATTAATTGACAAATTAACTCCTGAAAGTTTAGGTGCCTTAGTAGCCATGTACGAACACAAAATTTTTGTGCAAGGAATAATTTGGAATATTTACAGTTTCGACCAATGGGGAGTTGAATTAGGAAAAGAATTAGCCAATTCTATTTTAAGCGAAATTGAAAGTGGTACAGTCAAAAATCATGATAGCTCTACTAATCAGTTAATTAACAAATTCATTACTGGGTAAATTTAATTTAAGATAATTTTTTGTTAATATTATCTTAACGTAAGCCGCTTCTTTGTTTTCTAATTTTGTCGAAAATTTATAAATAAACAAAATGAAAAAGTGTGTTTTTTGGTTTTTTCTATTACTTTCTGGTGTCGGATTTTCACAGGTAACAAAATCAGCTATTGCTGGTACTGTAAAATCAACATCTGGAGAAGCGCTTCCAGCGGCTTTGGTAGAAATTAAACACGTTCCTACAGGAACAAAATACTTTTCGACGACAGACGAAAAGGGAAATTACTCAGCAAATTCTGTAAGACCAGGTGGTCCTTACACTATTAAAGTAAATTATACGGGTTATAATCCGTATATCATTGAAGAAGTTTTTGCTCCTTTAGGAAATTCAATTGTAATTAATTTACAGTTACAAAGTGCCATTAATGCAATTGAAGAAGTAAAAATTGTAACCGTTAACGCTAAAGACGCCTACAATAAAGGTAAAACAGGTGCGGGTCAACAGTTTTCTACAAGAGAAATAAACAGTATTCCAATTATTGGCTCAAGAAGTATTAACAGTATTACAAAATACAATGCAAATGCTGGTAGTAATGGAACTTTTGGTGGGCAAGATTCTCGTTTAAACAATTTTACAATTGATGGTTCTGTTTTTAATAACGGATTTGGATTAGGATCTGATACTCAAGCAGGAGGAAGAACAGGCTCAACAGCTATTTCTTTAGATGCAATTGAACAACTTCAAGTAAATATTGCTCCTTTTGACGTAAGACAATCAGGTTTTACAGGTTCTGGAATCAATGCAGTAACTAGAAGTGGAACAAATGAAATTGAAAGTTCTGTTTATCATTCTTTCAGAAATAATAAAAAAGAATTTTTAGGAGAAAGAGCTGGAAATGTAAAAATTACACCTTCTCAATTTCAAGAAAAAATTTGGGGAGCACGTATTGGAGCACCTATTATCAAAGATAAATTGTTTTTCTTTGGGAACTTTGAAACAATTGACAACACGAGTCCAGCAACAACTTGGACTTCTTCAGGTTCACCAATTGGAGGTGCACAAGTATCTGAAACAGCTTATACAGATTTGGTAAATTTATCTAATTTATTAAAAAACTCATTTGGCTACGAAACAGGTCCATTTGAAAATTTTGACGCAGTTAAAGAATCAAAGAAGTTTTTAGCAAGAATTGACTGGAACATTAATGACAATCATAAATTAACAGCTCGTTATGTACACCATGATTCTGGTTCAGATGAATTAATTTCAAATTCAAACTCTGCCGGTTTTGGTAACAGAAGAACGAATGTTTTCTCTATGTCATACAAAAATAGTGGGTATGTTATTGAAGACAATACAAGATCTGCTGTTTTAGAATGGGATTGGAAAATTTCAGAAAAATGGTCAAATAATTTTATTGCTGGTTACGACAAACAACTTGAAAATAGAAGTTTACAAGGTGGTGGACTTTTTCCAACTATTGATATTAAAAAAGGTGCAAATAACTATATTTCTGCTGGTTTAGATCCATTTACGCCATCAAATTTATTAGATTACTCAACCCTTCACTTTACCAATAACATTACTGGAAACTTCGGTAAACATACTTTATTATTTGGTGCTAATTATGAAAGATTTGTTTCTAACAATAATTTCTTCCCAGCATCAAATGGAGTATATGTTTTTGACGATCTTACTACTTTTAATAATGCAGTTGCAGAAACTGTTGCTAATGGTGGAGCGCCGTCATCTACTTTTTTACCATCAAGATTTCAATACAGATATTCTGCTTTACCAGGTGGTGTAGAACCAATGCAAGTTTTAAAATCTAATAAAATTGATGTTTATGCTCAAGATGAATACAAAGTTTCAAACAGTTTAAAATTAACCTATGGTCTTCGAGCTACTGCGGTTAGTTTTGAAAACACGGCAATAGAAAACACGGCAGTAACTGCAATGACATTTGCAAATGGAGAGAAACTTAATACTGGTAAAATGCCAGATACTCAATATTTATTTGAACCAAGATTAGGATTCAATTTAGATGTAAATAAAAACGCAAAAACTGTATTAAGAGGTGGAACGGGAGTTTTCACTGGAAGACCACCATTGGTTTTCTTATCTAACGCTATTGGAAATAATGGAGTTTTAACAGGGTTTATTGACGTAAGTGGTGCAGATTTAGTAAGTGGAGGGTATGGTTTTACAGCTAATCCTGGACAATATTTTACACCAAGCACACCACAATTGCCTTCAACTTTTGATTTAGCTTTTACAGATAATGATTTTAAATTCCCACAATCTTGGAAAACAAATATTGCAATAGATCAAAAATTACCATTTGGTTTTATTGGGTCTATTGAAGCTATTTATAGTAAAAATATTAACGAAGTATTTTATTATAATGCCAACTTAGCTGATCCTGTTGGAAACATAAGCAACGGTGGTGATACAAGACCTTTCTATTCTGGAACTGATGCTGGAGCAAGAGTAAACAATAATGTTTCAAATGCTATTGTTTTATCTAATTCAAATAAAGGTTATTTTTATTCTACAACATTTAAATTAGAATATCCTTACAAAAAAGGATTTTGGGGTTCTGTAGCTTACACGTATTCTAACGCACAAGATTTATTATCAGCTGGTTCTATTGCTTCTGGTTCTTGGACCGGTGCAAGATCTGTTTTAGGAAACAATAATTTAGATGTATCTAACTCTAACAACAACACACCTCACAGAATTGTTGGTTTATTAGGTTATAAATTAAATTACGGTAAAAACTATGGTGGATCAACATCATTTAATATTGGATATATTGGAGAGCAAGCTGGTTCATTTACGTACACGTATGGAAGTGATATTAATGGTGACCGTGTAAATGGTAACGATTTATTATACGTCCCAAATAATGTGTCAGAACTTAGATTTGTAGATATTACACAAAACGTTGGTGGAGTAAATCAAGTTTTATATACAGCAGCACAACAAGCTGAAGCTTTTGATAAATATATTGAACAAGATTCTTATTTAAAAGGAAAAAGAGGACAATATGTTGACAGAAACGCTAACGAGTTACCAATGTTACACCGTTTAGATCTTTCGGTTACTCAAGATTTCTTCTTGAAAATTAAAGGTAAAAAACAATCTTTTCAATTTAGAGCAGATATCTTAAACTTTACCAACTTATTAAATAACGATTGGGGAGTTTCAAAAAGAGTAACAAACTCACAAATTCTTTCTGTTAGAGAAGCACCAAGTGCTGCAAACAACTACACTCCAGGTTTACAAATGGCGGTACAAACAGACGATACAGGAAAAAGATTTTTAACAAAAGATACTTTCTCTAACAACTCATCTGCTTTTGATGTTTGGCAAGCACAATTTACATTAAGATATACTTTCGGAAAATAATATTATAAAATAAACTATTTAGATATGAAACTAATAAATAAAATATCAAAAGCCATTGCAGTAGTTACTGTAGCTTTATTATCATTCTCTTGCGAAAATGACACAGAAAACGTAATTGAAAAATATCCAACAATTGCAGAAACTTTAGAAAAAAACACAACAAATGACTATACTGTTTTGGTAAAAGCATTAAAAGCAACACAATTATATGCTTTAACAACAAATCCAGGTTCATATACTTTATTTGCTCCAAATAACGCTTCATTTGCAACTTATGCAACTACGACTATTCCTGCAGGAACATTGGTTGAAGCTACAGATTTTACAACATTAACTGCTGCACAATTAGCGGAACTAAAAAGAGTATTAATGAATCATTTTGTAGTAACTGGAACTTTAGCTTCAGATTTACCTACTGATGGATATATTAAAACATATTCTCCTTATTTAGTTTCTACATCTATTGGGTTAAGTGCGTATGTAACTAAAACTAGTGGAATTGTAATTAACGGAGGAACAACAAATGGAGGAACAAAAGTAACTACAGGTGATATTAATGCAAGTAACGGAGTTATTCATTATGTAGAGTCAGTTATGAAATTACCTACACTTGTTAGTACAGTAATTGCAAATCCAAATTTATCAACATTATTAACTGTTGTTACGGATCCTGCACAAGCTGCTGTGTTAGCTCAATTAACAACACCTGCGAGTAATACACAAATATTTGCACCAACCAATGCAGCTTTTACAACTGCACTTGCTACAGGTGGTTATTTAAATGGTAAATCTGCCGCTGATATTACAAAAATATTGCGTTATCATTTAGCTACCGCTGGCTCTTTTACACAAACTGCGGTTATTGGAACTTCTACTGGTAACATTAACAATGGCGCGTCATCTGCAACATCATTTTTACCAACTACTGCAACAACAGATGCAACAGTTACAACAAGAGTAAATTTAGGAACTTCAACTACTGTTTTTCAAACTTTTAGAATTGAAAAAAATTCAGCAAAATTATTTGAAAACCCAACTATTACAGTACCCGCATCAAACATTAAAACCGTTAACATTCATACTTCAAACGGAATAATTCATGTTATCGATAGAGTTTTACAACCTGTACTTTAATTTAAATAAAAATTTTAGAGACCGTCTTGATTAATTTCAAGGCGGTTTTTTTTTATCTTATAAAATCTTACATTTACAAAAAAAACAAGATGGTATTAAGTAGGTTTTGGTTAGCGATTTTTATTTCGTCAATTGCATTTGTAATTATTGGATTATTTGCTGGAAATAGTTATTCTATTGATTTTGTTTTAAACGGTAAAAAAGATGATCCGATTTTAATTTCGGAAAAATACTTAAAAGAAATTCCAAAGTTTATTCAAGATAGTATTCAAAAATCTGACGAAAAAACGTTTACTATAAATCGAGACACTTTAAATGCCGATACCACTTACGTTTACAAAAGTCAAACCGTAAAAATATTTAGTGGCGTTCAAAAATCAGATGGTTTATTGCCAACATGTAAATTCAGTTTGTTCGAAATCATTTTACCTTTAATTGCCTATTTAGCCTTTTTCTGTGGCTTAATGGAATTGCTAATTATTTCTGGAGCTTCGGAAAAATTAGCCAAAAAACTAAGTCCCGTTTTTGAAAAAGTATTCCCTTCGATTCCAAAAAATCACGAATCGATTTCATACATGACTTTAAATTTTGCAGCCAATTTTCTTGGATTAGATTCAGCCGCAACGCCTTTCGGATTAAAAGCCATGCAAAGTCTACAAGAATTAAATCCTGATAAAGACAAAGCCAGCGATGCACAAATTATGTTTATGTGTTTGCACGCTGCTGGTTTAACTTTAATTCCAACTTCAATTATTGGATATCGTGCAGCAGAACATGCGGCCAATCCAGCAGATGTGATGTTACCTTGTATTATCACATCATTCATCGGTACAATTGCCGCGTTTTTATTGGTCGGAATTAGACAAAAACTAAACTTCAAAAGCTTTACATTATTAGGAGCCCTTGGAATTATAGTTGGTGCAATAGCAGGTTTAATGTGGTATATCAATGGTTTAGATATAATTGGTAAAAATTATTTTACAGGAAATTTATCCGGTTTAATGTTAATTGGAATCATAGGTTTTACTTTAATATTTTCATTCATTCACGAGAAAAAATTCGTCGAAAAAGAAACTACCATTTTCGATACTTTCGTAGAAGGTGCGAAAAACGGAATGACAACTGGAGTGAAAATTTTCCCTTATGTGATGGGAATGTTGGTAGCCATTTCATTTTTTAGAAACAGTGGTTTGTTCGAAATTATTAGTAACGGACTTTCATTCGCTTTTTCAAACATAGGAGTTTCCAAACAAATAACCGATTCCTTACCAGTTGCCATGTTACGACCATTTAGTTCTGGCGGATCACGTGGCTTTATGATCGATTCGATGAAAACTTTTGGCGTAGATTCGCTAACTGGAAGATTAAGTTGTATTTTCCAATGTAGTGCTGAAACGACATTTTATGTAATTGCCGTTTATTTTGGAAGTATTAACATCAAAAATACACGCTAC
The DNA here is from genome assembly GCF_036321945.1 of Flavobacterium facile. Lineage (NCBI taxonomy): Bacteria > Pseudomonadati > Bacteroidota > Flavobacteriia > Flavobacteriales > Flavobacteriaceae > Flavobacterium > Flavobacterium facile. Next base: position 105,611 of record NZ_JAZAYT010000035.1, read on the forward strand.
ACTTTAGGAATGATGCTTTTAGTTGATTTAATTTGCGTAATTTCTGCAATTATTGTGGCTAGTTGGTTTTTTGTGAAGTAATGAAATTTTTATTAATCTTATTTTTTCCAGTGTTTGTTTTTTCGCAAATTAGTTTTGAAAAAATTAATGAAAAAACTAAAAAACTTGCTATAAAATATCTTGACAAAGAAGAGATTCCTGCAATGTCTATTAGTATTTCATATAACGATACAATAATTTTTTCAGAAGGTTTTGGTTATGCAGATTTAGAGAATAAAACAACCGTTATTCCGTCAAAAACAAAATTTGAAATAGCAAGTATTACTAAAATGATTACCGCTTCTGTTTTAGGTAAAATGTCTGAAGATGGTATAATTAATTTAAATAATAGTCCATATTTTTATCTTGATAGCTTGTCAAAAAAACAATACAATTTCACTATAAAACAACTTGCAGGCCACATCGCTGGATTGAAAAGAGATGTAAGTGAAGAAAATTGGGAAATAAAAAACACTTATTCAAAAAAAGATTTTTATAGCGTTTTTAAGAAAGATTCTATGCTTTGTAAACCAACAACAAAATTTTCATATAGCAATTATGGCTTTAAAGTTTTGGGATTTGTAATTGAGAAAATAAAAAATAAAAAAATATTTGAAGTTCAAAAAGAATATATTTATACTCCATTAAAAATGGGCAATACTAGAATAAATAATGGCATTTATGATGAAAACACCGTTTCTTTTTATAAACATTCAGAAGGAAAATTAAAAAAATTTACTGATTATATTTGTAACAATTCTTGTTATGCTGAAGGTTGTAATCTTTCAACTTCAGAAGATTTAATAAAACTAGGTAATAGTTTTTTATTTGTTAATAGGTTATTGAAACCTGAAACTTTAAAAGAATTAATTATATCTCAAAAATTAATTGATGGAACTAAAACTAATTATGGTATTGGTGTAATATCAGGAAAAGATATACTTGGAAATTATTATTTTGGTCATGGTGGCAATTCGATTTCAGCTAGAAGTGAATTAAAAATTTATCCTAATTCAAAATTAGTCATTGTAATGTTAGCAAATAAATCAAAAAATGAAGAAGATGATTTAGTAGAAAAAATAGCAAGTAATTACATAGAATTTTTAAAAAATTAAAAACAATCGATTATTTAAAACCTTGCAGGTTAGAAAAATAATATTTCTTAACTTTACATTTCAAAACACATACAAATGGACTTTATATATCAAGAACCGTATCCTATTTTAAAAGACGATACAACCTACAAAAAATTAACTTCAGATTTTGTAAAAGTGGAGCAATTAGGCGACAGAGAAATCTTAGTCGTTGATCCAAAAGGATTAGAATTATTAGCGCAAGAAGCAATGGACGACGTTTCATTTATGTTACGTTCGGCACATTTACAAAAATTACGAAACATTATTGAAGACCCAGAAGCCACAGACAACGACCGTTTTGTAGCGTATAATTTATTACAAAATGCTGCCGTAGCTGTTGGAGGAGAATTACCTTCTTGCCAAGATACAGGAACTGCAATTGTGGTGGCTAAGAAAGGTGAAAACGTTTACACAGGTGTGGAAGATGGGGAATGGTTGTCGAAAGGAATTTTCAATACGTACCAAAATAAAAATCTTAGATATTCGCAAATTGTACCGATTTCGATGTTTGAAGAAAAAAATTCAGGTTCTAACTTACCAGCTCAAATTGATATTTATGCGAAAAAAGGAAATTCGTATGAATTCTTGTTTTTAACAAAAGGTGGTGGTTCGGCTAACAAAACCTTCTTATATCAAAAAACAAAATCGCTATTAAACGACAAATCTTTAGAAGAATTTGTTCGTGAGCGCATTATGGATTTAGGAACTGCGGCTTGTCCACCTTACCATTTAGCTTTAGTAATCGGTGGAACTTCAGCGGAAGCGAATTTAGCCACAGTGAAAAAAGCATCAGCGGGTTATTACGACAATTTACCAACTTCTGGAAACATGTCAGGTCAAGCTTTCCGCGATTTAGAATGGGAAAAAAGAGTACAACAAATTTGTCAAGAAAGTCAAATTGGCGCACAATTTGGTGGAAAATATTTAACGCATGATGTGCGAGTAATTCGTTTACCACGTCACGCCGCTTCTTGTCCGGTTGGAATGGGAGTTTCTTGTTCTGCAGATAGAAATATCAAAGGAAAAATCAATAAAGATGGGATTTTCTTAGAGCAATTAGAAACGAATCCTGGTCAGTTTTTACCAGCAACAGCGCCACATTTAGAACCAGCTGTTGATGTGGATTTGAACAAACCAATGGCAGAAATTTTAGCGGAATTATCGAAATATCCAATCAAAACTCGTTTAAAATTAAACGGAACATTGATTGTGGCTCGAGATATCGCTCACGCAAAAATTAAAGAATTATTAGACGCTGGACAACCAATGCCAGAGTATTTCAAAAATCACCCAGTATATTATGCTGGTCCAGCTAAAACACCAGACGGCATGCCATCAGGAAGTTTCGGACCAACAACAGCAGGAAGAATGGACGTTTATGTTGATGAATTCCAAGCAGCTGGTGGAAGTATGATTATGTTAGCGAAAGGAAACAGAAGCAAAGATGTAATGAATGCTTGTCATAAATATGGTGGTTTTTATTTAGGTTCGATTGGTGGACCTGCTGCGATTTTAGCGAAAGAAAACATCTTATCTGTAGAAGTGGTAGATTTTGAAGAATTAGGAATGGAAGCTGTTCGTAAAATTACGGTGAAAGATTTCCCAGCTTTTATTATTACAGATGATAAAGGAAATGATTTCTTTGCGAATCTATAAAGAATTAAGATAAAAGAATTAAGTATAAAGAAGAAAACCTGCAAGTTAAGTACTTGCAGGTTTTTTTATTTGAAATAAGATTCTAATTTCGTTATTGATTTTTTAACTTTATTATCGAATGTAAATTTCAGAATTAAGATAAAAACAATCAAGAAAGGAAAAAATAACAATATTTGTTTCATTTGAATTTGATAATACATAAACAACACAAAAATAGGTTCAATTAAAATAATAAACCACAATATTTTTTTCATTATTGAACTTAAATCAAAAACTAAATCAATTTGATTGCCATGAATTTTTCCTGAAATCTCTGGTCGAAATTGATTTCTTGGTCCGTAATCAAATGTAGGTTTAATATTAATTTCTCCATTTGAATTTATCTTACCTTCAAAATCAAAATTAGAATTATCTCTATTGAAATTTTCTACTTTACTTTGAAGAATTTCTATTATTTCTTCTTTTGAAAGTTTGGATTTTATAATATGTGATTTTTTAAACATAATTCGCTATTCCACAAACAACACCAATCCTTTTAAATAATGTCCTTCTGGATGGTAAATGTTGGTGGGATGATCTGGACCTTGTCCTAATTTGTGTAACACTCTAATGTTTCTTCCTGATTCGATCGCAGCTGCGGCAACGGTGTTATAAAATAATACATCATCGATAACTTGCGAACAAGAAAAGGTGAATAAAATTCCGTTTGGCGCTAAGGCTTTTAAACCTGCTATATTTAAACGTTTGTAGGCTTGGGTTGCCGTATGTTTACTTTTGATGCTTTTCGCGAAAGCAGGTGGGTCTAAAACAATTACATCGTAGTGTTGCGTGTGTTCTCTCATGAAATTAAACACATCATCTGCTACGGCTGTATGATTTGCTTTTGGAAAATTTAATTCCATATTACTTGCGGCTAAATCTACTGCTTTTTGAGAAATATCTACTGAAGTTACTAATTCTGCTCCTGCGTTCATCGCATAAATAGAAAAACCACCGGTGTAACAAAACGTATTTAATACTTTTTTACCTTTTGAGAATTCACCTAATAATTTTCTGTTTTCACGTTGGTCTAAGAAGAAACCTGTTTTTTGACCTTCTACCCAATTTACTGAAAATAGAATGTTGTTTTCTTTCGCAACAGTATCGGCTTTAGTTCCGAATAAGAAATAATCGGTTCCTGTATTTGGAAGTGTTCCTGCACTTTTACAATAAATCGTATCGCAATGGTTTGAGAAATTTGATTGAATCGCTTCAGCAATTTCTTTCATTTGAAGAAAAACACCAGTTGAATGCGCTTGAATCACCCAGTTTTTATCGTAATAATCGATGATTAAACCTGAAATTCCGTCTCCTTCTCCATGAATCACACGGAAAGCATTCGTAACTTCAAAATCTAATAATTGTGTACGTAAATACCACGCCGATTGCAATTTGTCTTTCCAAAAAGTTTCAGAAAAAACTTCGGTTCCAAAAGTTAAAATTCGAACCACAATACTACCTTTATCACTAAAATATCCTGTTCCTAAATGGTTGTGATCTGAATCGACTACATCTACCATTTCCCCATCATTCAATTCTTGTGTAACGGCATAAACTGCTCCACTAAAAACCCAAGGATGGCGACGTTGAATAGATTTTTCTTTACCTTTTTTTAAAATTACTTTTGGAAAACTCATTGCTTATCTTTTTTGCAAAATTACTTTAACTTAATGGAATAAAAAAACGCCTCGAAATTCGAGACGTTTTAATTTAATATTTATTTAAAATTTATTCTTTAATGAATTTTTTAGTGATTGATTTTTGTCCGTCATTTATTTGTAAAATATAAACTCCAGCATTTAAATTAGAAACATTTATAGAATTTGAATCTATCTTTCCTGACTGTACAATTTGTCCTAAATAATTAACAACTGCATAGTCTAATTTAGTTGAACGATTGGTTTCAATGTTTAAAATATCTCTTGTTGGATTTGGATATAAAGACACTATAGTTAATGCATCATTAGAATTGTTTTCTGTAAGAGTTGAAATCGCTGCAGCAGCCACAATATTTACTGAATAATCTTCTACTTGTCCGTAAGATAAGGTTTCACAAGAAGTTGGAATTCCGTTATATTTCATAGAAACTCTCATTCTTGTTGTGCCTACTGTAGCCGTCGTAGGAATAGTAAATGAACCTGTTGCTGGAGTTGCAGTAGATGTAGCTTTTGAATATACTAATTCTCCAGCATCTGTAAACAATCCATTTTTGTTATAATCAATCCATACGGCATATCCTTCACTATAAACAGTTGAAGTCCATGATGGTGTAATTGTAATTGTATTGGCAGTTCCTTTAGTTAAGTTTGTTGATAAAGCAGTGAAGTTTTCATAACCTGCAGTTCCAGTAGAAGTGTTATTAATAGTTCCTAAAACAACTTTACCAATTTTCTCATCAGCTGTACTGCTGCTTGTTGAAGCACAATAAGTAACTGTTGTGCTTCCTGCTAAAGTAGTTACATTTACTACATTACTTGAAGCAGATAAATTGTTAGCCGCATCTTTTGCTTTTACAGAAAATGTATAAGCTGTTGAAGCTGTTAATCCTGAAGCTACATAATTTGTAGTTGTTACAGTTGCTAATAAAGTTGTTCCACTATATACGTTATAACCTGTAACTGCCACATTATCTGTAGAAGCTGTCCAAGTTAAATTTGTAGAAGATGCTGTTGTTCCTGATGCCGCTAAACTTGCTGGTGTTGACGGCGCTGTAGTATCAGTTGAACCTGCATAAGCCGCTCCCACTCCAACAGCATACCATGCGTTTGTTGTTGCAATTACTTCTGGAGTTCCAGCTCCATATAAATCTATTGCAGATTGGATAGAACCTGTTCTAGCGTTTGCAAAAGTGGAGTTAGCAGATAAATAATTGGCTTCTGTACGATAAGCGATTTTTGCCGCTTTATCAATAGTAATTCCTGTTACGTTAAATGCATTTCCAATGTCATTTGTTCCTGATTTTCCTATCGATAAAACATAAAACCAGTGGTTCATAACACCAGAATTAGTATGTACACCACAATAATCATTGGTTTGAGTTGGAGTACAATTAGGATTTATCCAATACGTTCCACCATAAGTATCAGGCTGACCTTCTGCATTTGGATTACTCATAGAACGAAGTGCTGCATGTCCAGATCTCATTTCAATATCTTCACCAATTAACCAAGGTTGTTTGGTTGGAGCTGCGAAATACTCCACACAAGCTGCCCAGATATCTGAAAAACCTTCGTTCATCGCACCTGATTCTTTTTGATAGGCTAAATTCGCTGTACTAGAACAAACAGCATGTCCGATTTCATGTGCCGCAACATCTAAAGATGTTAATGCGTTAAAACCACCTGTCCCGCTTCCATCTCCATAAGTCATTCTTGAGCCATCCCAATATGCATTATTATAATTTGTGCTATAATGTACATAACTATTAATTTTTGCTCCTGCATTGTTATAACTATTTCTTGCATGTTTAATACTAAAATAATCATACGTCATTTCCGCACCCCAATGTGCGTCTAAAGCCGCATTGTCTTTGTTGGTATTATTAAATTCTGTAGCTGTCCAATTATTATCAACATCAGTAAAATTTACCGCAGTAGAATAATTAGTTCCCTTTTTCATATTATAAGTTTGTGCACCTCCACCTCTTGTATTATCAGATAAGATATATGATGCCCCACTTAATAACGTTTGAATTTGTTGTGTTCCACTATAACGAGTAGCTGCATTTGCTGCCACAACAAGAGACGTGTTTTTAAACAAGTCAAAACTTTGAGGTTTTTCTATGTTCTTAGTAAATGCTGTTTTTGTAGTTTTTGCACCATGCGCGTGTTCCCCTAAATGTTTAATAGTTGCGTTATAAAATAAAATTTCACCTGTATTAGCATCAATATACAAATCACCTCTACTAACTGGATTAGTGGCATAAATGTCAAACTTATAAGCCAATTTTACAGTATCAAAATCTTGTTTTTTTACTCCAGCATCGATTATTGGTAAAAAAACCAATTCACCAACTGGCATTTGGTATTTAATACTTTCTGCTTCAACAGTGTTTTCCCACATGTAACTTTTAGCGCCAGTGTAATTTTTTGCCATGGTGAAAGCATCTTGAGCAGAAATTTGTGGTGCATTTGAAACATCCGGAATGTTGTAAAATTCTCCACTCATTGACGTGACTTTTCCTTGTTTAGAATGAATAGAATACGTGGCGAATTCTACTTTAACACCTTTGTGAAATAATTGAAATTTCTCGTGATTAAATCCTAATTCGTCAATTTCAGTTGAAATAGAATTTAGAGATTGTTGTGCTTTAAGACCTAATTGATCTTTGAAAATTTGAGTAGAATTAGAGTTTTTAATATTCGAATTCTCTTTAAAAGTAATTAGATTTGGAATTCCATTACTGTTTACTTCTTTTTGTTTTACATGTTTGTCTGTCTCTTGGGCAAAAGCAACAAACGAAAACAATGTTAATGTGGCCAAGCCTACATTTCTAAAATTTTGTTTCATAATTAATGTTTTTTGGTTAGTTAGTCAATTCAGTAGTAGCTGAATGTTGAATCAAAACTATTTAATATTATTATAAAAACAAATTTTTTTGTATATTTTTATTGAATTATTAGTTTTTTTATGTTTTTAATAAATTTACCTCAATTTTAAATAAATAAAAAAGCGACTAAAAAAGTCGCTTTTAAATAATAAAATTAAAAATTTCTTATTCGATATTCATTTCTGGAATTTCTCCTTCAATTATTAAATCAGCTTCTGTTGCTTTTATAATATCTTCCACTGAAACACCTGGTGCTCTTTCTAAAAGGTTGAAACCTTTTGGTGTGATTTCTAAAACCGCTAATTCTGTCACGACTTTTTTCACGCAACCCACACCTGTTAATGGAAGGGAACATTTTTTAAGAATTTTCGATTCACCAGCTTTATTAACGTGCATCATAGCGACGATAATATTTTCTGCAGAAGCTACTAAATCCATAGCGCCACCCATTCCTTTAACCATTTTTCCTGGAATTTTCCAGTTGGCGATATCTCCATTTTCAGAAACTTCCATCGCACCTAAAATAGTTAAATCTACTTTTTGTGCACGAATCATTCCGAAACTAAACGCTGAATCAAAGAAACTTGCTCCTGGTAAAGTGGTAATTGTTTGTTTTCCTGCGTTGATAATGTCAGCATCTTCTTCTCCTTCAAAAGGAAAAGGTCCCATTCCTAAAACACCGTTTTCTGATTGAAATTCTACTGAAATATCGGTACGAACATAATTCGCCACTAAAGTTGGGATACCGATTCCTAAATTTACATAGTAACCATCTTTCACTTCTTGTGCGATTCTTTTTGCGATTTGATTTTTATCTAATGCCATGATTAACTTCTTTGTCTAACAGTTCTTTGCTCTATTCTTTTTTCAAATTTCTCACCTTGGAAAATACGGTTGACCATAATTCCAGGAATGTGAATTTCGTTTGGATTTAAAGTTCCTGCTGGCACTAATTCTTCCACCTCAGCAATTGTGATTTTTGCAGCACCTGCCATACAAGCGTTAAAATTACGAGCCGTTCCTTTGAAAATTAAGTTTCCTGCTTCGTCACCTTTCCAAGCTTTTACGATTGAAAAATCTGCTTGATACGCTAATTCCATAACGTGCATTTTTCCGTTGAATTCGCGAGTTTCTTTACCTTCTGCGACTTCTGTACCGAAACCAGCTGGTGTGAAAAACGCAGGAATTCCGGCTTGAGCGGCACGACATTTTTCTGCTAAAGTTCCTTGTGGTGTTAATTCTACATCTAATTCGCCTGAAAGCATTTGACGTTCGAATTCGGCATTTTCACCTACATAAGAAGAAATCATTTTCTTAATTTGACGTTTTTGCAATAGTAATCCTAAACCAAAATCATCTACACCTGCATTGTTTGAAATGCAAGTTAAATCAGTTACATTTTTTTGCACTAATGCTGCAATACTGTTTTCTGGAATACCACAAAGTCCGAAACCTCCTAGCATAATAGTTTGTCCGTCTTGAATTCCTTCAAGCGCTTCTTGTACGTTGTTTACTTTTCTTGAAATCATAATATAATTTATAGTCCGTCTATTCCTTCTGTATCGGGTTGTGCATCAATTGGAACGGCTGTAGAATCCGTTGCTGTTGAATCAGCTACTGCTCTACTTGGTTCCGGCGCACAATCTACTTTAATAGACATGTTTGCTGGTCTTTTAAATGGTTGTTGTGAGATATTTAGAGATGTATCTGCTAAACATTTTCTCATAAATATTCCATAAATTGGCAAGGCCGTTGTAGCACCTTGTCCCATACTTGTGTTTTCAAAATGCGCGGAACGATCTTCATTTCCTACCCAAACTCCTGCAGCTAAATTGGGAACCATTCCGATAAACCATCCATCTGAATTGTTTTGAGAAGTTCCTGTTTTTCCAGCAACTGGTCCTTTAATATTATAAGGAACACCTGTTAAAAAATTCGATGGAGCCGAAGCTGCCCAACGTAAACGAGAACCCGTACCTGATTCGGTCACACCTTCCATTAATTTAATAATAGAATACGCCACATCTTTATTTACAACATCATGAGATTCTTCTACACCTTGGTAAATTACTACTCCATTTTTATCTTCAATTCTGGTAATTAATTGTGGTTTGATATAAACACCTTCATTTGCGAATGTACTAAAAGCAGCCACCATTTCTTCCACAGTAATTTCTACTGCTCCTAATGCAATTGCTGGACGATTCGGAATGTCTGAGGAAACTCCTAAATTTTTGGCCATTTCCACAACAGCAGGCGCGCCTACTTCGTCAATTAAACGAGCTGAAACGGTGTTGATGGAATTCGCTAATGCTTTTTTCATAGAAACCAAGCCACGGAATTTTCCATCCGAATTGTTTGGTGACCAATCTTTATCGTTATTATCTCCTTTTAAAATAGTAAATGGTGCATCCATTATCATATCACAAGGTGATTTTCCTAATCTGTCAATGGCTGTTGCATATACAAAAGGTTTAAAAGTAGAACCTACTTGTCGAGCGCCTTGACCTACGTGATCGTATTGGAAATATTTGTAATTAATTCCACCCACCCAAGCTTTCACATGACCGGTTTGTGGTTCCATTGCCATCATTCCAGTTTGTAAAAAATGCTTGTAATAAAGGATAGAATCTTTAGGTTTCATGATAGTATCTCTTTCCCCTTTCCAAGTGAAGATTTTCATTTTGGCAGGAACTTCAAAAGATTGTTTAATTTCTGCATCCGATTTTCCGTTGATGCTCATAATACGCCATCTCTCTGAATTTTTCATGGCTGAGTTCATGATTTTCTGAGTTTCTTCAGGTGTAATATCTAAAAACGGAGCGGTTGGATTGTCTTTTTGACGGCGATTAAATTCTGGTTGTAAATTCGACAAATGTTCTTCAACAGCTTCTTCAGCATATTGTTGCATACGAGAATCGACAGTAGTATAAATTTTCAAACCTGCTGTGTACAAATCAATTTCTTCTCCTTTTTCTTCTTCAATCGCTTTGATAATTGGTTTTAAACTTTCACGTAAGTATTCTCTGAAATACGTTGCTGTTCCTTCTGCGTGACTTTCAGGTTTGAAGTTGATTTTTAATGGAAGTTTCTTTAATTGTGCTGCTTTTGCTTCTGACAAATACTTGTTTTTCACCATTTGGTCTAAAACTGTATTTCTTCTATTGAATACTAATTCTTTTCTTTTTTCTTTTGTTGGATTGAAATAAGACGGGTTTTTTAACATTCCCACAAACAAAGCACTTTCTTCTAAAGTTAAGTCTTTAGGTTCTTTACCCATATAAATTTTTGAAGCCGAACGAATTCCGACCGCACTATTTACAAAATCAACTTTGTTTAAATATAAAGCTATAATTTCTTGTTTGGTATATTGTCTTTCTAGCTTCGTAGCGATAATCCATTCTTTACATTTTTGAATGATACGAAAAGGTAAAAAACGGGAACCTTCACCATGAAATAAGTTTTTGGCTAACTGTTGTGTAATCGTACTCGCTCCACCGCTTCTTCCTAAACTAGAAATAGCTCTTAATGTTCCTCTTGCATCTACACCAGAATGTTCGTAAAAACGTTCATCTTCAGTAGCGACTAAAGCATCCACTAAATGTTTTGGTAAATCTTGGTATTTTACAGGTGTTCTGTTTTCTTTATAAAATTTACCTAAAGTTACACCGTCAGAAGAAATAATTTCTGTAGCGATATTCGTATCTGGATTTTCTAATTCATCAAACGAAGGCATTTTTCCGAAAAATCCCCACGATGCTAAAAGAAAAAATAATAAAACGCCACCAAACGTGTAGCAAAATAATTTCCAAAATTTTCTTACGTAATCTGAATAGTTGACTTGGGTGTTGGTAGTTGCCATATTCTATTTATTTTCTTTTTTCAATTCTTAATCCTAAATCTGTAATCCCTACTAAATCTTGTACGCCTTGTACTTTTCCGGTTTGTCTTACCGCGTGTTCCACTTCTAACGTATATTTTCCGGCTTTTTCAAAACTGTAATTTTCTTTATACCACAGTTTGCTTTCTTTAATATCTGAAAAACCAGTTCCCATTAAAGTACCGTCATCATAAGCCATTTTATACTCTAAAGTATCTACTAAAACCTTTCCATCGGGTTGGTTTAAAGACACAATTAAAAATAAATTTTCATACGGATACTCGTTATTGTTTCTTACATTTAAAAACATATTATACACAGCTGTCGTGTCTTTTTGTTCGAAAGTGAAAGTGGCTTTCTTGTTCTTTTTCCAAGTGCCGTCAAACTCTTTGTATTCGTCGAAAACTTGCTTTTTATCGCAAGAAATTACGGTAAAAAGCAAGGCAAAAGTTAGTATTTTAAAAAAATTATTGTTCATTTTTCTTAAACGGTTTCTTTTTTCTTTTATTATTATTGTTCGATTTTTTCTTAGGTTGATCAAAACGAGTTAAACTATCTTGACCGACTACATTTTCGAATTTTTTCTCAATATTGACAGTAGAAACTTCTACTACATAATCTTCTAATTGTGCAATTTTTTTACCTTGTTTGTTTATGGCTACAATTTCTTTTGCTTTATCTGCTTTGATAGTATGCCAATGAGCTGGCGCATTCGCATATGAAAACCACATTAGATTTTTGAAAATATCTATTTTTTGGCAATACGCATCTCCTTTATCTGTAAGCAGTTTGGTATCCATATCTGGTAAACCTTTAAGTGCATCTAAATACGTGTCTAACTCGTAATTTAAACAACATTTTAGTTTCCCACATTGTCCTGCTAATTTTTGAGGATTTAAGGATAATTGTTGGTAACGCGCTGCTGAAGTATTAACACTTCTAAAATCGGTTAACCAAGAAGAACAACATAATTCGCGTCCGCAAGAACCAATTCCGCCTAAACGTGCAGCTTCCTGACGGAAACCAACTTGTTTCATTTCTACACGGATTTTAAATTCACCCGCATATTCTTTAATCAATTGACGAAAATCGACACGATCATTTGCTGTGTAATAAAACGTTGCTTTTGAACCATCACCTTGAAATTCGATATCAGAAATTTTCATTTCTAATTTTATGGCAATCGCAATTTCACGAGCTCGAACCTGAATAGCGTCTTCTTTATTTCTTACGCCATGCCAAATATCGATGTCTTTTTGCGTTGCTTTTCTGTAAATTTTAGGAACTTCCGCGTTGTCTTTAACGTGTTTTTTGTTCATTTGAACACGAACTAATTCACCCGTTAAAGAAACCAAACCTACATCGTGACCAGAAGAAGCTTCAGTTGCTACTACATCGCCAATGCTTAAAGTTAGTTTTTCGGTATTTCTAAAAAATTCTTTTCTTCCGTTTTTAAATCTTACTTCAACACAATCGAAAGGCGCTTGTCCTCCTGGTAAAGTCATATTTGCCAACCAATCGAAAACCGTTAATTTGTTGCAGCTATCGGTGCCGCAAGTCCCATTATTTTTACACCCCTTTGGTGCACCACCATCGGAAGTTGAACAACTTGTACATGCCATAATTATATATATTGATCGTCCCTTATGTGGAACTACTTTTCAAATGTTGATATTATTGTTTTTCAAATGTCATCCCGAATTATCGGGACAAGTTATAGTATCGCATTCTTTTATTTGAACTTGTTTACAACAAGACTTTTTGAGTTGCGATTTCAAAATTTGTTTTGAGGGTAAAGATAGCATTTTTTACCTTAATTTATAATTTTGCTTTTTGAAGTTTTTATAAACAAAAAAACCTGCTACATTATACTAACGCAACAGGTTTGGTTTTCTTGTGGAATTGGGATTAAATTTTATATGTAAGCGACAACATTGCTACTCTAGGTAAAATATACGTTTTGTTTTCTGAAATTACAAAATCTGAAATGCTAATATTATTTTTTGTTTTTGTATCAAAAATATTATTTACAAAAATTTCAAACGTTAATGGACTGTTTTTTTTGTTGTATCTTAAAGATGAATTGGCAATTTCAAAATAGGTTTTGTCATTATTGCTGTTTTTTGTTTTATAATTCTCATAATTAATTTCAAAAACAAATCCTTTTAGTAATCTAAAATTTAATGAGGTTTCAAAAGTATCATTAAAATTTTTAGAAGAAGTTAAACCGTTTAAACTTCCAAATCCTTTCGTATAGCCAACAGAAAAATCTGGCCATTTTTTATTTTGTGTTCTTGCTTTAAGGGTGAAATTTTGGTTCGTTCTTTCATATTTAGAGAGCAAATTGTTTACGTTTTGTAAATATGTATTCCAACTAACTGAAGAATTAAAACTCATATTAAATTTGTATATTTTTTTGGAAATGTTTCCATTTAATCGCCAATTGTTTTCAGGATTCTGTGTTAAAACTGGTTTAGAAAACTGATTAATTCCATCAAAAACTAATTGATTTCTTATCGAAGTCGTTTTTTTATTATAAGTAAAATTTGCAAACCAATTAAAACTAGTGAAAGAGGTTCGGTTACTATAATTTAAAGTATAATTATGAAATTTCTCGTTTTCTAAAAGAGCGTTCCCTTTAAAAACGGTATTATAACTTTGTAGTACAAAATTTTCTGCATAATTAGTAGCTTCTGCAAATGAATTGACTAATTTATACTTAAAACTTATTTTTTCTCGATCACTACACTCATAATCGGCATGAAATTGGGGTTGTAACAATACTTTAGAAATCGTGTTTTCAGACTTTTGATTGATGTTTACATGATAATTATGTAAATATAAAATAGGTTTTATTACTAGTTTTTTTATTTTGAACTTGTATTCTAAACCTATAAACATGTTGGTTAAATTATAGTTTAAATTGTTTCCAAAACCATTGGAATTAAAATTATTACTCGCTCCATTCGTTAAAATTTGATTTTCAGCAGTTGTTAGGTGGGTTTTCCAATTACTAACTCCAATATTCGTATATAAATGATTGGCGGTATTCAAAATCCAATAATGTTTGAATAAAAGATCAATCGTATTGTTTTTAATTTCTTTAGTTTGACGGATCAAATATTCGGTATCTGGCTGAATTGGAATAAAGTTGGTTAAAAATGTTTGATTGGTTTTCCAGTTTTTCTCTGGTGTACTATTTTCTAGTTGGTGATTGATTACAAAAGTAGTAGTATGTTTTTTAGTTAATTTTTTATGCCATTCTGCATATTGTTTGAACGAATGGTTTTTAGATTGAATGAGATTTTCGAAATAAATAGTTGAGTTTGTGGTAACGGTGTTTAAATCCGTATTGTTATTGTTTTTAGAAAATTGAAACTGTGCAATATACAACCATTTTTCTTTTTTATTTGGCTCGTAATCCAGTTGAATATTTGTAATATTCATTACGTTTCTTGCAAAAGACGTATCACTTTTGTCTTCAAAAAAAGTTGCTGAATTTTGTAGGTATTGGTTTTTAGTTTCAGAAAAACGGGTTATAAATGTTTTAGAAAATATATTGTAACACGTAAGGCTAATTTTGTTTATTTGTGTATCAAAATTTATGGCACTAAACTGCGATTTGTGATGAACCACATCTGTATTATCATCGGCCAAAGCATTTAAATTAGTTAACTGTTTTCTTTCGTTTAAAAAACTACTATAACCACCGCTAAAACGGATAACATCCTCGAAGGTAAAAGTACTTTTTCCAATAGTGTTAATATCTCCAATGTAACCGATATTTATTTTTGGTGCATAATAAAACAAACCGGCATGAGCTAAATTAAAATTATTGTCGTTAGCTATTTCTGCAGCGCCTTGTATGTCGCCAAAAACAAACTTCATTTTGTCTTTTTTTAGCTTCACATTCATAGCTAATTGGTCGCTATCGGAAACGTCTTTTAATACACCGTTTGTTGTAAAATTGTCGATAAATTCAATTTTATCTAAGGCATCAGCAGGAATATTTTCCACGGCTAATTTAGATCCGCCACCAAAAAAAGAACGTCCTTGCACCATGGTTTGTGTTACTTTTTTACCTTGAAAAGTAACACCACCTTTTTTGTCAACCTCAACACCAGGCATTTTTTCCAACGCTTCTTTTAGTTTGCGCTCGTTTCCGTTAGTAAAGGATTTTACATTAAAAGTAACCGTATCTTTTTTTATTTCTATGGGTTGGTATTCGTATTTTATTACAATTTCTTCAATTTTATTGTCTTTGGGGTGTAAAATAAAATTGTGAGTTTTGTTTTTGAAATTGGTTTCAATAATTAGACTTTCTTCGAAATAACCTAAATAGGAAACTGTTATTTCGTAGGTAGTATTTTCTTCTAATATTAATAAATAATCTCCATTACTATTTGCAGTAGTATATTTTAATTGTTTTTCTTTTTGAATAGGTAATGCAATTATGTTTGCTTTACTTAAAGTTTTATTATCTTGGTCGAGTGTTTTTCCAGTAATTTTAGATTGCGAAAATCCAAAATGTGTAAATAACATCCAAAATAAAAAATAATATTTCAACACTTTTTATTGTTTTTCTTTATTTTTAATTTCGTTACTTAAACCATTATGGCTTTCATTTATTTTTTCATTTAATTTTTCCGAGGTAATTTTATTTTTTGATAAAATTAATTCTCTACAATCAAAAAAATGATTTGCTTCTTTTAAAGAAGTCAATCCAATTATTGTGTTTTCATCTTGTAGTTCAATTATTAAACCAGGAAGTCCACCATAACCTTTAGGCCCAAAATTATATTGAATTTCAGGACAGTACCATGCAACAATTGTCTTGGTTATTTCTTTTGTTCTGGTTTTGTACTTGTTTTTTTGAGTTGCTTTAAAAACTTTAAAATTTTCAATAATCTTCGATTCATTTGTAGTTATCCAATTTGATTTTAATGAATCTTCAATAACATATTGATTCTCATTTATCCCGATAATATTGTAATTGGGATTATATTTTAAATTAATTCTTTTTTCGTTAAATGTGTAAATAGGTTTAGAACATTCGCAAAATACTGCAACTGCAATTTTAGAATCTATTACGTTTTCTTCTAAGAAATACTCGCTTATAGTGTCATTAAAATAAAGTGTTGGTTTTAAGTTTTCGGCTATACTATTTTCACTATAATATATTTCCTTTAAATGTTTAGGCATATCTTTTAAAGCTTCATTTTCAATTATTTTTATTGAATATGTTGCCTTCATAGTCTTCACTTGTGAAAAAGAAAAGAAAAACGAAAAGAAAAAAAAAATTAGTGATTTCATAAATGTTTGTTTTAATTGATACCGCCTTTGAATATAAAAAGGCGGTATGTTAATTAATCTTTTAATGGTATTGTATGTGCTTCAATAGTTTTACATAAATTATATGCGCTGTTAGCAATGTGCTCCGCAACTGAATTTGGAAGGTACTGACTATATTCATAATAGGTTGAATGATATTGATCAACACAATCCATTCTTTTTACTACAATAGTTTTAGTTTCTTTAGCATCTTTTTTTTCATCTTTTTTTCCTTCAGCAGCCATACTTGTTGCGGTAAAAGCAACTAGTGCAATAGCACTAAATAACATTTTTTTCATAAATTTGAATTTTTAAATTAATACTTGCAGTCGTGTTACAAGGCCAATTGTAATAAGCACGGCTGCTTTTTTTGTTGAATTTTTGTACAAAACAGCACAAACCTAAAAAAAAAAAACCGAATTTACAAAATTATTGTAAATAAATATTTACATAATAGAAAAACCTGCTACACTATACCAACATAATAGATTGGATTTTCTTCTAAAATTCTGACTTTTTAAACTTTCCAATACTCACTATAAAAGTTATTTGTTTCCATTAATTGTTCATGATTTCCATAATGGGATATTGTTTTGTTTTTATATGAAATCAAACAACTATAAATTTGGAGTTGAAAATTTTATAACTGTTTAAAAATTGAATGTTTGTTTACTTGCAGAACAAATTATTTATTCCTCTATTTGCATCAAAAAATTTAATTAAATACCCATAAAAATTTCAAAAAAATAAATTAAACCATTTAAAATTATCTTATTTTAAAACAATGAATAAATTTTTACTTTTTACTTTAATCATATTAATAGGCTGTAAATCTAATATTTATAAACCTGTTGTGTATAATCATGAATTAAAAAAAATAAAAATTAACGAATTGAAAAATTGGCAAAATTTAGACATACAAAAAGATAGTATTCCAGGTATTAGTTTGGATAGATGGTATAAGGAACAATCTACAAAAAAACGTTTAAAACCAACTGTTGTTGCTGTAATTGATAGCTATTTAGATATCAACCATGAAGATTTAAAAAACCAAATATGGGTTAACAAAAATGAAATTTCTAACAACAATATTGACGACGACAATAACGGCTATATTGATGATAGTAATGGTTGGAATTTTTTAGGCAACAACAAAGGTGAAAGCACATTTAGTTTAAATTATGACGCGACGAGAAGATTAAGAAAATTACTGCATAAAAATATTGATACCACAAATTTTAAAGGAAACAAAGCAGATTCATTAGAATACTTAAAGATAAAAGCATCTTTGGCAAATTCTAAAAAGAAAAATGTTTCCAAGCATGAAGAAGCTAAATATTATCAAGAAACCTATGTTTCATCTTTTAATAGATTGAATAAAATTTTTAATAATAAAAAATATACATTAGTTCAAGTAGATAGTGTGTTTAAGGCTAGAGAATTTGATGCCGATGATGATTTATATTATGATTTATATTTTGCAAGAGATTTTTTAAAAGCAAACAACAACAAAGCTTGGATAGATTTATTTAAAGAAAGAACAGAAGTTGAACTAACTACTTCATTGAGCCCGTTTTTTAATGAAAACAACATAATACAAGATAGAGAAACAGATATTTCGGATAGAAATTATGGTAATAATCAGATATCAAAATACGCTAATAAAACTTGGCATAATACAATGATGTCTGGTATGATTGTAGCAGACAGAGAAAATAAAATTGGAATAAAAGGTTTTGGTAACCATATTAAAGTAATGCCATTAGTTGTTTCTTCTGTTTCGGGTAATAATAGAGATAAAGATATTGCATTAGCCATTGAATATGCTGTTAATAATGGCGCAAAAGTGATAAATATGAGTTTTGGTAAATCTGATCCTATTTATCAAGAATGGATTCAAAATGCTTTAAAATATGCTGAAGAAAAAGATGTTTTAGTTGTTGTTTCTGCCGGAAATAGTAATGAAAATTTAGATACCGTATTTTCATATCCAAATGATTATTATAATGTTGGAGATGATAATGAGTATGTTGAAAATTTAATAATTGTAGGGGGTATTGATCATATCGTAAATGAAAAATTTATGTGTCAATATTCAAGTTTTGGTAAAAAAAATGTTGATATTATGGCTCCTGCTACAGATATTTGGTGTTTAGATCCTCTGCGTAAATATACTATGAATGATGGAACTTCTTTTTCTGCTGCTCTAACATCTGGTGCCGCAACTTTAATTAGATCACGTTACCCTAAACTAACTGCCAAACAAGTAAAAGATATTATTTTAGAATCTAGTATAAAATACGATATTGAAGTTATTGTACCTGGAACTACTGATAAAAAAGTAAAATTTTCAGAATTATCTAAGTCTGGTGGCGTATTAAATGTATATAATGCCATGTTATTAGCTGAAAAAGTAAGCCAACAAAAACAATAATAAAATTAAAACATATGAGTAAATTATTTGTTTTTCTGTTGAAAACTAAATATTTATAAAAAAACCTGCTGCATAATACTAACGCAACAGGTTTCATTTTCTTGTGGAATTGGGTTTATATTGAAAACTTTAAAAAAGTATTTTACATAATCGTTACTTAAACTAATTAGCTCATGACAAAAATGAAATAATGGAAGTTGATTTGTAATTAACGGATTCTATTCTCATCTTCATTTATGTTTTTTTCACTAAATTCTGAATTTTTTATTTTTCCAAAAGAATATCTAATTCCAAAAGAAATTTCATGTGTATCTGCTAAATAATTTGACTTCGAGCTAATGTTATTTATGGTGAAATTTTCTTTGTAAACGAAATTTTTAAAAATATCATTGAAACCAAAAGTACAATCCCATTTTTTAAAAAATGTTTTAGAAATGGCTAAATCCATAATAAACTCGGGTTGTCTTCTTTCGAAAACGCCTTCATATTGTGTTGTTAATCCCCAAACTGTGGTAGAAACCGTATACTCTTTAGGCAATTTAAACAAATGATTTGAATAGTAATACAGATAAGGTTTAGATTTGTTTTGTATAGCTAATTGGTCTTCAATTTTATTTAATATAAAACTCAAACTGTTATTTACTGTCCAAAATTTATAAGTAAAAGGAATAGTAAAATCAATCACAAAACCACTTTCTTTATCAAAATTCTTCTGACTAAAAGTTAAAATATTTTGAGAATTATCATACATAAAATCCCCATAAACAGGGTTTGAATTTTTATAATAACTCAAACGGATTGATTTATCCTTGTATTGAAAATTAGTGGCCACTTCATCTTTAATAGTTGGATCCAAATTGATATTACTTCCATAAATAAAATAGGGATTGATATAAGTAGCACCTTGATTTGTAGCTGAATAATTAGGTCTAGTTATAGTTTTCGAATAATTTATAGTTATAGTTTTCGAACTATCTATAGGAATATCAAGTTGTGCTTTTGGAAAAAAATTAGTGTATTCTTTTTTAATTAAAGGCAAACTTTCTTTTGTGTATTTTCCAATAATATTGGTGTTTTCAATTCTAAAACCTGCCGAGTATTGAAGTTTTTTGACTTTACCAGAAACTTGAGAGTAACCTGAAATGTTTTGTTCTTTAAAATTATATTTCGATAGTGTTGAAGCCATATTATTAAAGCTTAAAACATCTAAATCTGTTTTGGCATCAGCAGAAAGAAATAGTCCACCAAGTTCTAATTTCATCTCATTTTTAAATGTTTTTTCTAAATCTGTTCTGCCTGAAATAACTGAAACATCAAATTTCTGATTTCTATTTTGCGTTCGTTCAAACTCATTATTATCATATCTGTTTTTAACTAAAGTAACCGTTTCTTGATTGAAATTAGAAAACTGAAAACCTGAAAACCATTGGGTATTTATTGATTTTATTTTCTTAGAATAATTTGCAAAGGAATTCAAATACACTCGATTGTTATCGTTGTTACTTCGTGTTAAAATAGTGTTTTCTATATTGTTTTGTTTGTTGAAAGTTTTTGTATTTATACCAAAAACATCTTTTTGAATTCTTGCATTTCCACTGATAGAAAAATAATCATCTTCATTTATTTTGTAAAACAATCCACTTCCAAAAATAAACTGAGGTCTTTTAGTATACGCTTCAACATCATAATTTGAAATAATATTTGCCTCTGGAATCTCATATTTTATATCATGCCTTTCCCAAATATTTAACTGATTGTAATTAAAATTACCTTTGATTTCTAATTTCTTTTTTTTGATACTTGCATTAATTCCTAAATAATTATTAAATCTTTTTTTGATTGAAGTTGTTTCTGTAATATCGATTTTAAATCCTTCTTTTTTACTTAATTTCCTTGTAATTAAAATCACAACTCTACCTTCTGCTTCATATTTAGCTGATGGATTATTTATAATTTCGATACTCTTAATTTCATCTACAGACAAAGTGTTTAAATCGTTTATACTCACTTTTTGATTGTCTATATAAAGTAATGGATTTCCTTTTCCAACAACACTTATAGTTTCTTTATTCGTACCAATAATTACGTTGGGTAATTTTGATAGTAAATCAATAGCATTAGTAACCGATTTTAATATTGAATTGGCTACATCAATTTTTAAATTTCCATTTTTATTGGTGATGCTTTTTTTATCATTTTTTATGACTATTTCTTCTATTTTTTTAGAAATTGTATCTTGTTGTATTTCATTTTGTGCCAATGCTAAACTTGGAAGTATCAAACTAAACATTACTTTTAGTACATTTTTCATTATCTTTTATTTTATCTGTGCAAATATGTTTTGAAAATTTAAATCTGAAAGTTAATACTAGGTTAATGCTGAGTTAATGTCTTATTTATTCTATAAAATCACTTATTTTTGAAGCCATGAAGAAGAAGATCAACTTATTAATTCAGTTTTCTGTTGTAGTACTTATTGCACTTTCCGTCATGCAATATTATTTGGTTAAAACTACTTATGAGTACAAAGTAGCCCAATTAAGAGGAGAAGTAAAAGCCAAAATTGCTGACATTACAAACGATTATAGTGATATTGATTCTACCATTTTCAACAAGAAAGACTTGTTATATCGCGAATTAGCTACGAATTATATTATTGATCCTAAAACCCGAAACAGAATTAAGAATTCTATCCTTCAAAATAAATTTAAAAAAGAATTAACGCATAAATTACAACTTAAATTTGAAAAAGAAATTCCCGATTTAAAACTTGATTTCGCCATTGTTCTCAATAAATTTGTGTTTTATAATAACACTAAAATAGCAGATACCATTTTTGCGGAAAAGCCCATAATTGGAAATAAATTATATGGTGATTTAGAATCTTTAGACAATGCTTTTCTGGTACGAAATTATGTTGGCACAACAAGTGGAAAAGCCATGAGTTCAGATTTTAAATTACTTACCGAAGACGCTTTATATGTATCGGTAACCAACTGGGAAGCTAGTATTTTAAAAAGAATGGCTGTGTTATTCTGCTTTTCAATTCTCTCCATTTTAACGTTAATTACCCTTTTTATTATTGCCCTTAAAGCATTAATAAAACAAAAAAAAGTAAGCGATATTAAAACCGATTTTATCAATAATATTACACACGAGCTAAAAACACCTTTAGCCACTTTATCCATTTCTACCAAAATATTAGAAAGAAAAGACATTCGAGAAAACGAAAAACATTTTAATAATTTAGTAGCAACAATTTCTCGCCAAAACAACCGCTTGCAAAAATTAATCGATCAAGTTTTAAACAATTCTCTTGAAGACAGCGAAATCCAATTGCAAAAAGAAAAGATTAATTCTGAAGTGTTTTTAAATTCAATTAGTAATGATTTCAAAATTTCTAATCCATCCATTTCAATTACAACTGAATTTTGTACCATAGAAACATTCTTATTTCTTGACAAGTTTCATCTAACAACTGCCATTCAAAATGTTTTAGAAAATGCTGTTAAATATGGATGCGATTCTATTATTATTCGAACTTCATTAAGTAACAATCAATTCAATATTAGTATTCAAGATGATGGAATTGGAATTTCTAAAAGCAACCATTCTCTACTTTTTGAAAAATTTTATCGGGTAGAAGAAGGAAATTTACACAACACAAAAGGCTTAGGTTTGGGTTTATATTATGTAAATCAGATCATAAAAGCACATAAAGGAACCGTTGCTGTAATTAGTGATTTAGGTAAAGGAGCTGTTTTTAATATTAGTCTTCCATCTGTTTAAACATATGAAAAAAGTACTACTTGCCGAAGACGATTTAGATTTTGCTGATGTTCTTAAACAATATTTAGAACTTTATAATTATCATATAACTTGGGCAAAAGACGGAGAAGAAGCCTTTTCCCTATTTCAAAAAGAAACTTTTGATATTTGTGTTTTTGATGTTATGATGCCAAAAATGGACGGATTTACACTAGCAGAAAAAATAATTAATAGCAATCCCGAAACACCATTTATATTTCTTACTGCTAGAAAACTAAAAGAAGACAAATTAAAAGGATTACAATTAGGTGCCGACGATTATATCGTAAAACCATTTGAAGCCGATGAATTAGTATTGCGACTAAACAATATTTTAAAAAGAGGAGCGCAAAAAAATCAAGTTACCAACTCGGTCAATGAAATTACGATTGGTAATTATATTTTTGAACCAAATAGATTGGAATTAAAATTAAATAACCATACTCAAAGACTTACAGAAAAAGAAGTTGCTTTAATTTTATTTTTTTTGAAAAACAAAAATCAACTCATCAAACGTAATGATATTTTACAAAGTGTTTGGGGAAATGACGATTTTTTTTCAGGAAGAAGTATGGATGTTTTTATAAGTCGAATTAGAAAATATTTTTCTAGCGACAACCGAATTACTATCGAAAGTATTCGTAATGTAGGATTGGAATTTAAAATACAAAACTAAAAAAAACCTGCTACATAATACTAACGCAACAGGTTTTTTTAATATATTTTTATCCTTTTTTAGGTTTCTTTCACCGTAATAATATTTACTGGGCAGGCTTTTTCAGCTAATTCACACGTTTCTAAAATGGCATAATCTGGCGATTTTAATGTATGAAAACCTTTTGTATTTGTGGATTTTAGCAATACTGATTTTCCATCTTTTTTAGACATTTGAAATTGTGCTGGAGCCATTTCTACACAATAATTACAACCAATACATTTGTCTCGTTGAAGTGTAATAATGATCATTAGTTTTCTACAATTTTGTACATTTTGTCCGATAAACGAATTCTGAAAGGCACTTTTAAAGTACAACTATCGCCTTTTGTTGCTTTTTCTGAGTTGACATCATTAACAAACATTTCTTCCAAAACCAATTCTTGAGCACCAGTGCTTGGTCCGGTAATTAAAATTTTATCACCAATTTTGATATCGTAAGCTTCAATTTTAAATTCGGCAATATTTGATTTTTGGAAATAATGCATTCCTTTTCCAACATACACTTTCTTTTGTGTAGCGCTTGAACCAGGATTATCAGACCACTCGCCTAATTTTTGTCCCAAATAATAACCACTCCAAAATCCACGATTGTAAACCGTAGCCAAAGTTCCCATCCAAGTGTTGATCTTTTCTTTTGTAAAAGTTCCTTCGTAATAAGAATCAATGGCTTCACGATACGTTTTGATAACCGTTGCTACATAATCTGCAGCTCTTCCACGGCCTTCAATTTTTAGCACTTTAATTCCAGAATCGATAACTTGGTCTAAGAAATCTAACGTGCACAAATCTTTTGGTGACATTAAATATTCGTTATCCACTTCAATTTCAAAACCAGATTCTTGGTCGATTACCGTATATTTTTTTCTGCAATTTTGTTTACAAGCTCCACGATTGGCTGAGGAATTATGTGAATGTAAACTCAAATAACATTTTCCTGAAACGGCCATACACAAAGCACCGTGACCGAAAATTTCAATTTCTACTAAATTACCACTTGGTCCTTTAACTTGTTCTTTTTCGATGTCATCCGTGATTTTTTTTACTTGACGTAAACTTAATTCACGAGACAAAACAATCGTATCGGCAAACATGGCATAGAATTTTACCGTTTCAATGTTGGTAACATTCAATTGGGTGGAAATATGTACTTCCATTCCAATAGTTCTTGCCGACATAATAACTGCTTGGTCGGAAGCAATTACTGCTGTAATTCCTGCTTCTTTAGCTTTTGTTAAAAGTGTTTTTACGATAGATAAATCGTGATCGTAAATAATAGTATTTAAAGTTAGATACGTTCTAACATTTTTTTCATTACATCTTCGTGCGATTTCTGGCAAATCATCTAAAACGAAATTTACCGTTGCTCTGGCACGCATATTTAATTGTTCAACACCAAAATAAATGGAATCACAACCATTATCAAGAGCCGCTTGCATGGATTCAAAATTTCCTGCTGGCGCCATTAATTCAATTCTTCCAGAAGTAGTCATTAACTAATAATTTTAAATAATTTATCAGATAATCTCACTCTAAAAGGCACTTCGAAAGTGATTTTATCGCCAACTTTAGCGGAAGAACTTTCGATTCCATTTACCAACATTTTTTCCAAAATTAGTTCTTGGTTTCCTGTTGTTGGTCCGGAAATTAAAATTTTATCGCCAATATTTATTTCTTGATTTTCTATACTGAAAAGTCCAACTTGTGCTTTTGAAAAATAATGTTCTCCTTTTCCAATATATAACTTTCTTTCGGCAGCAATTTTTCTTTTTCTGATTTGTGTAACGGCTGAAACTTTTACAGGTTTTTGAGCAATTTCTTCAAAAATATTTCTTTCTGAAGATTGTTTGAATTTTAAATCTGGTGATTTTCCTTTTTGAAAAATCATGTTGCCGTTTTTAACGCCTTTTCTTAGTTTTTCTTGTTCTTCTAAAGGCAAATAAATTGTTTCTACACAAGTGGTAGAGCAACAACTTTCCATTTTTTCAGCACAAGAATCGCACTGAATAAATAATAAATGACAAGCTTCATTCGCGCAATTTACGTGTGTATCACATGGTTCTCCACATTGATGACATTGCGAAATAATATCATCCGTAATTCTTTCTCCTAAACGATGATCGAAAACGAAATTCTTACCAATAAATTTACTTTCTAAACCTTCTTCTTTTATTTGTTTGGCATAATTAATAATTCCACCTTCTAATTGAAAAACGTTTTTAAAACCTTGATGTTTGTAATACGCAGAAGCTTTTTCACAACGAATTCCGCCCGTACAATACATCACTAAATTTTTATCTTCTTTAAAGTCTTTTAATTGTTCGTTGATAATTGGCAAACTTTCACGGAACGTTTCTACATCTGGCGTAATCGCACCTGTAAAATGCCCAACTTCACTTTCATAATGATTTCTAAAATCCACTACAATTGTATTCGGATCATCTAAAATCGCATTGAATTCTCTAGCATTTAAGTGAACTCCTTTATTCGTTACATCGAATGTGGCGTCGTTTAAACCATCGGCCACAATTTTATTTCTAACTTTTATCGTTAATTTTAAAAACGAATGATCGTCATGTTCTACCGCAATATTCAAACGAATACCTTTCATGAAATCGTACTTTTCTAACGTTTCTCTAAACGCATCGATATTTTCTGCTGGTACAGACATTTGCGCATTAATTCCTTCGGTAGCGACATAAATTCGGCCTAAGGCATCTAATTTATTCCACTTCAGAAATAAGTCGTTTCTAAATTGTGTTGGGTTTTCAATTTTGGCGTACGCATAAAAAGAAAGCGTTAATCTTTGACCAGCTTGATCAATTAACTTAGCTCTTTCTTCTGCGCTTAAGGTGTTATACAGTTGCATGCTATAAACATTTTAAGGTTAGAGACGCGATTTAATACGTCTGATACAGAAATAAATATAAGGAACTCTAATTGGAAGAATTCTGCTGCAAAGTTATAATTTTTTAGAAAATCACAAAACATATTAACAATGTTTGTTCCGATTAAAAAATTCTGTATTTTTACGAAAAATTTATTATTATGAGCACGGAAAAAGAAGCAAAATTAAAAGCCTTACAATTAACATTAGACAAATTAGACAAGACTTACGGTAAAGGAACTGTAATGAAAATGGGAGATTCTGCCGTAGAAGAAGTAGAAACCATTTCATCAGGATCTTTAGGTGTAGACATTGCATTAGGTGTAAATGGATATCCGAAAGGAAGAATTATTGAAATTTACGGACCAGAATCTTCTGGTAAAACAACCTTAACTTTACACGCCATAGCAGAAGCTCAAAAAGCAGGTGGAATTGCCGCTTTTATTGATGCGGAACATGCTTTTGACCGTTTTTATGCCGAAAAATTAGGTATTGATATTGATAATTTAATTATTTCTCAACCAGATAACGGAGAACAAGCATTAGAAATTGCTGAAAGTTTAATTCGTTCTGGAGCGGTTGATATTGTAGTTATTGACTCGGTTGCTGCATTAACACCAAAAAGTGAAATTGAAGGTGATATGGGTGATAGCAAAATGGGATTACACGCTCGTTTGATGTCGCAAGCGTTAAGAAAATTAACAGGTACGATTCATAAAACAAAATGTACCGTATTTTTTATCAATCAGTTGAGAGATAAAATTGGCGTTATGTTTGGTAGTCCAGAAACTACAACTGGAGGAAATGCCTTAAAGTTTTATGCTTCAATTAGAATTGATATCAGACGTTCTTCGCAAATTAAAGACGGTGACAATGTTATCGGAAACAGAACCAAAGTAAAAATTGTAAAAAATAAAGTAGCGCCACCTTTTAGAACTTGTGAATTTGACATTATGTATGGTGAAGGTGTTTCTAAAGTTGGTGA
The DNA here is from genome assembly GCF_036321945.1 of Flavobacterium facile. Taxonomy (NCBI): domain Bacteria; kingdom Pseudomonadati; phylum Bacteroidota; class Flavobacteriia; order Flavobacteriales; family Flavobacteriaceae; genus Flavobacterium; species Flavobacterium facile. The sequence goes on from NZ_JAZAYT010000035.1 coordinate 133,068, forward strand.
AGTTTTAGATTTAGCGGTTGACTTTGAAATTATAAAGAAAAGTGGTTCTTGGTTTAGTTATGGGGAAACCAAATTAGGACAAGGACGAGATTCTGTAAAACAATTAATAAAGGATAATCCAGAATTAATGGACGAATTAGAAGCAAAAATTAAAGCTTTATTAAAAGAGCAAAACGCTTAATAAATTAAAAATCATCCTTTTGGATGATTTTTTTTTGATAATGACGCAACCTTTTTGTAATTTTTGCATCTATAAAATAAAACATCTTATAAAATGAAAAAAATAGTAGCACTTATTGGGATTTTTTTATTGTCAATTTCATGTTCTGTTGATGATAACAGTCCAAAACTGCATTATGAGTTATTAAAAATAGACTCTGTTGAATTACCGACAGATTTTATTATAAATGAAGAAAATGATATTCAAATAAATTTTATCAGACCTTCAAACTGTTATGGTTTTGATGGTTTTTATTATGAAAAAAATGAATTTACCAGAACAGTAGCTGTACAAGGAATTGTTTTCGATAGAGATAATTGCACGCCGTTATCAAATCCTATTTCTAGTCAAACTTTACATTTTACTCCTACAGTATCTGGAACTTATACTTTCAAATTTTGGAAAGGTAAAGACGCTAATAATGTTGATATTTTTGAAGAAATCTCTATTGTTGTACCATAATTAATGATTGATAAGCTTCTACATCTATGTAAGAATAACAATACTCAAGCACAAGAACAATTGTATAAGCTTTTAGCTCCAAAATTGTTTGCCGTTAGTTTAAAGTATTCGAGAAGTTATGAAGAAGCGCAAGATAATTTACAAGAAAGTTTTTTAATCATTTTTGAAAAATTAAAACAATTTAAAAACGAAGGTTCTTTTGAAGGTTGGGCAAAAAGATTAGTTGTTAATTATGTTTTACAACAGTATAGAAAACAAGGTTTATTTTTAGAATTAGTTTCAGATAATATTCCAAATGTGGAAGATGTTGAAATTGACGATGAATCTGTAACAATGGATTTTTTGTTAAAAATTATTCAAGAATTACCAGATAGGTACCGATTGGTTTTTAACTTATATGTGGTTGATGGTTTCTCACACAAACAAATTGCCGAAATGTTAGAAATAACAGATGGTACTTCTAAATCTAACTTAGCAAGAGCTAAAATGATTTTGAAAGAAAAAATACAAAATTATAATACCGCATTCTCAAAGACAAAATGAAGAAAGAAAACAAAAATATAGAACGTCTTTTTCAGGAAAAATTTAAGGACTTTGAGGTTTCCCCACCAGATATTGTGTGGGAAAACATTCAAGAGAAATTACATCCTAAAGAGAAAAAAAGAAGAGTGATTCCATTTTGGTTTAAAACCGCTGGAATTGCAGCTTCATTTGTAGCCATTATGTCTGTCCTTTTTTTTAACAGAAATACGGATTTTAATAACTCAAATACGAACAATAGTAACGCTGTAGTCACTTCTGAAAACAACAACAACAACAATCAGAAAACTGATTCGAATTTATCTAATTCTTCTGAATCCCACTTAAATAAAAATAAATCCAATTCAACTTTTATAAATGAATCGGGAAACAATTCTGATTCTAATTCACTTGTAAATAATGTAAGCGCTACTAGTTCTTCAAAAAATGGTAGTTCTAATTCGAAAACAGATTCAAAATTAAATAAAAGTTCATTAGACAATTCCAAGACTTACAAATCTAATGGTGGTTTCGTTTCGAATCAAAAAAACAAAATCGAACAAAATATTTATAAAGAGAACAAAAAATATTATACTAGTTCAGCTTCAGGAATTGCTGCTACAAAAAATTATAAAAACAATACTAACACAAAATCAAATTCCTCTAAGAGTAAAAAACCTAGTTTTAATGATTTCAATTCCTCAAAAACCAACAATTCAAATTCTGGTTTAACTGATATAAATACAATTAAAACATTCAATAGATCAAAAAACAACAATTCGAGTACCGAAATTATTGATGTAAATACTTTTAACAAATTTAATACATCTAAAAATAACGATTCAAATTCTGGTTTAACAGATATTAATAATTTTAATTCTACTCCTACAACGTTAAACAAAAACACAAATTCGAATGGTATTCTTATAGAAAATGGATTAGAAAATTCTATTACAAATTCAATAGCTATTACCGCTATTGAAGATATAAAAATTGACACCATAACATTGGCAACTGTTACAATTGAGGAAAACCCAATGGAAAAATTGCTTCGTGAAAAAGAGACAAAAAAAGTTGCTGATGAAAAAGAGAAATGGAGTAAATGGGCTGTAAACAGTTTTGTTTCGCCTATTTTCTTCAATTCTTTTGAAAATGGTTCTCCAATATCTGATGAATTTGCTACTAACGAAAAAACGTATAATAATTCTACCAGTTATGGTGTGGGAATTGCTTATAATGTAAACAAACGTTTGTCTGTAAAAACAGGAGTTAGCAATTTAAATTTAGATTATGATACCCAAAATATTGCTTTCTATTCTAGCTTTGAAGATCAATCCAAAATTGCCAATACGAATATTGAAAGAAATACAAATGGTAAATATTTAGTTTTAAAACACGAAAAAGATATTTCAAAAAACGTGTCTGAAAATCAAATTATACAATCAAGTCAAAATTTAGGAAATTTAAATCAAAGAACCCAATATATTGAAGTTCCTTTAGAAGTATCATACGCTATACTAAACAAAAAAATTGGAGTAGCTATTAAAGGTGGAATGAGTACTTTATTTTTAACCGAAAATGCAATTTCTATAAGTGGAAACGATGGAAATGTACAAATTGGAAAAGCTTCAAACCTAAATAACGTTCACTTTAGTAGTAATGTTGGATTAGGGTTAAGCTATAATTTTATGAAAAATTTCCAATTGAATGTGGAACCGACATTAAAATACCAAATTAACACTTTTAATAAAAATGCTGAAGATTTTTCACCTTATGTTATTGGTGTAAATACAGGAATTAGTTATAAATTTTAAAGTTAGTTACATAATTTAGTTAAGTTGTTTCACAACTTTGTATAGTAAAGTTTGAAACTAGGAAAGCGCCACGCCAATGGCGCTTTTTTATTTTTGATCGTTTTCTAAATCCGCTAAAATAATTTTTCTGACTTCTTCTTTTATATGATGTCTTTCTTCCATCAACTTTCCTTTAGTTTCAATAGGCTTATGAATTATAGCTCTCATTTTACCCGGAGTTCCGCTAAAAAAAGTATACGAAAATCGTTTTTTATTGTCGAAAAAAGTCATCGGAACAATTGGTAGTTGGTGTTCAATCGCAATACGAAAAGCGCCATCTTTAAATTCATCTAGTAAAACACTTTCATCTGGCACACCGCCTTCTGGAAAAATACAAATACTCAAACCTTGTTGAATTCTTTTTTGGGCACGTTCAAAAACTTCATATCGACTTTTGCTGCTTTTTCTATCCACCAAAATACAAACGCGTTTATAAATAAATCCGAAAATCGGAATTTTAACCAATTCTTTTTTTCCCACAAACACAAACGGATGATTTTTCACCGCAATTAGCATTAGCATGATATCTGTCATTGAAGTGTGATTAGCGACTAACATATAACTTTTTCCATCTTCAAAAATTTCGTCACCTTCTATGGAATATCTAAAACCCATTCCAATTAAAATTATTTTTGCCCAAATACGCGCAATTTTAAAAAATAATGGATAGGTTTTTTCGCTTAAAATCGAAACAAAAATAAATGGAAACAAGACAATTATTGGAACTAATAGTAACATGTAAAACCAAATTCTATAAAGTAGCCACAACGGATATAGTAAAACCTTCATTTTTATTTTTTTTATGAAACACAAATATAGCACTTCAAAACAAAACCACACCCGCTTTCCTTTATATCTGTTACAAATTGCTTTTTAAGTAGCAATTTGTAAAAGGATGCCACTGCAATCGGGGTTATTAATCACGTAATATTGTTTTAACTAACTTTTTAATCCCTTTTTAACTCAAAATTATCATCATATTCATCATATAAATTTTACACAATCAAAATCTCCCCAAATCACCCTTTCACTAAGTCGCAAAGTCATAAAATCACTTGGCTCTTTTTACATAAAAACTTACATTTGCAAAAACAAGTAACCAAATGGCAAAAATATTAACGGGCGTACAAAGTACAGGAACGCCACATTTAGGAAATTTATTAGGTGCAATTATTCCTGCTATCGAAATGGCAAATAATCCTGCAAATGAATCGTTTTTATTTATTGCCGATTTGCATTCGATTACGCAAATTAAAAACGGAACAGAACTTAAAGAAAACACCTATAGCACAGCTGCAGCTTGGTTAGCATGCGGTTTAGATACTGAAAAAGTGGTGTTTTACAGACAATCAGATGTGCCACAAACCGCAGAATTGTCTTGGTATTTAAGTTGCTTTTTCCCTTTTCAACGTTTGACTTTAGCGCATTCTTTTAAAGACAAAGCCGACAGATTAGACGATGTAAATGCTGGTTTGTTTACCTATCCGATGTTAATGGCTGCTGATATTTTATTGTACGATGCAGAAATCGTCCCTGTTGGAAAAGATCAAATGCAACATTTAGAAATCACTCGTGATGTCGCTTCTCGTTTTAACCATCAAATGGGTGAAACTTTCGTATTACCAGAAGGAAAAACGAGCGAAGACACCATGTTGATTCCAGGAACAGACGGACAAAAAATGAGTAAATCTCGTAATAACTTTATCAATATTTTCTTAGATGATAAAGCCTTATTAAAGCAAATCAAAAGCATAGAAACAGACAGCACACCTTTAGAAGAACCAAAAAATCCAGAAACATGTAATGTTTTTGGGTTGTATAAATTATTAGGTTCAGAAGAAGAAATTGCACAATTAAAAGCTAAATATTTAGCTGGAAATTTTGGTTTCGGACACGCGAAGCAAGCGTTATATGATTTAATTGCTGAGAAATTTAAAACAGAAAGAGAAAAATACAATTACTACATTAACAACTTAGAAGAAGTAGATAAATTACTTTTCGAAGGTGCAGCAAAAGCAGGTAAAGTAGCAGATGGTGTTTTAAAAAGAGTAAGAGAGAAATTAGGGTTTATGTAATCGTTTTTTTGTCATTCCGAACTAAACCTCATTTCTGTCATCCTGAACTTGTTAGTGTATTTTGTCATCCTGAACTTGTTTCAGGATCTATATTATTCTAAATTAAATGAAGCGAGACTAAAACAAGTTCAGGATGACAAGATTGCGTGCTTTGTCATTCCGAACTTGTTTCGGAATCTATATTTTTCCATAAATTTATCCAAGAAGGATTTTCTTTTTCAATTAAGTTTATTTTCCATTGTCTGTGCCAATTCTTTAATTGCTTTTCTCTAGCAATTGCATCGCCTATATATTGAAACTCTTCAAAATAAACCAAAAGATTCAACTTATATTTGGATGTAAATTTCGATCCTTCACCATTTAAATGTCTTTCCATTCTATCATCAATTCCACCTGTAACACCAATATATAAAGTACCATTAGGTTTATTAGTTAAAATATAAACCCAATAATTATGATATGTTCTATAAGCCATTTTTTAAAAAAATTTTATCTTCCTAAACCTGTTAGTGTATTTTGTCATCCTGAACTTGTTTCAGGATCTATATTATTTAAAAGAGAAGCTGAAACAAGTTCAGCTTGACAAGATTGTGTGTTATGTCATTCCGAACTCGTTTCGGTATCTACACCGCTTCAAACAACTTTCCTGGTAACGGTCTAATAACGCCTTTCAATTCCATATTTAATAATAAAGAAGAAATTTTAAAAATGGGAAAATCGCAATCTAAAGCAATAATGTCCATTAGTTCTGGCTCTTTGTTTTGAAGGTAATCATAAATTTTTTGTTCATCTTCTGTTAAGGAAACAAATAATTGTTTTTGGATTGGTTTCACTTTTTTATCTGCCAAATCCCAATTTAAAATATAAATCAAATCTGCAGCGCTATTGAGCAAATGTGCGCGTTGTGTTTTTATCAAATTATTACAACCTTGACTAAATTTATCTGTAATTCTTCCTGGCACAGCAAAAACATCTCGGTTATAATCGTTAGCTATATTTGCTGTAATTAAAGAACCGCCTTTTTCAGCGCTTTCAATTACGATAGTCGCTTCGCACATTCCGGCAACAATACGATTTCGCTTGATAAAATTTTCTCTATCAGGATTAGAGGTGCTCCAAAATTCGGTCATAAAGCCGCCATTTTGTTCCATTTTTGCCATGTATTTTTTATGCATTTTCGGATAAATTTGATTTAATCCATGTGCTAAAACACCAATGGTTTGCAAATTATTTTCCATAGCAGTTTGATGGGCGACAATATCTACACCATAAGCAAATCCGCTCACAATAATGGGATTTAATGGCGCCAAATCAGTAATCAGTTTTTTGGTAAATTCTGTTCCGTAAGGTGTAATTTGTCGGGTTCCAACAATGTTTATCAGCCTTCTATTTTCAAAATTAATATTTCCAGATTGGAACAAAATAACTGGACCATCGATACAATGTTTCAATCGTTCCGGATAGTTTTCATCTAAATAATAGGAAAGAGAAATGTTTTCTTTTTCAACAAATCGAAGTTCGTTTTCCGCTAATTGAAAAACTGATTTTTCCTGTAATTTTTTGTAGAGAATTTCGCCTACACCATCAATAGCTAACAGTGCTTTTTTCTTAGATTGAAAAACATCTTGGGCAGAACCACAATGGTTAATTAGTTTTTTGGCAACAACATCACCAATTCCGTCCACTTTTAAAAGTGCGAGTGCGTGTAATAATTCAGTATGTAACATGGCGTATAATATATCCTGCAAATATATTTATTTTTTAGTAATATGAAAATCAAACCTTAATAAACATAAAGCGTAGATTGTTAATAAAAATTGTTGATAAAATTTTGTTTTTGTCTTTGAATACTTAATTTTGTGACTATGAAAATAGAGAAATACATTTCTGGATTATTGTACCGATACCAATGTGTAAGCATTCCTGGTTTTGGTGCTTTTTTAAGTGAATGGCAATCGGCTCAAATAGCGGAAGGTCATAATTCGTTTGTACCGCCAAGAAAAGTTATTTCTTTCAATTCAAACATCAAAACAAATGATGGTTTGTTGGCGAATCATATTGCCTTACAAGAAAAAATTAGCTACGAAACTGCTTTAGCTAAAATTCAAACGCAAGTTGTTTTTTGGTTAGAAAAACTTCAAAATAAAGAAGTTTTAACATTAGAGAATATTGGTGAAATTTCTTCAAATTCTGAAAATAATTTCGTTTTTAAACCAAATACTTCTGTCAATTATTTAATGGATTCTTTTGGTTTGTCTGGTTTTAATTCTCCAGAAATTATCAGAGAAAATCAAACGAAAAATGTAGCTAAAACCATTTCTATCGCTCAAGAGATTGTAGAAAATGAAATTTTAGAAGAAGAAGAAGAAGAAGAAGTTATTGAAGATGAAACTCCAGTAATTCCATTAGTTCAAAACAAACCAAATACCAATTGGTTGAAATATGCAGCAGCAATTGCGCTTTTTTCTTCAGCTGGAACCTATGGTTATAAAATGTATTACGATTATACGATTGATCAGAAAACCATTTTAGTAGAAAAATCAGTTCAAGAAAAAATAAATCAAAAATTACAAGAAGCCACTTTCGTTTTACCCAATCCGATGGCAGCTGTCGATTTAACTTTAGAAGAAAAACCAAACGCAAAATACCACGTTGTGGCTGGCGCATATAGAAGTGAACAAAATGCAGAAAAAGCTAGGAAACAATTAGTTTCTCAAGGTTTTGAGGCGCATTTACTAACCAAAAACAAATATGGATTAATTCCTGTAGCTTTTGGAAGCTATTCCAATTTAAAAGAAGCGCAGAATTTAAAACTCCAAATTAAAGCAAAAGATAGCATCGATGCTTGGTTGCTAATAGACTAATCCCTATTTTGGGATTTTTTTATGCCTTGTTTTTAAATCAGAGTTATTATCTTTGTAAAAAAACAATGCAAAACAAATATCCTTCAGACTCAATTACTGTTCTTACAGATTTAGTTTTACCTGGTGAAACTAATCCTTTAAATAATCTTTTTGGTGGTGAATTATTAGCTCGTATGGATAGAGCTGCAAGTATTACTGCGCGTCGTCATTCACGTAGAATTTGTGTAACCGCATCTGTAAATCACGTAGCTTTTAACAAAGCGATTCCATTAGGAAGTGTGGTAACCGTGGAAGCAAAAGTATCTAGAACTTTTTCTACATCTATGGAAATTTTTATTGATGTTTGGACCGAAGACAGAGAATCTGGTATCAAAAACAAAGCGAACGAAGCTATTTATACTTTTGTAGCTGTGGATGAAATGGGAAGTCCAGTACCGGTTCCACCAATTGAACCACAAACGGAATTAGAAATTCAACGCTTTGATGCTGCATTAAGAAGAAAACAATTAAGTTTAGTATTAGCTGGAAAAATGAAACCTAGTGATGCAACAGAATTAAGAGCGTTATTTACGAAATAAAAATTTTCTGAACCTACTCCAAAAAAGAGTAGGTTTTTTTATACATATTTACAAATACTTTTATCAAAAGTTTCATTGAAATAAATATTGGTTTCTCTTTTTAAAGCTCTTCATTTCAGAATAATAAAAATTTAAAAAAGCAATAAAAACAAATAGTATAATGCTGTTGAAAATAATCGATGATGTGAAACTTTCTTTTGCACTTTTATAAAACAAATTACCTATTTGATGTAAAATAAATAAAATAGAAAAATTTTTATCGATGTAGTAAAATTTTTTGCTTCTATTTATTAATAAATGACCAACACCAAACAGTATATATGAAATTAAAACACTAAAAAGGAAATAATTGCTACTGTTTTTTATACCAAACTTGATTGTAAATATATAAACAGCAAAAGAAACGATTAATGCCAAAAGAATCTGAATAGGCTGAATAATAAAACGACCAAATTTTTTCAATGTTCTATGAAATGTAATCCTTCTTCTTTGTTTAGTTTTAATAATTCCGTTTTATTTATAACCATATAGTTTTTGAAAGCGTCGTAAAAATCTAAATTTTCGACTTCCATTTTTTGTTCAACTGCTGTAGCTACATGATCTAACATTTCCATTCGAATGTCATAATAAATGACTTGGCTGTTTTTTAAATAATTGTCTATGAATTGAATATTCTCTTTAGTTAACTTCATCTTAATAACTTAATTTTGGATTTACAATTGTTTGCATGTTTTTTATAAATTCTTCTAATTCGGCTAAACGATTTACTGTTTCAGAAGTTCCTTTCTGTGTCAATTTATAATACTTTCTTAATCGATTATCTACTTTTTCAACTTCCACATCTAACAATCCTTCCGATTCAAGTTTGTGCAAAGCTGGGTACAAAGCACCTTCAGTAATATTTAATTCGCCTTTGGTAATTTCTTTTACTTTTTGCGTAATTTCATAACCATACATTCTGCCTTTCTCTTCTAAAAGCTTCATAATAATAGTATTTAAACTTCCTTTGTATAATTGTGAATTTTTCATTGTTTAGTATTATTAGATTACAAATATACATAATTTTCTTATGCATAATAAACTTATGTATAATTTTTTCTTAGACAGGGCGGGTAATTTTATATAATAGTAGTATTTTTGTGAAAAATAATTATACTATGGATTTTTATAAATTAGCCATAAAGGAAATCAAACGAGAAACTAAAAATGCCGTTTCTATCGTTTTTAATATTCCTGAAGAACTAAAAGCAGTATATCAATTTATTGCAGGACAATATGTTACTTTAAAACTAACTTTAGACGGAAAAGAAATTCGTAGAGCGTATTCTATTTGTTCTTCTCCGAAAAGTGGCGAGATGAGAATTGCTGTTAAAGAAGTTAAAAGCGGAACGTTTTCGAAATTTGCAAATAACAATTTAGCTATTGGTGATTTACTAGAAGTAAGTGTTCCAGAAGGGAAATTTGTTTTTGAAGCGAAACACGATCATCAAAAAAGTTATGCGGCTTTTGCTGCAGGAAGTGGAATTACACCCGTTTTATCTATTGCGAAAAGTATTCTAGAAGAAGAACCGAATAGTACTTTTGTTTTGGTTTATGGAAATAAAACAGAAGCAGAAACTATTTTTCACGACGAATTACATGCGCTACAATTAAAAAATTTAGGTCGATTTTTCGTGCATTTCGTTTATAGTCAAGCTAATGTTGCTGGCGAATTGTTTGGAAGAATTGATAAATCTGTAGTGAATACAGTGCTTAAAAACAAACATGCAGATAAAACGTTTTCTAAGTTTTATTTATGTGGACCAGAGGAAATGATCAAAGTCGTTTCGGCAACTTTAACTGAAAATAATGTAGCTGAAAAAGATGTCAAATTTGAATTATTTGGTACTTCTCCTGCTCCAGAAAACAAAGCTGCAGCCGGACAAAACGGACACACTAACATTTCAATTTTAGTAGATTCTGATGAAGTGACTTTTGAAATGAGTCAGAAACAAACCATTTTAGAAGCGGCATTAAAACAAGGTTTAGATGTGCCTTATTCTTGTCAGGGTGGAATTTGTAGCAGTTGTATTTGTCGTGTTACAGAAGGAAGCGCAGTAATGAATAAAAACCAAATTTTAACAGACAACGAAGTAGCAGAAGGTTTAGTTTTAGCTTGTCAGGCTGTACCAACAACAGCAGAAATTAAAGTTGATTTTGATAATATTTAAAACTATCAAAAAAGTAATAAAAAACCCTAAATCGAATTTTTGATTTAGGGTTTTTCTTTTTTTTATAAAACTGAATTGATTTTACTCACAATCGTTTCTGGTAAAATACTTCGCATTGCATTTTCATAACCTTCCACTTTTTTATTTCCATAAACCGAAGTCGGTAAAAACGGAAATTGTTCTCTGTTAGAAGTCATACAAAAATCATCCGGTTGGTTAAACGGTTTGAATCCTGCAAAAGGATGTGTGGCACCCCAAAGTGTAATGACATTCACGCCCAACATGGCTGCAATATGTGCGTTTCCAGAATCCATAGAAAGCATTACTTTTAAATTAGAAATTAAATCTAATTCTTGTTGAAACTTAATTTTTCCAGCAACAACAATCACATTTTTATGATGGTTTTTTAATTGATTTAGTTTCTTAATTTCTTCATCGCCACCACCAAATAAAAAGATTTTATTAGACGTATTTTTCGCTAATTCATCAATAACTTCTTGCATTAAATCTATCGGATACACTTTGCTTTCATATTGTGCGAAAGGTGCGATTCCTATCCAATTTCCTTCTTTTTTTCCAGTAATGGCAAATATTTCTTCTGATAAAATGGCTTTTTCAGAAAATGTTGGTAGGTTTAAATCTAAAGGAAAACCTAATTTTTCAAACGTTTCGCAATGTCTGTCAAACATTGATTTTGTTGGAGAAATGGTTTTAATGGCTAACTTGGTGAGTTCTTTTTTGTCTTTTCGTCCTTTATCAGTAGCGGCTACTTTCTTACCTGATAGAGTGAATAATGTTCTAACAACTTTCGAACGTAACACATTATGTAAATCGGCAACGGCATCAATATTCAATTTTCGTAAATCGGAAAACAAGCGTAGCAATCCTAAAAAACCTTTATGTCTTTCTTTTAAATCTATGGCAAAGAAAGTTACGTTTTCAATGTCATCAAAAAAAGGTTTGAAAAAAGGTCGAGAAACCACTGTGAGTTGCACATCAGGATATTGCAAAGAAAAAGCTTTCAGCACAGGAACTGTCATAGCGACATCGCCCATAGCTGAAAGCCTGATAACTAAAATGTGTTGCGGCATTTATTTTTTATTTTGATACAAAACCGGATTCAAATCTTCGTCGTTGTACATTTTCATTTGTTTGTAAACTTTCATGAATTTGTCGCCGTTTTCAATATCTTCTACTAATTGACTAATGGAAATAAACATATCGTTTTTTTGATCTAACAATACGTTCAATTTTTCTTGACATTTCGCTCTGTGTTCCGCAGTTGCTTCTTCACGAGTTGCCTCTTCGTTCATATGGTAAATTTTCAAAGCTAAAATCGATAATCTATCAATTGCCCAAGCAGGACTTTCTGTATTAATTCTAGCATTTGGTTTCACTTGAACGTGCGCATATTTCTGTAAAAAATACCCGTCAATATATTCAACCATATCCGTTCTTACTTGGTTAGAGGCATCAATTTTACGTTTTAAATCTAACGCGGCAACTGGATCAATATTTGGATCACGTACAATATCTTCATAATGCCATTGTACGGTATCTACCCAGTTTTTTGCAAATAACAAGTGTTCTACTGAACCTTTTTCAAATGGATTTAATACAGGTTGGTACACATCATCAATAATATGATACGCTTTTATAGATTGTTCAAAAATGGGAAAGGCAAATTCTGCAAACATAGTTTCTATTTTAATTTACAAAAATAAGGATTTTTTGTACTTTTAACCTCAATTTTCAAATTATCTCACATGAATGTACATTATATCTCCGAACAAAATAGTATTTTAAATCATTTTCTTACGCAACTTAGAGATGTAAACATTCAGAAAGACAGCATGCGATTCAGAAAAAACATTGAACGTATTGGTGAGATTATGGCTTATGAATTAAGTAAAAATTTAGAATATAAAGATATTGCTGTTCAAACTCCGTTAGGTGTAAAACATACTACAACTATTGCTGAAAATATTGTTTTATGTTCGATTTTAAGAGCTGGTTTAGCACTTCATCAAGGTTTTATGAACTTTTTTGACGATGCAGAAAACGGTTTTGTTTCAGCCTACAGACATCATTATAATAACGATGATGAATTTGATATTTTGGTAGAATACAAAGCTACGCCAACTTTAACAAACAAAAGTTTAATTTTAATTGATCCGATGTTAGCCACTGGAAAATCTTTAGTAGCGGTTTTAAATAAACTGTTAGTAGACCACAATCCAAAACACATTCATATTGCAGTCGTTATTGCAGTTCCAGAAGGTATTCAATATTTACAAGAAAACTTACCCGACAATTGTCATTTATGGGTGGCTTCGTTAGACGAAAAATTAAATGAGAAAGACTATATCATTCCTGGATTAGGCGATGCTGGCGATTTAGCGTATGGAAATAAGTTATAATTGCGCAAAAAAGAAAAACAATCCAACTGCAAATAACAGATATAAAGAAACTTCTTTATAAACGGAATCTTCAAATTTTTCGAACATATTCGCACCTAAAATAGATAACGGCGCAAAAGAATAAATTAACAAATCATTAGATTTATTTGGCGAAAAAATATAAATTCCAATAGCTAAAATAAACGAAAAGTAAATTTGTTTATACGACGATTGCATGTTTAAGGGTTTGTTCTGATAATCGAAAGTTTGTGAAGCAAAAAACAAGGCTGAAATAGAAACAAACAAAGCCAATGCCATATTTTGATACACATTATCAAACGCAAAAAAGTTAAAACTTACATCGTTAATACTATCATCAATAGTATAATTATCAAACAAAACCAAACTGGCGAAAATATACAAAATCCAAACACAAAGAAAAGAAACAAAAGGCAACAACCAGTTTTTAAAATCTTTTCCTGAGTGAAATATTATCGAAATAAATACTAAAACAATATACAGAATACTCCAAAAATGGAATATTGCGGAAAGAAAAATCCAAAAAGACGCATCGAAAATTTTCTCTTTAGGAGAAACTAAAGTTTTTAACGAAACTAATCGTCGTAAAGCCAATAATAAAAACACATTTGACAATACAATTTTAGTATTGTTTAATATGGTTGGAAATAAAAGTATAAATACAAAAAAGATAAGAATCGCATAATTATCGTTCTTAGTTAGTGAGTTTTTTAAAGAAATAAAGTTGACTAAAAAAAACGAAAATACAATTAAAACAAAAACCGCTGCCTTTTCAATTATAATATTAGTGGTAAAAACGGTGTTTGAAACTTGAAATTGATATAAAAAAAAGCAAGAAAGTAGCATTAAAAAGATTAATGCGTAATTAATTGGTCGAGTTTTACTAAAAAGGCTTGCAATCATAAAGATATTTTATATTTTTGTAGTGTAAATATAATAATAAAAAAATGAAAGCATTTTTCGAAGCAATACAATTTTTATTTGTTGAAGTACTTTTTGTACCAATGGACTTATTAAGAGGTTGGGAATTAACAAACTGGTGGGGTGCAAATATCATCAACTGGGTATTTATTTGTATCTGTTGTTATTGGACTGTTTATTGGACAAAACAATTACAGATTTTCAAAAAATCTGGAGAAGACGAGCAAGATACAACGGCTCACTCTTTCTTAACAAAATAATAAAAAAGCCGAATTTTGAAATGAATTGGTTTCAAAATTCGACTTCTATAAATTGATGTAAGATTTGACTATAAATCGAATCCTATATCTTTTCTATAATTCATCTTATCAAATTTTAGATTTTCTATAGTTTGATAAGATTTTTTTGTGGCATCTGTGAACGTAGCTCCAAAAGATGTTACCGCTAAAACACGACCTCCATTAGATACAATTTTTCCGTTTTCTTCTTTTGTTCCTGCATGGAAAACTAAAGATTCCGTGTTATGATCTAATCCAGAAATTTCTTTTCCTTTTTCAAATTCTTCAGGATAACCGCCAGAAACGACTACAATTGTAGCTGCCGTTCTTTCGTCTAATTCGAATTCAAAATCTGATAATTTTTCTGTCGCAACGGCTTGAAACAAAGCGACTAAATCACTTTTAATTCTTGGAATAACCACTTCTGTTTCCGGATCACCCATTCTCACATTATATTCAATCACAAACGGATTATCTCCCACTTTTATCAAACCAATAAACACAAAGCCTTTGTATTCAATGTTGTCGTTTTTTAAACCGTTGATCGTTGGAATTACAATTTGCTCTTCAATTTTTTGCATCAAAGTCGCATCTGCAAATGGAACTGGAGAAATAGCGCCCATTCCACCGGTGTTTAAACCAGTATCGCCTTCACCAATTCTTTTGTAATCTTTTGCCGTTGGTAAAATTTTATAATTTTTTCCGTCTGTTAACACGAAACAACTTAATTCAATTCCGTCTAAAAACTCTTCAATAACGACTTTGGCACTAGCAGAACCAAATTTAGCATCCACTAACATCGCTTTCAATTCGTCCTTAGCTTCTTGTAATTCGTTTAAAATTACCACACCTTTTCCGGCTGCTAAACCATCCGCTTTTAAAACATAGGGTGGAGAAAGTGTTTCTAAAAAAGCATACCCTTTTTCAACAGTTTCCGAAGTAAAACTTTCATATTTGGCTGTTGGAATATTATTTTTTACTAAAAATTCTTTGGCGAATTCTTTACTTCCTTCTAATTGTGCGCCTAATTTTGATGGTCCAATTACTGGAATAGCATTTAAAGCTGCGTCATTTTTAAAGAAATCGTAAATTCCGTTTACTAAAGGATCTTCAGGTCCGACAACAACCATTTCAATTGCATTGGCTAAAACAAATTGTTTAACAGTTTCAAAATCGTTTGGATTCATGGCAACATTTGTTGCTATTTGTGCTGTTCCTGCGTTTCCTGGCGCTACAAAAAGTTGTGAGCAAAGTGCGCTTTGAGTCATTTTCCAAGCAAATGCATGTTCTCTTCCTCCAGAACCTAAAAGTAAAATATTCATATCGTGTGTGTTGTTTGTTGCTGCAAAAATAGTTTGTTTTAATTGGAAAAAAAAGTAAGTCTTTGTTAGATTATAAAATTAGGTTTGTTATTTTTGAATAAATTCAGAAAACGTGTTCCACTTATTTCATTTATCGTTAAAAATTAATGGTTTCCCCATGAAGGAAGCCCAACTTGAATTTGAAAAAAATCTACAAATTTCTGAATTCGATTATCAAAAACATATTGAAGATAAAAGAAATGAAATCGTCCAATTTCATTTAGAAAACAACCCTTTCTATAAAAATTTAGTTGGAAATACTGCTATTACAGATTGGAAGAATTTACCGATTCTAACCAAAAAAAATTTGCAAGTTCCTTTAAAAGATAGACTTTCGAAAGGTTTTGAAAAGAATATTTACATCAATAAAACTTCCGGTTCTAGTGGCGATCCGTTTATTTTTGCGAAAGATAAATTTTCGCACGCGCTAACTTGGTATTCCAATATTTATAGATTTGGTTGGTTTGGAATTGATTTTAATACGTCGTTTCAAGCGCGATTTTATGGAATTCCGTTGGATAAACTCGGCTTTTATAAAGAGCGTTTCAAAGATTTTTTAGCGAAAAGATATCGTTTTCCAATTTTCGATTTATCGGATGTGGTTTTGGAAGAAATTCTGAAAAAATTCCAACAGAAAAAATTCGATTATATCAACGGATATACGAGTTCTGTGGTTCTTTTTGCTAAATTTTTACAAGCGAAAAACATCGTTTTAAAAGACGTTTGTCCGACTTTAAAAGTATGCATGGTCACTTCAGAAATGCTTTTTGATGCTGATAAAATACTACTTGAAAAGTATTTAGGAATTCCAATTGTCAATGAATATGGCGCTTCTGAATTGGATTTATTAGCTTTTCAAAATCCTAAAGGCGAATGGCAAGTTAATTCTGAAACCTTATTTATTGAAATTTTAGATGAGAATAATCAACCCGTTCCAAAAGGCACTTCTGGAAAAGTAGTGGTGACTTCTTTATACAACAAAGCGCATCCTTTTATCCGATATGAGATTGGCGATATGGGTGTTTTAGACGAAAATAGCACATGGAAAAAACCAATTTTGAAGCAATTAATTGGTCGAACTAACGATGTGGCTATTTTGCCAAGCGGGAAAAAATCGCCTGGATTGACGTTTTATTATGTGACAAAAAGTATTATTGAAGATGATGGAAACGTGAAAGAATTCGTTATTAAACAAACAAAATTGGACTGTTTTGAAATTGATTATGTAAGTGAGGCAGCACTTTCTTCCGCACAAATTGACGAAATTCAGAAAGCGGTTGATTTGTATTTGGAACCGAATTTGAAGTTTACTTATACTCGAAAAGAATTCTTAACTCGAAGTAATCGTGGGAAATTGAAGCAATTTACTTCTTTGTTGTAAATTTATTTTCTTTAGCCACGAATTCACGAATATTAAATTTGTTTGCGATAAAAATTAGTTCGTCGTTGACGAAAATTCGAATTTAATCAAATTAAAAAAAATAATTCGAAAATTCGTGGCAAAAATCTATTTACTTTTTATTATACTTAGGTTTGATGACCAATTGAACATACAAAAATCGCAACGTATCTAAACAAGCTGAAAAGAAATTTCGTTGGTGAAAATCTCTATACACTTTGAAATTATATTTTATTAATTTCCATTTAGAAGCCGAAATAGAATCTTCTCTAACTCTGTAATACGCCAGACTTTCTGGCACTGGAATTGCGGTTTCTATTTGCTTTACAATTTGCAACCAAAGCATCCAATCTTGTCTTTTTTTGATGGACGAAATCGGAATTTTTCCAAAAAAATCTACGGAATAAATTCCAGTTAAATTGCCAATCCAATTGCAATAATATAATTGTTTATAGGTGATTTTTGAAGGAGTTGTGATCATTTCATTACGCAAATTTCCAGCTTCATCGATAGTTTCATAAAATGAAAAAGTGAATGGAATATTTTGAGTTTCCATGAATTGGAGTTGTTTCTCTAGCTTTTCGGTTTTCCATAAATCGTCTGCATCTAAAAAAGCGATAAAATTTCCGGAAGCTTGTTGAATAGCATAATTTCTTGCCACTCCAGCACCAGCGTTTTTTTCTAATTTAAAAGCTTTTATACGAGTATCTTGAGAAGCAAATTTCGAAATTATAGCGTAGGTTTCATCTGAAGAACAATCATCCATAAGAAGCAATTCCCAATTTTGGTGCGTTTGAGAAATAACGGATTGAATGGCTAGAGAAATATACTTTTCAGAATTGAAACATGGCGTAATTATGGAAATTAACGAGTTCATTAGTACGCTTTTTCTTCTCCTTTAATGGCGTTGAAAACGGTTTTATAAATGATTCTTAAGTCTAACAAAATAGACCAATTTTCTAAATAAAAAATATCAAATTTCACTCTGTTAATAATGTCTTTTTCTGTCTCCACTTCACCTCTACAACCATTTATTTGGGCTAAACCTGTAATTCCGGGTTTAATAAAATGTCTTACCATAAATTTATCAATGCTCTTTGCATACATTTCGGTATGGCTAACCATGTGAGGTCTTGGTCCAACCACAGACATATCTCCTAAAACCACATTGAAAAACTGAGGCAGTTCATCAATACTAAATTTTCTGATTATTTTTCCTAGTTTGGTAACTCGAGGATCATTTTTTTGTACTTGTTCTAAATCTGCTTTCGAGTTTAATCGCATGGATCTAAATTTATAGCAATAAAACTCTTTATAGTTAAGTCCGTTTCTTTTTTGTGTAAAGAAAACCGGTCCTTTTGATTCTAATTTTATAAATAAAGCAATTAAAGGTGTTAACCAAGATAGTAAAAATATGATTACTAAAAAAGAGAAAACAACATCAAAAAAACGTTTAAATCTTTTGTTTATTTCTTTATCTAAAGGAATTGTTCTAAGTGAAATAATTGGAATATATCCGTAATATTCAACAGCTAAGTTTCTTAATAATCTGTTTTTACTATCTGGTAATAATTTTATAGTTTTAAGATTATTATCTGCGAAATTGATTAAACTATTTAAATCTGAATTACTTAATGTGTTTAAAGAACCATAAATTTCATCCACATTATTTATTGAAACAAATTCATAACATTCATTAATTTCATTTTTTTTATTTGTTTTTAAATCAAATGTTCTTAATAAATTATAACCATAATCAAGATTAGTATTAAAAAATGTTTTTAGTTCTTCAACATCTTTACCATTACCTAAGATAATTACATTTCTTAAATTACCTCCATAAAATAATCGGTATTTTCGAAGTAGAAAAAATATAGAGAATTTTATAAATCCGACTCCAATAAAAGAAGAAATAATATAATACCAAATTTCATCTGGTGTTACATATTTATATTTATAACCAACATAAGCAAATGTGATCAAACTTACAAAAACAAACTGTTTTACAAGTTTTCCGAAAATTGCCGTTTCTTTAGTAAAACGATACACTTCATAAAAGCCCGAATAATAAGAAACAATAATCCAAAACACAGATAAAATAGTGTGATAACCAAAATTACTCATAGCCGAACGTAGACACACTAATATTAATAGATTTACAATTAATAAATCTAAGAAAGTAATTAGTGGTCTTATAAAACCCGAATATCTACCTGCCTTTGGCTTCAAACTAATAAATAAATTTTGAGAAATCTTTGTGTTCTTCTTTAGCTAATTCTTCAGGAGAAAGTGATTTGAAATATTCATACGTAATTTTCATTCCTTCTTCTCTATTTACCTTTGCGCTCCAGCCTAAGATTTCTCTAGCTTTTGTAGTGTCTGGTTGACGTTGCATTGGGTCATTTACAGGTAAATCTTTATAAATTACTTTCTGATTGGTACCTGTTAATTTCATAATTTCTTCTGCAAAGTCAGAAATTGTTATTTCATCTGGATTACCAATGTTTACTGGTAAATGATAATCTGAAAGTAATAATCTATAAATTCCTTCTACTTGATCGGTTACATAACAAAAAGAACGTGTTTGACTTCCATCTCCAAAAACAGTTAAGTCTTCACCACGAAGTGCTTGTCCAATAAATGCGGGGATAACACGACCATCATTTAATCGCATTCTTGGTCCATACGTATTAAAAATACGAACAATTCTCGTTTCTACACCATGAAAAGTGTGGTAAGCCATTGTAATGGATTCTTGAAAACGTTTGGCTTCATCGTATACACCACGTGGACCAATTGTGTTTACGTTTCCGTAATATTCTTCTGTTTGAGGATGCACTAATGGATCTCCATAAATTTCAGAAGTGGATGCTATAAGAATTCTTGCTTTTTTAACTCGAGCTAACCCTAATAAATTATGTGTTCCTAACGAACCTACTTTTAAAGTTTGGATTGGAATTTTTAAATAATCAATAGGACTTGCTGGTGAAGCAAAATGTAAAATATAATCTAATTCACCAGGAACGTGAACAAATTTTGTAATATCGTGGTGATAAAACTCAAAGTTTTTTTCTTTAAATAAATGTTCGATATTTTTTAAGTCACCTGTTATTAAATTATCCATTCCGATAACGAAATAGCCTTCTGCTAAAAATCTATCGCATAAATGAGAACCTAAAAATCCTGCCGCTCCTGTTATTAATATTCTTTTCATTAGTTTTTAAGTTTTTTATATTCATTTGTATTAAACAAGCAATAGAATATTATAAAATATAAAACTCCAGTTTGTCTCCATAAAAATGATTCGGTCAAAAATAAGCTTATCATTAGAATTGCAAAAGAAATATGCATAAAATCTTTGTTTTGAATTGCTTTTTTTATGTTTAGAAATAAAATTACAATTAAAAGCAGGAACCCAATAAAGCCAAGTTCGGCAAAATTCTGCACATATTGGTTGTGAAAATTAAATGAGCCATAAACTGGATATAAATTATATTTTAATTCTTTCTCTTTTAATTTATGTAAAGATGCATTTAATCCTAATCCTTCCCAAAAAATCGGTTCTTCTTTAAAAATTTCAAGAAACATTCGGAATTGATACACTCTAAAAGCTGTTCCTGGGAAGTAATCACTTTGTGTGAATTTTTCATTATTCCAAGCTTCATAAATACTTATATAATTTACACCTTCATTTGCTTCGTTATACACATTATGACTTATACTTGTATTGGTGTTCGATTGAAATTCAACTAAAAATCTATTTTTTATTTTACTAAAACTTAAAATACTTCCTACGACTAAAATAAAAATAGTTAAGTTTCTCAATCGCATTTTGTTTGACGATTTTGAAAAATAAAAGAAATGAATGCCAATTAAAACTAAGAATACAACGATTATATTTTTAGAAGATAATAAAAAAATGAAAATAAAAAGAACAGAAGCACATAGAACATCTAATTTGCTTTTTATTTCTTTACTTAAGAAATAGAAAAACGCTACAGCAACATATACAGAAACGTGAATGGCGTTTAATAGTTTTGGAACCAGTCCGAAATCGTCATCATATTCGCCATGATAGAAAAATGCTCTTTGATCACCATAAATTATATATCTAACTGCAGCTCTTACTAGAAAAAAGACGGCATAAAACACCATAGCATGACCATAATATTTTAGTAATTTCAGTATCTGATCTTTAGTAAAAGGTCGCATTAAAAGAAATGTAACCGGAATTAATAATAAAGTAATTTCTTTGGAAATTGCTGTAGTGGTTCTGGAAACATCAGCAGTCCAAAAATAGGAAGCAGCCATCCAAAAAAACAATAAAATTGGAACTAAAAAGGTGACTTGAGTTGATACTTTAGAGTTTCTGTTAAATAGTAAAACAGATAAAATAAAAATTGCCGTACTAACATTATTAATTGCCATTAAAGTTGGCAAAGTAATTAAGATAAGTAAAAAAGGTAAAAAAGATTTATTTAACTTTTGCTCCTGTAGGATTTCTTGCCAAGCATTTGCTAAAAAACTGTAAATATTCTTCATTTATTTTGTTCCAATTAAACTTATTCGCAATGGCTTCAAAGTTGTTTTTTACAAACTGCAAGTTATCATTTTTTTTAATTGTTTCAAGTATTTTTTTCACCTCTTCTGCTGTTTCAAAATAATAGGCATTTTCATTTAAAACTCCTTTATTAAAATGGTTATTGTGCGCTACAACTAAAGCTTGCGAGGCCATGGCTTCTAATAAAGAAGGATTTGTGCCACCAACGGTGTGTCCGTGAAAATATAAATTAGAGAAATATCTTAAATTGTCTAGATGATTAAGGTTATAAAGCGCGCCTAAAAACTGTATTTTTTTGCAAGTAGCAAATTTGTTTTTTAAGTATTCGCCATATTTTGTATTGTGGTTTCCTATGACTAAAATTGGTTTTTCATCCGTGCTTTGCATCACGCCTTCTAAAACCATGTCTAAATTATTTTCTGGTTCGAAACGTGCCATAATCATATTGAAATGATACTTTTCAACGTTATAAACATCTAAAATTTCTTCATTTGGTGCATCAAAATTATGAGCACCGTAAGCAATATATTCGCTTTCTTTATGGTGCGTTTTCAATAAATAATCTTGAATGCCTAATGAATCAGAAATTAAATAATCACTTTTTTTAGCTGCTAATTTTTCGGCAATTTTTAAAACTTTTTGAACCGATTTGCTGTATTTGGTTCGTTTCCATTCTAAACCATCCATATTCGTAATAACAATACTTTTTTTTGGATGTAAATCGTACCAAAAAGCGCTACTGGTGTAACCTAATTGTAGAATAATATCAAAATTTCTCTTGCGAGAATCTAATATACAGTTTAAATCATAGATAAATTGTCCGGCTGTTCCAATTTTATGTTCTGGATCGTTACATTTAATTAAATTTACCTTTTCAAATGTGGTTTCTTTATATGTATGATTATGTGGAGAATACACAAACACATCATGACCTTCTTGTGCGGCATAAGTGGCGAAAAATTCAGCAAATTGTTCAAATCCACCATAATTATTGGGAATACCTCGGGTTCCTAAAATTCCTATTTTCATTCAAGCAATAAATTTGAGGACAAATATAGTTTTTTGAAAAAAATATGTTTGTATAAATTGGGTAAAATTTAGTTTAATAGATCTTCAAAAATTTTCTCAAAATGATTGACATGATTTTCTAATGAAAAGGTAGTGTTAACTCTGTTAAAACCATTTACACCGTATAATTTTCGTAACTGTTCGACTTTAATAAGTTTTTCTAAAGCATCAGACAAACTGTTGTGATTATTTGGTTCAAACAACAATCCTGTTTCATTATCTAAAACTATTTCAGTTGGTCCGCCATGATTGGAAGCAACAACAGGTTTTTTGGCTAACATTGCTTCAATAACAACCATACCAAAAGGTTCTGGTTCTGTAGAAGGAACAACAGCAACATCAATTGCATTCCAAAATTTTTCAATTTCTTTCTGGAATGGAATTAAAACAACTTTGTCTTGTAAGCCAAACTCTGAAATTTGTTTTTTCAATTCAATTTCGAAAATTTCTTGATTTGGTGGAGCAGATCCTAAATAAACTAATTTGATATTATTGTATTTGCCTACTAACTGATTAAAAGATTTTAATAATAATTGTTGTCCTTTCCAGCTATTAATTCTCCCTACAAGTGAAATTACAATCTCCTCTTTAGATGAAAAAAAGAAATTTTCACGAACTTCTTGTAATTCAACATCTGTAAAAGTTTTAATGTTTTTTGTTTCAACACCATTCCAAACAGCCTCTGATTTTTTCGCTAATTTTTGGTTGTTTTCAATCCAAAAATTCATAGTTGCAATAGAATCGTAGGCAACTTTATGATTACAATCTAAAGAAAGGATTTTCTTAAATAGAAAATTTAAAATTTTAGGTTTAGCAATAATTTCTTGTACGTGCCATAAATGTTTTATCTTTCTTTTTTTAGCAAATAGTATTCCAATTAAAGCAGCTAAAGTATGAGTATAAACAAGGTCAAATTTATATTCTTTATTTAAAGTATCAAGTGCTTTTATTCCTTGATAGTACTCTTTTATAAACTTAAAAATGTTTTTTGGCGTAAACATTTTTCTATATATTTTTAAAACTGGAGCAATAACAACTTTGATGTTGTTTTTTTCCAATTCATTTTTTAATGGGCCATCAAAAGGTAAAACTATAATTGGTAAATATATTGTTTTATCTAATTCGGACAAAAAGTAAAGCATCGTTTTATCAGAACCGTATAATTCAGCCGATTGGTGTATAATTAATATTGTTTTCATTCCGTTTTGTTAAATTGTGGGTATACTAATTTAGCTTTTCTTATACATTTTAGGTATTGATGCTATTTATTTAGAGTTGAGCGATTGATTATTTAAATACTCTCTATAACCTAATAACAATCCAATTAAAATAGATTTACTATCTAATTTTAAGTAGAACCCCATAAATACCCAACTAGACATTATTAGGAATATTCCAGACCCTAAAAGCAGTTTGTTTATATTATTAACTTGTATATTGTTTGAAATTGTTTTTTTAGCGATGAGATAAATGGACAATAAATAAATTATAATTCCGAGCAAACCAGATTTTAACAAAACAGTAGAAAAGGCATTATGCAAAAATGGATAATAACGTACATTGGTATTGTCATTATTTACCATCACTCTTCCGATATCTACAGTAGAACCGATACCTTTACCAGAAATTATAGCTTGTGTTCCTCCATAAAATATTTGATTCACTGTTTTAATATTTTCAAATGATCTGAAATTGTCATTAAAATCTTTCCAATCTTCTTGGTTTATTTTTGTCTTAAAGGCTTCAATCGGTATTATTTTTACTTTATATAAAAATTCATCCGTAAAAGTTCCTTTTCTTTTTGGATTGGAATTATAGATTAATGCATAACCAACGAGAGTAAATACAATAGTAAAACCAATAACTTTAATAGATTTTGCATTTAAGTTGAAAAAACCTTTAACTGCTAAAATCAAAATTATTAATTGAATGAAATTTGTTCTCGAAAAATAAGATAAAATTGATGTTGCAATAATTATTAAGTAGATAAATCGCTTTTGCTTTGAAATAACTATATTAAATTTAGTAGAAAATAAAAGTAAAACAAACACATAAGGTTCGAAATCATTAAAATATCCTCCAATGTGTCTAATTTCTGATACGGATAATGTTTTATAGGCTAAGATGGAATATAAAATTATTATTAAGTGAATAATCGAAAGGAAAACACCACAATTAATAATATAAATTAACGCATTACCTGCGTATTTTTTTGCAAAATTATATCCAACAACTAAACCAATAATAGGTTTTAATAAATAAGTAATGTCTCTAACTTTATTGAAGATTGCATGATCGTAAAAAAACAAATCGCTTAAAAAACTAATTACCAGTATTGCTATATAACAACTAATGATGTAAATAAAATGTTTAGAAAAATTTGTTCTTAAAGTTATTAAAGCTGTTAAAGACCAAACGGCAAAAGTAAGCTCGTAAATATTAAACAGTAATATTACTAAACACAGTATATATAATAAATAATTTGTTTTAAACTTCATGACTGTTGTTTTTAGATAAAATTCTGTTCTTTGATGTTAGAGTTATTAATATTATTAATGTCAAGAATTCTACAAAAATAAACGAATAAAAAACACCAAACAAACTATACTTTTCATAAACTATTGAAATAATAATTAAGTTTAAAACAGACATTACTATAATAATTCTTGAAAATATTTTCTCATAGTGTAAGGCTAATAACAATTGTTTAAAGGCATAAACTATAAAAAAAAGTATTGGATAAATTAATGCCGTTTGTAGCAAATTGCTCATGTATGCTTTATTATTGATGTTATAATAATCTACAATTTCATAACTAAGTGTAAACAGTAAAATTATTAATGTGAATAAAAAAACAAAATTAGCAATGTTAAATAATTTCCAGCTTTTAATGGCTTGATTTGCGTTTTTATCAAATTCAAAGCAGATTTTTGGATAGATAAAATTAAAGCTTAAAAGAATGTAGGTTTTAAATATTGAAATAATTTGATCTACAATTCTAAATTGGCCAACTTGAATGGTAGTTCCAAAATAATTTATTAAAAGAATTGGAGAGTATAATTGCATCCAAATAAAAGTTTGCGACAAAACGTAGGTTTTATTTGCGTACATATATTTATACAATTCAGAAGGTTGAATTGGAACAAAAACAAATTCATATCGTTTGTTTAAAACAAAAAAGAAAACTATTCCTGCAATAAAAACACTTAAACCAAAAGCCAAGTTTATATATACATAATCTGATTTTTGATCTAAAAAATAAAATATAAGAAGTATATAAATACTTTTAGATAGAATGCTGAAGTAAGAAAAGAGATTGAACTTTTCTAAACCTTGAAAAATCCATAATGGATTAACTATTTGCGCTATAAAAACAGGAAAACTAAAATAAAATAGTTCTTTGTCTTTATGAAAAAATTCTATTTGATTTATGGCAATAAAAAATAGAATGCTTAACAATATGGTGAAAAAGCACTTAATATAAACTACTCTAGAAATAATATGATTTCTTTTATCAATATTATCTCTATTTATGGAGATGTCTTTTACGCCTAAAATATCGCAACCAAAATCGATAAAAACAACAATAAAAAAAGCAACAGACAATCCTATTGCTGATTTACCGAAGTTTTCCTCTCCACATTTTAATATGATAAACGGAATTACAATAAATGGCGCTATCACATTAAAACCCTGTCCAATACCGTATTGAATAAGTTTTTTAATTTGAGCATTTGCCAGTAATTTTTTTAAAATATTCACCTATTTATTTTGGGGTTTTAATATGTGTGTTTTACAAACTTATTTTAAATAAAAAAAGCTATAATTTTCTAAATTATAGCTTTTTTTATTTTAGAAAGTAAATTATTTTACAATTTTCTGAATTTCATCAAATAATCTTTTTTCAGAAGTTCCTAGAGGATCGTGAACATCACCAATAGTTATAGGTTTAATTATTCCATTTTCAACATCAACAGTAGCTGTTTTTGGCTCAATTAATATAAGTTTAAAGAACTCACTAGCATTATTAGTTTGAAATTGTTTTCCGAAATAACTCATTTTAAAACTATTTACTTTAACCTCTGTTTGTTCTTTATTAACACCAAAATCCATTCTTATGTAATCTGGAATTACACCATCAGGTAATCTAAAAACAATATCTTGAGGCTTATCACTTCCTTTAAATTCAGTAAAAAATGAGCTAGTTTCTACATAAGAAGTTTCACCAGCTTTTCTATAGTAAATTTGAAAACTATCGTCTTTTTTAACGGTTACATTTAATGTTACTGTAAAAACTGTATCCATAACTTTTTCTGCAACACCTTCTTTTGATTCATCAAGCTTCTTGTCTTCATTTTTACAAGAAACAAATAGTATTAATGAGAACGTAAATAAAATTATTTTTTTCATAGTTAAGTCGTTTTTTAATTTAATTTGCAAAAATATACATTTTTAATTAATAATTATTGTTTTTTCACTTAAATACAATCCTTTTTTGTGCTCTATTTTATTCTCGATTAAAACACCAATTTTATAACCCCCTTTTTGGAGGGCACCTAATTGAATCTTTGTAATAAATCCTGAGTTATCAAAATTAATATTTTTATTTTCCGCCTTAGTTATATCAGGTCTTGAAAATTGCTGACATTTTATAACTTTTGAATTAAGGTCATTAATTAATACAATGCTAATCTTATTGTTTTTACTATCAATATTTTCAAGAATACCCCATCCAGAAATTTTATAACTTGATTCTTCTTTCTCAAAAACTTCAATCCAAACTTTAGTTAAATCTCCGTTTAGAGTTTTTAGTGGTTGATACGGTTTTATATCAAATTTTGAAACCATATTTTTTTCTAGAGTGAAATGTCGAGTCCAAGCGTCTAAACCATCAAAGCTTTCGTTAATATAAAATTTACTATCAACAAATTGTTGCGCTTTATCTGATAATTTAAAAGGTTTCCCGTGAGCATCTGTATACCAAAACGGTTTTATCTTTGTAGAATCTATCATCATTTCATTAATAACTGATTCTAAATCTGGCTTTTCAATCGTATTGAATTTGTTTTTTAAATAAAAATCAAACCAATATTTAAAACTTGTATAAACTGGTTCATTGTTTTTATTGTTCTCAATAACCAAATTTGCGGCTTCTCTAAACTGTGTTTTACTAGCATTATGATAATATTTTTTAACCACTGTTGTATTTGTAAACATAAATAGTATTAAGCAAAAAAGAATTGTATACTTAATTATTTGATTTTTTATTTGAAAAAAACCTATGCTTAAAACTATAAAAAATACAGGTAGGATACTTACAAAGTACCTTGAAATAATTAATGGAGTATCTAAATAAGATTTTAAAAATATTGTTAATATAAATAAAAATATCCACGGAAAAATTATTGTAAAAGTAAACAGGTTTTTATTTTCAATTATTTCATCAACTTTAATAGTTTGTTTTTCTTTAAATAAATTAACTACATAAAATATAAAAAGTGGAGTGATAAAAAACATTGTCATTTCTGAATTTCCTAAAAACTCATTAAAAAGCAAAGAAAATGATTCATTCGTTGGCGCTGGTATCCATAAAGATTTAAAACCAAAAACATTTAAAAATAGTCCAATATTTGGTAAAAATAATAGAATAGCTATACCAGCAGAAATTAATGAGTTTTTAATAAAAGAAATTCTATTTTCTTTCGCACATAAAATAAAATAAAAACAAATAATTACGAATTGTGCAAACAAATTTATAAAGCTAAAATAATTTGTGTTTAATACAAATCCTGCCGCCAAACCATATATTATTGCGTTTTTTAAATTTGTTCTTTTTATAAATTTTATCATAAAATAAAAAGATAAAATAACAGCACACAAATAAAATGTATAAGTTCTTGCGTCTTGAGAAATATATAACGAATATTCACTAAAAGTAAATAAAATTGCCAAATAACATCCCACCTTTTTGTTATATAATTCTTTACCTAATTTGTAGGAAAAAAAAACAATAAGTACTCCGAAAAAAGCAGAAAATAATCTTGCAACGATTGATGACCATCCGAATATTGAAAATAAAATTTTTAATAAAATAAAATATAAATAAGGAAATCCTCCATTTAATTTTACTTCATTTAGAGTTGTACTAAAATCTAAATCTGGGTTTGAGACATTCATTGTGTAAATTTCATCTAACCACAAACTTTGATAATCTAAATGATACAACCTTAATATTGTAGCAGTTATTAAAATTAATGTAAGTAAATAATTTTCTTTAATTAAATTTAAAAATTTCATGTTTATTGTTTTAATATTTCATTAATAACCAAATTACTTTCCAATTCAAAATATAACGGCAGTCTAATTAAACAATCGGTAAATTTATCAGTGTTTTCTAGTTTTCTACCATCGTGTTTTTCGGTATAAAATGGACTCGAATGTAAACTTATGTAATGAAAAACGGCAAAAATATTGTTTTGTATTAAAGCTTCTAATATTTCTGTTCTTTGTTGTATGTTTTGACAAGTTAGGTAAAACATATGCCCGTTATTGGTCGCGAAATCAGGTACAATTGGCAATTGGATTGAGTTTTTTATCGTCCAATCTTTCAGTTTATTGTAATAATTATTCCAAATTTCTTTGCGTTTTGTTTGAATATCTTCTAAGTTTTCTAATTGCGCCCATAAAAAGGCTGCAATTATTTCTGACGGTAAAAAAGAACTTCCGATATCTACCCAACCATATTTATCCACTTCACCTCTAAAAAAAGCAGAACGATTGGTTCCTTTTTCCCAAATAATTTCTGCACGTTCAATAAATTGTTCGTCGTTTATAGCTAACATTCCACCTTCTCCAGAAATAATATTCTTCGTTTCATGGAAAGAAAATGCCGCTAAATGTCCAATTGAACCTAAAGCTTTTTTAATTCCATCTTTTCCAGTATAATAACTATCAATGGCTTGTGCAGCATCTTCAACTACAAATAAATTGTGTTTTTTTGCTAATTCCATAATCACATCCATATCGCAAGCAACTCCAGCATAATGAACTGGAACAATTGCTTTTGTTTTAGGTGTAATTAAGGATTCCAACGTATTACAATCCATATTTGGATGATTGGGCAAACTATCTGCAAAAACAATTTTTGCACCACGTAAAACAAATGCATTTGAAGTTGACACAAAAGTATAAGACGGCATAATTACTTCGTCATCTGGTTGAATATTAATTAATATTGCAGCCATTTCCAACGCATCTGTACATGATGTTGTTAGCAAACATTTTTTGAAACCATAATTTTTTTCGAAAAAACTTTGGCACTTTTTTGTGAAGATTCCATTACCAGATAATTTATGAGAATTTACAGCTTCGTAAATATAATGTGTTTCTTTACCTGTAAGATAGGGTTTGTTAAATGGAATATTCATGTTTTTATTCATATCAATAATACTTATTTTAAAATAAGTGGTTGTTTTAAAAATTTCATTGGATTACCAATTACCGAACAATTATCAGGAACATCTTTTGTTACTACTGTACCAACACCAATAACTACATTCTTACCTATTTTTATTCCGTTTGATATAACTACACCAGAACCAATAAAAGTGAAATTGCCAATATTAACATTGCCAGAAACAATTACACCTGGCGAAATATAACAACATTTACCCACTTTTGAATCATGAGAAATGGTTACACTATTGTTAATTAAACTTCCTTTTTCAATTAAAACGTTCTTATCTATATTACACATTGGATAAATAAAAACTGCATTTTCAACAACTGCTGTTTTATTTATAAATGACGTTTTATGTATAAAATTTGGTGTTTTTTTATTTAATTCTTCTAATTTATTTAAAATATCATCTTTGATTTTCAGATGTTTATACCCTAAAGCAACATAAAAATTATTTGAATTGGTTTCTGAATATTGATTAAACAAATTAGCTTTTATGTTTTCTTGATTCGATTGATATGTATCATCAAAAACATTCAGAACAAGGTTTTCTTCTTTTAAAAAAGAATAAAATTGTTCGCCTAAATCGCCAAAACCAATTATAGAAATTTCTTTCATTATTTTGTTGCTATAAAACCAATGTATTTAAACATGTTTCTAGAAACAGGCAATGCTTTTGTTAAGTAATCATGCATAATTTCAGCTTGCTCAAATCTTTTGGTTTTCTCGGTATTTTCGTCATTAATTAATTGAGCTTGACCAATAAACCAATGGTAAATAAATTCTACTTTTTTAAAACCTGCTTCTATAAGCAAATCTCTTAATTCTTCTTCTACTAAACCGCCTTTAATGTGTTTCTGGTGTTCTGCAGTTTGAAAAATATTTTTATCAATACCAAATTGTGCTTCAATTTCTGCATCTTTAGATAAAACTGCATTTATTTCTCTTTGAAGAATTGGGTCATATTGTTTTGTGGCGTCAACTTTTTTAACATCGTTCCAAAAATAATAATTCGGACTTAAATCGGCATAAAATATTCCACCATCTTTTAATGCATTGAAAGCATTTGAAAAAGTAGGTTTCATATCGTATAAATGATCTAAAAACGTGTAAGCTGTAGCTAAATCAAAATGTTTTTGAGGTAATTCTACGGTTCCTGTATCAGAATTAATTAGGGTAATTGAGGCATTTCCAGATTTATCTACTTTATCCATCATGGCTTGTGTAACGTCTACACCAACAATTTCTGAAGCATATTTTTTTACGATATTAATCATAAAACCAGTACCACAACCTAAATCTAATACTTTTGAAAAAGCGCTTTCTTTATGTAATTTTTGAATAATATCATCTACTCTTTTAATGCTTTCTGGTCTAAAATGAGGTTCAATAGTATTGTAATCATTAGCCATTGCAGAGTGAACAGCTATATTTGCTGAAATTGCGTCTTTTATGTTGTCTTCCATTTTCATATTTTTTTATTCTTGATTTGCTTTGTAAAGTCTTTTGTCTTCTGGTTGAAAAAATTCTTCAAGATTAGTTGATAATCGGGTATCGAAACCTATTATTCGTCTAGCTTGACTGTTTAATTGATCTGTTATTTCTGTAGGAATGAATCTTACCCAATCCATTCTTTGTTTCATGTATGGTCTGCAAACATTCATAGTAAGTGCGTGTCTGAATTCATTTGAACTATTTTCTCCTGCTCTATGCCATAATCTTGCATTGAAAATCACTATACTTCCTTTTTTACAAGTTAATCTGGTATGGTTTTTTTCAAAAAGTTCTGCAGTAGGTGTTTTTTCTGTGTTGTGTGAACCTGGTAAAACATATGTTGCTCCATTTTCTAAAGTGAAATCATTTAATGCCCAAATTATGCCTAAATTGGTTGGGTAATTTGGTATCCAACGTGGACTATCAACATGTATTCTACTTCCAAAATTATTGCCGTTTGGTGGCAATGATGATGAAGTATAAGCATACATAATCCAATTTTCTCCTAATATCGAAGCTATTATTTGTTGTATTCTTGGATCTTCTAATGTTTTCGCGAAGGTAATATCTCTATTTAAAAGATCGTGCATTAAATATTTATCTAGGACACTTCTTTCAGAATTATTATAAGGAACAAATTCATCAATTGTTTTTTCTAATTTTTCTTTTAAATAATCACAGGCTTCTTCATTTAAAAAATCCTCAAAAACATCATATCCTCTAGATTCCATATGAAAAACATGTTCTTCAATTCTCAAATCATCGTAAATTTTATTTTTATTAAATTCCATAGATTATTTAAAATT
The DNA here is from genome assembly GCF_036321945.1 of Flavobacterium facile. Lineage (NCBI taxonomy): Bacteria > Pseudomonadati > Bacteroidota > Flavobacteriia > Flavobacteriales > Flavobacteriaceae > Flavobacterium > Flavobacterium facile. Next base: position 165,634 of record NZ_JAZAYT010000035.1, read on the forward strand.
ATATGTTTCATTTATTATATACAAAGGTCTGTTTTGAACTTCTTTTAAAATTCTTCCTATATATATTGACGCAAACCCTATTACCATTATTTGAATTCCACCTAAAAAAGTTATTAGTGAAACTGTTGAAGTGTAACCTGGTTGATAATCTGTTATAAAGGTTTTAGAAATTAATAAAAAAAATGTCAATCCAAAGCCTATTAAAGCTACAAATATACCAATTCCAACAATCAGTTTTAATGGAAAATCTGAAAAAGAAACAATAGTATCTAATGCCATTAAAATTCTTTTCTTAAAATTGTAAGAAGATTTGCCTATTTTTCTTTCGGTATGAATAATTGGTGTAAAACCGTGTTTAAAACCTAACCATGTTTCTAAACCTGGTAAATATCTCGATTTTTCGGTTAATTGGTTATAAGCATTAACAAACTTCCTATTCATTACTCTTGATGTGGTAACATTACTTGGCGTATTGTTTTGAGTAAGATAATTTAGTATTATTGAAAATAGTTTTGATGTTGTTTTGTTTAAAAAACTTGTTTTTCTTTCTTCAAACGTTCCAAATACGATATCAAAATTATTTTTAATTAAGTAATCTATTAAAATTGGTAATTGAGATGGTGGTTCTTGTTGATCTACATTTAACATTCCAACAAAATTTCCAGTTGCTTTTTCATAACCACAACTTAAGGCTATATGTTGGCCAAAATTTCTACTTAAATCTATTACTTTAACAAACTTAAATGTTTTCGAGTTTTCTATTAAAAGATGAATCGAATTATCTTTACTACCATCATTAACAAAAATTAGTTCTACATCATTTTCAATTTCTTCTTTTTCAATATAATTTTGGAAAGTTTTTTTAAACTCTTCGCAAAAAGATTGAACTAAATATCCATCATTATATATTGGAACTATAAAAGAAAACTGCATACTTAATAATTGTTTTTACAAATATAAATAAATTTAAATGCAAACTTTATTTTTGGCCTGATAAATTAAATAACCTGACCTGTCGTTACTATTTGTACTATTTTTCAATGTTTTGTTTTGAATTTCTTTTTGAATATCAAAACTATTTTCTTGATTAAAATAAGGTAAAATTTCTTCTGTTTCTTTACATAAGAAATAAACTCCAGAAAAATTACTACTTTCTAAAACTGGAGGCTCATATTTTCCTACGGCAATATCGATAACTCCTTTTAAAAAATCATAACCAGTAGACAATTCCACTAAATGAGAACCAATAAAATCGCCGCCCATTCTAGCTCCAACTTCAATAATATAAACTTCACCAGTTGATGTAATTTTAAATTCAGAATGTCCTGCTCCAAAATTAACCTCTAATGCATTCAAACATTTAATGGTTTCTGTTTTTATTTTATCTTGAATTTCTTCTGGTAATCCCGATGGTTGATGATGTGCTAATTCTACAAAATGTGGTGCACCCGTTGTTATTTTATCTGTAATTGCTATAATGGTATGATTTCCATTCCAAGAAATAGATTCTACACTCACTTCAACTCCTTCAATATATTCTTCAACAATCGCTTTCTTACAAAACGATTCGTTTATGGCATAATTTATGGCGCTTGGCAATTCGTTTGCAACCATCACTTTTGTTACACCTCTACTACCAGATCTGTCTTCTGGTTTGACGATAAGAGGAAATTTGAAACCTTCAATATTTACATTACTATCTTCTGCTTCCATAAACTTAGGAATGGAACAATTACCTTTTTTAAAAGCTGTTCTCATCTCCCATTTATTTGTAGCCGCTAATGAAGAACTGAAGCTATTTGAAATTAAATTCATTTTTTCCGCAACATAACAAATAGTTGGCACTGCCATATCTGTAGCAATTGTGGTAATTCCATCAATATTAATTTCTATACATTTTTTTAAAATAGCTTCTTTTTCTAAAATTGAAATCGGATAAAAATAATCGGCAATATCTTTACAAACTGCTCCGTCAGGCCAAGCAAAACAATGTGTTTCTATACCTATTTCTTTTGCTTTTTCTACTAAAGGAAGTTGTAAATAGCTAGCGCCAATGATTGCTAATTTTTTCAAAATTTTTTCAAACTCTCTTTCCAATCCTTTGTCTCAATACCAAAAACCTTTTTTATCTTAGTTTTATCCAAAACACTATAAACTGGTCGTTTAGCTGGAGTTGGATAAGCTGATGAAGGAATTGGATTTAGATTTATGGAAATATTATTCACTCTGAATATTTCTGCGGCAAAATCGTACCAAGAACATTGACCTTCATTACTGAAATTGTAGATGCCAAAGTTAGATGCTGAAACAAGTTGAGCATCACAAGATTGAATTATTTTTAATAAGGCTTCTGCTAAATCTACTGCGTTGGTTGGTGTGCCAATTTGGTCGGAAACTACTGATAAACTGTCTCTTTCCGATGCCAATCGCAACATGGTTTTCATGAAATTATTGGCAAATTGCGAATACACCCAAGAGGTTCTGATGATAAAATGCTTTTCCCAAGTACTTTCTATGGCTTGTTCGCCTTGCAATTTGGTTAAACCATATATTCCAGCCGGAAAAGGCACATCGGTTTCTGTTAATCCTTTTTCGCTTTTAAGCGGTAAACGTAATTCTCTGTCGTAATAAGCAATTCCGTCTACGAATTTCGCATCAAAAACGAAATCAGTTGAAACGTGTAATAAAACAGTGTTGTTGTTTTTACAAACCTCAGCTAAATTTTGCGCGCCAGTTACATTAATGGCAAAGGCTTTTTCTGGTTCTGATTCTGCTTTATCAACTGCTGTGTAAGCCGCTGCATTGATGCAAAAATTAGGTTTATATTTTTCGAAAACCGTCTCACAATTACTTTTATCTGTGATATTTAACTCGGAAGAAGTACAAAATACAAAATCGATTGAAGGATACTTTCCTACAATCGATTGAATAGCTTGACCTAATTGTCCGTTTGCGCCAGTTACTAAAACTACCATGCTTTTTTTGCGTTTTCTAAAGTGGGTAAAATGGTGTCTTTTTCCGAAATAATCAGTTGTTCCGTTGGGAAATTCCAATCGATATTTACGGTTGCATCGTTAAATAACAAACCACCTTCTGATTCTTTGTTATAGAAATTATCGCATTTATAAAAGAAAGTTGCCGTTTCACTCAACACTAAAAAACCATGAGCAAAACCCCTTGGAACAAAAAATTGTGTTTGATTTTCTGCTGTTAAAAGTACGGATTCATATTGTCCGAAAGTTGGAGAATTCGGTCTTAAATCGACCGCCACATCTAACACTTCGCCATGTAAAACGCGTACTAATTTTGCTTGTGCATGTTCACCTGTTTGATAATGTAAACCACGCAACACGCCTTTTGTAGAAAACGACTGATTGTCTTGTACAAAAATTACTTTTTGGCCAACGCCTTCCGCAAAAGTTTTCTCATTGAAACTTTCCATGAAATAGCCGCGTTCGTCTTTTATTATTTTTGGTTCAAGGATGAAACACCCTTTTAATTTGGTTTCTGTAAATTTCAAAACAATTTTATATATCCATTTCAAACCTCAACTTTAAAAAAATTGAAACTTGAAACATTAAACAAATTTTATATAATACTCATTAAATGCGTTCCATAACCACTTTTCAATAGAGGTTGTGCTAATTTTTTCAATTGTTCTGCATCGATGAATCCCATTTTATAGGCTGCTTCTTCAATGGCTCCAATTTTTAAACCTTGACGTTCTTCAATCACTTGAACAAATTGTCCGGCTTGCATTAACGATTGAAATGTTCCGGTATCTAACCAAGCTGTTCCTCTGTCTAAAATACTCACTTTCAGTTTTCCTTGTTCTAAATAGGCTTTGTTGATATCTGTAATTTCCAATTCGCCACGGTGACTTGGTTGAATATTTGCAGCGATTTCTAACACAGAATTATCGTAAAAATAAATTCCTGGAACCGCATAGTTTGATTTAGGTTCTGCTGGTTTTTCTTCAATTGAAAGAACTTTTCCGCTATTATCAAATTCAACTACACCATAACGTTCTGGATCATGCACGTGATACGCGTACACAATTCCACCATCTGGATTATTATTCGCTTGTAATAATTCTGCTAAACCTGTTCCGTAGAAAATATTATCTCCTAAAACTAAAGCTACTTTGTCATTACCCACAAATTCTTTTCCAATAATAAATGCTTCTGCTAATCCGTTTGGATGTTCTTGAACGGCATATTCAAATCGACAACCTAAACTACTTCCGTCGCCCAACAAATGTTGAAATAATGGTAAATCGTGAGGTGTTGAAATGATTAATATTTCGTTGATTCCTGCCCACATTAAAGTTGATAAAGGATAGTAAATCATGGGTTTGTCGTAAATTGGCATCAATTGTTTACTAACTGCTAAAGTTAAGGGATGTAAACGTGTTCCTGAGCCACCGGCTAATATAATTCCTTTCATAAACTTAATTTGTCAATTAGGCAATTTTCAATGTGCCAATTATTGGTTTACTTATTGTTTTTAGATGTTGCAATTATTTTATTTGTAATTTTTAAAATGTCAAAAATTTCATTTAATAATTCATCCGAATTTGGATAATTTTCTAATTCATTGCATAAAAATAACCAAAATTCAGTTTCATCTGCTTCTTTCATTGCAATTTTAATTTTATGAATAAAATCTGCCTTGCTTTCTGCGCTTTGAGCTTCTTTTATATTAGCTCCAATAGATGTTCCTGATTTTAATAATTGATTTGCAATTACAAATCTTTTTTGATCTTCTAATTTTTCTGTGAATTGAACAACTTTTTTAGCAAAATCGAAAGTTTTCAATAAAATTAAATTGTTGTGGTACTTTTCTCTAAATGTTATCATGGCTTATATATTTAATTTTCAATGTTCAATATGACAGTGTGCCAATTTTAATTATCAATTTGTCAATTAACAAACTGCTTTTAAAAATTGGCACATTGATAAATCGGCTAATTGGCATATTTACCAAGGTACCACTGAATTGTTTTCTTGATGCCTGATTCGAAATTTTCATCGGCTTTCCATCCTAATTCATTTTCAATTTTAGTCGCATCTATTGCGTAACGTAAATCGTGACCTGGTCGATCTTTTACAAATGTAATTTGATCTTTATAACTTCCAGAAGCTTTGGGTTTCAATTCGTCTAAAATAACACAAACTCTATCTACAATTTGAAGATTGTTACGTTCGTTTCTTCCGCCAATATTGTAAGTTTCACCAGATTTTCCAGTTTTGAAAGCCAATTCAATTCCTTTACAGTGATCTAAAACATATAACCAATCGCGTACATTTTTTCCATCACCATAAATTGGAATGTTTTCACCCGTTATTGCTTTACGAATAATGGTTGGAATTAATTTTTCGTTATGTTGTTTTGGTCCGTAATTGTTAGAACAATTTGTAGTAACTACATTCATTCCATACGTGTGAAAATAACTTCTTACAATCATATCAGAACCCGCTTTTGAAGCAGAATACGGACTATTTGGTGCATATGGAGTTGTTTCTTCAAATAAACCTGTTTCGCCTAATGTTCCGTAAACTTCATCAGTAGAAACGTGGTGAAAACGGGCATTTTTAAAGGTTTCGTTATACTGATTTGGAGCCGACATCCATAATTTTCTAGCGGTATCTAACAAATTAAACGTTCCCAAAACATTGGTTTTGATAAAAGCTTCTGGGCCAGAAATAGAATTATCCACATGACTTTCCGCTGCGAAATGAATCACATCATGAAATTGATATTTATCGAACAAATTTCTAATAAATTCTCCATCAACAATATCACCTTTTACAAAAGTGTAACGTTCATGATTTTCCACTTCAGAAACATTTTCTAAATTTCCAGCATAAGTTAAAGCATCTAAATTCACTAAATGATACTCTGGATTATTTTCTATAAAATAAGGAACGAAGTTAGCTCCAATAAAGCCTGCTCCACCTGTTACTAAAATATTTTTCATTAGGATTGAATGCGTTTTTTTTGTTGTTGGTAAATTGTATTAAATTTTACACCGAATAAGTAGATAAAAATTAATAGTAGTGGTAATAAAACTTTCAAGTTTAAAAAAAGAGGTGCTTTTTCCCAATTATTTAAATTTGTACTTTCTTCTTTTATTATTTTATCATAAATAATATTGTTTGAATTTAAATACTGATTTTCTTGAATCAAGTGGTCTTTTTTTTCAATTAAATCTGAAATACTACTTTTTTCAGATATTGTAATACTTGACGCCCCTTTGTTGGTTTGTAAATTTGATAAAATAGAATCAATTTGTTTTATTAATAATTCGTTAAAAACTATTTTTTCTTTTACGTTTTTCTGATTTACATTTTTTTGTTTTAGAAAATATTCAGATTTTTCAAGATAATTAAGTAATGGTTTTACCAATTTACTTTCTTCTGTTTGTCCTTTTGTAACAATTGAAATAGTATGTAAATAATAATTTCTACTAGTTAATTTGTCTTTTAAAATTTTATCTATATCGCCATCTTCGGCCATTAACTTTATTAGCTCTAAATTTTGAACTCCTCTTTCCCTATCTGATATAAAACTATAAACAACTTGATTGGCTTCAATTTTAAAACTTAAAATATCTCTAGAATCATTGATTCCTATTTTTTTAAAAAAAGCGTCATCTTTTTCATCTAATTTTTTTTGTAATAAATCAATTTGATTGTAAAGATAATCACTGCTTCCAAAATTTGGAATTACACTTATTTTGTGTTCGTACTTTCTTCCCTTGTCTATAAGATAACCTGCAATTACACCAATTACAAACAAACTTGCAATAATAATTATTCTTTTTTGAATGAAAAATAAAAAATCGAAACACATATTAATTGCGTTTTGAAATACTTTCGAAATACTTTTTCCAATTTGGCTTAAATCAATTTCTTGCTCTTGAGAATTTGTGCTCATTTTTTAGTTGTAGTTAAAAATTTGTTCTAATATTTTAATGGTAATCAAATAAGTTGGTTTTACACCCGTTGTTCCTAAACCTCCAGAAGCTAAAGTACTTCCAGTTTCTAAAGGATTATCCGAAGCATAATAGGCATATCTTACTTTTACATTCGGGTTGATACTTCTTCTAATTCTTGAAGCCGATTGAATGGCTTTTTGATAATACGAACCTTCCATTTCTAAACCAATAGCTTCCCAAGTAGATTCGTGGAAAAATTTCAACAAATCTCTATTTTGTAAAGACGTTCCTAAAACCGTAATCATTGGTCCAGCAAAAACTGGAATTCCGTTTCCGTCAAACATTTCTTTGGTAAGTTCATTTTCGAAAGGATAATTATCTGCTGTTCCTTCATTCACGTGGGCGTTTGGAATCATAATATCTCCTTTTCCACCTTCTAAAATTCCAGCTTTACCCATGATAGAAACCGATTCTACATTTAATAAAGTTTTCGTTTTTCCTACTTTATATGGTTTTAATAACTCGTCAATCGTTTCATACGCTTGTTCACCGAAAGCATAATCCATTACAATAAGAACAGGTTTGTCTTTTATTGTTGCCGATGGAAAAGCGGTTTTTTTCCAATCAAATTTAGCAGTGTCGAAAATTTGCACATCAATGTTTGTCCCTGAAGTATCTGGTAACGAAATCATTCCATGTTGTAAGGCAACATCTTCAACTTTTTTACGTAAATCTTTGTGTTGAGAAGAACTTAAATCTTCATAAATTTGAAACGCTTCTTTTCCTTTGTATTTAGCAGCTAAAACAGCTGGAGCAAAAACCGAATTCATTACACTATGCATGTTCGCACTAATAATATGAATAGGTCTTTCTAATAAATCGTTGGCACTAAGTGTTTCTTTAATGTTGTTAGCCCAAATTTCACCGTAAATATGGTGTCCTAATCTTTCTCTTAAAATTGGACTGAAAGTAATGGTTCTTTTGTTGTTATCTACAATTTCTTCAATGGCAATTTTTCCTAACCAATATACAATTTGTAAAAAACGCTCTGGTGATTCTGTTGTAGCAAATCCTTCATAAATATCTTGAACTTCAGCAAAAGATCTTCCTAACACATTTGACATGTGTGACATAGCAATTTCTCTTTCTACTTGCGTCAGTTTTTTAGTTTGCAAAGCAAATTGTTCTAGTTTTTGCCAATCGCGAGAAACAGAACCTTCATCATCAATTAAAACTCTATTTTTAATTTTGTGTGATTCGATAAAAATGAACGTTAAGTGCGTTAAAATATCATAGATATCCGAACGGCCACGTGTAATTTCAATGTTCATTTGTTCTTCGTCAATACGATAACAATTTCTTCTTCTTTTTGGAGGAACAATCGCTTTAAAGTGCGAATTAGCATACCCTTCATCCGAAGTTAAATTAATATAACGACATTGCTCAATACCCACTGGTAAACGCTCAATCACGTATAATAATCCGTTTAATTCTACTTTTTCTTCGGCAATAGAACCATAAATTTCTGGTCGAAGTGATAATAATGCCTCTCGAAGTGTTTCACCTGAAATTCCCATTGGTTTATAAAAACCACGGTTAAATAAGTGACGCATGGTAATGTACAATCGTTCGATAGCTGCCGACGATTCTTGCGCTCTTGAGCGCGAAATGTTTTTAATGTCTTTCATTAATTTCTATTTTATAACCAACAAAGGTAATAAATTTATTTTTTAGTTGGTGAGTGTAAGTTTTATACCTAATTCTATAGGTTTTGAATCTTTTTTAAATTTATGATTAAACAAAAAACTTTTATCATTTTTTATATTCCAAATATTATATTCATTAGCTTCATAACCTTTTATTACAGGTTCATAGCAAATACCTTTAAATTTACCTTTTTTACCTTCCTGAGTGAAAGTGTATTCGTATTTATTTTCTTCGATAATTAAATTTTCAAAACCAATAAAAATTCCTTTTTCTGGTATCTGAATATTATACTGTTCTAATGAAATGGTGTTTATATTTGTTCCTTTTCTAACAGTAATAATTATTTCATCAAAAATTACATCATCGTTAGGTTTTCCTTCGTTATCAGTATAAAAAAAGCGAAGTTTTAATTTGGCGTTTTTAACTCTTGAATTCGTTGTAAATTGAATAGTTTTTATAAACGAGTGCTTTTTAATTTCATCTGTGGATTTTATAAATTTTGCCCAAATTTGACTAGCTCCACCATTTGCAAAACCCATTTTTGAATTTTTATAATTACCAATAATTATTTCACTTGAGTTTTTTCTATTTGTAATAACAACTTCTTCAATAATTTCTTCTTTTGGAGATAAATAAATTTCGTTTATGTTAGTTAATTGAAGTGTTTTCGATTTGTAGCCTAAACAAGAAACAATTATTTTAATATTACTTTCGTGTTTTGTAAGTTCAAATTCTCCATTTAAGTTTGCATTTGTACCAATTACTGTGCTTTCATAAACTAAAGCTGCATAAGCAATCGGTTCTTTTGTAATACTGTCTTTTACTACGCCTTTTATTTGAGCTGCTGCAGAAAGGGTAAAAAGAAATAATAAAATAAGCTTCTTCATTAAATTAATTATTAGAAAACTTGTCAAGCTGAACTCGTTTCAGCTTCTCCTTTAAGATCCTGAAATAAATTCAGGATGACAAATTGGTTCTTTTACGATTCAAAAAAATCAGCAATTTTTCTATCGTTGCTTAAGCGTGGTAATTTGTTTTGTCCGCCTAATTTTCCAATAGATTTCATATAGTCTTGAAAACCGTTTTTTACGACTTTCGTAATTACTAAAGTGCGCAAAACATTTCCTTTGATCAAATCGTCATAATACACATTTTGTTGGCGCATTTCTGTATCTATTTTCTGTGCGAAAACTTCCAAATCTTCTGGTTCTGATCCAAATTCTATCAACCATTCGTGATAAGGCAAACCGTTTTTTGGATTAATTTGAGGCGCAACCGTAAACTCGTTTACACTAATATTTGTCCCAGAAATGGCGTTTTGCAAAGCGGTTTCCACTTCTTTTCCAATGACATGTTCACCAAAAGCGGAAATATAATGTTTGATTCTTCCAGTAACGATAATTCGATACGGTTTTGTAGAGGTAAACGCAATTGTGTCACCAATATTGTATGCCCAAAGTCCGGCGTTGGTAGAAATAATCAAAACATAATTTACGCCGATTTCTACCTCACTAATTGTTAGTCTTTTAGGGTTTTCCGTGAAAAATTCATCTGCTTTTATAAATTCGTAAAAAATACCTGAATTTAACAATAACAACATGCCTTTTTCTTTCTGAGAATCTTGATACGCAAAAAAGCCTTCAGAAGCAGGAAACAATTCAATCGAATCGACTTTTCTTCCTATTAATTGTTCAAATTTAGCGCGATACGGTTCGTAATTCACACCGCCGTAAATGAATAAATTGAAATTTTTAAATAATTCTCCAACAGGTTTATTCGCTTTCGTTTTTAATTTTTCGAAGTACATTTGCACCCAACTTGGAATGCCAGAAATCACCGACATGTTCTGATGAAACGTTTCTTCTACAATCGCGTCGACTTTAGTTTCCCAATCATCAATACAATTCGTTTCCCAACTTGGTAAGCGGTTTTTTTGTAAATATTTAGGAACATAATGGGCTACAATTCCAGAAAGTCGCCCTAATTGGATTCCGTTTTTTTCTTCCATTTCCGGACTTCCTTGTAAGAAAATCATTTTTCCATCTACAAAATCGGCTTTTCCTGTTTCGTGGATGTAACTCAAAATAGCGTTTTTTGCGGCTTGAATATGAAACGGCATGGATTCTTTGGTAAGCGGAATATATTTCGCACCTGAAGTAGTTCCTGAAGTTTTAGCAAAATATAAAGGTTTTCCTTTCCATAAAATATCTGATTCTCCAGCTACGACTTTATCCACATACGATTTTAATTGTTCATAATCTCTCACTGGGACTTGCTTGGCAAAATCTTCAAAAGATTTAATAGTTGAAAAATGATGGTCTTTTCCAAACTGCGTACTTTCCGCTTGACGGATTAAAGTCTTGAAAACTTTTTGCTGTGTTTCCAATGGATTATTGGCCCATTTTTGAGTTTGAGCATACACTTTTTTGGCTAATATTTTGGCGGCGAAGGCTTTTATTGACATGTTAATCGAAATTGATAAATTGAATTGGATTTATAGGAATTCCGTTTTTCCATAATTGAAAATGGATGCTGTTTTGCGAAGCATTATCACCAGAAATAGCAATCACTTCACTAGATTTTACTGTGTTTCCAGTCGATTTTGTTACTGAAGAAAGATTTTTATACACCGATAAAATTTCATCTTGATGGCGAATAATAACCACAAATCCGCTTGACGGCGTCCATTCAGAAAAAATAATAGTTCCAGACGCGATTGACTTAACTGGCGTTCCTTTTGCCACGGCAATATTTACCCCTAAGTTTTTAGTCGCGAGGTTATAACCTTTGGTAATTTTTCCAGAAACAGGTGCGAACAACACGTAAGAAACTTTTGATTCTGCTTTAGCGAAAACATTATATTTATCATCATTTGCGACTTCATTTCTAAGTTCTTTTTCTTTTTCTGAAATGGAAATATCTGCTGTTTCACTTACGTTTTCGGCAACTTGAATCGAATCTTTATTTAGTTTCGCATATTCTAAATCGCCATTTAAAACTGCTTTTACAGAATTGATATACGCGTTGTTTTCTTTGGTAACTTTTAATAACGAATCTGATTTTATGGTTAATAAAGTCGCTTGTTCTTTCAATTTTGTAGAAGCATAACCAGGAATATATTCCCGTAATGGCGTAAAGGCAATAATAAAAGTGGTGATAAAAATGATTAAAATCGCACCTAAAGTCGCTACCACAAAAACATTCATTAAAGTAAGTTTTAGTGAAAAAGATTCTGCTAACGTATCTTCATTAAAAATAATGAAACGTCTTTTACTTAATAACTTTTGCTTGAGTGCTTGAAATTTTAGTCTTTTTTGAGACATAGAACCTGATTTTATACAAATATAGCAATTTTGTTAGGTTTAGGTATCAATAGAAAATTAAGTTAATTTAATTTAAAATTTATTTTTTTGTAGTACATTTGCAGTATTAATTTATTAAAAATCAAAAAATGAATTCTTTATATATAAATTTAGGTACAATAGGTGGTACAGAATGGATTGTAATTATTGCAGTAGTTCTATTACTTTTTGGTGGTAAAAAAATTCCAGAATTAATGAAAGGACTTGGTGGCGGAATTAAAGAGTTTAAAAAAGCTGCTAAAGGTGAAGATGAAGCACCAGTAACTAAAAAAGAAGAAGAAACGAAAGAGTAATTCTATTATTCTTATATTAAAAATCCCAAATTCTAAATTAGAATTTGGGATTTTTTGTTTTTACAAAATCATCGTTAATTGAATGCGTTTTCTAGCTTCATCTACCTCAACGACTTTTACTTGCACGTGTTGGTGTAGTTTTACGACTTCGTTGACATCCGAAACGAAACCAGCTTTTAGTTGTGAAATATGAACCAAACCACTTTCTTTTGTTCCGATATCAACAAAACAACCAAAAGCTGTAATGTTATTGACAATTCCTGGTAAAATCATTCCGGTTTTTAAATCTTTTATCGTGCGTACATTCGGGTCGAATTCGAAAACTTTTGCGGCTTTTCTTGGATCTAATCCCGGTTTTTCTAATTCTTTAAGAATGTCTTTTAAGGTTAAAATTCCGATTTCTGAAGTAATATAGTTTTCAGGTGAAATTTGCGAGATTTTTTCCTTATTTGCGACTAATTCATGTGTTTTAATCCCTAAATCTTTCGCCATTTTTTCTACGATAGCATACGCTTCTGGATGAACTGCCGAATTATCTAACGGATTTTTTCCGTCTTTAATTCGGATAAAAGCTGCGGCTTGTTGATAAGCTTTTTCGCCTAAACGAGGCACTTTTTTTAGTTGTTTTCTATCTTCAAACGGACCATTTTCTGAACGGTAAGCCACAATGTTTTCTGCCATTTTTTCACCAATTCCGGACACATAACTCAACAACGATTTACTTGCCGTATTTACGTTTATGCCGACCGAGTTTACGCAACTCATTACGACTGAATCTAATTGGTCTTTTAATTTGTTTTGATCGACATCGTGTTGGTATTGTCCGACTCCAATTGATTTTGGATCAATTTTTACCAATTCCGCTAATGGATCAGAAAGTCTTCTTCCAATAGAAACAGAACCACGAACCGTTACATCATAATTTGGAAATTCGTCACGAGCAATTTTACTTGCCGAATATACTGATGCACCTGCTTCGGAAACTACAAATACTTGAAGTGGTTTATCGAAAGCAATTTTCTTAATAAAAAATTCAGTTTCACGAGATGCAGTTCCATTACCAATAGAAATCGCTTCAATATTATACGCATTAACCATCGAACGAATTTTTTTAATCGCCATTGCGCTGTCGTTTTGTGGCGCGTGTGGATAAACGGTTTCGTTGTTTAATAAATCACCTTTTTCATCTAAACAAACCAATTTACAACCGCTTCTATAACCAGGATCGATTGCTAAAATGCGTTTTTCACCCAAAGGTGGCGCCAATAATAACTGACGTAAATTTTCTGCAAAAACATCAATTGCTTTAATGTCAGCTTTAGTTTTAGCTTCTTGTAACGTTTCGTTTGAAATGGCTGGTTCTAACAATCTTTTGTAACTGTCTTTTATCGCTTTTATAATTTGTTCGGCACAATCATTATTCGTTTTAATTAAATTGTCTTCCATAAAACGAATCACTTCAGTTTTATCTTCGTCATTTAAACCGACATTTAGTTTGATAAAACCTTCAGCTTCGGCACGTAACATCGCTAATAATCGGTGCGATGGCGCTTTAGCTGCGTTTTCCGACCAATCGAAATATTGATTGAATTTCTGTGCGGCTTCGTCGTCTTTTTTAGTTTTTACAACTTTTGTTGTGATTTCTGCTTTACGCTGAAAGGTTCTTCGTAACGATTTTCTAATGAAAATGTTTTCGTTAATCCATTCGGCAATAATGTCGCGAGCGCCTTGTAACGCTTCGTCTTCATTCGCCACTTTTTCGTTTAAATATTTCGAAGCTAAAAATTCCACATCATCCGATTTTTGACTCATGATGATTTTCGCCAAGGGTTCCAATCCGTTTTCACGAGCGGCGTCAGCTTTGGTTTTTTTCTTCTTTTTATAAGGTAAATAGAAATCTTCCAATTCTTGTAAATCGAAAGAAGTTTCAATTTTTTGTTTTAATTCTGGCGTAAGCGCATTTTGTTCTTCAATAGATTTTAAAATGCTTTCTTTTCGTTTTGTAATTTCGATAAATTGCTTGTTTAACTTGGCAATTTGTTCAATTTGAACCTCATCTAAATTCCCAGTTTGGTCTTTTCGATACCGAGAAATAAAAGGAATGGTGCAATCTTCTGAAAGAAGTTTTAAAGTACTTTCAATGCTTTTTACAGCAATGTTGGTTTGATTTTGTATGTATTGAATTGTGGTCATATCTATAAATAAAGATGCTAAAATACTATCTTTGCGCGAATAATTAAATCATAAATGAAACTCTTTTTACTATATCTTTTATCTATCAATGCGGTAAGTTTTATACTTTTCGGCTACGATAAATTTTTAGCAATAAAAAACAAGAGAAGAATTCCTGAAAAAGAACTTTTTACGGTTGCAACCATTGGAGGCGCTTTTGGTGGACTGTTTGCGATTTTAGTTTTTAATCATAAAATCTCCAAAGCTTTTTTTATGTGGCGCTTTATGTTTATTTTTATAGTAAACGTTGTGGGCGTTTATTTTTTGTTGCGATAATAGTAATCCTTTAGGTTATAAAATCTAAATAATTTTGTTTGTTAATCACTGTGAAAATGGCTTCTGGATAAGCTTTAGCAAAAGCGGTTGGAATTTTTGATTTTCTGTTTTCGTTCCATTTAAATTCGTAGCCTTCCATGGTTTCTGCTTCTGTTTCTAGCCAATCTAATTCTTGTTGGTCATAGGTTCTCCAAAAATAATTTTGCTTAACTATTTTTTGATAGTGTTGTTTTTTTATGCGTTCAGATGCTAGATAATTTTCCCATAAATCACCAATATCTGTTCGGTTATTTAAAGTATTGAAATTATTGATTATTGCATTTCTTATTCCGTTATCGTAAAAATACCAACGTGATGATTTTGTAATTTCTTTTCGTAAATTTCTGCTAAAACCTTCTATTTTAAAAATGACAAATACTTTTGAAAGTAAATCTAAATATTTTTCAACGGTGTTTTTAGATAAATTTAATTGGTTACCTAATTCTTGTAACGACACTTCTTTTCCTACTTGAAAAGCAATTAATCGTAATAAATCGTAAATTTTATCTGCGTTTTTAATTCCGTCAAAAATTAATATGTCTTTTAATAAATAAGAGTTCACAATTTCTCGTAAATATTCTTGTTTTTCCTTCCAAGATTCATAATGTGTTACTTCTGGATAACAACCATAAAGCAATCTTTCTTCTAAATTTTCGGTAGTTTGTTTATAATTTTCAAATTGTGAAAACTCTATTTGCGACAAAGGAAATAAATACAATGTGTTTTTTCTACCTACCAAAGGTTCGCCCAATTTATTAGCCAAATCAAACATAGATGAACCTGTTGCTATCACTTTTATACTTTCAATTGTGTCTACAATTAATTTTAAAATTACGCCAATATCCTTTATATTTTGTGCTTCATCAATTACTAATATGGAAATATTTTGCAATAATTTAGTGTAATTTGAAACACTTCTTTCTTCCAATAGTCTTGCGTCGTTTATATCTTCTCCATTTAATTGTAAAACATTTTCGTTTGTTGACTCTAAATATTTTTTAATTAATTGCGTTTTCCCAACTCGTCTTGCTCCTAATAAAATTAATACTTTATTAGGTTTTAGTTTAGATTGGAATTCTTCTAATACAGCTCTTTTGTAATAATTCATGATACTTTTACCTTAGAATTTATAGTACAAATATAATAAAAAAATGTAAATTTAGTCATTTAACTGACTGAATTAATGTTAATTTAGTTATTTGACTGACTGAATTAACATAAGGTACGATATAAATTATAATATAAAATCCCTATTTTTGTGTACTTATTAACCGCTTTTATTTTTTGCTTTGGATATTTTACAAACACTATCATATTTAGGAATTTTTGTTTTTGCTGTAACAGGCGTTTTGAAAGCAAGAACCAAACGTTTCGATTTAATTGGTGCAGTAATTTTATCCTTTGTTATGGCGTATGGTGGCGGAACTACGCGCGATTTATTAATTGGCATTCGACCTGTAAGTTGGATCAATGATAATTTTGCTATTATTATTGTATTGGTTGCCACTATTATCACTTTTTTCTTCAAGTTAAATTTTAAAGTGATTAAAAAATTACTTTTTTGGACCGATGCGTTTGGGATTGGTTTTTTTACAATTGTAGGTTTACAAATTGCCCTTCAAGCTGGAATTGGTGAAGGTTATGCGTTAATAATGGGCGTAATTACAGCAACTTTTGGTGGACTATTAGCCGATATTTTATGTAATTCTGTACCGAATTTACTAAAACCTGGAGAACTTTACGCAACAGCTTGTTTAATTGGTGGTGCTTTATATTTAGCTATGAAATTTTTTAAATTCAATGCCGAAATCAGTATGATTGTTTGTGTGTTGGTTACGGCTGCCATTCGAATTTACTCTATTCGAAAAAAATTGCAATTGCCTGTGATTTAAATTTCGCTCATATATTATTATGAGCGAAATCTTATTTGATGTTATTTACAAGCAATTTTATTGACTCTATTCGCGTGTCTTCCTCCTTCAAATTCAGTATTTAAAAAAGTATCAACCATTTCTACAGCTTGTGGAATGGAAGTATAACGTGCAGGAATCGAAATGATATTCGCATCATTATGTTGACGCGCTAATTCTGCAATTTCTTTCGTCCAACATAAAGCGGCACGAATATCTTGGTGTTTGTTGGCCGACATCGCAATTCCATTTCCAGAACCACAAATCACAATTCCGAAATGCGCTTTTTTACTTTCCACATCATACGCAACTGCGTGTCCGAAATCAGGATAATCTACACTTTCAAAAGTGTCAGTTCCATGGTTAATAACTTCGTGACCATTGTTTTTTAAATAGTCAACAATAGCGCTTTTGTAGTCTGGACCCGCGTGGTCGTTACCGATTGAGATAGTCATAAGTGTGTGTTGTGTTGTTAATAATGTTTGACAAAAATAATCAATATCCTCTGTATCAAGAAGTAAATTTGTAATTATTATTAAGGTAGAAGTAAAGTAAGAATTCTAAAAAAATTAACAGAAAAAGTGAATTGTTAATAGAAAATCGCAATTGCTTGATAATCAGTTAATCTTAATTTAACAAAACATGTTGATAACTAAAGATAGAAAATAAGAAGTTTTTTTTGGATGTCGGAATAAAAATTGTAATCCAAATCTCAAACTACAAATCCTAATTAAGTTATTACATCTTATTGTTTTTTTATCAATAGTTTTTACATGGTTATTAACAAAATTTGAAAACTTAGTTTTTTACAAAGCAGAACTACTTTTAGATTTTAACAGTTGTTAATAAGATTTTAATTTAAAATTCAATCAAATTGAAAACGAACACTTTACATTAAATTAACATTGTTTATTACTTTGTATAACTTACAATAAGTTTAAAAAACAACATTTGAAAATAAATTTATCGTACATATTAACACGCTATAATAACCATCAATAATTTAAATTTAATTAAAAAATATTTTTGTTGTTTTTAATATATGTTGACAACTTTCAAATTTTAGAAAAATTAATATTTTATTAAATCTTACTACTTAATTCCGTTTTATAAATACTTCTTTGTACTTTTAATCCATATTAAGAATGAATTATGAAAAAGAATTTTAGAAAAATGTCAAAAAAAGCCAAAGATTTTTCGGCTCACGTATATAAAATACTATCGAAAGAACCAAATAAAGATTTCAATTACAAGCAAATTGCTGCTATAATTGAAGTGAATGATACACAAAGTAGAAACGAAATTATTAAAGAACTTTTAGTTTTAAAGAAAGCTGGAAAAATTGAAGAAACCGAACGTGGTAAATTCAGAATCATTTCCAAAGCTGAATATTACGAAGGAACTGTTGATATGACAACTCGTAAATCCGGTTACTTTGTTTGTAAGGAATTAGAAGATGATGTGTATATTCCGTTTATCAATTTAAACCACGCTTTAGATGGTGATAAAGTCAAATGTTATATCTATAACAGAAGAAGTTCTCGTAAACCTGAAGCAGAAGTTTTAGAAATTTTAGAAAGAGCGAAAACAGAGTTTGTTGGTGTAATTGATATTCAAAAAAACTTTGCTTTCGTAACTACTACAAATGCTAAAATGTATACTGATATTTTCATTCCAAAAAATGAAATATTTGAGGCGCAACATGGCGATGTCGTTTTAGTTTCTATGGTCGATTGGCCGAAAAAAGCCGATTCTCCTTTCGGAAAAGTGATTAAAGTTTTAGGAAAACCAGGAGAACACGATACAGAAATTCACGCGATTTTAGCCGAATATGGTTTACCATACGATTTTCCTATTGAAGTCGAAGCTTATGCGAATCAAATTGATACGTCTATAACTGAAGAAGAAATTGCCAAACGAAAAGATATGCGAAAAGTCTTAACGTTTACCATCGATCCAAAAGATGCGAAAGATTTTGATGATGCGTTATCGTTTCAAGTCTTACCAAATGGAAATTATGAAATTGGTGTGCATATTGCCGATGTTTCTCATTACCTTCAAGAAGGAACCATTTTAGATGATGAAGCTTATGATAGAGCGACTTCTGTATATTTAGTTGACCGAGTTGTACCTATGTTACCTGAAGTGTTATCTAATTTCGCTTGTTCCTTACGACCAAATGAAGAAAAATATACCTTCTCCGCTATTTTCCAATTAAATGAAAAAGCAGAAGTCATTGATTCTTGGTTTGGAAGAACGGTTATTTATTCGGACCAACGATTTGCGTATGAAGAAGCTCAAGAAATTATCGAAACTAAATCAGATATTATTCCAGCCCATATTTCCTTAACTGGAAAAGAATACCACGCGCCAAAACCAATTGTAGAAGCGACTTTAAAAATGGATGATTTAGCTAAAATTCTTCGTAGAAAAAGAATGAATGCGGGTGCGATTTCTTTCGATAAAGTAGAAGTGAAATTCAATTTAAATGAAAATGCTGAACCTGTTGGTGTGTATTTCAAACAAAGTAAAGATGCCAATCATTTGATTGAAGAATTTATGTTGTTGGCTAACAGAAAAGTGGCTGAATTTATCGGAAAACAAAAGAAAACATTTGTTTATAGAATTCACGATGAACCGAATGAAGATAAATTATTTGGCTTACAAAATGTGATTTCTAAATTCGGTTATAATTTAAATTTAAAATCGAAACAAGATATTTCTACTTCTTTGAATAAATTACTGACGGATGTTCAAGGAAAAAAAGAACAAAATATGGTCGATACTCTTACGATTCGTTGTATGAGTAAAGCCGCATATTCGACACATAATATTGGTCATTACGGATTAGCGTTTGATTATTATTCGCATTTTACTTCACCAATTCGTCGTTATCCAGATGTTATGGCACACCGTTTGTTACAGTTTTATTTAGATGGTGGCAAAAGTGTAAGTGAAGAATTGTACGAAGAAAAATGTATGCATTCTTCAGATAGAGAAGGTTTGGCTGCAAAAGCAGAAAGAGATTCTATCAAATACATGCAAGTCAAATACATGCAAGACCATAAAGATCAAGAGTTTTTAGGTGTAGTTTCTGGAGTTACCGAATGGGGAATTTACGTAGAAATTATCGAAAACAAATGTGAAGGAATGGTTCGTATTAGAGAAATTAAAGACGATTATTACACGTTTGACGACAAACAATATGCTTTAGTTGGCGAAGTTTCTAAAAATTTAATACAATTAGGAGACGAAGTTTGGGTTAAAGTAAAGAATGCCGATTTAGTGAAGAAACAATTGGATTTTCATTTTGTTAGAGAAAATAAATAAAGTGTTCCCTTAAAAAATAAAACATGAAAAAAATCATTTATTCGATATTATTCTTAAGTTCAATTTCTTTCGCCCAAACCGAAAAATCTGTTGGTGATTTTAATAAAGTTACGTCTTTTGATAAAATTGATGTGTTACTTTTACCAGGAACGGAAAACAAAGTTATTTTAAAAGGCGCTAATTCTGAAGAAGTAGAGTTAGTTAATAATAATGGCGAATTAAAATTGCGTTTGCCTTTAGGAAAATTATTAAAAGGTGATGATATTTCGGCAACGGTATATTTTAAAAAATTAGATGCTGTGGAAGCCAACGAAGGAAGTAGAATATCGTCTGAAAAGGAAATTAAAGCCATTGGTTTTGATATTATTACAAAAGAAGGCTCAGAGGTGGTTTTAAAAAATTTAGTCGCTGACAAGCTAACTGTTCGTTGTGGTGCTGGAAGTATTGTTACCGTAAAAGGAACAGTAAAAATTCAGGATGTTTTATCTAATTCTGGAGCCAAATATGATGGTGAATATTGTATCACACAACAAACTACAGTTACAGTAAATGCTGGTGGTTTAGCTAATATTTATGCTACAGATTTAGTAGAAGCTAAAACAAGAGCTGGTGGAACGATTACAATTTACGGTAAACCAAAACAAATCAATCAGAAAACAGTTGCTGGTGGAAAAATTATTCAAGCGAAGTAATCACGTTATAAAATTGTTATTTCGATTATAAAAAATAATCTTAAAATCTCAATAATTTTAATAACCTATAAGTAAATTTACTTGTAGGTTTTTTTATAACTTTTAAAATTACTAATTTTACATTTCAAGTTAATTTGTTTACAAAACCTTTTAAACTCATAAACTTTAAACTTTTAAACTTTTTTAATGATTCACGATATTTTATTAGCCATTCCTTGGGCATTTTTATTAGCCATTTCAATCGGACCAGGTTTTTTCATGTTATTAGAAACTAGTATCACGAAAGGATTTAAAGCGGCGCTTACATTCGATTTAGGAATTGTATTTAGTGATTTAATTTTTATATTAATAGCTTATTTTGCAACCAATCAGATACTTGCTCAATTAAAAGATAATCCAATTATTTACATTATTGGGGGTTTAATTATGTCTTCTTATGGTATTGTTTCTTATGTAGCTTTAAAGAAAAAATTCAATGAAAAAATGGAAGAAGATGACGAGGAAGATATTAAGAAAAACAACTATTTAGGCTTGTTTTTTAAAGGCTTTTTCTTAAACATTATCAATATTGGAATTCTTGGTTTTTGGATGATGGTGATCATTACACAAGGGCCACAATTAGAAATGAAACCATTTAGAATTTTCACTTTTTTTACATCTACATTACTTTTTTATTTAGCTATTGATGTATTTAAAATAGTAGTAGCCAAACAATTAAAACACAAATTAACACCAACCAATATTTATAAAATTAAAAGAATTATCAGTATCGTAATTTTAATTTTCGGAGCTTTTTTAATTCTTCAAGGCTTTTTCCCTAAAGGAAAAGATATTGTAGAAGACAAATTAGGAATTGAACATGTTGGTGAGTAAAATTACAATATTATTTATTAAACCCTTCAAAAGTTTTAAACTCTTGAAGGGTTTTTTATTAATTTAATTTTGAGTTAATAAAGTTCCTTTCAGGATGACAAATTTTACTTTTAATAATCCATGAAAATCTGTGAAATCTGTGTTTATAACTTTGTGAATCTCTGCGAAAATTTGTGTAACATCAAAAAAAAGAGCTACTATTTCTTGTAACTCTTTCTAAATCATTGCCCGGATTCGAACGATATCTTTACTTAATTTTTTCTAAAAATTTACCACAAAAAAAAACCCTCAATTTTCATTGAAGGTTTTCTGAGGCATCGTCCGGATTCGAACCGGAGTAGACGGTTTTGCAGACCGGTGCCTAGCCGCTCGGCCACGACGCCATAATTGGATTGCAAATATACTAAAAAAGTAAAAAGTAAAAAGTAAAAAGTAAAAAGTTTTTAATTTATTTTGATTTTCTCCGTGTTATTTTCAGCTATTCACTATTTACTTATCACTTTTCACTATATAAAAAACTATCTTTTCTGTTTCATTTTAATCGTAACTCCTTCAACATCACCACCAATTGGAGGATTCAATTTCGTAACTTCTACTTCAATTTTTGTCACCATTTTTAGTTCTTCCAACACTCTATCTATAATTCTTTTGGCTACATGTTCTAAAAGCTTGGCTCTAATTGCCATTTCTTCTACTACAATTCGGTTTAAATCTACATAATCTACCGTATCAGTCAATTCATCTGTTTTAGATGAAGGTTCTAAATTCGTTTTTATAGTCAAATTCACACTATAATTACTTCCAATTTTTGCTTCTTCTTCCAAACAGCCATGAAATGAAAATGTTCGAATGTTGGTTAATTTTATAATTCCCATATAGTTTTTGTTTCAAGTTTCAAGTTCAAAGTTAGTTAGTTTTTTCAACTTTTTAAACAACTTTAAACCTTAAACTTGAAACATTTTCTATCTTTGTCAAAAGAGAGAAAATTATTATGTCTACAGAAGAAAAATCTTTAAATTTTATAGAACAAATTATAGAAGACGATTTAAAAAATGGTTTATCAGCTGATAAATTACGTTTTCGTTTTCCACCAGAACCAAATGGCTATTTACACGTAGGTCATGCCAGTGCCATTTGCCTTAATTTTGGTTTAGGAATAGATTATAAAACACCGGTAAATTTACGTTTCGACGATACAAATCCTTCGAAAGAAGAACAAGAATTTGTAGATGCGATTAAAAAAGACGTAGAATGGCTAGGTTTTAGCTGGGATAAAGAATGTTATGCTTCCGATTATTTCCAACAATTATACGATTGGGCAGTGGAATTAATCAAAAAAGATAAAGCGTATGTTGACAGTCAATCTTCGGAAGATATGGCGATTCAAAAAGGAACACCAACTACTCCAGGTACTGATTCTCCTTTTAGAAGTCGTTCTATCGAAGAGAATTTAGACTTATTTACACGTATGAAAAACGGAGAATTCGAAAAAGGAACTCATGTTTTACGCGCTAAAATTTCTATGGGTGCGAACAATATGTTAATGCGTGATCCTATTATTTATCGTATTATGCACGCACATCATCACCGTACAGGTAACGATTGGTGTATTTATCCAATGTACGATTGGGCACACGGTGAAAGTGATTATTTAGAACAAATTTCTCACTCATTTTGTACGTTAGAATTTTTACCACATAGAGAATTATACGATTGGTTTTTGAATCAAATTTATGATGAAACTAAAGTGCGACCAAAACAAAGAGAATTTGCACGTAGAAATTTATCACACACTGTAGTTTCAAAACGTAAATTGTTACAATTAGTTGAAGAAAAGCATGTTACAGGTTGGGATGATCCTCGTATGAGTACGATTTCTGGTATGAGAAGAAGAGGAATTACAGCAACTGCGATTCGTAATTTTGCTAACACAATTGGTATTGCTAAACGTTCGAATTTAATTGATGTTTCGCTTTTAGATTTCTGTATTCGTGAAGATTTAAACAAAATTGCACCTCGTGTGATGGCAGTTTTAAATCCGATTAAATTGGTAATTACGAATTATCCAGAAGGAAAAGAAGAATGGTTAACAGCTGAAAACAATCCAGAAGAAGAAGTCATGACGTATAGAGAAGTGCCTTTTTCTAAAGAATTATATATAGAACAAGAAGATTTTGAAGAAGAAGCTCACAAGAAATTTTTCCGTTTGACTTTAGGAACTGAAGTACGTTTGAAAAATGCGTATATCATTAAAGGTGAATCAGTTGTAAAAGATGCTGACGGAAATATTACAGAAATTCATTGTACATATGATGTGGATTCTAAATCAGGAAGCGGAACAGAAGCAAGTAATAGAAAAGTAAAAGGTGTAATTCATTGGGTTTCTATCGCACACGCTAAAGAAGCTGAAGTTAGAATTTATGATCGTTTATTTACTCATGAAAATCCAGATGGAAACAAAGAAGTTGACTTCAAAGAATACATAAATCCAGAATCGTTAAAAGTGATTACAGGTTTTGTAGAACCAAGTTTACAAACGTCAAAAGAGTTAGATCATTTCCAATTTCAACGTTTAGGGTATTTCTGTGTCGATAGAGATTCAACAGCTGAAAAATTAGTTTTCAACAAAACAGTTGGATTAAGAGATACTTGGGCAAAAGTTTCAGAACAGTAAGAAAAGACGTTTGTCATTCTGAACTTGTTTCAGAATCTAAATTATATTTCAAACCTACAAGAATTTTACTTGTAGGTTTTTTTTTGTCATTTCGAACAATGAGAGAAATCACATAATTAAAACTAATAATAATATTGTTTTTAATCTGTTTTTACTATTATCTACAAAATCTATTAAAAAATAAAAATTTATAGTTAAAAACTTAAAAAAGTGACATTCATAAATTAATTCTAAGAAAAAAATAAATTTACTTAAAGTGTTTTTACATCTATAGTTAAAAAATTTTCTTAAATCGCTTTATTTTAGTTTTTGATACATTTTGCCTCAAAAATCATGAATTTATGTTTAACGACGATTTAACACTACTTCAAAATGAATTTTGTAACTTTATAATTATTAAAAAAAAATAGTATGGCAAACAATAATGGAAATAATGCAATCGCACTTTTACTTGGTGCTGCAATTGGAGTTGGAGTAGGAATTTTATTTGCTCCAGATAAAGGTTCAAAAACTAGAGAAAAATTAAAAGGTAATTTTGACGATTGGAAAATTGATGTCAATAATAAGTTGGCAGATTATGAAGAAGATATCAGAGCCAAACTTTCTAATTCTAAAGAAGATTTAAAAGAAACGGTAGAAAATTTACTTTCAAATTCTAGTTATAAAGCCGAAGAAGCGATTTCTTTTTTAGAAGAGAAATTAGCCGAATTAAAACAACAAAACGCTAAACTTCAAAAATAATGGCATTTGAAGAGTTAAAAGAAAACACAGAAGCCATTCAAGAAAACACGAAAGCGTATCTTGAAAGTAGCATCGCGTACTATAAACTTTGGGGTTTTAAAGTAGCGATGAAATCTACTACTTTAATGCTAAAGTTTTTTTTAATCACCATTTGTCTTTCTATCGTATTGCTTTTTGTGTCGGTTGCTGGCGCCTTTGCTTTGGGTAATTTATTAGAAAGTTATCCGTTAGGTTTTTTATGTGTAGCTGGAGTTTATTTAGTTTTAGCGTTACTTTTATTTTTAGTAAAAGATAAAATTGTAGAAGGAACCATTTTAGAAAAATTCTCAGAAATATTTTTTAACGACTAAGTTATGGAGAACAAAAAATATTCCTCATACGCTGAGATTGAACGCGATTTAGAAATTCTTAAATTAGAAAAAGAAATTTCTTATCAAAAAATGTTACTAAGTATTGACAAAACGAAGGAAAGTATTTTGCCTTCTAAGTCAGCAACATTAATTGGAAATATATATCAAAAGGTATTTTCTGGAACGTATGGAACCATTTTAAAAATGCTTATTCCGTATGTTTTCAACTGGTATTTAAATAAAAAAAGAGGCAATTAAGCCTCTTTTTTGTTGTAAAAATATTTTATAATTATTCACCAGCATTACTTGTATCCGATGGATTATAATCTGTTGAAGTATGATCTTGTTTTTTCTTTGGACGTTTTGGTTGGTTTTTCATGGTTTCACCAATTTGGTTACTTGCAGTAAAACTCGCTACCATATTATTCAACATATCACTTCCAGCTTGTGGCGAGTTAGGTAATAAAATTAAATTAGAATTAGTATCTGCACCAATGGCTTGTAACGTATCATAATGTTGTGTTACTACAATTAAAGCCGAAGCTTCTTGTGAATTAATTCCCACATTGTTTAAAACTTCAACACTTTCTACCAATCCACGAGCAATTTCACGTCTTTGATCCGCAATACCTTGACCTTGTAATTTTTTACTTTCTGCTTCTGCTTTGGCTTTAGCTACAATTCTAATACGTTGTGCTTCAGATTCAAATTCAGCAGCTGTTTTTTCACGGTCTGCAGCATTAATTCTGTTCATCGCATTTTTTACTTGAATGTCTGGATCAATATCAGTTACCAAAGTATTGATAATATCGTATCCATAAGTAGTCATCGCTTCATTTAATTCACGTTTTACTGCAATGGCAATATCATCTTTTCTTAAAAACACATCATCCAAAATCAATTTAGGAACTTCTGCTCTAACTACATCAAAAACATAAGCGGTAATTTGATCATGCGGATATTCTAATTTATAAAAAGCTTCGTAAACTTTAGTTTGAATAACATTAAACTGAACCGAAACTTTCATTTTGATAAACACGTTATCTTTAGTTTTGGTTTCAATTAATACATCAAGCTGTTGAATTCTTAAATTTACTCTTCCAGCAACTCTATCAATTACAGGAATTTTTAATTGTAAACCTGAACTTCTAATGCTTGTAAATTTTCCAAAACGCTCAATTACTACAGCGGTTTGTTGTTTTACAGTAAAAAAAGAACTTAATAAAATAAATAATCCTAAGACTAGGACAATAATTAAAATTGGTGACATAGTGAATAATTTTTTAGTTACAGTTGTTATACGTTTGTTTCTGATAAAAGTTACATTTTTTACATTTTAATAAAATTGTAAATAAATTTTAGTCACGAATTATCGAATTTTTTTGTTTACGCTTATTCGAATTATTATCGACATAGTCAATTTAATTTTTAAACATAAATGTGCGACTTCAGGCTAAAACAAATTTTCACCTTATTAACTAAATAATTAAACTACTTTTGCACCCTTAATATATAGAAATGAAAAAGATTTTAATTGTAGTATGTGCCTTATTTTCATTTGTTGGAGTGGCTCAAAGAGGTCATAAAGACAGTAACCGAATTGGTATTAGTGGTGGTTTAACACAAATGAATATTTTTACAAATAATTTTAATGTGACCCCACAACAAGGTTGGACAGGTGGCTTACACGTTCGTGGAAATTTTTATAACAACTGGCAAATGAGTTTTGGTATGTTTTTTACAGATAGTAATTTCTCTGTTAAAACCAGAAAAGTAGTTTCAATTGTAGAAACGAACTATAAATTATCTGCTGTTCAAATTTATATTATGCCTGGTTATGTGGTAAGTAAAAACCATTTAAATATAGAGTTTGGACCAGTACTTCAAATTAATGATAAATTAGTGATTGATAAAGAAGCGGAAACTAACTTTTTAGTGGACCAACCTTTGTTAACCGCAAAAGATATAACAGATGTATCTAAAATCAACGCTAATATTTATGCAGGAATCAACGTTGGTGTGAAAAACTTCAGATTGCGTTTAGGGTACCAATATGGAGTTAATAACTTTTTTAATAGTTTAAATAGCAATGAAAAAATTCCAAATATTGGCGAAAAATTTAAAGGAAACATTGGAATGGCCAGCGGACATTTGACAATTTATTTGTAAAATACTTACAAAAAACGATAAACGAAAGGGTAAATATTTATATTTGCCCTTTCTTATTTAAAAACCTAACCCTAATTATTTATTATGAAGAAAATTTTATTACTAGTATTATGTTTTATTTCCTTTTATTCAAACGGGCAAGTAAGTTCACATTTTCATGGAGACGCTAAAATATTTGCTAATTTAAAAACAAGAAATTTAATAGTAGAATTATTAGAAGCAGATGAAAAAATTGTAAAAAAACTTTCTAAACCAAAATACGCTACTGATCTTAAATTATACAATGAAATGATTAGCAATTATAATGCTGAAATTCAATTATATGCTAAAAAGTACTGGAATTTGAATTCAAACATCGAATTTAAAACTAAAACAGAAGTAGAAGAATTAAGAAATCAAAAGAACAAATAATACGCTATTTTAAGAAATTTAAGACTAAAAGATATTGATATCGATTTTGGTTCTAAAAGTAGTTTGTTTGTAACAACTTTAGTTTTCACAAGAATTGAATCTAATTATGACAAAGCTGATTCTCAAGTTTACTTAACAACTGCATCAAAGGCAACAGGTAAATTTTTATTAGAATCTGATTATAAGTTTTGTTTAGATGTTTTACAATCAAATGTTGATTACATCATTACAAATAAAAAAACAATCAATTCTGAAAAGTATGTTCAACTAATTAGTAAAGGTAATTGTAAGCAAATACCAGCTAAAACTTTATTGGTTAAAGAAAGTGTTTTATATGAAAAAACTACAAAAGCAAAATGTATTGCTGCATACGGTTCAAATATAAAATTTGTTTCAGATGAAGAGTTTGATAAAGCTTTTATTGAAAAAGCAGCGGATAAAGTTTGTCTTTTTTCTGTGCCTTGGGAAATAGGTAAAGGTGGAGCTGGTCCAGTTTCTCAATCTTTTATTATGTCTTATAAAGTTGTGGTAGATTGCCAAACAGGCAAATTATTGTATCAGTTTTTACCAACTGGTTTTGCGGCTTTTGGTCAAAACATTAGTCATTATGTAATGGAGAAAGACTTAGAAAACATTAAAAACTGTAAGTAATTTTAATTACGTATATTTTAGTATAAAAAAAAGCCCTGAAATTTTCAGGGCTTTTTTTTTATAAAGTATGTATCGCTTTTTCTATTCTGCTGCTAGTTTCAGCTTTACCGATCATTTCAATGATATCAAACAAATGCGGACCTTTTAAAGCGCCTACTAAGCTCAATCGTAGCGGTTGCATTACTTTACCCATTCCGATTTCGTTTGTGGTCATCCATTCTTTTAATAGTGTTTCAATGTTTAGAGAAGTGAAATCTTCTATATTTTGTAATTGTTCTATTACTTGTTTCATTAATTCTGGCGTTTCTTCCTTCCAGTTTTTAGCCGCTTTTTCATCATATGATGTTGGCGCCACAAAAAAGTAATCTGATAAATCCCAAAGTTCAGTTACAAAATTAGCACGTTCTTTAATGGAAGCAACTACTCTTGTAATATCTAATGATGTTGAAATTCCTTTTTCTTCTAAAATAACTTTAAACGCTTCTGCTAAACTAGCATCCGTTTGTTTTTGTAAATACTGATGATTGAACCATTTGTTTTTCTCCGGATCAAACTTCGCACCAGATTTATGAATACGTTTTAAATCGAACTTATCTACTAATTCTTCTAAACTAAAAATTTCTTGTTCTGTTCCGTCATTCCAACCTAATAAAGCTAAAAAGTTAATCACTGCTTCTGGGAAAAATCCAGCTTCTTTGTAACCTTTCGAAGTTCCTTCCGCTGTTTTCCATTCTAAAGGAAACACTGGAAATCCTAATTTATCACCATCACGTTTGCTTAATTTTCCATTTCCTACTGGTTTTAAAATCAAAGGTAAATGTGCAAATTCTGGCGCTTCCCAACCAAATGCTCTGTATAACATAACGTGTAAAGGCATAGAAGGTAACCATTCTTCACCACGAATAACATGTGAAGTTTCCATTAAATGATCATCAACAATATTTGCTAAATGATACGTTGGCATTCCGTCCGATTTAAACAAAACTTTATCGTCCAATAAATTCGTTTCAAAATTGACTTCACCACGAATGATGTCTTGTAAATGCAACGTTTCATTAACTGGTGTTTTAAAACGAATGACATAATGTTCTCCATTTGCAATTCTAGCTTCCACAATTTCACGTGAAACATTTAAAGAAGTATCTAAAGTTTCTCTAACTGTATGATTATAAATAAATGTTTTACCATCTGTTTCTGCTTGTTTACGTAATTCGTCTAACTTTTCAGAAGAATCAAATGCATAATATGCAGAACCAGAATTGATTAATTCATCTGCATATTGTTTGTACATTTCTTTTCTATCCGATTGACGGTAAGGTCCAAATTTTTCATTCTTTCCAATGGTTTCATCAGGTGAAATTCCTAACCATTCTAAAGCTTCAAAAATATAAGCTTCTGCTTCCGCTACAAAACGTGTTTGGTCGGTATCTTCTATTCTAATATAGAAAGTTCCACCGTGTTTTTTAGCGAATAAATAATTAAAAAGTGCGGTTCTAACACCACCAATATGTAAAGGTCCTGTAGGACTAGGAGCAAATCGTACTCTAACTGGTTTTGACATTGTTGTAATTTTTTTGGCAAAGATAAAAGGAAGTTGGAAGTTAGGAGTTAGAAGTTGGAAGTTTTTTTTCTGTTTCATCACATTATTAACATTTTATATAACTATTAACTTTTTACTCTTGACTAATTGCTTAAAATTTTTGTAATTTTATCAGTTATAAACAATTGATTAACAATTTTGGAGAAGAAAGCACTAATTTACGATAAGCTGGAAGGTTTTATCAAGAAGTTTTACACCAATGAGTTGATAAAAGGAGTAATTCTTTTTATTGCTATTGGTTTGTTGTATTTTATTTTCACTTTTTTGATTGAATATTTTCTTTGGTTTTCTACGCAAGGAAGAACCATTTTGTTTTGGTTGTTTATTGCCGTGCAAGTTTTTTTGTTGTCTAAATTCATTTTACTTCCGCTTTTCAAATTATTTAAAATTCAGAAAGGTTTAGATTATACAGAAGCTTCCAAAATTATCGGAACGCATTTCGATGAAGTTAAAGACAAATTGCTAAATTTTTTACAATTAGCAAACACGGCAACACCAACAGAATTGGTTTTAGCATCTATCGAACAAAAAGCAAATAACTTACAACCGATACCGTTTTCTAATGCGATCAACTTCAATAAAAACAAAAAGTTTTTGCCTTTTGCTTTAATTCCGTTGTTGTTTATTTTGTTCTTTTATATTTCTGGAAATTCGGATGTGATTTCTAATAGTTTTGCTCGTGTAGTTCAGTACGATAAGAATTTTGAAAAACCAGCCGCTTTTAAATTTGAGATTATTTCAGACAATTTAAATGTGGAACAAAATAAATCGTTTAAACTAGTTGTGAAAACAGTTGGAACTGTGATTCCTGAAAACGCTTCGATAATTATCAATAACGAAGAATATTTTTTAGAAAACACAACTCCAGGAAATTTTACGTACCAATTTGATAATGTACAAAAAGATATTTCTTTTCATTTTAAATCGAATGAAATTACTTCTGCCGATTATGTTTTGAATGTAGTCAATGTCCCAACGATTTCTTCGTTCACGATGCAATTGAATTTCCCAAAATATTTAGGGAAGAAACCAGAAGTAATTCAAGGAACAGGAAATGCTGTCATTCATGAAGGAACTATCGTAACTTGGAAATTAAACACATTGGCAACCACTGAAGTTAAATTCAAGAAAGATTCTTTAGCAACTCCATTTTCTAAAATCGAAAATCAGTTTTCTCTTTCTAAAAGAATTGTGAATAACACCGATTATCAAATTTCGATTTCAAACAAACAATTAAAAAACCACGAAAACTTACAATATAAACTAACGATTTTAAAAGATCAATTTCCAAGTATTTCTGCTTCTGAAACTCCAGACAGTTTAAGATTAAAACAAAAAGTGATTATTGGACAAGTTTCTGATGATTATGGTTTGTCTAAATTACAAGTCGTTTATTACGATAAAAACAAACCAAATATTGTGTATAGAAAAGGTTTGATTTTAAAAAGTAAGGTTGTTGATCAATTTGTGTATTCGTTTCCTGATGGAATTTCGTTACAACAAGGTATAAATTACGATTATTTCTTTGAAGTGTTTGATAATGATGTAGTTAATGGTTTAAAATCATCAAAATCTTCTGTTTTTTCTCATTCTGAGTTAACTCAAGAACAAAAAGAGCAAAAATCGTTACAAGAACAGCAATCGAACATCAACAGTTTACAAAAAGCATTGGATAACCAAAACAAGCAATTTGATGAATTAGAGAAATTAAAAAAGTTAGACAAGCAAAAAGACAACTTAGATTATAAAGACCAAAAGAAGATTCAAGATTTTATCAATCGTCAAAAACAACAAGACGAAATGATGAAAGAATTCTCTGAAAAGATGAAGGAAAATCTGGAGCAATTTAAACCAGAACAAAAAGACGAAATGAAACAAGAGCTTCTAAATCGTTTAGAGAAGAACGAAAAAGAAGCGGCTAAAAACGAAAAGCTTTTAAAGGAATTACAAGAGCTGACTAAGAAATTAGAGAAAGATGAATTGTTTGACAAAGCAGATAAGTTAAAACAACAAGCAAAGACGCAACAAAAATCTTTAGAGCAATTGGTAGAATTAACCAAGCGTTATTATGTGGAACAAAAAGCAGAACAGTTATCTGATAAGTTAGATAAGCTTGCAGATAAACAAGACAAACTTGCTGACAAAGAAAATCCAACTAAAGAAGAGCAAGAAAAATTATCTAAAGAGTTTGATGATTTGAAAAAAGAATTAGATGATTTAGAAAAAGAAAATAAGGAATTAAAAGATCCAATGGATATCCCAAATGATAAAGAGGATCAAAAAGATGTCGACAAAGAACAAGAAAAAGCTGAAGATAATTTAGAAAAAAAAGATAGTAAATCTGCAAAAAAGAATCAGAAATCTGCAGCTCAGAAGATGAAAGAAATGAGTAAAAAAATGTCGGAATCGATGTCCTCTGGAGAAATGGAAGACAATCAAGAAGACGCTAAAGTGTTACGTCAAATTTTAGATAATTTATTATCATTTTCTTTTGATCAAGAAAAATTGATGAAGCAATTTAAGATGGTTGCCAATTCAAAATCTAATGTAAGTGTATTGTTGAAGAATCAGCAAGATTTGAAAACACAATTCAAACATGTGGATGATAGTTTGTTTGCGTTGTCTTTACGTCAACCAAAATTATCTGATTTAGTATTAAAAGAGATCGAAGAAATCCATTATAACTTGGATAAATCTATTGAGAATTTAGTTTCTACGAATCGTGGAAAAGGTATTTCACACCAACAATTTACATTATCTTCTGCTAACAAATTAGCTGATTTTTTAAGTAATGTTCAAAACGATATGAACATGAGTTCGTCTTCTTCAAGTGGTACCGGAAAGCCTAAACCAGGAAAAGGAAAAGGAAGTCAATTATCAGATATTATTTCTAAACAAAAAGGTTTAGGAGAAAAAATGAAAGATGGTAAACCAAAACCAGGAGAAGGCGATAA
Organism: Flavobacterium facile; assembly: GCF_036321945.1. Taxonomy (NCBI): domain Bacteria; kingdom Pseudomonadati; phylum Bacteroidota; class Flavobacteriia; order Flavobacteriales; family Flavobacteriaceae; genus Flavobacterium; species Flavobacterium facile. The sequence goes on from NZ_JAZAYT010000035.1 coordinate 198,838, forward strand.
ACCCGGAGAAGGAAAAAAACCTGGACAAGGTAAGAAGCCTGGAGAACAAGGTGAAGGTGGTTCACAAGGTAATGAAGGAAAAGATGGTGAAGGTGATGCTGGTAAATTATTAGAGATTATAAAAGAACAACAAGAGTTGCGAGAATCGTTACAAAACGAATTAGAGAAAAATGGTATGGGCGGTAACGGTCAAAATGTCGTTAAACAAATGAAGGATTTAGAAAAGCAATTAATCAACAAAGGTTTGACTCAGGACAATATCAATCGTGCTTTACAAATCAACCACGAATTATTGAAACTAGAAACCGCTTTAAAGCAACAAGGACAAGACACCAAAAGAGAATCAAATACGAACAAAAAAGATTTCCTTGGTTCAAACAAACCCTTGCCTCCTGCTCTATTAAATTATTTAAAAAGTGTTGAAATATTAAACAGACAAAGCCTACCTTTGCAACCCAATTTTAATAACAAAGTGCAACAATATTTTAAAGGCAATGATTAGTTTTAATTACGAATCGGATTTTAGTTTAGAGCAAGAAGAAGTTTACGCTTCTTGGATAGAAACTATTGTTGAATCTGAGAATAAAATTTTAGGTGAAATTTCATATATCTTTTGCGATGATGAATACCTTCATAGTATTAATATGCAGTATTTAAATCATGATACATTAACAGATATTATTAGTTTTGATTACACCGAAGGTGATGTTATTAGTGGTGATATTTTTGTTTCAATCGAAAGAGTTGAAGATAATGCTAAAGATTTTAATGTATCTTTTGATGAAGAATTAAAACGTGTTTTAGCTCATGGGGTTTTGCATTATTGTGGATATAAAGACAAGTCGGATGACGATGCTTTGTTAATGCGCACTAAAGAAGAAGAAAAAATAAAATTGTTCCACGTGGAACTTTAATATAATAACTTAAGTTTTTTGTTCCACGTGGAACAAAAAATTTTTAAAATTTATCCATGTGTTTCACGTGGAACAAAATATATGTTTCAAGAAAAATATGATGTAATTGTAGTTGGTGCGGGTCATGCTGGTTGTGAAGCCGCTGCTGCTGCTGCAAACATGGGGTGCTCTACTTTATTGGTAACAATGAACCTTCAAAACATTGCACAAATGTCTTGTAACCCTGCTATGGGAGGAATTGCAAAAGGACAAATTGTGCGTGAAATTGACGCATTAGGTGGTTATTCTGGAATTGTTTCCGATTTGACCGCAATTCAATTCAAGATGTTGAATCTTTCAAAAGGTCCTGCGATGTGGTCGCCAAGATGTCAATCAGACAGAATGCGTTTCGCTGAAGAATGGAGAATGATGTTAGAAGGAACTCCTAATTTAGATTTTTACCAAGAAATGGTTTCTGGAATTTTATCAGAAGGAAACGAAATTGTCGGAATCAAAACTTCGCTTGGTTTGGAGATTAAAGCCAAAACAGTTGTGTTAACGAATGGAACTTTCTTGAATGGATTAATTCATATTGGTGACAAACAATTTGGCGGTGGTCGTGCTGGTGAAAGTGCTTCTTTCGGAATTACAGAAGATTTATTGAAAATGGGTTTCGAATCAGGAAGAATGAAAACTGGAACTCCACCTCGAGTAGATGGTCGTTCTTTAGATTATTCTAAAATGATTGAACAACCTGGTGATGTCAATCCTTCAAAATTTTCGTATTCTGATATCACAAAACCATTAACAGAACAACGCTCTTGTTATATGACCTACACTTCTGAAAAAGTTCACGATTTATTACGTGAAGGTTTTGATAGAAGTCCAATGTTCAACGGTAGAATAAAATCTATCGGTCCAAGATATTGTCCGTCTATTGAAGATAAAATTAATCGTTTTGCAGATAAAGATCGTCATCAACTTTTCGTAGAACCTGAAGGTTGGAAAACATGTGAGGTTTATGTAAACGGATTTTCAACTTCGCTTCCAGAAGAAGTACAATTTAAAGCGTTGCGTTCGGTAGAAGGTTTTGAAAAAGTAAAATTCTTCCGTCCAGGTTATGCGATTGAATACGACTACTTCCCTCCTACGCAATTGAAGCATACTTTAGAAACAAAATTAATTAACGGTTTATATTTCGCTGGACAAATTAATGGAACTACTGGTTATGAAGAAGCAGCTTCTCAAGGTTTAATGGCGGGAATAAATGCTGCATTAAAAGTGCAAGATAAAGAACCTTTAATTTTAAAACGTGATGAAGCGTATATTGGTGTGTTGATTGACGATTTAATTACGAAAGGAACAGAAGAACCTTATCGTATGTTTACTTCTCGTGCAGAGTACAGAACTTTATTACGTCAAGATAATGCCGATTTACGTTTAACGCCAAAAGGTTTTGCTATTGGTTTAGCTAAACCAGAACGTTTGAAAAGAATGGAATATAAATTAGACGCTTCAGATAAGTTTGTCACTTTCTTTAAAGAAACAAGTGTGAAAGCCGCTGTGGCGAATCCGATTTTAGAAGCGAAAGGTTCTAGTCCGATGACACAAGGTGATAAAATGTTTAAAGTGTTTTCTCGTCCGCAAATTGATTTAGAAGATATTTTAAAATTCGAAGCCGTTACTGATTATATCGCTGAACATGATTTAGATCAAGAAGTTATTGAGCAAGCAGAAATTCAAGTGAAATATTCGGGTTATATCGAAAAGGAAAAAGTACATGCTGATAAAGTGAATCGTTTAGAAGATGTTCGTATTCCAGATAATTACGATTTCGATAAAATTAAAGCGCTTTCTATTGAAGCACGTCAGAAACTTACAAAAATACGTCCAACAACTATTGCACAAGCCTCAAGAATTAGCGGAGTTTCTCCAAGTGATATTTCTGTGTTGTTAATTCATATGGGAAGATAAAAGTTGCGATTTGAGATTTTGGTTGTACGACTTAAACGTTTCGTAATTCCCAAATCTAAAATCGTAAATCTTACGTTCCACGTGAAACAACTTTGTCAAAGCCTATAAATAAAGACCAAAATAGAAAATGAATTTTTTAGAAGAAAACCAGTTTATTATAGTTAAAGATCATTCGGTTTCAAAAGAAACCTTTTCTTTGTTACATAACAAGGAATATGATTTATTAAAAACAACTCCTACTCCATCGTTAGATGTTTTACCAAAGTATTACGAAAGCGAAGATTATATTTCTCACACAGACGGAAAACGTACGTTGTTTGAAAAAATTTATCATTTAGTTAAACGAAATGCAATTAAAGGAAAAGTCTCTTTAATTACCTCTGAACAAAATCAAAAAGGAAAACTGTTAGATATTGGATCTGGAACTGGAGATTTTTTAGTGGAAGCCAAAAACCAAGGTTGGGATATATTAGGTTACGAACCGAATGCTGAAGCAAAAAATTTAGCAATTAATAAAGGCGTAACTTTTACAGATGATATTTTTACCTTACCAGAAAATTCTTTTGACGTAGTTACGATGTGGCACGTTTTAGAACACGTTCCAAATTTGCAAGAATACATTGCTAATTTAAAACGAATTGTAAAACCAACAGGAACTATAATTATTGCAGTTCCAAATTTCAAATCGTATGATGCGAATTATTATAAACAATTTTGGGCTGCTTATGATGTGCCTCGACATTTATGGCATTTCTCTAAAACCAGTATCAAAAGATTATTTTTAGATGTGGATATGGAATTGAAAAAAGTAAAACCGATGTGGTTTGATAGTTTTTATGTATCGCTTTTGTCTGAAAAATACAAAAACGGAAAAATGAGTTTCGTAAAAGGATTTTTCATCGGATTCGTTTCAAACGTGTCTGGATTGTTTAAAAAGGAGTTTTCTTCCCACATTTACATCATTAAAAACAAGTAAAACGCAAAATAAAGCGATTTTAAAGCTGATTTACCCTAAAAACATCGAAACATATTACCAAAAAAAGATGTTCCATATAAGTAAGGTTTAAATAAACGACTTTTAATAGTAATTATTTATCGTAATTTTAAAAATACATAAGGTTTTATTATAATGGGTTTTTCTTCTGTTTTTTTATTATTTAAAGAAAATTTCAAAAAAGAATAATAATTTAAAAGAAACCTATTATTTTTACCAAAATTAAAAAACCCGATTTCCTTTTTGGATTTCATTTCAATAAAAATTAATATAAGAAAAATGAAAAAATTATTAGTATTAGTTGCATTAGGTGTAGCTATGATTTCTTGCCAAGAAACTGCAACTGCAAAAAAAGAAGATTTTAAAACAGGTTATATCGATACCTCTGTTTTATTAGAAAAATATGAAAAGTTTACTGATGAAAACGAGAAATTTAAAGTAAAAACAGAAGAATTAGGTCGTCCATTAGAAGCAAAAGGAAAACAATTAGAAGCTGAAATGAAAAGTTTCCAAAAAGCAGCACAAGCAAACGGTCAAGCTTGGGCGCAACAAAAAGCTGGTGAATTACAACAAAGAGAGCAAGCTTTAATGCAAGAAAGAAATCAAATTATGGCTCAAATTGAAACGGAAGGTGGAGCTTTAAAAGATTCATTAGTAAGTGATGTAAAAAAATACATTCAAGCTTACGGTAAAAAAGAAGGTTTCGATTATATTTTTACTACTTCTGATGCTGCTCCAAACGTAATATATGCAAAGGATTCATATAATTTAACAGACAAGTTGCTGAAAAAATTAAATGAAGAATACAAAATAACAAAAGAAAAAAAATAATAAGAAAGCCTTGAGAAATCAAGGCTTTTTTTATATTTGTCATCTAAACTATACGCCACGTGGAACATTTATCTAAAGCTGCTCATTACACACTTCAATTTATCAACCAGACAAATAAATCTGTTTTCTTAACAGGTAAAGCTGGTACAGGTAAAACAACTCTTCTTAAAGAAATTATTGCTACATCGCACAAAAACACAGTTGTGGTCGCTCCTACTGGAATTGCTGCACTAAACGCTGGTGGAGTTACAATTCACTCCATGTTTCAATTGCCTTTTGCTGCATTTATTCCTGATTATAAAGTTGTTAACTCAGGTTCAAATCAACATAAATTCGAAACCAAAAGTACGATTAGTAAACATTTCCGAATGAACGCTACCAAAAAGCAAGTGCTTTTAAATTTAGAATTGCTAATCATCGACGAAGTTTCTATGCTTCGCCCTGATGTTTTGGATGCGATTGATTTTATGCTGCAAAAAGTTCGTAGAGTTGATGCACCCTTTGGTGGTGTACAAGTTTTATTTATAGGAGATTTACTACAATTACCACCCGTTATCAAACAAGAAGATTGGTACGAATTGAAGCACTATTATCAAGGCATGTTCTTTTTTCATTCGCAAGTCATTCGTCAGAATCCGCCGTTATATATAGAATTAGATAAAATTTATCGTCAAAATGATGAAACCTTTATTTCCATTTTAAACAATCTTCGAAATAACAGAATTACGAAGGAAAATATAGAGGTCTTAAACCATTACGTTCAAACCGATTTCAATATAAAAAACCATAACGGTTGTATTATTGTAACGACTCATAACGCCAAAGCTGATGAAATCAACAAAGAAGCTTTAGCGGAATTAAAAGCTAAAACTTTTTCGTATTTTCCAGAATTGGTAGAAGATTTCCCAGATAAAATTTATCCGATTGAACCCAAAATGGATTTAAAAGTCGGAGCACAAGTCATGTTTATTAAAAACGATACGTCTTTTGAGAAAAATTATTTCAACGGAAAAATCGGAACGATTACTTCGTTAGCTGATAAAGAAATTTTAGTCCATTTTCCTGAAGAAAATAAAACCGTTGAAGTCGATTTATACACTTGGGAAAATATAAAATACACCGTAAACCCTGATACCAAAGAGATTGAAGAAACCGTTGTAGGAACTTTTAGTCATTATCCCTTAAAATTAGCTTGGGCGATTACCGTTCATAAGAGTCAAGGTTTAACTTTCGACAACGCTGCGTTAGATGTTTCGCGTGTTTTTGCGCCCGGACAAGCATATGTGGCTTTATCCCGACTTCGTTCGTTAAATGGCTTAATTTTACTTTCTCCGATTCAATTAAACGGCATTTCTTCGGATACGGAAGTGCTGAATTACGCCAATAACAAAGCCGATGAAACCATTTTAGAGAAATCATTAGAACTAGAAACCAAACATTTTTTACGATTAGAATTATGTAAAAGTTTTGATTTCAGACAATTGGCACAAGAATGGCGCAATCATTTGTTTTCCTATAACGATGAAGTTTCGAATTCTCAGAAGTCTAAATACCGAATTTGGGCACAACAGAATGAAAGTATTGTCGCTGCCTTGTTTGATACTTCGCAGAAATTCATCAATCAAATTCAGAAAATTTGTTACCAAGAAACCATTGATATTCCGTTTTTAGCAGAAAGATGCGAAGCAGCCTATCACTATTATTTCAAAACGTTAGATTATCAAGTTACCGATTTGTTGTTGAAAATCGCAGAAGTGAGTAATTTGAAAAAAGTCAAAACGTTCCACGACGAACTTTTAGAATTGGAAGAAATCCAAGTGAAAACGGTGTTACAATTAAAAAAATCAATGTTGTTGATTAAGAATTTAGTCAACGGAATTGAATTCAATAAAAAAACCATGTCTTCGGACGAAATGAAGTTTTATAAAATCAATAAAATTGGTTCGTTGTCCGAAAAATTCAAGCAAATTGATGGTTTTGTAGAGAAAGATCATTCGGAAACCTTCAGTAAAAAAACCAAAGCCAAAAAAGCAAAATCGACGGAACCTAAAAAAAATACGATAGAAATTACTTTAGATCTTTGGAAAGAAAATTTATCACTTGAAGAAATCGCAGCCAAACGTAAATTAACAGTAAGCTCTATTTATTCGCACTTTACCAAGTTAATTCAAATGGAAGCCTTAACCATTTCTGATATTATGTCCGATGAAAAAATTGCCGCTTTACAAGAAGTTTTCAAGGATTATAACGGCGAAGGTTTAGGAATATTAAAAGAAAAACACGGCGACGCTTTCTCTTGGGAAGAGTTGCGTTTATTTAAAGTGGGATTGGAGAATTAAGCATACATTTTCACCACACAGTTTGTCACCCTGAAAGGGTCTCAAGTCATCCACATCCACAATACATATAACTATATCCGCCAAAATCAATGATCGAATTCACAGAAGGAATTTACAATTTCTACGTTTATATTATTACAAATAAAGCCAAAACTGTTCTTTATACAGGAATGACTAATAATCTTAAAAGAAGATTACAAGAACATAAAGAAAAACTAAATCCTAATAGTTATACAGCAAAATATAATGTTGAATTTTTACTTTACTATGAACATTATGGTTGGGTTCAACAAGCAATTGCTCGAGAAAAAGAAATCAAACTAATGAAACGAGATAATAAATTTGAACTAATTAAAAGTTTAAATTCAAATTTAGATTTTCTAAACGATAAATTTTGATTCGGCTTGTGTGAGATGCTTTCAGCATGACAAACTGTGTGGATAGTCTTTGTGTTTTGGTTAGTTATCCTATAAGGATCTTACAACCAATACACACCAATCAAAGCTGGAATTAAGTAAATCACAATAGTTCTTGAGCCATCGTAATCTTTCGCTACACGTTGTCCGAAAAGCAACATCAACAACGTTACACATGAAACTACACAAGCATAATTTCCCATAATGGTTGCGCCGCTCATTATATTTTCCGCAATTCCAACAATAGAAAGTACTCCGGCAACAATTTCTAAAGCTAAAACAGTTAGTAAAGCAAAAGGCACTTGGTTTTTTAAGAACGTTTGAGAAAAATGACCTTTTAACCAACTCACATTTCCGTTCCAATCCGCAATTTTATCGTATCCAGATTGTAAAAATGTAATGGCTAAAAAAGCTAGTAAAATAAGGGCAAATTCATTCATAGTTTATTGTTTTTTTGGTTGTTTAATTTTATTTTGATAATTAATTTTTGCCACGAATTCACGAATTAAAAAAATCTTTACTATTAACTTAAAATCGACTTTGTCGATAATTAATTCGAATTAAATTTTTAAAGTTCTCAAAATAAAAAATTCGTGAATTCGTGGTCAATCTATTTTTCGTAAATCGTAAATCTCAATTCGTAAATTTAGACTTCTTTTTTATGCAACAATCGCGTTAACTTAATCGATAAATCGGTTAAAATCACATTACTGTTTCCGTTTCTTTCAATATGATAAATCGCATCTTCTAATTCTTTGAAAATATCTACAATGTTATTTCCATGAATAAAAGGCGCAAATTTTTCTAGTTTAAAATTCTCAAAATTCGGTTCTAAATACACCAAATCTTTGGTTTGATAATTCAACAACAACGCTTGACGGAAAAACTGAATACAAAATTGTAAAAAATTCTTTTGCGTTTCTCTTCCTTCCTTCGCAATTGTGGTGCTCCAAACAATTAAATCGGAAATAACACTCGCATTTCCTCTCGCTTTAAATGCGGCACGAACCCAGTTGATAAACCATTCTTCAAAAACACTATCATCATCATCTTTGTGTAATAAATGCAAGGCTTTGTTATAATTTCCTTCACTTTGATGGGCGATTTTTTTAGCTAAATTCGCATCGACTTGATGTTTCGAAATTAATTTTTCAGTAATCACTTGTTCCGGCAACGCCAAAAAATCAACAACCTGACAACGAGAAATAATCGTTTGTAATAAATCGTCAATACTTTCAGAAATTAAAATGAAAACCGTTTTTTCTGGCGGTTCTTCCAATAATTTCAGTAATTTATTGGCTGCGTCAGTTCTCATTTTATCGGCCATCCAAATGATCATGACTTTATAACCACCTTCGTAAGCTTTTAAGGACAAATTTTTATTGATGGCCGCCGATTCTTTAACGCTAATAATCCCTTGTTTTTTCGGAATTTCTAATTTTTTATACCAGTCGAATAAACTGGCATACGGATTTTCCTTTAAGAAACTTCTCCAATGTTCTAAGAAATTCGCACTGACTACATTATCACCTTTGACATCATCTGTCGTGGTAATTGGATACACAAAATGCATATCGGGATGCGAATAATTGTCGAATTTTAAATTACATGCCGATTTTCCTGTATTGTTTTCGCCATCAGTATTGCTACACAAAATATATTGTGCATACGCAATCGCCATTGGCAACGTTCCAGAACCTTCTGGACCAATAAACAATTGGGCGTGTGGAATTCTTCCTACGTTGGCAGTAGTAATTAAAAAGTTTTTAATGTGGTCTTGACCAAGTATGTCGTTAAAAAGCATCGAGCAAATATAAGAGATTTTTATCTTGGTTTAAAATCAAACTTTTATATTTGCAATTCTCTTTAAGTGAAAAAACAAACAACAACAATAAAAAATAAATTTATGAAAACTATTTTCGACATCAATTTTAACAACAAAAAAGCTTTAATCCGTGTAGATTTTAATGTGCCTTTAGATGAAAATTTTAAAGTGACAGATGCGAATCGAATTGAAGCTGCAAAACCAACAATCGATAAAATTTTAAACGATGGTGGTTCGGTAATTTTAATGTCGCATTTAGGAAGACCAAAAGGTAAAGAAGACAAATATTCGTTAAGTCATATCGTATACAAAATTGAAGAAGTTTTAGGAAAAAAAGTAAAATTTGCGTCAGATTGTAGAGGTGAAATCGCCAAAGAAGCGGCTGCCAATTTACAAAACGGAGAGATTTTATTGTTAGAAAATTTACGTTTTTATCCGGAAGAAGAAGCTGGAGATGTTGGTTTTTCTAAAGAATTAGCGAGTTTAGGCGATGTGTATGTAAACGATGCTTTCGGAACGGCGCACAGAGCACACGCTTCCACAACAATTATTGCTAACGAATTTCCAAATGATAAATGTTTCGGAGCTTTATTAGCGAAAGAAATTGAAAGCATCAATAAAGTATTAAAAAACTCTGAAAAACCAGTTACAGCAATACTTGGAGGAAGTAAAGTTTCTTCTAAAATTACGATTATTGAAAACATTTTAGATAAAGTCGACCACATGATTATTGGTGGCGGAATGACATTTACATTTATCAAAGCGATGGGTGGAAACATTGGAAATTCTATTTGTGAAGATGACAAAATGGAATTGGCTTTAGACATCATGAAACAAGCGACAGCAAAAGGCGTGAAAATTCACTTGCCAATTGATGTGGTAATTGCAGATTCGTTTTCAAATGATGCGAATACGCAAATTGTAAATGTAGCTGAAATTCCTGCTGGATGGCAAGGTTTAGATGCTGGTCCGAAAACATTAGAACAATTAAAAGAAGTGGTTTTAAGTTCGAAAACTATCCTTTGGAATGGACCAATTGGTGTGTTTGAATTACCAGCTTTTGCTAACGGAACGATTACTTTAGGAGATTTTATTGCAGAATCAACTAAAAACGGATGTTTCTCTTTAGTGGGCGGTGGTGATAGTGTTGCAGCTGTAAAACAATTTGGCTTAGAAGACAAAATGAGCTACGTTTCTACGGGCGGTGGCGCGATGTTGGAAATGTTAGAAGGAAAGACGTTACCTGGAATTGCGGCTATTTTGAAGTAGAAATTAATTCTATTAATAACATTACCCTCCAAGAGTTCAAAACTCTCGGAGGGTTTTTAAATATATCGCCAAAAATCTAAAAAAACGTTAAATTCCGATTTTAAACGTTAAAAATTGGGCGTTTAACAATAAATAAAATATATTTGCGTTCATACAAGTAATTGTATACTAATGATTTAGATAAAATGCTCCGGTAGTTATGGAGAAAAAACATATAAATAAATGAAGAATTTAATTGTACTTGCAGCTGGTTTTCTGTTTTCAAACGGAGTGTTAGCACAGGAAAATATTGAAACAAAACCCACCTTTTTTGAACCTAAAGTATCGTATTTAGATTCTCTTAAAAAGACGTTCAACAACCACGAAACTAGTGCTTGTATCGACCAAAGATGGACGAAAGAATTGTCAGATGCCACGCTATCAAACGAAATGTTTTTCGATATTGAAAACCTAAACATCGATGAAAAAGTATCGTATGATTTAGATACCGAATTACTTAAAAAACGTTTACACAAATTAGACGTGCAATCGCCTTTCGTAATTGAATACAATCCAGCTTTAGAAAACGTAATCAAATCGTTTTTAAAAAACAGATCTAAAAGTTTTGAAAGACAAATGGCTATTGCGGAATATTATTTCCCACTTTTCGAAGAAAAATTATCAAAATACAATTTACCTTTAGAAATCAAATATTTAGCGATTGTTGAATCGGCGTTACAACCGAAAGCAAAATCTAAAGTAGGTGCCGGTGGTTTATGGCAATTTATGCCAGCTACTGGTAAACAATATAAATTAGACATCACAACGTATGTGGATGAGCGTCACGATCCAATAAAATCAACAGAAGCAGCTTGTCATTACATGATGAACATGTATGAAATTTTTGGCGATTGGAGTTTGGTTTTGGCGTCGTACAATTGCGGACCAGGAAATGTTTCCAAAGCGATTAGACGTTCTGGCGGAAAAACAGATTATTGGGAAATTAGAAAATATTTACCACAAGAAACGGCTAATTATTTACCTGCGTTTTTAGCTACGATGTACATTTACGAGTTCAAAAAAGAACACGGTTTAGTGCCTCATAAAGCAGAAATGAAATATGCAGAAACAGATACTGTAATGGTAAAACACGCCATGACTTTCAAACAATTATCTGATTTATTAGATATTTCTGAAGAACAATTAGAATATTTAAATCCGATATACAAGTCGAAATACATTCCTTCTTTTGGTGATGAGCATTTTTACTTGCGTTTACCGAAAAATAAAATTGGAATTTTTGTTTCAAATGAAGAAAAAATTTATGGGTATTTAGCATATTTAGAACAAGAAAAAATCAATAACATTCAATTGGCTCAACTAAGAAAACGAGACAGTATTGCCAAAAAAGATTCTATAGCGGTGGCTTCTAATTTCAAAATGAAAAGCAATGAGCCTACGGAATACGAAGAAGTCATAAAAAAGCGCACGAAAGAAGTCGTTAGTAAAAATTATCATAAAGTAAAATCAGGTGAATCACTTGGTGTCATTGCAGATAAAAACAATGTGTCTATTTCCGATTTAAGAAAATGGAACAACATCAAAGGAAGTACTATCAATGCTGGACAAAGTTTGGTGATTCAAACTACCAAGAAAGTCACGGTTAATGAAGTGATTAAAAAGCCTAAGAAAAAATCAGAAGTTATTGTGCCGGAAGTTGAAAATGCCGTTACTGAAAACACAGAAATTTCAAACACAGAACAAGTTAAAGCTAAATCTGAAAACAAATACGCTTCTGCGAAAAGCAAAATTGAAATTAAAGAAGATTATTATATCGTTCAAAAAGGAGATTCTATTTTTTCAATTACAAGAAAGTTTCCAAATTTAACAGCAGACGATTTAAAAAAGAAAAACGATTTAAAAACAGACAACATTCAACCAGGAATGAAATTAAAAATTCAAGGTTAAAAATTTTACGTCAATTCGAGTGTTTTGATGAGATTACGAATCAAAATGTATCGACAATAGTAAAAGTATTGAGTTGTTCTCGATACAATCCAATTCATCCTTCATAGTATCCTTGAACTGAAGAAATAAAAGTTCTTAAAAACCACAATATTCACATCAATATTGTGGTTTTTTATTTTAAATTAGCCTCATTAAAAAACACCCTTTGAAAAAAATAATTCTTTTACTTATCTCCTTTTGCTTACTTTCTTGTTTTGAAAACGAAAAGGAGAAAAAAGAGCTTGTGGCTAAAAATCCGTATTTGAATCAGAATTCGGTTACCGTTTTAATTCCACAATCCCTTTGGAATGGAAAAGTAGGAGAAAAAATTAGAGAAACATTTGCGGCTCCAATTACAGGTTTGCACGATTGTGAATCGGTTTTTACATTAATGCCTATTCATACCAATTATTTTCCTTCAGATGCGAAGGTTTCAAGAAACATTTTGATAATCTCTTCGAGTTTTAAAACACAAACTACACATGTGAAAAATAAATATGCTGAAAACCAGAATATTTATACGATTCAAGGGAAAAACCAAGAAATTTTATTGAACCAACTGCAACTTGCATCTAAAGAAATTATGAACACGTTTTATAATTCGGAGATTAATTTGATTTTATCTAAAAACAAAATCAATACGAAGTTGCAAAAACAAATCAAAAAGCAGTTTTCGGTAGACATTCAAATTCCAATAGAATATAAAAAAGGCTTACAAGGTGAAAACTTTTTGTGGTTGCGAAAAGAAGTCGGTTCCGGTTATAATAACATGCTAATTTATACCGCAAGTTTTTCAGCTTTATACAATAAAAACGCTATGGTAACAAATAGTTTATTTATTCGAAATCAAGTAGCCAAAAAATATGTTTTAGGAAAAACGGATGGAAGTTATATGATTACAGAGCAAGCATATTATCCTAGTTTTCATACGACTGAAATTCAAAACAATGTAGCTTATGAAATGCGTGGCAATTGGGAATTTCATAAAGATTTCATGAATGGACCTTATGTGAATTTCGCTATTAGAGACAACAAACGCAAAAGATTTATTATTATAGATGGTTTTGCCTACAATCCAGTTCATTCCAAAAAAGAATTACTATTTGAAATGGAAGCAATTATTAAATCTACGAAAATTTTGTAGTTTAGTCATTGCGAGGCACGAAGCAATCTCATAATCTTAATAAATATGAAACCCGGATTCATTTACATTGTTACAAATAAATATAATACTACTTACTACATTGGAGTTACCTCAGATTTACCAAAGCGAATTTTAGAACATATTGAAAAACGTTATGAAAATTCATTTTCAGCAAGGTATAATTTGAATAAATTAGTTTATTATGAACAATTTCAAATGATTGGTGATGCAATTGCCAGAGAAAAACAACTAAAAGGTGGTTCTAGACAAAATAAAGTTTCCTTGATAGAAAATATGAATCCTCAATGGTTAGATTTGTATGAAGAAATTAAAGATATAATGATAATTTAAAAATGAAGCGTGAAGTTGATTATGAGATTGCTTCGTGCCTCGCAATGACAATATGATACAATTCAAAATAAAGCCGTTTAAAGAACTTTCTATAACAGAACTATACAAAATACTACAATTGCGTTCAGAAGTGTTTGTAGTGGAGCAAAATTGCGTGTATCAAGACATTGATGGCAAAGACGAGAAAGCCATTCACGTTTTAGGTTATTACGAAGGTGTTTTAGCCGCGTATTCCCGACTTTTTAAACCCAATGACTATTTTGCAGATAGTTCGATTGGACGTGTAATTGTAAAAGAAACGCATCGTGATAAAAAATTAGGTCACGATTTAATGCGAGCTTCTATTGCCGCAATAAAAGATTTGTTTGATGAAACGAACATTACCATTTCTGCACAATTGTATTTGCTGAAATTTTATGAAAGTCATGGTTTTGTTACCGTTGGCGAAAGTTATTTAGAAGACGATATTCCGCATATTGAAATGAGGAAAGTGTAAAATAAAAAATCCTGTTCAACTCAACTTGACAGGATTTTTTATGTTTTGGAATCTAAACTTGGTTCAGATTAAATTTTTGTAATCACCAACTCAACTCTTCGGTCATATTCTGATCCTTTACCTAGTGGTTGTGTGTTTCCGTAGCCTTTGAAAGTTAATCGGGCTTTCCCAATTCCGCGAGTTTGTAAATATTTGTAAACTCTTTCAGCACGGTTTTTAGAAAGTTCTCGTTTTCGAGTATCTCTATCAATCGCTTCTTTATGGAATGTTGGTGTACAACAAACATGTCCTTGAATTTCGATGTTTAAGTTTGGAAATCTTTTTAAAAGAATGGTAATTTTATCTAATTCTTTTTTAGCGCTTTCTTTTAGTTTACTGCTTCCGGCATCAAAAAGTAATTTATCTAAATATACTCTGTCGCCCACCAAAGCATTTTTTCTAATCGTAGAATATAATCCAGGAATATGTAAATCTTCCACCACAAAAGGTTTGAAGTTTAATACTACATCTACACGACGGTTTTTAGAACGCGCATCTGGAACATTTTCTTCCAAATCTTCGTCGATCATTACTTTTCCTTTTCCTTCAATTTTAACGATGATTTTATACTTCACCCCTTTTTTTACCAACATAGTTTTCACGCTATTGGCTCTGTCTTGTGATAATTTGTAGTTGTAATCTACTTTTCCCACATCGTCACAATAACCATATATTGAAACGCTTTCTAAACGTGTGGTATCAATTAAACTTAAAAAATGTACAACGGCTTCTGATTGCAATTGTTTAATTTCACGAACATCCGTATCGAAATAAATGGAGTGAACGGTTTGTTCTTGAGAAAAACCAATAAATGTGGAAAGTAATACTAGGGCAAATACAAACTTCTTCATTTTAGTATCTTATTTTTTTAAAATTTTATTATATTCAGTTGGATTATTTACAATTTCTTGTGCTTTTAAAACGTCAGAATACTTGGTAGAAACATAATCGTAAAATGCAGTTCGGTAACCGTATCTCAATAATAATTCTTGCAAAAGCAAACGTTTGATTTCGTCTTTATTTTTATCTAATTCTTTGTCTTTAGATTTTTCAATTGCAGTTTCTAGTTGTTTAATTTCAACCGTTAAATCTCCATCAATTTTATCTTTTTTAGCAGCTTCTAACAGGTTTTTTAATGATTTATCGATATTTGTGCTTATTTCTACTTTTTCTTTCTTTAAATACGCTTTAAACTCGTTGTATTCCGCATCTGAAATACTTGTTACACTTTTAGCCGACGGATTTCGGTAAAATAAGATATTCGCAAATTCAAAAACCGCATCAGAATTGGCAATACTTAAACTGATGTTGCTTTTTTTCATGTCGGCAATTTCTACATCAGGTAAAACGCCGCCACCATCATAAACGATTCTTCCACCTTTAGTTTTGAAGGCGTTAAATTCTTTTTCTGAAGTTTTTATTGCTTTTCCATTAGCATCTTTTTTACTGTAATCTGTCGCTTGAATACATCTTCCAGAAGGCGTGTAATATTTGGAAATTGTAACTTTTACTTGAGTGCCGTAAGTCAAATTAAACGGACGTTGTACCAATCCTTTTCCGAAACTTCTGTTTCCAACAATCACCGCTCGATCTAAATCTTGCAACGCACCAGAAACAATTTCTGAAGCAGAAGCACTTCTATCGTTGACAATAATCGCTAAAGGAATTTCCGTATCAACTGGAGCATTTTTTGTTTTGTAGGTATGATTATGAGCTGTGTTTTTAGATTTTGTAGTGGTAATTACCTCGTCTTTAGCAACGAATAAATTACAAATATTTACAGCTTCGTGCAACAAACCTCCTGGATTGTCTCTTAAATCTAATATAATTTTAGTAGCACCTTGTTCTTTTAAAGTTAATAAAGCTGCTTTAGTTTCTGCAGAAGCTTTTTCGTTAAATTTTTGAAGTACAATATAGCCCGTTTTATCACTTAACAATTTAAAATACGGAACGGCTTTTATTTCTACTTCGTCTAAAACAATTTGTCCTTTTTTTTCTATTCCTTGTCGGAAATAAACAATATCAATTTTGGTGTTTTTGACACCTTTTAGCAATTGAGAGGCATCGTCTTTAAAGTCTTTTAAAACCACATCGCCAATTTGAGTGATGATATCTCCTGCTCTAAAACCAGCTTTGTCGGCGGGCATGTTTTGATAAACTTCTTTTAGAATTATTTTATCGTCTTTTCTAGTGATTAAAGCACCAATTCCGGTATATTCTCCCGTATTATTGATTTTAAATTTTAACACATCTTGTTCGTCAAAGTAAACCGTGTACGGATCTAATTCGGCTAACATGCTTTTTATCGCCACATCCATTAAGTTACCAGCATTGGTTTCATCTACATAATTCTGATTGACAGTTTTATATAGGCTAGTGAAGATTTCAATTTGTTTCGCTAAGGCAAAAAAATCATTTTGAAAACTTACGGCAATAAATAAAAAACCAGCCGCAAGTGTTGGAATAATTACCTTTTTTTTATTTAGAAAACCCATGAGTTGTAGTTTAATTTTTTACGAATTTAATTAAAATCTTCAAAAACCAATCCAAAGTTGTGATTTACTTCACAGTTTCCTTAAATTTTTGGAACAATTGAATGGTTTTTTCTTCAATTTCTTGGTACGAAAGTTTTTCTTTGGTTTGATAAAAAAACATGAAAGCATAAGGTTTGCTTAGGTTTTCTTTCAATAAATTTTGATTCAAACGGTAGCACTCTCTCAAAACTCTTTTAAAGTAATTTCGGTCAACAGCTTTTTTGAAATATTTTTTAGAAACCGAAACACCCATTAAAACTTTTTCTGAATTTTGTTCCTCCGTATTTTCCACATAGACTAATCGTAGCGGATATTTCGACACGGATTTTCCTTCAGAAAACAAACGGTCAATTGTTTTATGGCTTTTAAGTTTTTCGTTTTTTGGGTAAGAAAATTGCATGCCGCAAATGTATAAAAAAAAAGCCATCTTGTTTTTAGCAAGACGGCTTTAGATTTTTTACCAAATTTTCACTCTTTTTTCAGGAGCGATATACATTTTGTCTCCTTCTTTAATACCAAAAGCTTTGTAGAAAGATTCAATATTTTGAAGTGGCACATACGCACGGTATTGTCCTGGCGAATGAGTATCTGTTTTCACTTGATTTTTAATGGCTTCATCGCGCATTTTACTTCTCCAAATGGTTGCCCAAGAAAGGAAGAAACGTTGTTCAGGAGAAAAACCATCAATCAAACCTGGGTTTCCTTTTTCTTTCAAATAAATTTGTAAACCGTCATACGCTGCATTTACACCACCTAAATCACCAATATTTTCTCCTAAAGTGAATTTTCCATCCACATAAATTCCTGGTAAAGGCTGTAAAGCAGAATATTGATCTGCTAAAGCTGTTCCTAACGAAGTGAATTGTTTTAAATCATCTTCACTCCACCAGTTGATTAAGTTTCCTTCAGCGTTATATCTTGAACCTGAATCGTCAAAACCATGAGAAATTTCATGACCGATAACACCACCAATTCCACCATAATTCACTGCTTCATCTGCTCTATAATCGTAAAATGGAGGTTGTAAAATCGCTGCAGGAAATACAATTTCATTATTGGTTGGACTGTAATATGCATTTACGGTTTGTGGCGACATGCCCCATTCTTCTTTGTTTACAGGTTTTCCTAGTTTTGAAACGTTTTCTTTATTGCTCCATCGACTAATCGCTAAAGAGTTTTCATATAAAGTTCCTCCTTGTTCAAGACTTTTAATTTGTAAGCCGCTATAATCTTTCCATGTATCAGGATAGCCAATTTTTACTCTGAATTTTTTTAATTTTACGATGGCATTGGCTCTTGTAGCTGGTGTCATCCAAGGTAAATTATTAATTCTGTTTTCATACGCTTTAAAAACGTTGGCAATCATCGCTTCTGCTTTTGCTTTCGCTTCTGCTGGGAATTTTTTCTCAATATAAAGTTTTCCTAAAGCTTCACCTAAAACCCCATTTACAGTCGCTAATGCTCTTTCTGTTGCAGGTCTTGGTTTTACGGCTCCAGATAAAGTTTTACTATAAAAATCCCAATCTGTTTTTTCAATTTCTGTAGTTAATTCGTCAGCATTCGAACGTAAAAGTGTCCATGTCATGTAAGCTTTCCAATCTTCAACTTTATTTTCTTTAAGAATTTCATCTAATTTCGTCATGTATTTTGGTTGAGAAACCACAACAGAATCTAAACTAGTAAAACCAGATTTTTCAAAATACGTTTTCCAATTGTTTGATGGCGCCATTTTTTGTAAATCTGCTACAGACATTGGATTGTAGGTTTTTCTTCTATCACGTCTTTCAACTCTGTCTAAAGTTGGTTCAGATAAAGATGTTTCGAAAGCTAACACTCTGGTTGCTTTTTCAGAAGCTGTTTTAGCATCCATACCTAAATATCCGAACATTTTAGCAACATGTAACACGTATTTTTCTCTTTTTTCTTTGGTGTCTGGTTTGTCAGACATGTAGTAATCTTTATCTGGTAAACCTAAGCTTCCAGTTCCAACATATACCACGTTTTTATTGCTATTTTTAGCATCAGCACTAACAAATGCACTGAAGAAACCTAAATTAGCATCAGCTTTTGTGTCTACTAAAAGATTCATTAAATCACCACTGTTTTTAATAGCATTAATTTTTGTTAAATAAGGTTGGATAGGCGTAATTCCTAATTTATTTCTAGAAATGGTATCTAAAATTGCTTTGTATAAGTTTACAGCTTTGGCTTGATCTGATTTTGGATCTAAATTTTTATTAGCAACTGCTTCGTTCAAAATAGCCATTACATCGTCATCCGTGTTTTTTCTTAACTCATCAAAACTTCCCCAACGTGTTCTGTCGGCTGGAATTTCAGTGTTGTCTAACCAAGTTCCGTTTACATATCTAAAAAAATCTTCATTTGGTTTTACGGAAGTATCCATATATTCGGTATGAATTCCGTATTTTTTTGAATTAGCTGCTTCTCCTGGTAGTCCATCTTTTCCTGGTAGTCCATCTTTTCCTGATCCAATTGAAATGGAACAACTTTGAAAAAGTACAATTAGCTGTAGAGTACTCAATATTAAAATTTTGTTTTTCATAAGGTTTAGTAACTTGTCTGTTAGTTTTAGTTTTTTTGAAATGAAAAATCGTTTTATCTTAATAAGACATTTAGAAAATATGCCATAAGATAAAACGATTTTATATGTTTTAATTTTTAATTATTCTTTTTGTAATAGTATTATTTTCAGTTGAAATTTTTACAAAATAAATTCCGTTTGAAGCATTACTTAGATCAATTTGAGTCAATTGAGAAATTGATTTAGCAGCCATTTTTTCAATTAATTTTCCTGAAACATCATAAACTTCAATAGTATTCGCTTCAATGTTTTTTAAATTTAAATTAAAAATTCCATTTGATGGATTAGGATAAATCTCAATTTGATTCATTTCGAAACTATCTGCTGATAAAACACCATTAATAACGAAGTCATCCACTTTAGCACCCAAATCTACAGTTCCTTCATCAGAATGAAATACAATTCTAAAAATAACATTTGATTGTGCGTTAAGCGCAGAAAGCGGATAAGTATAGGTTGTTAATGTAGTATTAGCGCCAGTCCATTGTCCACCAGGACAGTTATTACAATCTGAACCAGAGGTTTGTGGCGTTCTATTGCTATTGTACCATCCAGAACCAGAAGTTCCTAGTAAATTCCAATTCGCACCAAAATCAGTTGAATATTGAACATAAACAATATCCCAATTTAATTCTAATGAATACGCTAATTTGAAACTAATTTGAGGGTTTGAAACGTTATTTAAATTATAGCATTGCGAAACTAAATAAATTTTAGTCCCGTTAGGATAATTTCCACTTAAGTTGGTTAAATAAGCAGTGTTTCCAGCAGTTGCTAATGCGTCGTTTGTTCTGTTTCCTCTTGTCCAATTTCCAGTACATCCACCACCTAATACAATTAATTCATCAGAAACATTTGTAAAACTATTTACAGAGCCAACAATTCCACTATTATTTGTATAGAACGTTGTTTTTCCTTTATTGTTGTCGGAAAAGGCATCTCCTGTTGTTGTAACATTAAACTCTAAATCATGTGAACCACTAGCTGTTGTAACCGAAGGTAAATCAATCGTTTGGTTTTGCGAAACGGCAATGTTTCCTACCCAATTATAGGTATAAGGAGTACTGTCAACAGTATAATTTACGGTTACATTTGAAATAGCATTTGTACCACTATTTTTAACTACTATTTGAGGTATAACTGATGCTCCACAATTAATATTTCCACTAAGATTGTTAACAGATTCAAACTTTAAATCTATTGATGGAACTTGAACAGGAATATCTGATTGCCAAATTCCACGACCATAAGTTGCGGCAATAATTTTACTATCCTCTAAATTAATTTCTAAATCTCTAACAGAAACATTTGGTAAATTAGTATCAAATGGTTGCCAAGTTGTCATAGAATCATCTTTATAATAAACGCCTAATGAAGTTCCTACATACAAAGGATTGTTAGTATTTCTTCCTTGATGTATAATACAGTTTTTACCAATTGAAGGTAATCCAGAAGCTATATTTGTAAAAGATGTTCCACCAGTTGTTGAAATCATGGCTTGTCCAAAATTTCCACTAGTTGTGATATAAACAATATTACTATTTGAAGAGTGAACTGCAACACTAGTTATTGTAGCGCCTGAATAAACAGCTGCAAAAGTTATACCGGCATCTATGCTTTTGTATAAAGAAGTTCCGTTTGCAACGTAAATGATATTATCATTTGAAGGATCAATAGAAATGATTTCTAAATTTCCGGAACCTATTGAATTTGTGTTTTGTTGCACCCAAGAATTACATATTAATTTATATAGTCCATCAAAACCAGCATACATATTTCCTTGACTATCACCTCTTAAAGGAGTTATCCAGTTTCCATCAATACCGCCCGGTGAACCAACCCCGCCAGTGTTAGTATTTCCACCATCATTTGAAATATACATAGAAGATCCATTTTGGATAAAACCATAGAACAAATTACTATTAGCTTGACTTACAGCAGCATCCATACCATCTGCACCATAGTAGTTTTTCCATGAAGATGAACTATATGCATAACCACCATTGTCTTGCAAACCTCCAACCATTTTTCCAGCAGAAGTTTTAGAAACAGATACCCTGTAAAATTGACTAATTTGTAAACCAGCAGTTAGATCTGTAAAATTAGTTCCGTTATTTGTACTTACATATATTCCACCATCACTTAAGCAGTATAATTTTCCATTGATATATTGTAAATGATGAATATCAGCATGTGTGTATGCTGCACTTGTAGGACTACTCCAGTTATTAACTTTTGTTACTGCTGTTCCACCATTTGAAGATTTCCAAACATTTAAACAACCGGTAAAAACCAAATCTTTGTTGGTGTTGGATACAGCCAAAGCTAAATCGTACCCTCCTTGAGTCGATTCTAAAATATCAGTTGTTCCAGAAGTTTTTGTAAAATTAGTACCACTATTAGTTGAACGATAAATACCGTTTAACGCATAACCTGTATTTACACTTAAAACATACACATAATTATTGTCAGCAGGTGTAACATCTAAAATTAATCTTCCATTTGTATCTGCTGTTGATAATCCAGAAGTTATGTTTGAAAAAGTATCTCCTGTATTTGTTGATTTATAAAATTTAAAACCTGAAGTTCCAGTCTCATTATAACCAGTTGCATAAACAACAGTTGGATCATTTGGTTTAAAACGAATTGAGCCTTGTGAAAAATCACCATCTTGTTCAACATTCCATGTTGTTCCTCCATCTATAGTTCTATATAAACCAGCAGAAGTAGCACATAATAATATTTGATTATTGGTTGGGTGAAGAATTAAATCTCCAGCCTGATTTCCGGTTCCTGTAAAAGTTAAACCAGCACTAATCCAAGGTCCGCCATTCACAGATTTTAATACTCCAATTGAATAGGTGTCAGAACCATCTTTATCTCCAGTGGCAATATAAACAGTTAAATTGCCTACACTTGGGTGATCAATTGCAATTCCAGAAATTCCTATTTGCGGTAAATCGTCAGATAAAGGTATCCATGTAGTTCCAGAATCAGTAGATTTCCAAATTCCACCTGCTGGAGAACCAACATAAATAGTGTTAGTATTTAATGGATCAATGGCTACTGCACTAGTTCTTCCTTGACCAGAAGACCAAGAACCAGTATTCGTATGAGAAAAAGGACCAACAGGTTGCCAGTTACTTGGCGGTAATGCCATAGCATGGTTACTTCTATTTTTTTTTATGTTGTTTTTTTCTTCCCATGCTGCCCAAAGTTGTTGAGGTGTAACAATTGTTCCATCAGGGTTTAATTGATTTTCGTAAAAACTTTCCCATCTTTTGAAAGGCTTGTAACCGCTTCCTTTAATGTTTTTGTTATGGGTTTTCCAATATTGGTTAAAGGCATCAACTTCATTTTGAAAGTTGGTGTTTTTCGAATTTGAAGTTGAATTTTTCCATGGTGCAGTTGGATTGTATTGGGAAAATCCAACAGCCGAAAAAAGAAATAATAAGGTTAAGTAGGTGTTTTTCATTGTGTTAGTAGTTTTTTAGGTTACGCAAACTTACTAATTTATTTTTTAAGAATTGTTAAAAAACTAAGTTGTAACGCCAAGTTTTTATACTTTTGCAACTAAATTTTTCATGATGTTTAAAAACAAAATTTTTACAATTTTCTTCATAAGTTTATTAGCAGCAATTTTTTTTTCTATTTATAGTTTAATCAATAGAAAAAATTTACCCATAATTATGCCTAGAGATGTAAATCCTGAGTTAGTGGATTCTTTAGTACAACATATCGGTTACAATCATAAAATTGCACCTTTTGCCTTCACGAATCAAAACGGAAAAACAATAACTAATAAAGAGTATGAAGGGAAAATTTATGTAGCCGATTTCTTTTTTACAACTTGTCAAACCATTTGTCCAAAAATGACCAATAACATGGCTTGGTTGCAAGATAAAATTAAAGACAATCCGAAGGTAAAATTGCTTTCTCATTCTGTTTTTCCAGACGAAGACACCGTTGAGGTATTAAAAAAATACGCGAAAGAAAAGGGCGTTATCGATTCAAAATGGAATTTAGTTACCGGAAATCAAAACGAAATTTATAAAATTGCTCGTCAATCATATTTAGTGGTAAAAACAGGAAAACCAGAAGAAATGTACGACATGGTCCACACCGAAAATTTTGTATTAGTCGATCAAAAAGGTAGAATTAGAGGTTTTTACAATGGTTTAAATATCGACAAAAACGTAAAAGACGAAAAAAATCTAACTCAGTTATTGGAAGATATTGAGTTTTTGAGTGAGAAAGATTAGTTGTATTTTACTTATTTGTCACACTGAGTGGAGTCGAAGACCTTTTTTATAAAACAGCACTTCGACTCCGCTCAGTGTGACAATTCAATGTATTAGATTTATTAAAATCTCTAATCAATTATACTTCATCTTCCTCAAAATCCGTAAACTTTCTTTAAAATAAACATAAACCAAAGGATTTTTATAGGCTTTTAAAACACTTTTGGCTTCAATCAATTTGTGTTTGGCATCTTTAAAATCGTTTAAATAACAAATCATTAAAGTATGTGGAATTCTCAAGACTTCCATTTGGGAAACTTCTTTGTTTTTTTGCAATTTCTGAATCGTAATTAAAACAGAATTGTAAATATGATGCAGTAATTTCTTGTTGTATTGTGGCGGTTCAAACAACATTTCGGTTTCCATTTTATAATACCCATTATCGTAAAAATAAAAGGTTAATTTTTCTAACGGATAATAACTGGTTTTGTCATTTAAGCCCAATTTTACATATTCGGTAATTGTAAAACTATCTTTGTCGTAACTAATTATTACTTCATCTTGATTGGAATAAAACAACTTTATTTGTTCGTTTACCAATTCAATATCTACTCGAGAATAATAAATTTCGTTTCTATTTTGTTTAGGAATTCCTGCCCAACACACCACAAAGTTTTCTTTAAAAACCTGGTATTGATTACTAAAATCTTTATGTCTGACTGTAATAAAATCCAACACACCATCTAACGTATGTTGAATGCTATTTCTCGAATTGTTTTCAATACTAATTACGGTTTCTACATTGGATTTTGAAGCAACAATCTTTTCTTCCGTAGGTTGTGTGTTACTTCCAATTCTAATGAAAGTATTTCCAGTATAAATAGTATATATGTTTTTCTTAAAATAGGAAACCTTGTTTTTGGGTTTTATCGTAACCAAACCCACTACTTTTTCCTTAGGTAAATTCGGAAACGGAATGTTGTCGTAGGTTATTTTTGGTGGATTTTCTAAATAAGCGTTGACTAAATTCTGAATGCGACTGTCATCAAAAAAATCATCACCCACAATCTCATTATCATCATCTTCCACTCCCACTACAATGTACGAATTGTTAAACGGATTGGAATTTGAAAGCGCACAAATATGTTTTAAAAACTTCCCTTTTCCTTCTTTGGAATGCAGATTCAATTGGCGCTTTTTATCATAAAAACTGTTTTCGTTATTATGAGCCAATAAATTTTTAATAAGAAGTCGTTTATTAATCATAAAGATTTAATTTTCATTAAAAATAACAACATTTTCTTAATTATTCACTAAAATTTCACCTTTCACCTATAATTTAACGGACAATTAACAACAAAAAATATTTTTATATTCCAACTTGCATTGTTAAAGTATTTTTTTTAAAATTTACACCCAAATTAAACCAAATCAAATGCAAGAAAATAATACAAGCATCGACATAAGTGCCATTAATGAAAAAATTGAAAGAGAAAGCGCTTTTATTGATTTACTGACTTCCGAATTAAGCAAAGTCATTGTGGGACAGAAATCCATGATTGAACGATTATTGATTGGTTTGTTAGGTCAAGGTCACGTTTTGTTAGAAGGAATGCCTGGTTTAGCCAAAACGTTAGTGATTAACACACTTTCAAAAGCCGTTCACGGAAGTTTCCATAGAATTCAATTTACACCAGATTTGTTACCAGCAGATGTTGTGGGAACCATGGTTTATAATTTCAAAGAAAACGAATTCACCGTAAAAAAAGGTCCAATTTTCGCCAATTTTGTTTTAGCAGATGAGATCAACAGAGCGCCAGCCAAAGTGCAATCAGCGTTGTTAGAAGCGATGCAAGAAAAACAAGTTACCATTGGTGAAACGACATACAAATTAGACAATCCCTTTTTAGTTTTAGCAACTCAAAATCCAGTCGAGCAGGAGGGAACCTATCCGTTACCAGAAGCGCAAGTCGACAGATTTATGCTAAAAACCATCGTCGATTATCCGAAAATGGAAGAAGAGCAACTAATTATTCGTAACAGTTTAAAAGGAAGCGCGGAAACCATAAATCCTGTAGTGAGTATTGCTCAAATTATCAAAGCGCAAGAAACTGTTAAAGAAGTTTACATGGATGAGAAAATCGAAAAATATATTTTAGATATTGTTTTCGCCACGCGTTATCCAGAAAAATACCGTTTAGATAGTTTAAAACCGTTAATTAGTTTTGGAGCTTCACCTCGTGGAAGTATCAATTTAGCGTTAGCCGCGAAATGTTATGCCTTCATCAAACGAAGAGGTTATGTGATTCCAGAAGATGTTCGCGCCGTAGTTCACGATGTCTTACGTCACAGAATTGGAATTACCTATGAAGCAGAAGCCGAAAACATTACTTCAGAAGATATTATCAACAAAGTTTTAAATCAGGTTCAAGTACCGTAGTTTTTGTTTTAGGTTTAAAGTTTCAGGTTCAAAATAACTTGAAACAAAAATAACTTGAAACTTGAAACAAATTAAACAATGGAAACCAAAGAGTTACTTAAGAAAGTTAAGAAAATTGAAATCAAAACCCGAAGATTGAGCAATCATATTTTCTCGGGGCAATACCACACGTCGTTTAAAGGACGCGGTATGACATTTTCTGAAGTACGACAATATCAATACGGCGACGATTTTAGAGCGATTGATTGGAATGTTTCCGCAAGAAATAACGATGCTTTCGTAAAAATATTTGAAGAAGAAAGAGAACTTACCATGATGTTAATGGTGGATTGTTCTGGTTCTCAAAATTTCGGAACATCGGAACAAAATAAAAAAGATATTGTGACTGAAATTGCCGCAACTTTAGCCTTTTCAGCCACACAAAACAATGATAAAATTGGTTTGATTTTATTTACCGATGAAATCGAATTGTTTATTCCACCCAAAAAAGGAAAATCACATGTTTTAAGAATCATTCGTGAACTAATTGAATTTCAACCGAAAAGTCAAAAAACAAATGTTTCTGGTGCTTTAGAGTTTTTATCAAGTGTGATTAAAAAACGCGCTATCGTGTTTGTAATTTCCGATTTTATGACTTCCGATTTCCAAAAACCGTTACAAATCGCATCCAAAAAACACGATGTAACCGGAATTAGAATTTACGATACTCGTGAAAAAAGTTTACCAAATGTGGGAATTATTCAAATGCAAGATGCCGAAACAGGCGAATTGGTTTGGATTGATACACAAACACAAGCTACAAGAATGGCTTACGAAAGAAATTATATTTCGAAAGTCGAAAACTGCCAAAATATGTTTAGCAAATGTGCTGCCGGTTTGGTAGAAACCGAAACGAACGAAAGTTACGTAACGAAATTATTAACCTATTTTAAAAGTAGAACGTAATGAGTGGGTTTGTAATTTTAAAATCGTCAGTTCGATTGTTTTTTGTGAAGAGAAACGAAGCAAAAAATGTATCGAGAACCTTTTCTTTTGTTTTATTCTTGTTCAGTTCTTTCGTCGGATTCTCTCAAACAGTTGGCACGACGGTTTCTAAAACCGAAATCAAAATTGGCGAACAAATTCTGTTGTCTTTAAAAACAAAAGTAAACGAAAAGGATTTGGTCGTTTTTCCCGATTTAGATTCTATTGGAAAGTTAGAAGTTGTCGAATCTTTCCCGCCAGTAAAAACAAAAAAAGCCAATCAAATTGAATGGATAAAAAAATATACTCTAACACAATTTGATTCGGGAAAATATAAAATTCCCTCGTTAGAAGTTGTCGTAAATAAAAAGAAAATTAATTCGGAAAGCATTGAAATTTCAGTAATTGATGTAGCTGTTGATACGACGAAACAAAAAATGCACGACATCAAAGAAGATGTAAGTATAAATTTAGAAAAAACCAAACAAAAACCGGAATTATCAGATAAAGAAGTACTTTTAGGTTTGCTATTTGCCTTGGTTTTAGGTGCGATATTTTATTTTATTCTTAGATTAAAACATCGTAATAAAAAGAAAGCGGAACTATACATTTCGCCTTATAACAAAGCTTTTTTACGTTTTTCGGAAGTCAATAAGCAATCGAATTCTAAAGAATATTATTCGAATTTAACGGAAATTATTAAATCGTATTTTGAAAAAACTTTAGAATTTTCTGCTTTAGAAAGTACAACGGAACAATTTATTTTCAAGTTGAAAAATGCAGTTGCCGAAAAGAAATTTGAAATTTCAGAAACAACCATTTCTCAAATAGAAAAACTTTTCACCAAAGCCGATTTGGTAAAATTTGCGAAGATTTCTGTTTCGGAAGAAGAGCAAAATTCAGACAAATCTGTTTCAGAAAACATCATCAGCGTATTTCATAAAACGTTGCCAACATCTGCCGAAGAACAACGTTTCGCTTTAGCTAAATTAGTAGAAGAACAAAAGCAACACAAATATAAAAACATCAGACAAACGGCATTTATTGTCACGTTTTTGGTGTCGATTGTTTCTGTAGTTTTCTTTTTCGGATGGGAAAATGTAACGAATTATTGCAATGCCAAAATCAACGGAAAAGACGCCGATTATTACTTGAAAAAAGAATGGATGGTTTCCGAATACGGTTTGCCCATTTTACAAATCGAGACACCTGAAGTTTTAGTTAGTGATTCGGTAACATCGAAAAATCCAAACGTTAAAAATATTTCGCAATTTTCTTGGCAAAAAGCTTCCGATAAATTGTCGGTTTCCATACAAACCGTTGCTTATAAAGATTCTATCAAACCCGATTTAAAAGCAGTTTTTAATGATGAATTAGGAAATTTAATGCAATTGCAAGCAAAAAACATCAAAACAACCGCCAGAAAATTCAAGAATGTAAAAGAGCTTTCTGGAGATCTTTTGGAAGGAACTTACGAAATTAACGAAGGTTCTGAAACCAAGCAAATGCGCTTCTTAACCATTTTTATTTCGGATAGTTACGGTTTGCAAACAATAAGAATTACACACGATGCCAAAGATAAATTTGCTAAAAATTTCATAGAACGCATTACCAATAGCCTCGAACAAATAAACCAAGAAGATGATGAATAGTAGTTTTATGCATCCGCACTTTTTATGGTTGTTGTTGGTGCTTCCGGTAGTATTGTATTGGCATTATTTTATCAAAAATCAACAAGAAGTCGCTTTAAAAATGAGCACAATTGAAGGTTTGTCAACAAAAAAATCGCTTTTGATTAAGTTGCGACCGTTTTTGTACATATTGAAATTATTGGCTTTAGGTTTTATTATTATCGCTTTGGCGCGACCAAGAAATACACAAAAATCGAGTTACACAGATAACACCAGCGGAATTGATATCGTAATTGCGACCGATGTTTCGGGAAGTATGTTAGCCACAGATTTTAAACCAAATAGATTAGAAGCTATTAAAGAAGTAGCTTACAACTTTATTCAAAAAAGAACGAATGACAGAATGGGCTTGGTAGTTTATGCTGGGGAAAGTTATACTAGAACGCCTGTTACTTCAGATAAAGCAATGTTATTAAATTCACTGAAAGAAGTGCAATATAACGGAATGGTTTTGCAAGACGGAACTGCAATTGGTATCGGTTTAGCCACATCAATTAACCGATTAAAAGACAGCAAAACGAAATCTAAAATTATTATTTTATTAACCGATGGTGTGAATAATTTAGGAAGTTTAGATCCGATTTCAGCTGCTGAAATTGCTAAAACGTACGGAATTAAAGTCTATACAGTTGGCGTAGGAACGAATGGAATGGCAAATTTTCCAGTAGCAAAAGACGCGAATGGAAATATCGTTTTTCAACCACAAAAAGTAGAAATTGACGAAAAACTAATGCAAGAGATTGCAACAATTACCAAAGGAAAATACTTTAGAGCAACAGATAATAAAAAGCTTGAAGCGATTTACGATGAAATTGACAGATTAGAAAAATCTAAAATTACAGAAAACCGATTTATGATGTTTGATGAACAATTTCGACCTTGGTTGTTAATCGGTTTGTTTTTATTGGCTTTGGAAATGATTTTAAGTCGCACCCTTTTTAAAAGTTTTATTTAATGTTTGAATTTGAAAACCCATATTATTTTATTTTGCTGCTGCTGATTCCAATTGGATTAGTAGCACAAAATAAGTATGTCAAATGGCAAACGGAAAAACAAGCGGAATTTGGTACTGAAAAAGCCATTCAAAAATTACTTGTTAATGCTTCCAACCAAAAACAACGATTAAAATTCACACTGCAATTAATGGCTGTGTTTTTTATTGTTTTAGCTTTAGTGAATCCGAAATTAGGTTCGAAAGTCGAAACGGTTAACGCCAAAGGTGTGGAAATTGTTTTCGCTATCGATGTCTCGAAAAGTATGTTGTGTAAAGATGTTGCACCAGATCGATTAGAAAAAACCAAACAAATTATCACGCAAATTATTAATTCTATTGGAAGTGATAGAATCGGAATTGTAGCTTACGCTGGAAGTGCTTATCCGGTTTTACCGATGACAACCGATTACGAATTAGCAAAAATGTTCACGCAAAGTGTCAATACGGATTTGATTTCTTCACAAGGAACAGCCATTGAAAGCGCGGTGCAAACAAGTGTAGATTTCTTCGATAATCCTACTTCTGGTAAAGCAATTATTTTGTTTTCAGATGGTGAAGATCATGAAAACGCCAATTTTGATGTGTCGAAATTAACCAAAGATAAAAACGTAAAAATTATTACAGTCGGAATCGGAACAACAAACGGTGGAAATATTGAATATGTGGACGAATTCGGATTTCAACAAGTTAAAAAAGACCAAAACGGACAAGTTGTAATCACAAAATTAAACGAAGAAGTGTTACAAAAAATTGCGTCCGAATCTAAAGGAACTTATGTGTACGAAAACCAAATTTCAAAAGCGGTTTCAAGCATAAAAAGTGCTTTATCTAACATTGAACAACAAGAATTTAAAGCCCAACAATTAGCGCAACAACAATCGCAATTTCAGTGGTTTTTAGGCATTGCTTTTTTATTGTTGTTGATAGATTTCTTTATGGTGAATCAGGATTTCAAAGGATTCCACGCTAAAAAATGGTTGACTTCTAAAAAGTTTAACTTGGTTTTAGTATTTCTTTTTGTTTCGGCCACTACTTTTGCACAAGAGAAAACGATGAATTCGCAGCAAAAAGAAAAGCAACTGCGAATTGTAAAATCTAAGGAAAAAGCACAAAAAGAAAAAGCGGAATACAATTTAGGAAACACGATTTACAAAAACAAAAAATATAGCGAAGCGATTTCAAATTATAAAAATGCTTCCCAATTAGCTAAAACTGATGCAGAAAAACACAAAGCCTTTCACAATTTAGGAAATGCGTACATGCAAGATAAGAATTATAAATCGGCAGTTGAATCCTATAAAAATGCATTAAAAGCAAATTCTAAAGATGAAAAAACGAGATATAATCTAGCTTTAGCTAAGAAAATGTTAGAAAAAAATCCGCCAAAACCGAAGCCTAAAAACAAGAACAAAGACAAAAAAGAAGATAAGAACAAAGACAACAAAGAAGGCAAGGATAAAGACAAAGAGAATAAAGATAAAAACGGCGACAAGGATAAAAAAGACGGCAAAGACAAAGAAAAAAATAAAGAAGAACAAAAGAAACCAAGCGCCAACAAACAACGCATGGACAATGTGTTAAAAGCGATTGGGAATGATGAAAAGAAAGTGCAAGAAAAAATAAACGCAAATAAAACAAAGACGAATACAAAAGTTTCAGAAAAAGATTGGTAAAATGAATTCATTAATTAAAATAGTAGTAACGATTATTCTGCTTCCTTTTTTGGCCTTAAGTCAGGTTAAATTAGAAGTCAAAATAGAGAAAACGAACCTAAAACTAGGCGAAGTGACTCAGGTTAATTATGTTTTTAATGAAGAAGGAAGAAACTTTGTGCCGCCAAGTTTTGCAGGTTTTAACAAAGGCGGTTCGTATGTTTCCTCTAACGAAGTGTATGACAATGGTGTGTATTCGATTCAGCAGGTTTATACTTATGTCATTCAAGCGGCTAAAGCTGGAAAAGTCACTATTTCACCAGCAAATATTAGGTTTGATGGGAAAGTGTATGCTTCAAAACCGGTTTTGGTTTCTGTTTCAAACGAGAAAGCTTCGAATGCTATTCCTAGACAAAATCCACCAGCTTCTCCAAAACCAAATTCTAATAATAAAACAATTACTGGCGCGAATAATTTACTGTTTGTAGATGTTGAAGTGAACAAAACTTCTGCATTTGTAAACGAACCTGTTGAAGTGTATTATCGCATTTATTTAGCGCCAAATTTAGATGTGGAACTGAATAAAAAAATTGCGACAAAATTCAATAACTTTTGGAGTCAAACCGAAGACATTCAAGGTGGCTGGGAACGTTCTGTGGTGAATAATCGTGTGTATAAATCTAAGGTTTTCAAAAAAGCAATTCTGTATCCACAAAAAACAGGTAAACTTGAAATTACTCCTATTACTTTAGATTTAAACATCAATTATCCAACTGGAGATTTCGATTTTTTTGGTGAACCAGAATATAATATGGCCAGAAGAGAAGTTGTTTCCAATATCAAATACATTCAAGTAAATCCGTTACCTGAAAAAGGAAAACCTGAGAATTTTACCGGAGCTGTAGGTAAATTTGAATTTGATGTTAACGTTCAAAAAAGCGAATTAAAATCAGGTGAATCCTTGCAATTAGATTTGATTGTTTCCGGAACTGGAAATTTAAAATTATTCGAAATTCCAAAACCTAGTTTACCTTCTAATTTTGAAATTTTCGAACCAAAACACCAAGAATTTATTAGTGAAAACATGAAAGGAATTTCTGGAAAAATTATGGATAGTTATACTGTAATTCCTCAAGAAAAAGGTAGTTTTAAGCTCAAACCTCAACAGTTTTCTTTCTTCGATGTGCAATCTAAAGCGTATAAAACGATTTCTTCTGATGCGATTGATTTGAATGTTTTACAAGGCGAAAATCAAGCCAATGTGACTTCCGTTTCAAAAACAAAATCTGAAGTAAAAGAGCAAAAAGAAGAATCAAAGTCGGGTTTCGAATTTACGTTTGTGCATTTCATCGGAGCGGTTTCAGTTACCGGATTAGCGTTGTTGTTTTTTACTTTAAAAAGAAATAAAAAACCGCTTGAAGAAGAAGTTGTAAGTGTAGAAAAGCCAATAAAAAAAGAGTTTTCTGTGAACGAAATTCAGGATTTTATAAACAGTAAAGAATTGTTTTATCAGAAAATGGAAGGGAAAATTGCGGAATTTTTAGAACATAAATTTTCATTAGAAAAAGCTGATTTCAACAAAGAAAACATCATTCAAAAATTTCAAGAACATAACGTTTCTCAAGAAAACACGATTGATTTCATAGGATTATTGCAAAACTGCGAAAAAGCCAGATACATGCCAACTTCTGATGCCAACATGCAATTAGATTTTGAAAAATTACAGCATTTAGTAAAAGTTATTGGTGCGTAAACTCAATAAAATTCAGATATTTACGTTTATTGTATATTTGTAGTTCAAAATGATTTCATATTTATGAGAAAAATACTTTCCTATTTGTTTTTATGCTTCACGCTATTTTCTTTTTCACAACAGAAATTATGGAAAGGCTATTTCTCGTATAATGAAATCACAGATTTATGTATTTCACCTAGTAAAGTATATTCTAGTACTAAAAATTCTGTTTTTAATAAAGATGTTACGTCTAATATTTTAACCACCTTTACTTCTGTAAATGATGTAAAACCAGATGAAATTACAGCCGTTTTTCAAACATCAAACAATCATACTTTAGTTGGAAATAAAAACGGTTTAATTATTTTGATCAAACCCGATGGAAGTACGTTAAACAAAGTGGATGTTATTACAGATGTACCTGTTCCAGCAAATAGAAAAAAAATCAATGATTTCTATGAATTTAACGGAAAAGTTTATGTTTCCACCCAGTACGGTATTAGTGTTATTAAACTGTCTAATTTCGAAATTGAAAGCAACTTTTATATTGGAAGTGCTGGAGAATTTATTGATGTTTTACAAACTACTGTTCATAACGGTGAAATTTTTGCTGTAACTAGAACTCAAGGAATAAAAAAAGCAACGTTAAACAATCCGTTTCTTTATGATTTTTCACAATGGTCTGTTTTTAATGCTGGAAATTGGTTAAGTATTTTAACCTTTAATAATCAATTAGTTGCCATGAATACTGATGGTTATAGCTATAGGTTTTTGGGAAATTTACCGCAACAATTTTCTCAACAGATTGGTAATGGATTAAAATTAAGAACGGATAATACTTACTTAACAATTAGTAATTTATTTCAAATTTCAGTGTACAATCAGAGTTTTTCTTTAGTAAGTAATGTGTTTCAAATTCCTAATTTTTCTGATTTGTTTACATGTGCTATAACTAAAAATGATAAATTATTTATTGGAACTTCTAAAAACGGTTTATTCGAAACTTCAGTTGTTAATCCAATTGTTTTTACTAATATTTCTCCAAACGGACCAATTGAAGATTTGGCTTTTAAAGTAACAAAAACAACAAATGATTTATGGTTAACACACGGAAAATACGACAGAACTTATACACCAGATTATAAATTACAAGGTATTAGTATCTTTAATAAAAACAATGGTTGGAATAAAATTCCAACTTCCGAAGTTCAAGGTGCGGTTTCTTTGGCTGCTATTGCTGAAAACCCTAGAAATTTATCTGAAGTTTTTGTGGCTTCAGGTCATAGCGGTATGTTGAAATTTACTAATAAAACAAATGCTTTTTTGTTCAATCAAACTAATTTTTTAGAATCAGTTGGTTGGATTCCTGGTTTTATTTCTGTTCGAATAAACGGAATGAAATACGATAAAGATGGGAATTTATGGATTACCAATGCATTAGTTAATAGAGGACTTAGGGTGTTAAAAAATAACAATACTTGGCAATCTTTTGATTTAAGTACGGTTGTACAAAGTCCAGAATTTATTCATTATGGTAACATAGATGTTGATAAAAACAACACTAAATGGGTAGCATCTTATGGAAGAGGTGTAATTGCGTTTAATGAAAAATACAACAATAAGTTTATTGTAATAAATGAAGAAAACGGAAATTTGCCTAATAATGATGTGCGTTGTGTAGCCGTTGATAACAAAAACCAATTATGGATAGGTACTTTTAAAGGATTAAGAATATTAAATAGTGTAGATAGATTTATTTCAGAAAACGAACTTACAACTACAAATATTGTTATTCAAGAAGGTGATTTAGCTCAAGAATTGTTTTATCAACAAGTAATACAAGATATAAAAGTAGATGGTTCTAATAATAAATGGGTTTCAATTGCTGATGCTGGTGTTTTTCAAGTGAGTCCAAATGGACAAACAACTTTAAGAAGATTTACGAAAGAAAATTCCCCATTACCAAGCAATAATGTATTAGACATTGAAATTGATGAGGTTTCAGGCGAAGTATTTTTCGCTACAGATAAAGGTTTAGTTTCCTTTTTAGGTTCTTCAACTAAAGGAGATGATAATTTAGAAAACGTTTATGCTTATCCAAATCCAGTTCGACCAGGTTATACAGGAACAGTAAAAATTTCAGGATTGATGGATAAAGTAAATCTTAAAATTACCGATATTGAAGGGAATTTAGTTTTTGAAACCACTTCTTCTGGCGGAACTGTAGAATGGGACACTACCGCTTTTGGAAAGTATAAAGTAGCTTCTGGTGTATATATGGTTTTTGTCACATCAAATGATGCTGCAGAAACAACTGTGAAAAAAATAATGGTGGTTAGATAATGCAAATTAAAACCCAAGCGATTGTTTTAAGCGCAATTAAGTATCAAGAAAAAAGTTTAATTGTAAAATGCTTTACTTTATCAGATGGGTTAAAATCATATTTTATTCCAAGCGCCTTTTCTTCTAAAAAATCGAATCAAAAGATTGCTTATTTTCAACCGCTGAATATTCTAGAAATAGAAGCCAATCATAAAAACAAAGGCACCTTAGAGCATTTTAAAGAAGTTAAACTTGCCTATACTTATCAAAATATAAATACAGATATTGTAAAAAGTTCGATGGTTCTTTTCTTGTCGGAAGTGTTACACAACAGTATTTTTGAAGAAGAAAAAAACGAAGATCTGTTCGCATTCATAGAAACTTCTTTAATGTGGTTAGACACACATGATACCATTTCCAATTTTCACCTCATTTTTCTATTGCAACTCACGAAGTTTTTAGGCTTCTATCCTCAACTTCAAGAGTCAGATGCTTCTTATTTTGAAATGATTGACGGTGTTTTTTCTCCATTACAAGGCACAAGTTGTTTAAACGAACACGAAACCAATTTACTAAAAAAAGCATTACTTTTAAAGTTTGACAACAACCATAAAATTTTTAATGGTGTAGAACGTCAAACGTTGTTAAACATTCTTTTAGATTATTATGCTATTCATTTAGATGGCTTCAGAAAACCAAAATCGTTAGAAGTTTTAAAAGAGGTTTTTAGTAACATTGCTATATAAACAGTAGTTTTTTAAGATTTTTGCAAATTAAATATTACAAAAAGTTAAAAATAAATTTTATATTAACATTTAATTTGTAATTTTAATAAATTTTAACAAACAAAATTATGGTAAACAAGCTACTAATCTCAACAACGAACAACGAACAACGAACAACGAACAACGAACAACGAACAACGAACAACGAACAACGAACAACGAACAACGAACAACTTAACACTTAATCTCTTGTTAGGTTTTATGTGTTTCCTATTTCTTAATTTCGGATTTTCTCAAAGTACAGTTACTAATTTATCTTGGGATATTAATGCAGGTTGTCAATTATATGACTTTCCCAAAGAAAGAGAAATTTCGCTTGAAGAAATTGAAAATTTACCGTGCATTACAGTTTGTGAAAACACTATTGTGCATTACACGCTTTCAGGAACGTTTAGCCCAAACGCCACAGTAACTTGGAATGTTATTGGTGGCTTGTCTTCAATTACAGCAACCACAGCAACAACTTCAACGGCTACGGTTACTTGGGGTATAGCTACAACAACAGCAAATATTTCTATTGCAGTTACAGACGGAAACAATACAATTACAAAAACGTTATGCTTCAATGTTGTAAAAAAACCAACTGCAGGTTTTTTAGTTTATCCTAATGAAATAAACGAACCACAAAATGGAATAAACGCGTGTTTAAATCAAAACATAGTGTTTCACAATAATTCCTCAACTAATGGTGGTAGTAATTTGTATTCCTATTATTGGGAATTTGGCGACGGTACAACTTCTCAAGAACAAAACCCAACACATATTTATGACACTCCAAATACTTATACCGTACAACTCACAGTTACTAATGCTTGCGGTTGTAAAGATTATTTTAAACGAGAAATTAAAGTAATTGAATCGAGAGGTTTCGAAATTAGTTGCCCAAGTGCAGTTTGCGAAAATAAAATTCAAACATATAGTATTCCTGTAGGAGAAGTAAATTGTAACACTTACAATTTTACAGTTCAAGGAGGTACCATATTAAATAACCCAAATGACGGAACAGTATCAGTAGCTTGGAACAATGTAGATGCAACAGGTTTTGGATATCTAACTTTTAATCCAAGCGAGTGTAATGCAAAATGTGCTATACCTACTACCATTAAAATTCCTGTAATACAAACCATAGGTACTATTACGGGTAATGCTAGTATGTGTGCTAACACGCAAGGAATTTACACTTTGCCACAATGGCCTGCAACCATCTTTAATTGGTCAGTAACAGGTTCGGGTGCCACAGTATTTAACCCTCAAAACAACAACCAAATAGTGCTAAATGCTACGCAAAGTGGTGTGGTTACTATCACTTGTAATTATACAAACACCTTGCTTAATTGCTCAGGCACTGCAACAATACAAGTAACTATTAAAAACCCAGAGCCTATAAACGGAGCAACTACACTTTGTGTTAATAATGTTGGATCATATAGTACAGCAACAGGGCATTTAGTAAATTGGCAACTAACAAGAAATAATGTAGTAGTCCTAAATACTACTAATTCGGCAAGTTTTAGTTATAATTTTACAATTGCAGGCAATTATATCCTTACTGCCAATGGCGCTAATGTTTGCAATGACCAACAAGTTGGTATAAATGTATTACCTGTACCAACAGTTTTAACGCTTGCAAACATTAACGAACCCGCAACGGCTATATGTCCTTTGCAACAAACAAGTTTTAGTATAGAAACAGCAAACCCTAATATGGATTATGAATGGCAGGTAACTGGCGGTAGTATTGCGGGTGCAACTATTGGGCAAAGTGTAGCTATTACCTTTAACCAAACAGGACCTTATTTAGTAAAAGTGCGTCAAAAGGCTAAAAATACGTCTAATTGTGCGTCACCTTGGTTGTCTATTACGCCAACTATTTTTACTATTCAAGCGGGTATTACAGATACTTTTGCCCTTCCTGTATTTACACCTAACCCAGCAATGGGTTCCTGTGGTAACACAAGCAGAACCTATGTAGCCATAACAAACACGGCGCCAAATACGGTTTACGCTGCCGATTCATACGAATGGAGTATTACACCTGCCTATCTTGGGAGTATTACCTCTAATGGCTTTTCTTCTGTAGGCGTGCAATGGAACAATGTAACCGCACCACAAACAGCCACAATTTCGGTAACTATAAAAAAATGTACGGTTACGCAAACCATTTCTCGTCAAGTAGTTATTTCCCCACCTATTACATTAACTTTTAACGCAACTAATGTGTGTTCGGGTAATACAGTAACTGCTTCATTATCTAGTACAAATGTAGCAATACCTGCTGGGGCAACTATTACTTGGAACGATGGAAACGGAAATACAGCTACACAAAATATTACCACTTCCATTCCGGCTGGTACTGTAGTAAACTGGACTACACCTATATATTATACTAACTCAGCAACTTTTAATACCGATTATAACATTACGGCAACATTAAACATACCACAAGGGTTAGCCACTTGTGCAGGGCAGTATGTTAGTACCAAAACAATTAGTGTTACGCCAGGCCCAGGTGCAAGTATTTCTAGTAACAACGGTTATGGTTTTTGTACTTCGCAAACCTACACTACCACGCTTTCAGTAGCAACTAATTCATCAGTCCCAAATCTCTCAAAAAAATGGTATAAAAATGGTGTTCAGGTAGGTACAGGCAGTACGTATGTTGTAAATAATATAAACACACCTACAACTGCTAATTATTATGTTACAACTCAATTAGGTAGTTGCACATCTCGTTCAACAAACACTACTATTAATATATCGGGTTGCATACCACCTCCTGTTTGCACTATAAATCCAAACCCTAATATTACAATTGATAAATTATCGTGTGCCTACCCAGCACCAGATGCTAATGTGTGTAGCAATTGTGCCACACTTTCCATTAAAGCAACTATTACAAACCCTGCACTACAACCCCTTTCAGAAAACTGGCAAATTAACGGGCCAGATGCCACTACAACAGGGCAAATTGTAAGCTCAACGTCACTAAACACGTATGACAAACCTATAACAGTACCCGGTATTTATAATGTGTTTTACAATGCTTTTTATACCTGTACTGACGGACAAATTGGTAAAAAAGTAACACAGCAAAACATTACCATACCTTATATTGCTAAATTTACAAAAAGTGTAAACTGTACCAACAATACCATTACACTTACCGATGCTTCTAATTTTATACCAACCGTGCCTGCAAGCAGCCGAACCTTTAGCTATGACTATAAAATAAACAGCGGCGCCTGGACAACTATAGCCGGCAACAGCCCAACGGTTACTTTTAACTTACCCGCCGTAACCGGTACCTTATACTTGCGCCAACGCATAGGCGGCACTTTAGGCGGCGTAGCACAGCAACGTTGCGAAAAAATTGAAAGCATGCCCATTAGCAGCACAACCCCACAAAGTATTGTTGCAACAAATAATTCATGCTATAACTATGCTATAGAGTTTACAGTTACTCAACCTAATCCTTTAGATATTTCCTATTTCTGGACGTTTGATACCCCTCCAGGTACTTCGCCACCCATACCCGCACAGTTGGTAACAGGTGATTATTTTGCAATAAGAACCTTCGATGCCAGTTTTGCAGGCACCACACAAGTGGTTTCTGTAAAAATAAAAAACATAAACGGCTGCGAGCGTACCATTACAGGTACGGTTACCATTCCTAACCGATGTTTTTTTGGCACCATTACCAGTAGCGCAATGCCTATTTGCAATAACGGCAGCCTAACATTAAACTATACCCCAAACCCAACAACTCCTGATAATTGCACAACAGGCAACACCTATACTTGGATGGACGGCAACCAACAGCTAGGCACAACTACTGTACCTACCAAAACCCTACCAAACGTAACAGGCAACCACGCCTATTGGGTAATTGTAAAATCTAATAGTTTGTGCGAATTTTCAGTACCCAACCGCATTTCACCTACCTACAAACCAGAAGTAAAACTAGTACTAAGTTTGCCAGCCACCGTGTGCCAAGGCAACACCTCGGCTACAGCAACTATAGATACCGATGGTACCAATATAGTTTGGACGGTTGATACTATTCCACAACCAGCATACAACAACGCCACTAGTTTGCCTATACATAATTTTGCTTTAGGCACTCATTTGGTTTCGGTTACTGCCTCTGGTACAAACGGATGTAGCAAAACAGTTACTGGTATGTTCAGTATAAAACCAGTACCAGGGTTACCTACAGTAAGTTATGAAGTAATAAATTGCGATACGTATGAAATTAAATTAACGGCAAACCCACCAGCAGGCGGCACAGGCACATTAACCTGGAGCACCAACACCCCTGGTAGTTCCGTAATCGTAAACACAGGCGGCCCATATATGGTTACCTATAATGATGGTTCGGGCTGCAACACCACAGCACAACTGTTTGTGCCACACAGTGCCGATAAGTTATTTTGGGTGGTGCCTAGCGGGTGTTATGTAACTTGTCAGGAAAACAACGGTTACCTTATGGGACCAATTGGCACCTATGCCAACTGGGAATGGTTGCAAAACAACGACATCGTACTTTCAGGCAGCAACAGCCCAATAGAAAATTTAAATATAACACAAAGCGGCACCTATGCCTTGCAAATAGAAACCATTTGCCCGCAAACTACACCGCCTTTAACTATTGATGTTTTAGAATGTAGCGAATGTCCGTTTTATATAGAAGAACCTAAAATTGGGTGCAAACGCATAGCCGATACATT
The DNA here is from genome assembly GCF_036321945.1 of Flavobacterium facile. Lineage (NCBI taxonomy): Bacteria > Pseudomonadati > Bacteroidota > Flavobacteriia > Flavobacteriales > Flavobacteriaceae > Flavobacterium > Flavobacterium facile. Next base: position 240,081 of record NZ_JAZAYT010000035.1, read on the forward strand.
ATTGGCTTACGAAATGTATTTGCAGTTTGAAAATCCTAGCAATTTTACAACTTGTATAGCCACTTGTAATACCACACAAATTGCAATTAGCAATACAGCCAACACCTTAGTGCCAGGGTATAATTTTTTACAGTTTACACTCATTCCATTAAACGGATACAGCGGTGGCGATGTTGAAATTACACTTACTTGCACCAATAGCGATGGCAAAGTATGTCAATTTAAATTTAATATTAAATTGCCAGATTGTCGTAAAGATGGTAATACAAACAAAACAGCGGAAGCAACAAATGCAAATCGTTTGCAACTGTGGCCAAACCCTACTACTAATAAAGTAACGGTTAGTTATGTTACCCAACAGCCTACTAACACAAATGTATTTTTGTTTGATGTTACAGGCAAATTAGTAAGTACTTTTGAGGTAAAAAATAATACCGGCACTTTTGATATTAACACCAGCAACCTAGCCAAAGGGGTGTATATTTTAGTGTTAAAAGACCAAGACAATAGTAGCATTCAGAAAAAATTAATAATAGAATAACCATAATCCACAAAAAAAAAAAAACAACCAATCCACTTCCACAACGTCCCCCCTCTCCAAAGGAGAGGGGCTGGGGGTGAGGCTTAAAACTTCAATACTCATGAAATCAAATAAACTAATACTAGCACTCTTGTTTTTGTGTGCCACACACAAAAACCTAGCCCAGTGTTTTACACAAATAGCGGCATCCGATTACTTTAACATTGCCCTAAAGCCCGATGGCACCCTTTGGGGGCAAGGTAGAGCACTGCCTACCTTTACATGCTATGCCGAACCAGACAGTCCTAATGTACTCTTGCAAATAGACCCCGCTACCGATTGGGCAAAAATTAATACAGGAAATCATTATATGTTAGCCATAAAAACCAATGGTACCTTGTGGGGTGCAGGTAGAAACTCTACAGGGTTTATGGCAAATGGTGAGTATGGTGCAACAGGCGTAATAAATAGCAATTGGAATTTATTGCAAATTGGCACCGCTACCGATTGGAAGAAAGCTTGTGGGGAAGCTAGTATATCCAAAGTTGCATTTGGCCTCAAAAACAACGGCACCCTTTGGTCATGGGGTACCAATTATGATAATGGGTGTTTGTGCAAAAACAACTTTCTAGACAATTATACCATTACCCAAACAGGCACCGATTCCGATTGGGCAGATGTAGAAACTGCTGGGAGTATAACCCTTGCCCTAAAAACCAATGGTACCATTTGGGCATGTGGTACAAACAGTCAACTCTCTAACCCTAACATACCTAATAATAATAACAAAACCCCCTATTTTGTGCAATTATATTCCATGCCTACCAATGGCGACTGGATGCCCGAACTAAAAAACGATTGGCGTTTTATTGCAGGAAACACTCAAGGCACCGTAGTTGCCATAAACAACAGTAACAAATTGTTTACTTCGGGTTATTTTGCTACAGGGCGTGGGTCTATTGGTAACTCTAGAATGTTTGAACAAGTAAATACCGATACCGATTGGAAAACCGCCGCTTGTGGTAGCCAAACCGTATATGCTATAAAAAACAACAACGCCCTTTGGGCATGGGGGAAAAACGATTTTGGTCAGTTGGGCGATGGCACTACTATTGATAGGCTATTTCCCGTACAAATAGGTACCGATACCAATTGGGAAAAAATTAGCCCAGGCTTTCAGCATGTAATTGCTACCAAAACCGATGGCTCGGTGTGGGCTTGGGGCAATGCTAAAAACCATCAGATACCCAACAATGTAACACCAGATTATTCTGGCCCCGACTTTTATAGTAATTATTATACCACACCACAGCAAATTGCTGTAGCAGGGTGCACCCTAAGCAGCGAAAGTTTTTCATTAAAAACAAACCAGTTACGCCTGGCACCCAACCCTGCCACTACCGAAACCGAATTGTTTTACTCCCTAGAAGCTAATGCTACCGATGTAGCCGTGTATAATATGGAAGGCAAATTAGTAGCAAAAATTAATATTTTAGAAAAAGGAAATCATTGCACCATCGATACCCGTCGTTTTTCAGCCGGAACATATATTGTAATACTAGAATGCAACAACAAAAAAATGGCAGAACAAAAATTAATAATTAAATAGCCAAAACCCACACTGTCTACTCATTACGAGTTTACAAAGCAACCCAAAGAAGGGCAGATTCGAGGATTTTTAAAATTATACAGATAAAAAATCAGTGATAATCCGTGAAATCCGTGGCTTTAAAAAATAATAACAAAATAATTAAACAATCCACTTCCGCATTGTCCCCCCTCTCCTTTGGAGAAGGGCAGATTCGAGGATTTTTAAAATTATACAGATAAAAAATCAGTGATAATCCGTGAAATCCGTGGCTTTAAAAAATAATAACAAAATAATTAAACAATCCACTTCCGCATTGTCCCCCCTCTCCTTTGGAGAAGGGCAGATTCGAGGATTTTTAAAATTATACAGATAAAAAATCAGTGATAATCCGTGAAATCCGTGGCTTTAAAAAATAATAACAAAATAATTAAACAATCCACTTCCGCATTGTCCCCCCTCTGTCATTGCGATTTTACGAAGCAACCTAGAGGGGCTGTGGTTGAGGTTCAAAATTCAAAATCAATTTAAAATTCAAATACTATGACAAATAAAGTAAACAGAAAATACAAAACAAAGGATATTGAAATGCTAACCGCATCGGCAACAATTATTGAAAACGCAATTGCCAATAAAACACTTCTACAAGCTAAAAGAAGCACTTGGGCAGACCCGTTTTTTGAAAACCTAAAAACACAAATTCAAACCACAACCGATACCTTTTTAGGTAAAGATGCCGCACAACAAATGCGTCAAGCTACTCAAACAGTCCTTTCCATTCAAGCACAAGCACTTAATGACCTTGCCGAATTTAAAGTACAAATTGAACAAGACTTTAAAAACACACCCGTTCAAAAAACTGAAATTCTTACCCAATTAGGTTTTACATCCTATCACAAAGCGGCTCAAAAAGGCGACCAAGAAGGATTAGTAAATTTGTTATTCCAATTTAAAAACAACATAAACACAACACTAAACACCGAAATAGTTGCTAAAGGAATGGCACAAGTAACAATAGACCAAATTAGTAACTATGCCAATACCTTAAAAGACGCAAATATTTCACAAGAAACCTACAAAGGCACTCGCAAAGAAATAACAGACGAAGCAATTACTGCATTTAATCTTATCTACGACCAAGTAATAAGCATTGCAAAAATCGCCAGCAATTTCTACAAAACCGACAAAACAAAACAACAACAATTTAGTTTTGCCAAAGTATCCGCAACCCTAAATAGTAAATCAACATAAACCCCTCCCCTTTGGGGAGCAATGTCATTAAGTTAAGAGAAAAAGTCTCAGTTTTGTCATTCCGACGTAGGAGGGCACGAGCGAAAGCAAACTGGCGAAGCAATCTCATATATTACTCTCATTATGTGATTTCTCCCGTTGGTCGAAATGACAAATGAACCTTAACTTAATAACATTGCTTCGAGGAGGGCTGGAGTGGGGCTAACAACAAATCCATAAAACCATACGGAAGCGCAACATAGGCACACGGAAACCAAATAGTAAACTACGGAAACTTTACATCGGCAGGCGGAAGAATTAAAGTAAACGGCGGAAGCAAAAAAATAACAAGCGGAAATTCAATAGTATCTGAGAGAAGTTTCACTCTAATACACGGAAGCATTATTTTAATACACGGAAACCAAATAGCAACACACGGAAGCTTTACCTAAACACACGGAAGAAAAAGTAATACACGGAAAATTGCAAAAAAAAAGCTAAAATCTTTTGGTATTTAAGGCACGTCAATATAACGATAAACACAAACGACTTAATCTCTTGACACAAAGTAGATAATTCTATTATCTTTTATCTATTTTCTTTCGTCTTTTTATAATTGGTATTAAACCGTTTAAGTTTTAAAATTACAGCTTCAATTTTACCATTTATGAAATTAAGTTTGTATAGTCATCTCTTAATTTTCTTAATTTTAATGGTTAAAAACATATTTTTGTTTTTGGTAATTTCAAAGCAAAAAAGGTAAAGTAATAACTTTTGCCTTTTTACTTTTGCCTTTTTACTTATTATCATTACTTTCGCAAATTGATTTTAGAAAGCGACAAAATGAGTACAAAATTTAGGGATTACAAAGGACTTGACTTACCAACAGTAGCGTCAGAAGTTCTTGATTTTTGGAAAGAAAATAACATCTTTGAAAAAAGTGTAACCACTCGTGAAGGAAACCAACCGTATGTGTTTTTTGAAGGACCACCTTCAGCTAACGGATTACCTGGAATTCACCACGTAATGGCGCGTGCGATTAAAGATATTTTTTGTCGTTATAAAACTCAAAAAGGGTTCCAAGTAAAGCGTAAAGCAGGTTGGGATACGCACGGTTTACCTGTAGAATTAGGTACCGAAAAAGAATTAGGTATCACCAAAGAAGATATCGGAAAAACCATTTCCATTACAGAATACAACGAAGCGTGTAAAAAAACCGTTATGCGTTATACTGACGTGTGGAACGACTTAACCGAAAAAATGGGATATTGGGTTGATATGGAAGATCCATATGTGACTTATAAATCTAAATATATGGAATCGGTTTGGTGGTTGCTAAAACAAATTTATAACAAAGATTTGTTGTACAAAGGCTACACCATTCAACCATATTCGCCAAAAGCGGGAACAGGTTTATCTTCACATGAAGTGAATCAACCTGGTTCGTATCGTGATGTTACGGATACAACGGTTGTAGCACAATTCAAAACCAAAAATGAAACGCTTCCAAGCTTCTTACAAGGTTTTGGAGATGTTCATGTTTTAGCTTGGACAACAACTCCTTGGACATTACCAAGTAACACAGCTTTAACGGTTGGTCCAAAAATCGATTATGTTTTAGTTGAAACGTTCAATCAATATACTTTCCGACCAGTAAAAGTAATTTTAGCTAAGAATTTAGTTGGGAAACAATTCGGAAAAGGATTTTTTGCAAGTACTGAAGCTTCAGATTTCGAAAACTTTAAAGAAGGAGATAAAAACATTCCATATCAAATCGTAGCTGAAGGAAAAGGTGCTGATTTAGTTGGAATTCGTTACGAACAATTAATGCCATTAGCTTTACCATACCAAAATCCGGAAAATGCTTTTAGAGTAATTTCTGGAGATTTTGTTACTACTGAAGACGGAACTGGAATTGTTCACACTGCCCCAACTTTCGGAGCAGATGATGCGAAAGTAGCTAAAGAAGCTACACCAGAAGTCCCACCAATGTTAGTTTTAGATGAAAACGGAAACGCAGTTCCTTTAGTGGATTTACAAGGGAAATTCATCCAAAATTTAGGAGAATATTCTGGAAAATATGTTAAGAACGAATATTATAACGATGGCGAAGCACCAGAACGTTCTGCAGATGTAGAAATCGCTATTCAATTAAAAGAAGAAAACAAAGCCTTTAAGGTAGAAAAATATGTGCACAGTTATCCACATTGTTGGAGAACAGACAAGCCTATTTTATATTATCCTTTAGATTCTTGGTTCATTAAAGTAACTGAGGTTAAAGATAGAATGTTCGATTTAAACGAAACCATCAACTGGAAGCCAAAAGCAACTGGTGAAGGTCGTTTCGGAAATTGGTTGAAAAACGCCAACGATTGGAACTTATCTCGTTCAAGATATTGGGGAATTCCTTTACCATTATGGAGAAATGAAGAAGGTACCGAAACTATCTGTGTAGGTTCTGTAGAAGAATTATATAACGAAATTGAAAAGTCAATTGCCGCTGGTTTCATGACTGAAAATCCATTCAAAGGATTCGAAATCGGAAACATGGCAGAAACCAATTATGATTTAGTTGATTTACATAAAAATGTGGTGGATGAAATCGTATTAGTTTCCGCTTCGGGCAAACCAATGAACCGTGAAAGTGATTTAATTGATGTTTGGTTCGATTCAGGTTCTATGCCATATGCACAATGGCATTATCCTTTCGAAAACAAAGATAAAATTGACGAAAATAAAGATTTCCCTGCCGATTTTATTGCAGAAGGAGTAGACCAAACTCGTGGTTGGTTTTATACTTTACATGCTATATCGACATTAGTTTTCGATAAAGTAGCGTATAAAAACGTAGTATCTAATGGTTTAGTATTAGATAAAAACGGACAAAAGATGTCGAAACGTTTAGGTAATGCTGCCGATCCGTTTGAGACTTTGTCTGAATATGGTCCGGATGCAACGCGTTGGTACATGATTTCAAATGCCAATCCGTGGGATAACTTAAAATTCGATTTAGAAGGAATTGCTGAGGTACGTAGAAAATTTTTCGGAACCTTATATAACACGTATTCTTTCTTTGGTTTATATGCGAATATTGACGGGTTTACCTATAGTGAAGCGGAAGTTCCATTAGCAGAAAGACCAGAAATTGACCGTTGGATTTTATCAGAATTACATAGTTTAATTCAATTAGTTGATGAAGCGTATGCGGATTACGAACCGACTCGTGCTACAAGAGCAATTTCCGATTTCGTACAAGAAAATTTAAGTAACTGGTACGTGCGTTTATGTCGTCGTAGATTCTGGAAAGGTGAGTACGCGCAAGACAAAATTGCGGCTTATCAGACGCTTTATACCTGTTTAGAAACTGTTGCTAAATTATCAGCACCAGTAGCGCCATTCTTTATGGATAGGTTATATAAAGACCTGAATGCCACGACTAACAAGGAAAGTTTTGAAAGTATTCACTTGGCAAACTTCCCTGTTTCGGTTGAAAACTTTGTTGATAAATCACTAGAAAGTAGAATGCAGAAAGCACAAACCATTTCTTCTTTGGTTTTATCACTACGTAAGAAGGAAATGATTAAAGTACGTCAACCGTTACAAAGAGTAATGATTCCAGTACTTGACGAAGCTTTCAAAGCAGAAATTTTAGCTATTGAAGACTTAATTAAAGCGGAAGTAAACGTTAAAGAAATTGAGTTGTTAGAAGACGCTTCAGGTGTTTTAGTGAAGCAAATTAAGCCAAATTTTAAAGCTTTAGGACCACGTTTTGGTAAAGATATGGGCTTGATTGCCAAAGAGATACAAGCTTTTTCGCAAGATCAGATAAATGAATTAGATAAAACAGGCGAAATAACAATTGTTAGTTCAGAAAAAAGTATTACTTTAACATTCGAAGATGTAGAGATTTCGTCTCAAGATATCCCGGGTTGGTTAGTAGCCAATTCAAACGGAATTACAGTTGCATTAGACATTACAATTTCTGATGAATTACGTAAAGAAGGGATAGCGAGAGAGTTAGTCAACAGAATTCAAAATATCCGTAAGGATTCTGGTTTTGAAGTTACCGATAAAATTAAAGTTCAAATTCAAAATAATGAAATTATTGAACAAGCGGTTGCCGCAAATGAATCGTACATAAAATCAGAAACACTTACAAATGAACTAATTTTTGTATCAGAAATCAATAATGGTACGGAAATTGAGTTTGATGAGCTAAAAACAATAATATTAATTTCAAAATAAGAAATTATGGTAGATGAAAAAATAAGATTCTCAGATGCAGAATTAGCAGAATTTAGAGAGTTAATCAATTCGAAATTAGATAAAGCTAAAAACGATTTAGATTTAATTAAGAGTGCTTATTTAAATGATTCTAATAACGGAACTGACGATACTTCGCCAACATTTAAAGCTTTCGAAGAAGGAAGTGAAACAATGAGTAAAGAAGCGAATTCGCAATTAGCTATTCGTCAGGAAAAATTTATTCGTGATTTAAAAAACGCGTTAATACGTATTGAAAACAAAACGTATGGCTTGTGTAAAGTAACAGGGAAATTAATCAATAAAGAAAGATTAAAAATTGTTCCTCACGCCACTATGAGCATTGAAGCTAAAAATTTACAGCGTTAAAAAACGTTAATAAATATACAAACGCTCCTTTTGGAGCGTTTTTTATTACTTTAAATTCCTATTTTTGCACAAATTATAAAAAAATGAATCTTAAAAAAGCCTATTTATTTGTATTTCTTATCTTACTAATTGATCAAGTAAGTAAAATATACATCAAAACCAATTTCTACATTAACGAACAAGTAAAAGTGTTCGATTGGTTTAGAATTTATTTTGTAGAAAACGAAGGTATGGCTTGGGGTGCAGAAATTCCTGGTGCTTACGGGAAATTGTTTTTAACTGTTTTTAGAATCTTTGCCGTTGGTGGAATTTCTTGGTGGTTGTATGATTCCATTAAAAAAGGGTTGTCTAATTATTTAACTTTCGCAATTACATTAATTTTAGCAGGAGCGATTGGAAATATTATAGATTCTGTTTTTTATGGCGTAATTTTTAATGACAGCTATAGTCAAGTTGCTACAATGTTTTCAAACGAACCTTATGGAACTTGGTTTCACGGTGAAGTGGTAGATATGTTATATTTCCCAATAATTAAAGATATTCCTATGCCAGAATGGGTGCCAGTTATTGGCGGAAAACCTTTTACTTTTTTCAATGCCATTTTTAATGTAGCCGATGTAGCGATTTCAACGGGATTTGGAATTTTAATTGTGTTTAATAAAAGATGTTTTAAAGAAGCATAAAGTTATATATAAGATTTAACAAAACCGCTTTATAGGCGGTTTTGTTGTTTTATAAAGCCATGCTAAGTTTTAACATTTTTTACGGCATAGCCGTATCTTTTTTTTTTTTTAGTAATTAACTTTGTACTCTCAAATTTCTCTAGAAAATTTTGATTAAACAATTTATTAATTAATTTTACAAAACAATAAAATGAAAAAAGTATTATTTGGCTTAGTTGCCACAATTATTTTAAGTGTTACAGGAAATGCGCAAACGAGTGAGGAAATAAATTCACTTTCAGTTACAAATTCAGAGAAAGTTAATAGTGAAAATTCTTTAGTTTTAGAATTTTATAAAATTTCAAATTTTAAAACACTAAACAAAGATGTTACTTTAGACGAGCAAAATATAGAATTATTATCTCTTAAAAACAATACAAAAGCTTTAAGGTTTAAAACATCTAACTCATCGTTTAACAATGTTTACGCAATATATAATCAACCAACAAAAGAATTTTTCTGGTTTTTTATTAATGTTTCTGATTTAAAAATTGAACTATTTTCAAGTGATAAAATTTTATTGTCATCTTATTCAAACATAAACGGTAATGTTAATTTAAATAACATTATTGTTGGAAAGAGAAGCCCTTTTGGCGCCTGTATGGATGCTGTTGAAGAAGACTTTACAAATGACTTTATTGGTTGGGCAGCTTGGAATGCTAATCCGCTTTATGCTGCAACAGCTGCTGTTCACTGCCAGGGTTGTATAAAAAAATGGTGGGCTTGTCCAAAAGCCTATGTAGAATTTTTAGGAGGTAATTAATATAAATATATAAATATGAATAATTTAAAAATTTCTGGATTAGTTTTAGTAGTAACTACATTAATTGGATATTTTCTTAGTGAAAATAAGGCAAATCCACTTATAACAAATACTTTATTAGTAATCAGTACGGTTTCTTCAATTTTTTTTATTTTTCTATTAGTTAAAGGTTTTTTTTCTAAAAAAAATAATTAATTATTAGTGAAGATATTATTATTCCTATTCCTTCTATCCAACTTCATTCAAGCGCAAAACTTGGAAACTATTATAAAAGGCTGAGAATTATTGGTTACAGGATTTTCAATTTTTAAAACAACAAAACTTACAGAGTCAAAAGATAAAGCAGTTGATAGTAAATTTGTTGCCACAGTATGTGTAAAAAACAAATTAGCTGAAAAAATTACTGTTAAATTTGACGGAAAAGATTCTGAAGGAACTAAAGTTACAAAAGAATTGGTGGTTCAAAACGACGGAAAAGAATGTGTTTTCGAAATACCGAAAGGCATTTATACTTACGAAATTATACTCACTAATAAAGAAGTATTTAAAAAAGGTGAATATAAATTTGAAGAAGAAATAACTATTACAGTTAATAAAGAGTAAAAAAATAGCGATTGAGTTTTCAGTCGCTATTTTTTATTTTAAGTAGATTTTAATTCTTGTTTATAACAATTTTAAATAATCATATCGTAAATTTGCCACAAATAGTTTTGATATGTTCGATGTTCAGAAAATAAGAGCTCAGTTTCCAATATTGTCCCAAACCGTAAACGGAAAACCTTTAGTGTATTTTGATAACGGTGCGACTTCGCAAAAACCTCAAGTAGTAATTGATAGTATTGTCGAGTATTATTCCAAATACAACGCTAATATTCATCGTGGAGTTCATACGTTGAGTCAATTAGCAACGGATGCTTATGAAGAAGCGCGATTTAAAATTCAAAGACATTTTAATGCGAAACAAGCTTACGAAATCATCTTTACTTCAGGAACTACAGAAAGTGTCAATTTAGTAGCCAATGGTTTTGCTTCTTTATTACAAAAAGGAGATGAAATTATCGTTTCTGCATTAGAACATCATAGTAATATTGTGCCTTGGCAAATGTTATGTGAACATACAGGCGCGATTTTAAAAGTAATTCCAATGAATCTTCATGGCGAATTAATCATGGATGAATATGACAAATTACTTTCTAATAAAACAAAATTAGTTTGTTGTAATCACATTTCAAATGCATTAGGTGTTTTAAATCCTATTGAAGAAATTATTCAAAAAGCGCATGCAGTTGGTGCAGCAGTTTTAATTGACGGTGCCCAATCTTGTCCGCATATCAAACCAGATGTGCAAGCATTGGATGTTGATTTTTATGTGACTTCTGCTCATAAAATGTGTGGTCCAACCGGTGTTGGAATGTTATACGGAAAAGAAGAATGGTTACGTAAATTACCACCTTACAAAGGCGGTGGAGAAATGATTGCGGCAGTAACTTTCGAAAAAACTACGTATGCTGATTTACCTCATAAATTCGAAGCCGGAACACCAAATATTTGTGGTGGAATTGCTTTCGGAGCGGCAATTGACTACATGAATGAAGTTGGGTTTGATAACATCGCCAAACACGAACATGAATTATTAGTGTATGGAACACAAAGATTACAAGAAATTGAAGGCGTAACCATTTACGGTCCAACGGATTTGAATAAAAAAGCTTCTGTGATTTCTTTCAATATTGAAAATATTCATCCATACGATATTGGCACGATTATAGATAAACTTGGTATAGCGGTGCGAACAGGTCATCATTGCGCGCAACCGATAATGGACTTTTTCAAAATTCCAGGTACGATAAGAGCCAGTTTTGCTTTTTATAATACTAAAGAAGAAATTGATATATTTGTAGAAGCCGTTAAAAAAGCAAAAATGATGTTATCTTAAAAAATTAATAATTATGAAAGTTATTACAATATTAGCAACCCTAGTAATTACTATTACGAGTTGCAACTGTCAAAAAAAAGCAACGGAATCTAATGTTGTAGCAAATAACGCAATTTCCAAAGATGCTGTTTTAAATAATGAAACTATAAGTACTGTGCCAACAATCTATTACGAAGCTACTTCAAGAGGTGTTTTCTTGTCTATTAAAGTCGAAAATCAAACACTTTATGTTTCTAGAACTAGAGATTTTAAAGAATATGAAACTAAAATTGCTGTTTCTGATGCAGATTGGAAGGAAATTTCAGCTCTAGCTAATGCAGTAGATTTAGACAAAGTAAAAGACCTGAAATGGCCAACAGAAAAAAGATATTATGACGGTGCCGCTCATGCCAATATTATCTTCGAATCGAAAGGTGTGAAATACCCAGCAAATGGTTTTGATCATGGTTTTCCTCCAGCAGAGGTAGAGAAATTAGTGAATACAATTACAAAATTAGCAGAAACTAAATAATGAATATCAAAGAAATACAAAACGAAATTGTTGACGAATTTGCTATGTTCGACGATTGGATGGAACGCTATGAATACATCATCGAATTAGGAAAAGGCTTACCCATTATTGAAGAGCAATACAAAACAGAAGATAATATCATTAAAGGATGTCAATCTAAAGTTTGGGTGCATGCCGAAGAAAAGGATGGAAAAGTGGTTTTTTCAGCAGATAGTGATGCGATATTAACTAAAGGAATAATTGCGATATTAATTCGTTCTTTTTCTAATCAAACGCCAGCCGCAATCTTAGAAGCAAATACCGATTTTGTGGACGAAATTGGCCTAAAAGAACATCTTTCTGCCACGCGTGCCAACGGTTTGGTTTCGATGATTAAAAAGATAAAAATGTATGCCTTGGCATTCGAAGCAAGAAATTAAATAAATTAAAACAACAAACCACTTTGTGCCTTCGCGCCCTTGTGGCAAAATAAAATAAAAATGGAAGAATATAAAGACGAAGTAAACTTAGGCGAAAGCGTTGTAAAAGCACTAAAAGGAATCTATGATCCAGAAATTCCAGTTGATATTTACGAATTAGGTTTAATTTATGATGTGATGATTAACGAAGACAATGAAGTTAAAATTTTAATGACATTAACTTCGCCAAATTGTCCTGTTGCCGAATCGTTACCAAAAGAAGTAGAAGAAAAGGTTCAAAAAATTGATACGATTAAATCTTGTGAAGTAGAAATTACTTTTGATCCGCCTTGGAGCAAAGATTTAATGAGTGAAGAAGCCAAATTAGAATTAGGAATGCTGTAATTAAGTTCCAATTTATGAGTGAAATAGTAAATAAAGTTGCCAATAGTAAGTTACTAGTTTTCGATTTAGAAGATTATTATCCAGATGATCATGTGATAGCATTAGATATTTCACAATGGTTGTTTGGTGGTTTTATTTTAAAAGAAGCAGAATTTAGAGAACAATTAAAAAACACAGATTGGTCTTTGTATGAAGATAAATACGTGGCTTTATATTGTTCGGAAGATGCGATTTTACCAGCTTGGACTTACACGTTAGTCGCGGTTCAATTAGCGCCATTTGCTTTAAAAGTCATTCATGGCGAAAAAAAATTAGCGGTTATCGATTGGTATCAAGACATTTTAAACAAATTAGATTACACAGAATTTTTCGATAAACCTTTAATTTTAAAAGGTTGTTCGAAGAAAGAAGTTCCGAACGAAGTCTATACTTTAGCGATTCAAAAACTAATGAAAGTTTCCAAAAGCATTATGTTTGGCGAAGCATGTTCAGCAGTTCCGTTGTTTAAGAAGAAATAATTCGGATTTATAAAACATAAAAAAAACCAGTCAAGTTTACTATTTGACTGGTTTTTTATTTTGTCATACTGAACTTTTTTCAGTATCTAATCTTCAGTATCTAATCTTCAGTATCATCTTCATCGTCTTCTTTCTCAATCACATCTTTATAATCTGGATATAAAAATTTATTATAAGGAAAACGACTGATGTGAATTTCTCTTACAGCATTATATACAATTTCTCGGAAAGCTTCAAAGTTTTCTTTTTCTGTTGCAGAAATAAATAATGTTTTGTTTTCTCCTAAATTATTCATCCAAGTTTTTTCCCAATCTTGAAGCGAGAAGTTTTTGGTGGTTTTTTCAACTGTTTCGTCGTTTTCATCAATCTTTACATACTTGTACGCGTCAATCTTATTGAAAACCATTATCGTTGGTTTATCGGCACTTTTTATGTCTAATAGAATCTTGTTTACAGCCGCAATATGATCTTCAAATTCAGGATGAGAAATATCAACTACGTGCAACAATAAATCGGCTTCTCTAACTTCGTCCAACGTACTTTTGAACGAATCGACTAATTGAGTAGGTAATTTTCTAATGAAACCAACCGTATCAGAAAGTAAGAAAGGTAAATTTTTAATCACCGTTTTTCTAACTGTAGTATCTAAAGTTGCGAATAATTTATTTTCGACAAACACTTCACTTTTTCCAACCGCATTCATTAAAGTCGATTTTCCAACATTCGTATAACCGACTAAAGCCACACGAACCATCGCGCCACGATTGCCGCGTTGCGTCGACATTTGTTTATCGATAATTTTAATTTTTTCTTTCAATAACGAAATTCGATCGCGTACAATACGTCTGTCCGTTTCAATTTCCGTTTCTCCAGGTCCACGCATTCCAATTCCACCTCGTTGACGTTCTAAGTGTGTCCACATTCCCGTTAATCGTGGTAATAAATAAATACATTGCGCCAATTCGACTTGTGTTCTAGCATAAGACGTTTCGGCACGTTGTGCAAAAATATCTAAGATTAAATTAGTTCGATCTAAAACCTTACAATCTAATTCTCTAGTAATGTTTTTCTGTTGTGAAGGCGTTAATTCGTCATCAAAAATCACCGAATTGATATCGTGTTCTTTGATGTATAGTTTAATTTCTTCTAATTTTCCTGTTCCAACGAACGTTTTTGGATGTGGTTTATCTGTTTTCTGTGAAAATCGTTTCACCACTTCACCACCAGCCGTAAAGGTCAAAAATTCCAACTCGTCTAAATACTCGTTTAGTTTTTCTTCACTTTGGTTTTGTGTAATTAAGCCCACAATGGCGGTTTTTTCGAAATTATGTTTTTCTACTTCTAGCATATCTACAAAGCTATGTATTAATATTCAATATGTGACAAATAGAAAGTTTAATTCTCGTTTTTATGATAATCAGACGTGTAAAATAATTTCACACTCGGATATTTTTGTTGTGTCATTTGAATCGAAAATTCGCTATCTGCTAAAAACACTAATTGATTGTGTTTGTCGTGTGCCATAAATTTCTGTTTCACACGTTTGAATTCTTTAAACTCTTCGTTTTTTGGATCGTCTGGAAGTACCCAACATGCTTTGTAAGCAGGAAAGTTCTCATACGTACATTTCGCGCCGTATTCGTGCTCTAAACGGTATTGAATTACTTCGTATTGAAGCGCGCCAACGGTTCCAATTACTTTTCTTCCATTCATTTCAATGGTAAACAACTGCGCTACACCTTCGTCCATTAATTGGTCGACTCCTTTTTCAAGCTGTTTTGCTTTTAATGGATCGGCATTATTGATATATCTAAAATGCTCTGGAGAGAAACTCGGAATTCCTCTAAAATTCATGGCTTCACCTTCTGTAAGTGTGTCACCAATTTTAAAATTCCCTGTATCGTGTAAACCTACAATATCACCAGGATACGAAATGTCTACAATTTCTTTTTTCTCCGCGAAGAATGCATTCGGACTACTGAATTTCATGTTTTTCCCTTGACGAACATGTAAATACGGTTTGTTTCTTTCGAAAGTTCCCGAAACAATTTTTACGAAAGCCAAACGGTCACGGTGTTTTGGATCCATATTCGCGTGGATTTTAAATACAAAACCACTGAATTTTTTCTCATTAGAATCTACTAAACGGGTATCAGAAGCTTTTGGTTGTGGCGTCGGAGCGATTTCAATAAAACAATCTAACAACTCACGAACTCCAAAATTATTTAAAGCTGAACCAAAAAATACCGGTTGTAATTTTCCTGACAAATATTGTTCTCTATCGAATTCTGGATATACTTCAGAAATTAATTCGATTTCTTCACGTAGTTTATTTGCTGGTTTTTCACCGATAATTTTTTCTAATTCTGGGTTTTGAAGGTCAGAAAAAGCAATCGTTTCTTCAATATTTTTTCGACTATCACCTTCAAATAAGTTGATGTTCTTTTCCCAAATATTATAAATTCCTTGGAAATCGTATCCCATACCAATTGGGAAACTCAACGGTGTAACTTGTAAACCTAATTTTTGTTCCACTTCGTCCATTAAGTCGAAAGCATCTTTACCTTCACGGTCCATTTTGTTGATGAAAACAATCATAGGAATGTTTCGCATTCTACAAACAGCAACCAGTTTTTCGGTTTGTTCTTCCACACCTTTTGCTACGTCAACCACAACAATAACACTGTCTACAGCAGTTAATGTACGGAAAGTATCTTCAGCAAAATCCTTGTGTCCAGGTGTATCTAAAATATTTATTTTTTTATCTTTATAATTGAAAGCTAACACCGACGTTGAAACCGAAATTCCACGCTGACGTTCAATTTCCATGAAATCGGAAGTTGCGCCTTTTTTAATTTTATTACTTTTTACTGCACCCGCTTCATTAATGGCACCTC
Organism: Flavobacterium facile; assembly: GCF_036321945.1. Lineage (NCBI taxonomy): Bacteria > Pseudomonadati > Bacteroidota > Flavobacteriia > Flavobacteriales > Flavobacteriaceae > Flavobacterium > Flavobacterium facile. Next base: position 256,201 of record NZ_JAZAYT010000035.1, read on the forward strand.
CAAACAATAACAGTTTTTCTGTTAAAGTCGTTTTTCCAGCATCTGGATGCGAGATAATTCCAAAAGTTCTTCTCCTTGCAATTTCTTTTTCGAAACTCATTAGTGTAATTTTTTTGCAAAAATACTATTTATAAATAATATTTTCTGTGTCGATATAGTTTTATTAACGATTTGAGGTTGAATGTGAATTTAGTTTAGTCCGAAATTATAAGAAAACGATTATATTTGGGATAAAAATACTTTTATGATTTTATTAGTGACATATAATTCAGAATTCTATTTTGAGAGATTTTATATGAGTTTACTGTTTTCCACACTATCTTTTGTTTTGTGGTTTTTATTAAAGAATAGTATAGTAAAACCTATTAGAAAGGAAAAATATGAAAACGCTAATGAATATTTAAGTTGGTATCTTAATTATAAATTTTACTTAATATTGGTTTTTTTGAAATTTCTTTTTATTGCTTGTTTCATAATTTCAATTGTATCTATAATACAATTTTGGTTTTATTAAGATGCATTCGGGCCAACAAATACAAACAAAAAACCCAACTAATCAGCTGGGTTTCTATATTCTATATCAATTGAATTATTGAAAAGCTTGTTCTAAATCGGCAAGTAAGTCTGAAATATCTTCTACACCAACACTTAAACGCACTAAATCGTCCGTAATTCCAATTTCCTTACGTTTCTCTTCTGGGATTGAAGCGTGTGTCATTAACGCAGGATGATTTGCTAAAGATTCAACTCCTCCTAAAGATTCTGCTAAAGTGAATACTTTTACTTTTTCTAACATTTTAATCGCATCGGCTTTCGCACCTGATTTGAATGTGAAAGAAACCATTCCACCAAAACCACCAATCATTTGTTTTTTAGCGATGTCGTGATTTGGGCTGTTTTCTAATCCTGGATAATACACTTTCTCCACTTTTGGATGATTTACCAAATATTCCGCCACTTTTGCACCGTTTTCACAATGTCTTTGTACACGTAAATGTAAGGTTTTGATTCCTCTTAAAACTAAATAACTATCCATTGGTCCTAACGTTCCACCAGTTGCAAATTGAGCAAAGTGTAATTTTTCGCCTAAAGCTTCGTCTTTCACAATTAACGCACCAGCAATTACATCACTGTGTCCGCCTAAATATTTAGTTGCCGAATGCATTACAATATCTGCACCTAAATCTAAAGGTTTTTGTAAATAAGGCGTCGCAAACGTATTGTCAACTGCAAAAAGTAAGTTATGTTTTTTAGTGATTTTCGCAATTTCTGCAATATCCGCTAATTTCATTAATGGATTTGTTGGTGTTTCTACCCAAACCAATTTTGTGTTTTCATTAATTAACGACTGAAATTTCTCGTAATTCGTCATGTCCACAAAATGGAATTTAATCCCATATTCTTGATAAATACGTGCAAACATTCTGTAGGTTCCACCATATAAATCGTCCATAGCAATTACTTCATCGCCAGGTTTTAATAGTTTCATAACTGAATCTGTAGCCGCTAAACCTGAAGCAAATGCTAAACCGCGAACTCCATTTTCAATACTGGCTAAAGCTTGTTCTAAAGCGGTACGAGTTGGATTGGCAGCTCTACTGTATTCGTATTCTGCTAAAGGCACACCTGGACTTGTTTGTACAAATGTTGACGTTTGATATACTGGTGGCATTACCGCTCCAGTACTTGGATCGTGATGCTGATTTCCGTGAATTACTTTGGTATTGAATTTCATTGTTATATTTATTTAATCTTTTATATTCCCTGTTGTTTGTCGCCTCGCAATTGGCGGTATTGTTTTCTAGCTTCGGTAAAATAAATACTATCCGGATGTTCTAAAACCACTTTTTCGTATAAGCTTTTGGCCTTTTCCGGATCATTGAGTTGCTTATTAAAAATTTCTGCTGAATAAAATAAGGCTTCATCAATATAAATTCCGTCTTTATGGTTTTCTAAAATCGTTTGATAGTAGCTAATTGCTTTGGCAAAATTACCTAATTTTTCATAATTTCTACCTACTTTATACAAAGTTCCTGCTTCTATGCTTTGTCCTTTGTGTTTGACTAAAATTTGCAAAAAGGCATCTAAAGCTTCTTTTGGTTTGTTTTGATATTCTAATAAATCAGCTTTAGAAAAATCTTGTAACGCCACTTTTAGGGAATCTTCCGCTTCATTATCGCTAATTAATAAAAACAATTCCACCGCATCATTCGCAATTAATTGGGTTGACGCTTGTTTCAATTCTTTAGCTTGTTTTTTCGCCCAATCGAAATCTTTTTTAAAGAAACTCGTTTTCGCCATTCGCATACTGGCTTCGTGAGAATATTCATCGTTAGGTAAATCGTTTTGAATTTGCGCGTAATAAATAATCGCTTGATTGAACTTTTCGTTAAATACAAAAACATCTGCCAGTTCCATTTTTATTTTCGCTTTCTGACGAATATTCAACGGCATTTCCATCAATTTGTCTAAAAGTGCTTTTGCATTTTCGAAATCATTTTGATAAAACGCTTTAAAATGTGCCGCTAAGATTTGTAAATCCACCGAAAAAGGCGATTCGCTAAATTGATTCAATAAAGTATCAAATTTCGATTGAATTAAAGGGTAATTATCTGGTTTTGAATTGGCAATTTCATTCTTCAATAAAAAATATTGTGCGTTTAAAATCGTGGATTCGTCCGTTGTGTTTTGTAAAATGAATTGAAAAATAGCTTGAGCTGTTTCATTATCTTTTTCGTTGACACAAATTTGTGCGAGTTGAATGATGTCGTCAAATGATTCTGGATTTCTTTTATAGATAGATTTTTCCTGAATAAATGCTTTGTTGTATTCTTTCTGATTCACATATAACCAACTCAAAAACTGGTTCCAATAAATGTCTTGTGTTTTTTGAGTTCGGATTAAAAGTTCTTTTTTTAAGGAATTGACAAATACATTTTCCCCATCATCTTGCATGAAAAGTACAAGTTGATTTTGAACATTTAAGGTTGCGTTCACATTAGAATACGAATAATCTAACAATTTCACCACCATCACATCTAAATTCCCCATTTGACCTTGAAGTAATGCCATTTGGTAATCGAAATTCATCCCAGAATTATTTTTCTGTCCGATTTCATACGTGTTGTACGCTTGTTGTAATAAAGATTTTTGTTCGAAAGCTTGCCCAATTTGATAGGCATAATTCGGCTGGTTTGTCACTGCATCAATTGCTTTTTTATAATACGAATCGGCTTTAGATTGGTCTTTTTGCAATTGTGCATTGTAACCCAATTCTACAAAAAAGGTTGGCTGATTGGAGTTGCCTTTTTTGTTTAAAAGTAACTTTTCGGCTTTGTCAAATTGTTTTAAACTTTGGTAACAACTCACTAATTTTTGTGTGAAATAGAAATTCCCAGGTTGTTTTTTATCCAATTCTTCATACAACGAAGTGGCTTTGTCAAATTCGCCTTTGTCAAAGTAATTTTGCGCCAATAGTTCGTTTTGAGAAAAACCAACTAGCGAGCAAAAGAAAAATAGATATGTATAAATTTTTGTCATATAATATTAAGCCACTAAATTAACAAAATTTAGCCAACTCGTGGCAAGGTTAGTAAATATTTAAGATTTGTGAGGGTTTATGAGTTGGTTTTGTATATTTGAACATGATAAATAAATGGATTTCAATAAACGCAGTGGTTTCAATAAGCATGTTTGCGTATATATTTTATAGTAATTTAGGCGTTTCCGGTGGCGATATGGCCATAATGGCTTTCAATATCATTTTTGGTATACTTCAAATAATTATGATTGCTATATTTACAAGTAGAATGAATGATAAAAAACACTTAATAATTATAACTGTTATCATTTTACAAATAATTGAAATGCTTGTTTTTTTAAAATGGGGATTTTCTATCAGTAAATATTTAAGTCAGTAAGTGTTCTACAATAAAACTAAAAAAGCAACTCCTAAAAGTTGCTTTTTGTATTATAACCAATGTTTGTTTGGGTTTTTGTGAGTGGAAAGTACAGCATAAATATGTACTTCTTTTGTTTGTTCGTCAACTTTAAAATGAATCATGTATTTAAACGTTTTCATTGGTAAACAATGTACGTCTTTATATCGTATTTGAAACATTGGGTTGGTTTGCAAATTTTTTAAAAAGTCTCGATATTCTTGTAGAAATTTTGCGCCAAAACCTTTTCTTTTGGCGTTTAAAAAATCACGAGCTGCTTTTAAATCCTCTTTTACTTGTGGATCGGCAACAATGGTAAACTTTTCCATTATTACTTTTATAAATCGTCTAACATATCAAAAGCATCAATAGGAGTTTGTTTGTCTTTCATTCGTTTTGAGACAATCTCTTTATGCCATTCTGGTACGCTTGAAGTTTCTTGAGAATGTTTAAAAGTTAAAAAATCAATGTATTTTTCAACTTCTTCTACAAGAGCATCAGGTAAATTTTTAAGTTTACTATTTACGTGTTTTAAAGCTGTTGCTGTCATGATGAAATCAAATTACTTTATACAAATATAACAAAAATTAAACCAAGATTTATATTTTAGCACTTTATAGTTTCTCTTGAAATACTTCTGAAAAACCAAAAAAGCAACTCCTAAAAGTTGCTTTTTTTATATTTATATGATTAAATCTTAGTTTAGTCAATAATATCAAATCCAGTATATCTTCTTAATACTTCTGGAATTACGATTCCTTCTGGAGTTTGATAGTTTTCTAAAATTCCAGCTAAAACTCTAGGTAATGCTAATGAACTTCCGTTTAACGTGTGTGCCAATTGGTTTTTACCATTCGCATCTTTATATCTTAATTTTAATCTGTTTGCTTGGAACGTTTCGAAATTAGACACAGAAGAAATTTCTAACCAACGGTCTTGTGCTGTTGAAAATACTTCGAAATCATACGTTAACGCTGAAGCAAATCCCATATCACCACCACAAAGTCTTAAAACTCTGTAAGGTAATTTCAATTCTTTTAAAATTTCTTTCACGTGTTCTACCATTCCATCTAACGCTGCATAAGAGTTTTCTGGTTTTTCGATACGTACAATTTCCACTTTATCGAATTGGTGTAAACGATTCAATCCACGAACGTGTGCGCCATACGAACCTGCTTCTCTACGGAAACATGGCGTATAACCTGTACATAAAATAGGTAAATCGTTTTCTGCAACTAAATCGTCTCTGAAAATGTTAGTTACTGGCACTTCCGCAGTTGGAATTAAATATAAATTATCAGTAGCGTCGTGGTACATTTGTCCGTCTTTGTCTGGCAATTGCCCAGTTCCATAAGCCGAAGCTTCGTTAACTAAATGCGGCACTTGGTATTCTTTGTAACCCGCATCTGTGTTTTTATCTAAGAAATAAGAAATTAAGGCACGTTGTAATTTGGCACCTTTTCCTTTGTAAACCGGAAATCCTGCACCAGCGATTTTTACACCTAATTCAAAATCAATGATATCGTATTTTTTAGCTAATTCCCAGTGAGGTAAAGCATCTTCATGTAATTTAGGAATGTTTCCTTCTTCAAAAACGTTTAAATTTTCCTCAGGAGTTTTTCCGAAAGGCACAATTTCAGCTGGTAAATTCGGTAATTTATATAACTCGTCTTGCAATTGGTTCGCAATCGCATTCAAGGTTTCGTTTATTGTTTTAGAATTTTCTCTAATTTGAATTGTTTTTTCCTTTAAGATTTCGGCTTTGGCTTTTTCGCCATTTTTCATCATTTCGCCAATGTCTTTGGATAATTTATTAGATTCCGCTAAAAGATTGTCTAATTCTACTTGTGTGTTTCTACGTTTTTCGTCTAATTCCACAACAAGCTCTACAATAGCAGTAGCTTCGAAGTTCTTTTTCGCTAAGCGCGTAATGACTTCTTCTTTGTTTTCTCTAATAAAATGTACTTGTAACATGTTTGTTTATTTTTGGAAAGCAAATGTAAGGAATTGTTGTAAAATAGTAATGAAATTATATAAACAATTGCTAATTTGACAATAATTGCTTATAATATATTAATAATATTTAATATTTTTTGTTATTTTTGCTTAACCTATTAAAAAAACCTAACAAATAATAAAGAAATAATGAAAAAAATTGCCCAAATCTTTTTCGTTTTACTGACTTCTTTCTGTTTTTCGCAATCTGAATATGCTGAATTTAACAAAATGGTGGAGTCTGAGATGAAATCTGCTTCCAGAACTATGAATGTTCAAGTGAATCCGAACACGCAAAATTATGATGTAACCTATCATGAATTAAGATTTACAGTTGATCCAAATGTGTTTTTAACTGATGGTTCTGGAGAAGAACGATCGAGTGTTGTAGCACAAGTAAAAACCGATTTTACAGTAACACAAGCTACTAACACAATTGTTTTTGATTTTAAGTACAGTGCCGATCCCACATTTAAATACACAATTAGTAGTGTGGTTTCTGGTGTTACTTCATTACTATTTGTACATCAAAATACGGATGAACTTGTAATCACCTTTCCAACAACTTTAGCTGTTGGGTCTACTCAATCAGTAACAATAAATTATTCTGGTTATCCCAATAATGATGCTGGAGCTTTTACTAGAGATACACACAGCGGAACTCCGATAATATTTACACTTTCTGAGCCTTTTGGAGCAAAAGATTGGTGGCCTTGTAAGCAAGATTTGAATGACAAAATCAATAGTTTTGATATGTACATTACAGCACCATCAACCTTTAATAGTGTGTCTAATGGATTACAGCAAAGCAGAATTATTGCTGGAGCAAATGCCACAACACATTTTAAACATTTGTATCCAATTCCGGCGTATTTAATCGTTTTAAATGTAACCAATTATCAAATTTATAACCAACAAGGAGGTTTAGGAACTTTAGCAAGCCCTTATTTTCCAATTATAAATTATTTATATCCTGAAACCAATACTGCTGCTACACAAACTGCATTAGCGGTTACACCAACCATAATAAATTTATATGAGAGTTTGTTAGAACCTTATCCGTTTAGAAATGAAAAATACGGTCATGCACAATTTGGTTGGGGTGGAGGAATGGAACATTCTACAGTTTCCTCAATGGGAAGTTTTGGAAGAGATTTAATTGCTCACGAAATGGCACACCAATGGTTTGGAGATAAAATTACTTGTGGAACTTGGAAAGACATTTGGTTGAATGAAGGAATTACGGAATATATGTCTGGATTAGTTAGAGAAAATTTAGATGGTGCTGCTGCTTTTGTTAGTTGGAAAGAAGGAAAAATTATTAGTATTACTTCATTTCCAACAGGTGCAACTTATTTAACAGATGCTGAAGCATTAAATTCAAATAGAATTTTTTCAAATAGATTAACTTACAATAAAGGTTCTATGATAACCCATATGTTGCGTTGGAAAATGGGTGATGCAGCTTTTTTTCAAGCATTGAAAAGTTATTTAGCGGATCCAGCATTAGCTTATGGTTATGCGGTTACAGCTAATTTCAAATCACATTTAGAAACGGCTTACGGCAGCAGTTTATCAGAATTTATGAACGATTGGTTATACAATCAAGGATATCCAACGTATGATATTGTGGCACAAAATTGGGGAGCAGGACAAGCTAAAATTACTGTAAACCAAACGCAATCTCACGCAAGTGTTTCGTTTTTTGAGATGCCATTAGAAATTAGACTTACTGGTAGTGGTGGTTTAACTCATGATGTAGTGGTAAATAACACTTCTAATGGTGAAGAATTTATTGTTTCAGTTCCTTTTACTGTAACAGGATTAGTTTTCGATCCGAATAAACACATTATATCTATAGACAATATAGAAACTTTAGGTAATGAAATATTTGACATCAATAAAGCTGTTTCTTTATATCCAGTTCCTGTAGAAAACGAATTAAATATTCAATTTCCAAGTAATTTTACTTTGTATAAAGTTGAAGTTTTTAATAATTTAGGGCAACTTTTGGCTACAGATTATAAGAATACAATTAATACTAGTCAACTATCTAGCGGCGTTCATTTTTTAAAAATTGAGACTTCAGAAGGAGTCTTTCATAAAAATTTCATAAAAAAATAGGCTAACCATAAAATAATATTAAAAAGTAAGGTGAAAACCTTACTTTTGCTTTTTAAATACAAATCAAAATACAATGATTCAAGTAGCACAAATACTTTTTATATTATCAGTTTTAGTAATTCTTCACGAATTCGGACATTATATAACAGCTAAAATGTTTAAAATGCGAGTAGAAAAATTCTACTTGTTCATGGATGTTGGTTTTTCTTTAATCAAAAAGAAAATTGGGGAAACAGAATGGGGAATTGGATGGTTACCATTAGGTGGTTATGTGAAAATTTCTGGTATGATAGACGAAAGTATGGATGCCGATCAAATGAAACAAGAACCACAACCTTGGGAATTTCGTTCAAAACCAGCTTGGCAACGTTTAATTGTGATGTTAGGTGGAATTATTGTGAATATATTATTGGCATGGTTTATTTATGCTGTGATGTTTTCAACAGTGGGTCAAAAATACATTTCAATGGAAAAACTTCAGAAAAATGGATTGTCATTTGGTGAAGTGGGTCAAAGTGTAGGTTTCAAAAACGGAGATAAAATTGTTTCTATCGATGGAAAATTACAACCAAAATTTAATTGGGCAGTAATTGATGTTTTATTGAGCGATGAAGTTATTGTTGATAGAGATGGGAAAGAAGTTAAGTTAAATTTAACTGACGAACAAAAAGGTGAAATTCTTGGAAAAGAAGGAAAAGGATTTGTAAAAGCACGTTTTGAATTAAAAGGTATATATGTTGATAGTATCAATTCTAAAAAAGCACAACTTCAATTTAAAGATGAAATTTTAGGGGTTCAAAATCAGAAATTAACTTATTTTGATCAATTTAAAGATTATTTACTTGCGAATAAAAACAAACAAGTTGGTGTCTTAGTTAAAAGAGATAATAATGACACGATTGTTAATGTTTTAGTTGACAAAAACGGTTCTATTGGTTTAGAGAAAGACTTTTTTGTGAACACACAACTTTTAATGAATGAAATTAAAGTTGCGGAAATAACAGAAGGTTCGAATGCAGAAATAGGTAAATTAAATGCTAATGACATTATTCAAAAAGTGAATGGAGTTGATGTTATGTTTTATAGCGAGTTTAGAAATATCTTAAAAAAGAACACAAACAAAGAAGTTGTTATAACAGTTAACAGAAATAATGCTCCTCAAGATTTAAAAGTTTTAGTAAATGAAGAAGGAAAGCTTGGTTTTTCAATAAAGCCAGTTACTGAAATAAAAAATGATTTTCTAATCACCAACAAGCTTTCTTTTGGAGAAGCGGTTTCAGCGGCTGTAAAGGAATCTTATCAATTGTTAGTTTATAATGTGAAGCAATTCAAATTAATCTTAAAACCAGCAACTGGAGCATACAAACAAGTGAAAAGCCCTATTGGTATTGCACGTCAATTACCAGATTCTTGGGATTGGGAATTTATTTGGAATTTTACAGCGCTGTTTTCAATTGGTTTAGCCTTTATGAATTTATTGCCAATTCCTGGTTTAGATGGTGGACATGCCTTATTTACAATCGTTGAAATGGTTACAGGTAAGAAATTATCAGATAAAGCAGCAGGTTATGTACAAACTGGAGGTATGATTTTCCTACTTTCATTAATGGTATTAACCTTTGGGAAAGACATTTACCAACTGATTTTAGATAAATTGATAAATTAAATTAAAAAAGTGCTAAAATATTTTTGCTAAAATAAAAATTCAATTATATTTGCACTCGCTAAAAGAAACAAGCAACTTCCTTCTTAGCTCAGTTGGTTAGAGCATCTGACTGTTAATCAGAGGGTCCTTGGTTCGAGCCCAAGAGAGGGAGCAAAACTTTTAGCGAAAACATACTTAACCTATACGGTTATTCCTTCTTAGCTCAGTTGGTTAGAGCATCTGACTGTTAATCAGAGGGTCCTTGGTTCGAGCCCAAGAGAGGGAGCAAAAAGTTCAACAGCAATGTTGGACTTTTTTCGTTTCAAATAGTTTTATTTAACCTTAAAATTGTTTCAAGCCTAAAACCTGTCCCGACTTTCTCGGGAAGAGGGAGTAAAAAGTTCAATAGTAATGTTGGACTTTTTTCGTTTAAAATTGTTTCAAGCCTAAAACCTGTCCCGACTTTCTTGGGAAGAGGGAGCAAAAAGTGCAACAGCAATGTTGGACTTTTTTCGTTTCTAATGGTTTTATTTAACGATAGAATTGTTTCAAGCCTAAAACCTGTCCCGACTTTCTTGGGAAGAGGGAGCAAAAAGTGCAACAGCAATGTTGGGTTTTTTTCGTTTCTAATGGTTTTATTTAACGATAGAATTGTTTCAAGCCTAAAACCTGTCCCGACTTTTTCGGAAAGAGGGAGCAAAAAGTGCAACAGCCATATTGGACTTTTTTCGTTTATCTACTTTCTGGAATAAATCACAGTTGTGTTTATAAGCTCATTCGGATTGTTTTAAGAAGAGATAAATTCAAAAAACACTTCTTTTCTGTTTCACGTAGTTTTTTTAAGTATAGGCGATAAAATCTGTGTTTTGATATTTCAAAAGCAAATTTGTTCCTTAAGGTAATGTCAAAAAAAAATCCCGAGCACTGCTCGGGATTTTGATATAGAAGAAAATTGAATTATTTTTTCTTTTTTGCTCCTTTTTCTGCTTTTGCAGCTTCTTGAGCAGCTTTCATAGCAGCACGAGAAATTCTTACTTGACAAACAACAGTGTTGTCTGGGTGTAAAATTTTGTAATTTTCAGCAGCTAATTTAGTAACATATAATTTGTTACCCATCGCTAATTCAGAGATGTCAGCTTCGATAGAATCTGGTAAGTTTGCAGGTAAAGCTCTCACTTTTAATTTACGTTGGTTTAAACGTAAAACCCCTCCTAATAAAACTCCTGGAGATGTTCCAGTAACTTTAACAGGTACTTCCATTGTAATTTCTTTTGTAGCTTCTAATTGATAGAAATCTACGTGTAAAATTTTGTCAGAAACTGGGTGAAATTGAATATCTTGTAAGATACCGTCAAATTTCTTTCCACCTTCTAATTCAATTACTACAGTGTGCGCTTCTGGAGTGTAAACTAAACCTTTAAATGCTCTTTCTTCAGCACTAAAATGTACTGGATTTTCCCCTCCGTAAATAACGCATGGTACCATTCCAGCATTACGTAAGGCTTTAGTAGCTACTTTACCCACGCTTTCTCTTTCTGATCCTTTGATCGTAATTGATTTCATTTGAAATAAATTAAAATTAATAAAAAATAAATAGGTTAGTAGTTTAAAGGAATGAACATCTTCAAACCGACTAACTTTACATTAAAAACTTCCCACTAATGGAAGTATTATTCTGAACCATGTGCATTACTTCTGCAAATAATGGCGCGCAGCTCACAACTCTTATTTTCTTAGATTCTCTCTTTAACGGAATAGAATCTGTAACAATTAACTCTTCTAATTTTGAGTTTTCAATTTTTTCATACGCATCACCAGATAAAATGGCATGTGTACAAATCGCTCTTACACTCAAAGCGCCTTTTTCAATCATTACATCAGCGGCTTTTGCTAATGTACCTCCAGTATCAATCATGTCATCAACTAAAATTACATGACGACCTTTTACTTCTCCAATCAATTCCATTGTGTCAATTACATTGGCGACTTTTCTTTGTTTGTAGCAAATTACTACATCTGATTCTAAAAATTTAGAATACGCATATGCTCTTTTAGAACCACCCATGTCAGGTGAAGCAATCGTCAAGTTTTCTAAACCTAAACTTCTTACATATGGTAAAAAGATAGTGGAAGCAAACAAGTGATCTACTGGTTTTTCAAAGAATCCCTGAATTTGATCTGCATGTAAATCCATGGTCATAATTCGGGTAGCTCCTGCTGTTTCTAATAATTTTGCTACCAATTTTGCACCAATCGGTACTCTTGGTTTGTCTTTTCTGTCTTGTCTTGCCCATCCAAAATAAGGGATGACCGCTGTTATGTGTCTGGCTGATGCTCTTTTCGCAGCATCAATCATTAGTAACAATTCCATTAAATTATCTGCGCTTGGAAAAGTGGAACAGACTAAAAATACGCGAAGACCTCTGATAGATTCTTCAAATGAAGGCTGAAATTCGCCATCACTGTATTTAGAGAAGGTTACTTTACCTAGCGGCACACCATATTTACTGGCAATTTCTTCCGCTAGATACACACTTTGAGAACAGGCAAATATTTTTGCTTCAGGCTCGTTGTATGACATTTTAATTAGTTGTTATGTAGTTAGTTAGTTGTGCGAATGCTTAATCGGGTGCAAAGGTAGAAATAAAATTGAACTCTGAAAGTAAATTTTTAAGTATTTTTCGGTTGAAATTCGAAACTTTACTTATATTTGCACACGAAATAATTGCACTGATGGCGGAATTGGTAGACGCGCACGACTCAAACTCGTGTTCCTCGGAGTGTGGGTTCGATTCCCACTCGGTGTACAAAACAAAAAAGCTCAGCATTTGCTGAGCTTTTTTTGTTATAAACTAGATTTAAATTGTTCTAAGAAACGCACATCGTTTTCATAAAACATTCTAATGTCGCCAATTTGGTATAATAGCATCGCAATTCTTTCAATTCCCATACCAAAAGCGTAACCTGTATATTCATTTGGATCAATTCCACAGTTTTTCAAAACATTTGGATCTACCATTCCGCAGCCCATAATTTCTAACCAACCTGTTCCTTTTGTAATTCGGTAATCGGTTTCTGTTTTTAATCCCCAATAAATATCTACTTCTGCACTTGGTTCTGTAAAAGGGAAATAAGACGGACGCAATCTGATTTTAGATTTCCCGAACATTTCTTTCGTAAAATATAATAACGTTTGTTTTAAATCGGCAAACGAAACATTTTTGTCAATATATAAACCTTCTACTTGGTGGAAAATACAGTGCGAACGAGACGAAATCGCTTCGTTACGGAAAACTCTACCTGGAGAAATCGTTCTAATAGGCGGTTTGTTGTTTTCCATATATCTCACTTGAACAGAAGAAGTATGAGTTCTTAATAATACATCTGGATTCGTTTGAATAAAAAACGTATCCTGCATATCACGCGCTGGATGATATTCTGGTAAGTTTAAAGCCGTAAAGTTATGCCAATCGTCTTCAATTTCCGGACCTTCAGATACATTGAAACCAATCGTAGAAAATACATCTAAAATTTGATTTTTCACTAAAGAAATCGGATGACGAGAACCAATATTGATTGGATTTCCTGGACGAGACAAATCGCCAAACAAGTTAATAGACTCTGTTTTAGATTCTAAAAGTTCCTGAATGCTTTTTACTTTTTCTTCCGCCGTGTTTTTCAATTCGTTTACCACTTGACCAAATTCTTTCTTTTGTTCGTTCGGTACGTTTTTAAATTCGGCAAAGAAATCTTTCAATAAACCTTTACTTCCTAAGTATTTAATACGAAATTCTTCTAAAGTCGTTTTGTCTTCAGTTGTAAAAGCTTTAGCTTCTTCAATATGTTGTTTAATCTTGTTTATCATCGTAATTGGGTAATAGTCTGCAAATTTATGTATTTTTTAGAGATTAGTGAATAATTTCTTTTTCTAAAAAATAATTCACAATGGCTTCTTTCATTAAAACCGATTGTTCTCCAGCTTTTAGTGTCGGTAATTCTTTCACGACTTTATAATGCGGCCAACCGTCTTTATCGAAAAATTCAAATTCGTAATATCCGTAAGGTTCTAAAAGCTTACAAATGGCAATGTGCATTAAGTTTACTTTTTCGTCTTTTTTAAATTCGATATTTATTTTGCCTAACTCCTGAACGCCAATTAAATAAATAATCGCATCTAAATCCAATACGTCACCATCGGCGAATTTCTCAGATAAAAATGTCACGACTTTATCCCAACGTTCTTTTAATTGTATATCTCTAGACATTTCTGTTTTGTTTTTTGGCAAAGATAGTATTTGAGGTTTGCATTTTGTAGTTTTGTTTTTAGAAAATTAAAATTATGAGTTTTATCGATATTGTTTTTACCGCTTTGTTAGGTTATGCTTTATATAACGGCTTGAAAAATGGTCTTTTTGTAGAAATTGCTTCTTTTGGTTCGTTGATTATTGGAATTTTTGTAGCGATTAAATTTTCGCACATTGTTCGATTGACGTTAGAAGATATCATAAAAGTAAATCCAAAATATATTGAAATTATTGCTTTCGCGATTACGTTTTTACTAGTCGTTGTTGGAATTCATTTATTAGCAAAATTTTTCACAAGTATTCTAAGCTTAGCGTATTTAGGTTGGCTGAATAAATTGGGCGGCGCTGTTTTCAGTTTGTTAAAAACCATTTTAATGTTGAGTGTGGTGATCAGTTTGTTTCAGAAAATTAACATCAATCATATGTTAGTAAAAGAAGAAACGTTGAATAATTCTGTTTTTTATAATCCGATACAAGAAGTTTCTAAATTTATGTATCCGAGTTTAGAAAAATGGTATGATGAATTTAAGGAGAAAGCGAAAGAAAAACCGGAAAATGAAGAGGTTTTGGATTCTACAGATGTTAATTAATTATTGTTATGAAAAAATATTTATTATTATTAAGTCTATCATTGTTTTCTTGTCAAGTTGACTACCATGAGCTGACCGAAAGTGAAATAATTTCATGTAAACAAAATGTATACGAAAATGGTGATGAAGAATGTTATAAAGATTTGATTTTGAGTTATGGGGTTAATTATGAAAGTGCTGAATTATTTCCATTAACATATTTAATGGCAAGTAAATACAATAATGGTTATGCATGTAGGCATTTATATGAAAGTATTATTAAAATAAATAATAGCTATAAAGTTGAAAATGATAAAGGAGAATTTCAGAATAATTTGATATTAAAATTAAATAAAGCAGATAAAGAATTTGCTTTATACTATTTAATGAAAGGTTCTAGATTAAATGATTTTAACTGTATTAGCAATTTGTCTAAATTATATGAAAATGGTTGGGTTGTTTTAAAAGATCAAAAAAAGGCTGATAGCTTGAATAATTTAAATAGTATAAATTTGGGTGTGGCTCAGTAGTTTATAAACCTACTCACTCACCCATTTAAACCCTACTCGAGGAATGTTTTCAATAGATAAACTCGGTGTTTCTTTAATGATTTTTCGCAAACGAGAGATGAAAACATCTAAACTTCTTCCTAAAAAATAATCATCCGAACCCCAAAGTTCCATTAGAATTTTTTCGCGTTTTAAAACGGTATTTGGGTTGTCTAAAAACAGCTTTAACAATTGTGCTTCGCGTTCGGTAAGTGTAGTTTTTGCCGTTTCGTTCTTAATTAAAAAGTTTTCGGGTTCAAAAACAAAACCAGCAAATTCATATTTTTTTATAGTTTTTTCCGTGTTTTTCTGACTTCTGTGTAAGAAGACTTCAATTTTTAAAATCAGTTCTTCAATAGAATAGGGCTTTACTAAATAATCATCAGCACCTAATTTCAAACCTTTAATGCGGTCTTCTTTCATCGTTTTCGCCGACAAAAAAATAATTGGAATTTCTTGATTGCGTTTTCTAATTTCGGTCGCCAATTCAAATCCGTCCATTTCTGGCATCATAATATCGGTCACCACAATGTCAAATTGGTTTTTACAAAACGTGTCTAAACCTATTTTCCCATTGGCGCAATGCACCACATCAAAATGTTGTTCTAAATTATCGGAAGTTAAAAACGCAAGTGTTTCTTCATCTTCAATATATAATACTTTTTTCTTACTCATAATCCTTTCGGTTAATTAAAATGGTCACCACAATTCCTTTGTCTATATTGTTTGAGATAGCAATTTTCCAATGGTGTAATTCGCAAATCTTTTTTACGTACGATAATCCAATTCCAAAACCTTCAATGTTTGAAATGTCTATTCTTGAAACGCGGTAGAATTTATCGAAAACGAAAGGTAAATCTTTTGCTGGAATTCCACAACCATTATCTTTAACTTGAATTGAAAGTTGTTGGTTGATTTCCTTTACATCGATTTCAATTTTCGGAGAAACATCAGAATATTTCACGGCATTATCTACCAAATTGAACAAAATGTTGTAGATATGAAACTCGTCTGCTTTTATTTTATAGGGTTTGGCAAGGTTTATTTGAATATCGATTTCCTTGTCGTATTTTAAAATGATATTGTCTTTTACTAAATCTAAAACAGGTTTTAATACAAATTGTGTTTTGTCAATTAACATTTGTTTGCTTTCAGTTTTGGCAACGTATAAGATTTTTTCGATATGTTCATTCAATTTATTAGTCTGATTGACAATAATTTGATTGTATTTCAACAATTTCGGATTTTGTTTGATTTCATTTTGTTGTTTCACATAATTCGACGCGATAAGTATAGAAGCTAATGGCGTTTTAAATTCGTGCGACATATTATTAATGAAATCTCTTTGCAATTCGGTGTATTTTTTCTGTTTTAACATCAATAAAACGGAATAGACATAGATAATTAAGACCAAAAACAAAACGGAAGTAAAAATCCAATATTGATTTAAGTTTTTAAAATAATTTTGTTCAATATCTGGAAATCGTATCGCGAAATAATAGGTGTATTCTGGATTTTTAGTAAAGCAAGTTGGGCATTTAATCGGTTCTTTTTTTCCGTTACTATTAATGTGATTGCTAAATGCCATTTGATCGGAAGTACAATTGTAAACGGCGTATTCAAAATCGACATCCAAATTGTTTTTCTGAAATTCTGAAATTAAATAGTGTTCTAAAACCGTGTTTTCAAATTCGTAATTTACGTTAACTGTAAAATAATCGTCAGATACTTTTTCTACTTGATTGGCAACTAGTAATCCTGTTTGATTGTCTTTGTATAGTTTTTCCAACACATCTTGAAGCGCAAAAAATATTTTGTCTTCGGTATCTTTTTTGGCTAATTTGTGTGCGTTATTAATTAAAAACAATTGCATAATAATAACTCCAACTATCGCTAGGAAGCCAATTATTATGACAATATTAAATCTTGAAAACTTCATTTTCTATTTAAATTTTAAACGATATTACTACAAATATTCAAGCGAAATTAATCATTAACAAGTCATTAACACAATAAATATAACTGATTAACAGCATTATTTAAAAAATTAAATACATTTGCTATATCAAAAAATTAAAAACTTAAAATAAAATAATTATGAAAACAGTAAAATTACTTGCATTTGCATTATTAGTATCATCAGTATCATTTGCACAAACTAAAGCTAAGCGTTCTGCAAAGTCAAAAGCAGTAACTGTAGCTCCAGCGGTTGTAGCTCCAGCAGCTCCAGCGGTTGTTGCAACTCCAGCAGCACAAGTTCCACAAACACCATCTCAATTAAAATGGGAAAAAGAAACACATGAGTTTGGAACAATTGAACAAGGGAAACCAGTTTCTTATGAATTCATATTCACTAACACTACAAACAAAGACGTTACCTTAACAAATGTAAAAGCTTCTTGTGGATGTACAGCTACAAACTATACTAAAACAGCTATTAAGCCAGGTGAAAAAGGTACAGTTACTGCTACTTACAATGCTGCTGCAGGTGGTACTTTCCACAAAACGGTAACAGTTATGACAAGTGAAGAAAATTCTGCTCCAAAAATCATTACAATTAAGGGTACTGTTAAAGTTAACGAAGTTCCTGCAGCAGGTGCTCCGGTTTCAAAATAATATAAAAATTATTTATATATTTAGTCCCGATAAGATTTACTTATCGGGATTTTTTTATGGAAAAAGTTGTAATTAATAGTCCGCTTGGATTTGTACTCATTGAAGGTGATGCAAACGGAATTTCTAAAATTTCTGTGACTTCAGACGAAATGGTTTTGTCTGAATGTATTCCAAAAGTATTTACTGATGTTGTAACCCAGTTGAATGAGTATTTTGAAGGAAATAGAACTGATTTTCAGTTTGAAATGAATCCGACTGGTACTGATTTTCAAAAGAAAGTTTGGGAAGAATTATTAAAAATTCCTTTCGGTAAAACGGTATCTTATCAGGAAATTACCAATAAATTTGGTGATCCAAAAGCCATTCGTGCTGTAGCAAATGCCAATGGTAAAAACCCACTTTGGATTGTAGTTCCTTGTCACAGAGTAATTGGTTCGGATGGTTCGTTAACGGGATATGCTGGTGGTTTGTGGCGAAAAAAATGGTTATTGGATCACGAAAATCCTGTAAAACAACAAAGTTTATTTTAAAAATTTTCATACATTGCTATTAAATTCTTCAACTATGCAATTTCTTAAAAAATTCTTCAAATGGTTTATCATTATCTTCAGTAGCATCATTATTTTGATGTATATTTTTGATGTGGATTATTTGCTTCGTGCTGTAAGAACCATTTATCTAAAAGGGTATACGACAGCTTTTTTAGAAGATTATAAAGAATTCCCAAATCGTACTATTAAAACTGGCGTGGCGCAACCTTGGGCTATTTCTAAAGATTACAATAAAGTTCCCTCAACAGAAGTTTTAAATAAAACACATAAGGATTTACAAACGATTGCTTTTTTGATCATAAAAAAGGATAGCATTTGGCATGAAAGTTATTTTGATGGATTTGGTAAAGATTCTAAATCAAATTCATTTTCTGTTGCGAAAAGTGTGGTTTCGGCAGCTTTAGGTAAAGCGATTATGGATGGAAAAATTAAAAGTTTAGATCAAAAAGTAAGCGATTTTTTCCCAGAATTAAAAGGAAAATATGCTAAAGAAGTTACTGTTGGTGATTTGTCTTCAATGGCTTCAGGTTTAAGTTGGGACGAAAAATATTATAGTCCGTTATCCATTGTCACAAGAGCGTATTTTGATGATAATTTAAGAGGCATTATGTTAGGTTTAGAAATCAAAAACAAACCAGGTCAAAGTTTCGAATATTTAAGTGGCGCTACGCAATTATTAGCTATGTGTATTGAAAAAGCAACTGGAAAATATTTGTCGGATTATGTTTCAGATAGTTTTTGGAAACCCATGGGTGCAGAAAATGATGCGCTATGGCAATTGGATGAAGCGGATACCGGAATTGAAAAAGCCTATTGTTGTATAGCTAGTAATGCTAGAGACTTTGCACGTTTTGGGAAGTTATACAAACAAAACGGAAAATGGAATGGCCAACAAATTTTAGATAGTACTTTTATTGCAAAATCTTTACAACCGAGATTTGCTGATAGTCCAGAATACGGTTACGGTTGGTGGTTACACACGATAAAAGGGAAAAAAATATTTTACATGCGAGGTCATTTAGGTCAATTCGTAATTGTGATTCCGGAAGATGATATTATTATTGTGAGATTAGGCCATTTAAAAGGCTTACAAACTACAAAAGATGTTCATAGTAACGATTTATACACATATATAGAAGAAGCTTACAAAATGATAGATAAGAAGAAATAAATTTTAAAACCCTACTTTATGTTACACGCCATTCCATTAGAAAATATCTTGTTTTTAGATATTGAGACCGTTCCAGAATTAGAAAATTTTAGTGATTTAGATCAAGATTTTCAAGATTTATTCGCACACAAAACACAATACCAAAGAAAAGAAGAAATTACGCCAGAAGAATTTTACGAAAGAGCCGGAATTTGGGCTGAATTTGGAAAAATTGTTTGTATTTCTGTGGGTTATTTTACTCAGAAGCAAGGTGAAAGGCAGTTTAGAGTCACCACTTTTCAAGGAGACGAAGAACGTTTGTTAATTGAGTTTTCGAATTTAATCAATAACCATTTTAGTTTGCCTCAGCATTTAATGTGCGGACATAATGTTAAAGAATTTGATTTTCCTTTTATAGCCAGAAGAATGTTAATTCATGGGATCAAAATCCCTGCTAAATTGAACTTAATGGGTAAAAAACCATGGGAAGTTCCTCATTTAGATACTTTAGAGTTATGGAAATTTGGAGATTATAAACATTTCACCTCTTTAAAATTATTAACAAAAGTGTTAGGCGTGCCTTCACCAAAAGATGATATCGATGGAAGTGAAGTCGCTAAAGTTTTTTATAAAGACAAAGACATCGATCGAATTGCCACGTATTGCGAAAAAGACGTAATTGCTGTTGCACAGATTATTTTAAAATTGCGTTTTCAAAAATTATTAACTGATGAGGAGATTTTGAAAGTTTAATCCAAAAAAAAACCACGTGAAAACGTGGTTTTTTTGTATATATAACTTTTAGTTTTTATTTCCCTGCTAAAGCGTCTGTGTTGAATTTTTTCACATCTGCAACAGCATTGTCATTATAAACTACAGCGCTTAATGCTTTTGTAGTATAAAAGTTCCAAAGACCAATTTTTTTACCTTGTTCGAAAGAACCTTCAGCAATTAAGTTTCCAGCTTCGTCAAATGATTTCCATAAACCGTCTGATTTACCATCAACATAATTCCCTTGGTGCATTACTTGACCGTTTGAATGATAATATGTAACTTTTACTGTGTTTTCTGAAATTTGTTCACCTACAGGTTGTGTTTCTTGTGCAAAACCGAAAGCTGAAAATATAAATAAACCGAAGATTAGGGCTAAATTTTTCATAATATGTATGTGTTAGAATTAATAATAAAGTAAATGTATAAATTATTTTTACAATTACCAAACAAAAACTTAACAATTTCGTAACATTGAATTTTTTAGCATAAAAAAAGAGGTAGAAAAACTACCTCTTTAAATGTTTTATGAAGTTAATTACATTTGTAATAAATTTACTGAATTAACTACAGTCCAAGCTCCTGGAGTTAAAACAGCACCAGTAGCACTTGCGTTAGTTACTGCTTTACCAGAAGGGAAAGAAACTGTAATTGCAGCTGTAGCTCCAACTAATTCTCGTCCGTTGTTTGTAGATTTATAACCGTTTAAAATAATTTTTCCGGCATTAACTTGATCAGTATTTGTAGAAGCATCTTGAATTTTAACTACAGCTCCTTGATACGTTGTTGAACCTTCAGTATAAGAACCATATCCATTAACAACTACATTGATGAATTCACCATTACCTTGTTTTTTAAATTGGAATGCATCAATTTCAACTGCTCCAACTACTTCTGGTACACAACCAGCTTGTCTGTTTAAAGTAACATTAGTAACTTTTGGCCAAAATGCATTATTGTTAGATGAAGTTTCAATTTCCATTCCAAAATTACCTTTATCTACTTGGTTACCAAACCAATTAGAATTGTTTTGACCTTGCCATCCATCTTGCCAATCGAAAGCATCATCATAATTTCCGTAAGAAATACAGTTAGACATACTAGCTGTTCCACCAAAAAATTCATATCCGTCATCAGCACCTTTATAAGCTACTAAATGGTTTAATTGCGTTCCTGTACCAACAGAATAGAAAGTAAAACTATTCGTTTCTTTTGTTCCATCAGCAATTTTTTTACCAGCATATTCCACTCTTACATAAGATAAAATTCCTCCATCATGTGCGCTGTTTGAACCACCATATGGTAATGATAAACCATCTTCTGATGTACCAGTAGTTCCACCACCTAATACTTTAATTGGAGCGTCACCATAAATTGTAATTCCTCCCCATGAACCTGGTGTATTAGAAATTTCTGTAAATACAATTGGCGCAGATGCAGAACCAACAATATTAACTTTTCCACCTAATTCTACTACTAAAGCATTATCTCCATTCGCTTTATCACAAGAAATTTTAGAACCTTCTCCAATAGTTAACGTAGCTCCAGATTTAACTCTAACAATTCCTTTTAAAGTGTAAATTCCATTAGCCGCAAAACTAACATTTGAAGTTATGTTTCCTGAAATTTCTCCAGTTGGAGTTACCACTCCTGCTTCTGTTTCATCATCTTTTGTACAACCTGTAAAAATTGTTGCTAATAAGCCTAGACTAAAAATTAATTTTTTCATTTTTTTAATATTGATTAGTTGTTGTTTTAATTATTTATGCAAATATCTAACAGAAGGATTTACCTTAAGTTAGTTAAAAGTTATTAATAAATTAAGAAAATCTATGAATGTTAATATAATGTTAGTAAAGCAGTTAAATAAAAAAGGCTATCTCTACAGATAGCCTTTTTGTAATATGTAATATATGATTAGAATGTATAACCTAATGTAAATGAAAATCCAACTCCTTTTTTGAAATCTTTCATTAATGAAGAGGTTTCAATGTAAGTTTTAGTGTGATTGTTACCTAACATAAATTTACTATACGGATTTAATACATTATCTGCAGACAATTTTAAATCAAAATGCTTGTTAATTTTACTTGACATAACAATATCTAATTTGCTTACTGGCATTTCATATAAATGATCTACACCAGCTGTACCTACACTATATATTCTTTTTCCAAATACAGAATAAACAGCAGTTATTGTGTTTGACCAATTTTTATTTACATTGAATTGGTATTTTAAATCAGAATTAATCAACCAATTTGAGGCACCTTGTAAGTTTCTACTTTTATGTGTTTCTATACTTTCAATAGTATTTCCAGAAGGCCCTTTTACAAAATTAGGAACAGTTACTTTTGTTTGCATAACTGAAGTATTAAATCCTAATGAAAAATCTTTTAGTTGATTAGAAATTCTTGCAAAGTCAAAAATAAATTCAGCTTCAACTCCGTATAAATTAGCAGATGTTGAGTTTAAAAAAGTAGTAATTGTTACACCAGAATTTGGCATAAAAGTTCTTTCAATTGGATTTTGTATGTTTTTTCCAAATACACCTACAGCAAACATTTCTTTGGCAGTTGGGAAAATTTCATATTTTAAATCCACATTATTGTTTTTACTGTTTTCTAAATAAGCATTTCCTTGATAAACAGTATTGTCTGGATTTACAATTCCTAAAGGATATGCTTCCATAGAAACTGGTTTAGTGTACGTTTGTGAAGCAGCTAACCTTAAGTTACTATTGTCGTTTACTGCATATTTTAAGTTTACAGAAGGTAAAAGATAAAATAAATTTTTATCTACTTTAGTATATTTAGTAGCTCCGTATTCTTTATATTTAGTGATACTAACATAATTTTCAGCTCTCACACCTGCATTAACATCAAATTTATCTGTTACTTTAATTAATAAATTAGTGTAACCCGCTTGAACTGATTCTTCAATTTTAGTTTTCCAAGTATTATTACTTGATTCTTGGAATGAAATTTTATAATCTAATAAATCCTGATTAATTTGTGCATCTACATTATATGGATCTAAAACAAAAGCCGAATTAAATGAATAATTTTGAACCGCATTTACAAATCTATATTTTGTTTCATTATAATTTCTGTTTCCATTATAACCAAAAGTTAATTTATTGTCTTTAGCACCAAACGTATAATTATATTCTAAAAATCCAGAAACGAAAACATCATTTTTTACATCAAAATATTGTCTTAAAAAATTATTCCCACCATAACTTGCATTAATTTGATTATCACTTTCTTTTGTTCCAGTAAATGATTTTCTATCTGGTTGGTTAAATTTAGTTTTAGCTGCACTTACCCCACCTTTTAATTGGTGTTTTTTATCACTTGTTAAATCATAGTCTCCAAACAACTGACCTAATAAATAATCAGTTTGTTCAAATTGATTCGTTTGAATGTAATAATTAGTTGTGTTTGTTAATCCACTTTGAGTACCTAATTGACTTTGAATTTGTGATTCAGTAGATTTTAAATACAACATGTTAGATGATAAATTCAATCTTCCTACCGAATAATTTAAACCTAAAATAGATGAAGCGTTTGTTTTATAAGTATAAGTTGTTTTTATAAAATTGTTATAATATTCAATTTGTTGATTTGGATTTAGAGTTCTATCTACTCCTTTTCTGTATACATAACTGTTATCAAAATTTAAAGATAATAAATAACTAAATTTGCCAATACTTGTATTAAATTTTTCAGCATGTGTTAATCCGAAACTCGTATTTAATGGTGTTTTTGTTTTTTCAACATCAAACCCATCTTTAAAAGCATCAATGGCAACTTGACCATCTAATTTTTTCAAAGGAAATGGATTAGATGCGTTAAAATTACCTGGTAAATTTCTATCTTTTCCATCTAAACCAAAAAATCCTTTTGTAGTATTCGTGTTTTTGGCAAATAAGAATTCAGAAATATTATTATTTGTAACAAAACTTGTTCCTAAACTAATTTTAGTAAAACTATTAATTGGTTTAGTTGTAGTTTCAACGTTAAAAGTACCTCCAGCAAAATCACCATATAAGTTTGGATTAAACGTTTTATATGTTTCAATAATACCTACAACATCAGTTGGAATTAAATCTAAGGGCAATATTTTTTTAAACGGACTATTTGATGGAACAGACATGTTGTTAATTAACAAACTATTATACCTGTCTTCTAAACCTCTAACAAAAATTCCACGTGAATCTACTTTTGTAATTCCAGATACTTTTGTTAATCCTTCTTCAACATCTGAAATTCCTTTTCTTGATAACTCTTGAGAACCAATACTTTGTTTGATTTCTACTGCTTTTTGTTGTTCTTTTAATAAAGCTGTTTCTTTCGTTTTGTTAGTAGAACCTTTAATTACAATTCCTTCAATACTATTTGAATTTTCTTGTAAAGAAATATTTAACACTAAATTTTCATCAGCAGAAACAGTTACTTGCTTTTCAAATGTTTTGTAACCAATAAAAGCATAAACAATTGTGTAAGTTCCAGGTTTCATAGTAATTTCATAATTACCATTAATGTCAGATTCAGCGTTTGCCATTAAACCTTTTAAAGATATTGAAACAAAACTTACGGGTTGTTTGCTATCTTTATCTGTAATAATTCCACTAACTTTAGCAGAATTTTGAGCGAAAGAGATCATTGATAACAATAATCCAAAAAATAGAAATTTTAACTTCATTGTGGTTGTGTTTATTTTTACGCAAAAGTAGTATCATCTTAATTATGTGAATGTTACCTAGATGTTATTTATTAGTTTATATATTGTTAAGTTAGTGTTAACACATTAAATAATGGTAAACTGATTTTATTTGTCATTTTTATCTATAATTTTGACACAAATTAAATTTTTTAATTACTTTTATAGTTGATATGAAAAAGAAGGATATAAAGATATTATTGGTAGATGACGAGCCAGACATTTTAGAAATTGTTGGGTACAATTTGGAGCAAGCCGGATATCAGGTTTTCAAAGCCGAAAACGGCAAAGATGCCGTAAAACAAGCACAAAAAACGAAACCTCATTTAATCATTATGGATGTAATGATGCCAGAAATGGATGGTATGGAAGCTTGTGAAAAAATTAGAGAAATTCCAGAATTAAAAGATACGATCATTACTTTTTTAACCGCTAGAAGTGAAGACTATTCACAAGTTGCCGGTTTTGAAGTAGGTGCAGACGATTATATTGCTAAACCAATTAAACCAAAATTATTGGTAAGTAAAGTAAAAGGTTTATTACGCAGATTAAAAGACGAAGAACTAGAAAATTCTGAAACGTTAACGGTTGGTAATTTACAAATTAACCGTGAAGAATATAAAATAATTAAAGACGGAATTACTATCGTTTTACCAAGAAAAGAGTTTGAATTACTTTATTTATTAGCTTCAAAACCAGGAAAAGTATTCACAAGAACCGAAATTTTAGATAAAGTTTGGGGTAACGAAGTGATTGTTGGCGGTAGAACTATCGATGTACATATTAGAAAACTTCGTGAAAAAATTGATGAAGATGTCTTTAAAACCATAAAAGGTGTTGGTTACAAAATCGAATTAAATGGCGATTAATTTCAAAAAATCATACAAGTTTGCCTTTAAATCATCCTTTTATATTTCATTATTTGTAATATTTAGTTTGTTGATTTACAATCACTTTGTTCAACCAATTAACATATTTATATTACTTGTTTTTCCCATCACCTTATTTGTTTTTAGTTTTTTCTTAATTCAATACAGAGTTGAAGTTTTCATCTACAAACGAATCAAGAAATTATATGATGAGGTGTCTATTTTAGACGCGACTTCCTTAAAAAACAAAATCGTAACTACTGATATTTCTTCTTTAACGAACGATATTAGAAATTTCGCCAAAGAGAAAAAAATTGAAATTGAATCGTTAAATATTCGGGAAGAATACAGACGAGAATTTTTGGGAAACATTTCTCATGAGTTGAAAACACCCTTGTTTACTGTTCAAGGTTATTTAGAAACACTTATAGAAGGTGGCGCCATAAAAGACAAAACCTTACGTGTAAAATATATCGAACGCGCTTCCAAAGGAGTAGAAAGATTAATAAGTATTGTGCAAGATTTAGATATGATTTCTAAATTTGAAGTCGGCGATTTAAACTTAGAAATCACTAAATTCGATATAATCAGTGAAATTCAGAATGTATTTGATTTGCTAGAAATGAAAGCAGATGCTAAAAATATCATTTTAATGTTCGATGAAAAATACATTTCTCCCATTCATGTGTATGCCGATAAAGATAAAATTCAACAAGTTTTAACCAACTTAGTCATGAATTCCATCAAATACGGAAAAGAAAACGGAACCACAGAAATTTCTATTGAAAGAATTAATAAAAATAAAGTGTTAGTTCGTATTCAAGATAATGGCGAAGGAATTGAACAACAGCATTTATCTCGAATTTTTGAACGTTTTTTCAGAATTAGCAAAAGCGGTTCAAGGGAAGAAGGCGGTTCTGGTTTAGGATTGGCCATTGTTAAACACATTATTGAAGCACACAACGAGAAAATATTCGTACAAAGTACACCTCAAAAAGGTTCAGAGTTTTCATTTACTTTGAAAACAAGCAAATAAATCGGTCCAATTTTGGTTGAAATTATACGTTCTAAATCCGGTATAAATATCAATTTTTTGCAATTTATCTAAAGTAAATTTATGTTGTGGACAACTTGGAACACTTCCTTCTTTTTTCAATTTCTTGGCTAAGTATTCTTGTTCAAATTGCCCTGGTGTAGGAATTAAAAAGGCTTTTGCACTTAAAAAAGCCAAATCCATTATAGAGGAATATCCCGAACGACAAATTATATATTCACTCTCCTGAATGGCAATTTCCAATTCATCCGCTTCCATGTAATTATAAAACGTAAAATTGTTTTGTGTGGCCGTTTTTTGTTCCTCTTCAACTAATCCTTTTACAAAAAGAATTGAGCCTTTAAATTCAGATAATTCAACACGCAATTTCTCTTCTAATAAAGTGCGTTGCGGTTCTGGACCAGATAAAATCACAAGTAAATCGTGTTTTTTTGATAAGTTTCTTTTCTTAAATCTGGTTAATGGACCAATGAATTTCATGTTATTTAATTCCGAGTTTTCGTGACTTAATTTTCCACTTAAATTAATACCTTCAGATACGTCTGGAACCCAACATTCAATAAATTTTTTTATAAAATACTGATGAAATTTACTCGAAATCCAACTCGTGTTACCTGACAAAACATTTACTTGATGAGTTATATAAACAGAAGGTATCTTCGATGAAAAAATTCCAGGTCTATTATCAGAAATTATTCCAGAAATTTCATGTTTTGTTATAATTTTTTCAAGTATTTTTTTTTCTTTTCGTATAGCAAAAAATAATTTAGGCAATTGCTTAAAAATTTTCAATCTAAAATCTTTCCCTTTTTCAGAATATTCAATATTATAATCTGGTAAGGTTTCAAAAATATCATTTGGAAATTCTTTTTTTAATAAATGTAATGAAGCGCCATCACTTGCAATAATAGGGGTAAATTTGTTTTTTTTTAGCGCATAAATAACTGGAATACAACGAGATGCGTGTCCTAGTCCCCAATTCAAAGGAGCCACAAGTATTTTTTTAGAGGTATTCATAAATGAAATGTTTATTTTCGATTTGGGATAAGAAAATAATTGAGTTTATTTTTTTACAAAGATAGATACTTTAATTTTATACTTTTGCATTATAAAATTAATTGTTGTGGGAAGTAAAAATAAATTAAAAAGATTTAACGAAAACCTGACGTTCTCTAATGTGTTTCAACCAACTAGAGAAGAAGTGGTAACGGATAGTGTGGCATTAAAAGGGAAATGGAATAGCGATTTCTTTAAAAATAACAATCCAATTGTACTAGAACTAGGTTGTGGAAAAGGAGAATATTCTGTCGGTTTAGCCGAAAAATTTCCAGATAAAAACTTCATTGGTGTAGATATTAAAGGTGCTCGTTTTTGGCGTGGTGCTAAAACTGCTTTGGAAAATGGTTTGAATAATGTAGGATTTCTTCGTACGCAAATTGAATTAATCAAACATTGTTTTGCAGAAAATGAAGTAGACGAAATTTGGATTACTTTCCCAGATCCGCAAATCAAATACAAACGTACGAAACACCGTATGACGAATTCTGAGTTTTTGCAGAATTATAAAAAAATACTAAAACCAAATGGTTTAATGCACCTAAAAACCGACAGTGAGTTCATGCACGGTTACACTTTAGGACTTTTACATGGTGAAGGACACGAAGTTTTATATTCGAATCATAACGTATATAACAACGCTGGAGCACCAGAAGAAGTAACAAGTATTCAAACTTTTTACGAAAGTCAGTATTTAGAAATAAATAAAAGTATAACTTACATCCAGTTTAAAATTAAATAGTGTCGGTACTTTTTGCTTTTGCTTTTGCAATTTTGTTTTCTTTTGTTGGTGTATTGCCACCCGGAATTGTGAACATGACTGTGGCGAATTATAGCGTAAAAAAATCTTTAAAAAGAGCTAGAAAGTTCATTAATGGTGCTATTTTAGTGGTTTTTCTACAAGCTGTTTTGGCGTATTATTTTGCTACTTTTTTAGAAAGTCACCCGCAAGTGATGCAAAATTTAAAATTAGTAGGAAGTGTAGTTTTTATTCTACTAACCATCTTTTTTTTAGGAAAAGGGATTCAAAACTTTATTGATTCTAAAGAAGAAATCAAAAAAAAATCGACTAAAAGTAATCTGAAACCTTTTTTACATGGTGTTTTTATTTCAGGATTAAATGTATTCCCAATTCCGTATTACGCTTTTGTGAGTTTATATTTATCCGCATTTATTGATGATTTTTTTACCAATTTAGTAGGTTTTGCTTTTGTAATTGGAACAACTTTAGGAACTTTTATTGTTTTTATGGGTTACGCCTATTTGTTTAGAAAAATAAAACATAAAGTGACATTCTTCATCAAAAATATTAATTTTATAATCGCCATAATTACGGGTTTAATTGCTGTTTTTACGATTTATAACTTGAATAAATAAACTGTTTTTTTGCCACGAATTCACGAATTTTTTTTTCAGCAGTTTGTGAAATTAGTTCATCTAAAGATGAATTCGAATACAACGAATTGATAATTAATTCGAAAATTCGTGGTAAAACATTTAAATCAAATTTATTAGACCCATTATCTTGAAATCGCAATAAAGGCAAGTTTGTGATTACAAACATCAAATAAGAAAAGCGATACCATATGACAAATAAAAAACAATAATTATCTGCATATGAAAGTAAAAGAAGACAATTTTTTTGAACGAGTGTACGAAGTTGCTCGACAAATTCCTTACGGTAAAGTCACTTCTTATGGTGCTATTGCTAAAGCTTTAGGTGCAGGTCGTTCTGCAAGAATGGTCGGTTGGGCAATGAAAGCTTGTCATGGCAGAACTGATATTCCTGCTCACAGAGTAGTAAATCGTTTAGGACTTTTAACTGGCAAACATCATTTTGAAGGCACCAACTTAATGCAACAATTATTAGAAAGTGAAGGCATTCAAGTCGTCGACAATCAAATTATAGATTTCAAAATGCACTTTTGGGAACCGGATTTTTAAAATACTAAAATCCAATAAACAAACCTTATACTATCATTAAAACTTTTTTAATCGATAAACTACAAACTTTTAAACTTCTTACTATCTTTGCAATCTAAAATTAGTTTAAATAAGCATAGTCTTTAATTGAACTTTTTATAATTAAGTTTTATATAATACGATGAAATTAGATAGAAAAGAAATTCTTACCGCATTAGAAAGCATTTCAATTGCAGGTGAAGGAAAAAATATGGTAGAAAGTGGTGCGGTTCAAAACGTAGTAACTTTTGGTGATGAAATAGTGGTAGATGTTGTTTTAACGACTCCGGCTTTACATATAAAAAATCGCGCTGAAGCAGACATTAAAAAGGTAATTGCCGAAAAAATAAATGCAGATGCGAAAGTTAAAGTCAATATCAAGGTAGAAACTCCAACAAAAGAAGAAGCGAATACGATCAAAGGAAAACAAATTCCTGGAATTAGTAATATTATTGCTGTTTCTTCAGGAAAAGGTGGTGTGGGTAAATCTACCATTACAGCAAATTTAGCTGTTGCTTTATCTAAAATGGGTTTCAAAGTTGGAATTTTAGATGCCGATATTTACGGACCATCAATGCCAATTATGTTCGATGTAGAATCAGCAAAACCTATTTCAGTTGAAATTGACGGAAAATCTAAAATGCAACCTGTTCAAAGTTATGGTGTGGAGATTTTATCTATAGGATTTTTCACTAAACCAGACCAAGCCGTTATTTGGCGTGGACCAATGGCTTCAAAAGCGTTAAACCAAATGATTTTTGATGCGAATTGGGGAGAATTAGATTTCATGTTAATCGATTTACCTCCAGGAACTGGTGATATTCACTTGTCAATTATGCAATCGTTACCAATTACTGGTGCTGTTGTAGTAAGTACGCCGCAAGCTGTAGCTTTAGCAGATGCGAAAAAAGGAGTTTCAATGTTTATGTCAGATTCAATTCAAGTTCCAGTATTGGGAATTATAGAAAATATGGCGTATTTCACTCCAGAAGAACTTCCTGATAATAAATATTATATCTTTGGTAAAGAAGGTGCGAAAAATTTAGCAGAAGATTTAGAAGTGCTGTTTTTAGGTGAAGTTCCTTTAGTACAAAGTATTAGAGAAGCAGGTGATTACGGAAGACCAGCTGCTATGCAAACAGGTTCTATTTTAGAAACTATTTTTGAAGAATTAGCCAGAAGCGTTGTCGCTGAAACGGTAAAAAGAAA
This sequence comes from Flavobacterium facile, assembly GCF_036321945.1. Taxonomy (NCBI): domain Bacteria; kingdom Pseudomonadati; phylum Bacteroidota; class Flavobacteriia; order Flavobacteriales; family Flavobacteriaceae; genus Flavobacterium; species Flavobacterium facile. The sequence goes on from NZ_JAZAYT010000035.1 coordinate 287,287, forward strand.
TGAAAATTTACCAGCAACGGAAGCTATAAAAATCACAACAATGGCAGGATGTTCTGCTGTAAAAAAATAAATCAATTTACATAACTTGTTTCGAATTTCGGGATGCGTATTGACTAATTGAAAATAATAAAATTATGACAGAAATTGAAATAAACGAAAATATCGAGAAAGCCTTAGCAGAAATTAGACCTTTCTTAAATTCAGATGGTGGCGATATTGAATTGGTTGAAGTATTGGATGGAAAACACGTAAAAGTGCGTTTGCAAGGTGCTTGTACAAGTTGCAGTTTAAGTATCAGTACAATGAAAGCTGGTGTGGAAACTACGATTAAAAAATATGTTCCTCAAATTGAAACTGTAGAAAATGTAGCTTAATTTTTCTACCTGATAAATGTCATAAAAAAACACATTGCAAATTAATTTCTTTGTACTGTAGAATTAGAATAAATTCTCGTTTTATTACCTAATATAAACAAGAAACTTTGTGCCTTCGAGCCTTAGTAGCAAAAACAAAAAAAATGATTGAAACAGATATATTAATAATTGGAGCAGGTCCAACTGGGCTTTTTGCTGTTTTCGAAGCAGGATTATTACAATTAAAATGTCATATTATTGATGCACTTCCTCAACCAGGTGGGCAATTAGCAGAATTATATCCTAAAAAACCTATTTTTGATATTCCAGGTTATCCTGAAGTATTAGCAGGTGATTTAGTGACGAATTTAATGGAACAAATTAAGCAGTTTCAACCCGGTTTTACTTTAGCTGAAACGGCTGAAACCATTGAAAAACTTGAAGATGGTTCTTTTATTGTAACTACAAATAAAGGTACGAAACATAAAGCTAAAGCGATTGCTATTGCAGGTGGTTTAGGAACTTTCGAACCAAGAAAACCCATTTTAAAAGACATTGAATTTTATGAAAAAGAAGACAGAGGTGTCGATTATTTTGTAAAAGATCCAGAAAAATATCGCAACAAAAATATTGTAATTGCTGGTGGTGGTGATTCTGCATTAGATTGGAGTGTTTTCCTTTCGAATGTAGCTTCTTCAGTGACTTTAATTCATAGAAGAAACGAATTCCGTGGCGCTTTAGATTCTGTAGAAAAAGTACAAGAATTAAAATCAGCAGGAAAAATAAAATTAATTACTCCAGCTGAAGTCGTAGGTTTCAAAGGAACGGAAAGAATTGAATCTATAGATGTTGAAATGAACGGCGCACGCATGAATGTGCCAACCGATTATTTCATTCCACTTTTCGGACTAACTCCAAAATTAGGCGCTATTGCCAATTGGGGATTAGAAATTGAGAAAAATGCGATCAAAGTAAACAACGCTTTAGATTATCAAACCAATATTGACGGAATTTACGCCATTGGTGATGTGAATACTTATCCAGGAAAATTAAAGTTGATTTTATGTGGTTTCCACGAAGCGACTTTAATGTGTCAAAGTGTGTATAACAGAATCAACCCAGGAAAACGCTATGTGTTAAAATACACAACTGTTTCTGGAGTGGATGGTTTTGATGGAACAAGAAAAGAAGCAGAAAAAGCAGTTGTAAAATCTATAGATTAAATATAATTTTGTTTCAAGTTTCAGGCTTCAATTTAAGCGAACCTGAAACTTGAAACTTGAAACTTGAAACTAAAAATGCCACAAGACGTAACCATTTTTATTACCGACAGAAACGGTATAAAACACGAAGTTTTAGCGCCAACCGACATGAATATGAATGTGATGGAATTAATCCGTTCGTATGAATTAGCTGAAGAAGGAACTGTTGGTGTTTGCGGCGGAATGGCGATGTGCGCTTCTTGTCAATGTTATTTACTTAACGATGTTTTAAAAACAGAAAGAAATGACGACGAAGAAGCAATGCTAGCTGATGCATATCACGTAAAGGACAATAGCCGTTTAGGTTGCCAAATTCACATTTCTGAAGAGTTAGAAGGTTTGGAACTGGAAATTGCACCGGAACAATAGAATGTAACTATTTTGTAACTTTTTTATATTTTCCTCGTATAATAAAAGTAACAAAAAATAATAGATGCAAAATCCTACTAATTTACTAGGTTTACACGTATTACTTACCTTAAAAACAGCACACAATAGTAAACTTACTACTTGTGATTCTTTCATAACTTTTGTAAACTTACTTTTACAAGAGCATGATCTAGAATTAATAGGTCAAACTTCACATGTTTTCGAAAATAACAGCTTTACCATTGCTTTTTGTTTGAAAGAATCCCATATTTGTATTCATACTTGGCCAGAAATAAATCAATTAACTACTGATGTGTATTTGTGTAATTATTCTTGTGATAATACGCAGAAAGTTAGAGCTATTTCAAATCAAATTACGAATTATTTTGAAGCAACTATTGTGAAACAAACTGAAATTGAAAGGTAATGAGTGTTTGTACTTGCCCAAAATGTAGTCATACTACAGAGATAATCAATACAATTGATTTTAAGACTTTTGGTTGTTCAAATTGTGGACATGTTTTTACATTTCAAAATTCCAATTCTGAAAATTATTCTTTTTCTTCGTATAAGAATACTCAAAACATGTTATCAATTGGTCTTAAAGGGATTTTTGATAATGAAATGTTTGAAGTTGTTGCCGTAATTGTAAAAAATTTAGGTTGGTATACTTATTCGAGAGAATATACACTTCAATCTCAAAGCGGAAAATTTGTTTATTTATCAGAATGTAACGGGCATTGGATAAAACTAAAAGAAATTGAAGATTTAGATTTAAAACAGTTTAATAGAATAGATATTTATTACAATAATATCACCTATAAAAAATACGATGATAGTAAAACTGACATCATATATTTAGCAGGTTTTTATGATTTTCAAATAAAAACATCAAAAGTGTATGCCAGTGAATTTATTTGTCCTCCTTATATTTTGTCTATGGATGATTTTGGAGGCGATCATGTTTATCACGGAGAACATATCACCAAAAATGAAATAGAGAAAATATTTAAGGTTAATAATTTACCATCAAGAAGTAGTGTTGGAATTGTTCAGCCTTTTTATGTAGATTTCGTAGATACGGCAAAAATATTTGTTGCAACCATTATTATTATGTTGTTCATTTATATTTTATGGAGCCAATCTTCCACTCAAACGGTACTTTCAACAAGTTTAAATATAGATACTTATAAAAGCAAAGAATATGTTTCACCATCATTTGAATTTACTGGCGGCGCATCACCTTTAAAAATAGAAATTAATGCTCCAGTAAATAATTCATGGGCTTATACCGGTGTGAGTTTAGTAAATGAAAACACAAGTGAAGAGCAATTTGCTGAACAAGATATTGAATATTACCATGGTAATTCAGGCGGGGAAAGTTGGACAGAAGGAACAACTAATGAAAGTTTTTCTTTTTGTGGGGTAGAACCAGGAAAATACCATTTAGCATTTACTACATCAGCTGAAGAAAGATCCAATTATATTCCACCTGGAGCAACTTATGACCCAAATCAAACAATTACAACCGAAAGTGTAGATCCAAGTTTAGAAATGTCAATTAAAGCTACATTGGAAAAAACACCCTTTTGGAATGTTGGTTTTTGTATGCTAATTTTGGCTGGAGGAATTGTTCTTTTATTTGGACTAAAATACATCTTTGAAGTTTCAAGATGGAGCGATAGTAGTTATTCACCTTATAAATCAGAGGAAAGTTAATATGGATGCTGTTTTAAATTTTATTAAAAGGAATATATTCGGTTTTGCTATTGCAATTCCAGTTTTCGTACTATTTATATTTTTTACTTATAAAGGAAATAGAATTTGCGATTGTAAAGAAACAGAAAAAACACAAAGCGGCTCTTCTACCTATAGAGGCGGCGGCGTAAATAGATTTTATCACAAATAATAACATCAATATTTAATAATAATATAAACTGAAAAATATGTTAGTAAACGGATTAATTAACTCAATAGTGTTTTCATTAGTTGGAATCGTAATTTTATTAATTGGATATTTCATCATTGAAAAAGCGACACCAGAAAACACTTGGAAAGAAATTGTACAAAACAAAAACACCGCATTAGCTATCGTTTTTGGAGCATTAATTATAGGCATTTCTATGATCATTAGCGCCGCTATTCATGGGTAAAAAATTCTTAAAATTTGAATATTTACTTTTATTTGCCGTATTTATAATCGCAACTTGCGGACTTATTTACGAATTAATTGCAGGAACTTTAGCGAGTTATTTACTTGGCGATTCTGTCAAACAGTTTTCGTTTATTATTGGTGTGTACTTGTTCTCCATGGGTGTGGGTTCGTATTTTGCGAAATTCATCAAAAAGAATCAGCTAAACACTTTTATTGAAATAGAAATAATTGTCGGTTTAATCGGCGGTTTAAGTTCTGTCTTGCTATTTATCCTTTTCGAAAAAGTAGATTATTTTCAGGTTGTTTTATATCTTTTGGTTTTTATTACAGGCTGTTTAGTAGGTTTAGAAATTCCGCTTTTAATGAATATTCTGAAAGAAAAAGTAGAGTTCAGCGAATTAGTGTCCAATGTTTTTACGTTCGATTATATTGGCGCTTTATTAGCTTCGGTTTTATTTCCTTTAGTATTTATTCCTCAATTAGGTGTGATTAAAACCTCGTTGTTTTTTGGGATGATTAATATTTCTGTTGCGATATGCTTAACTTTTTTATTGCAAAAAGAAATCAAAAACAGCTTGCTACTGAAATTCAAATCCATCTTTTCATTTTTGCTTTTAGTAGTGGTTTTCTATTTTTCTAACGAAATTTTAAGCTTTTCTGAAGAAAAATTATACGGAGAAAATATTGTTTTTACCAACACAACACCGTATCAAAGAATCGTTTTAACGCACAATAAAAACGATTATAAACTCTATCTAAATAACAATCTCCAGTTTTCATCTGCCGACGAATACAGATATCACGAAGCTTTAGTGCATCCAGCAATGGAAAACGCTACTAATATTGAAAACGTATTGGTTTTAGGCGGTGGCGATGGTTTAGCATGTAGAGAAATTTTAAAATATCCAGCAGTTCAAACCATTACACTTGTAGATTTAGACGAAAAAATGACGCAAATGTTTAAAGAAAATACCATTCTTAAAACCTTTAATCACAATTCGTTTCTAAATAAAAAAGTCACGATTCACAACCAAGATGCTTTTCTTTGGGCCAAAACAACTACCAAAAAATATGATGTAATTATTATCGATTTTCCAGATCCTTCCAATTATAGTTTAGGGAAATTATATTCGCTTAATTTTTATAAAACGTTAGCGAAGTTAGCCAATCCAAACACGGTAATCGTAATCCAAACGACTTCGCCTTATTTTGCGCCTAAATCGTTTTGGTGCATCAATAAAACCGTTAAACAGGTGTTTCCAAATACAGATGCCTATCATGTTTATGTACCTTCTTTTGGTGAGTGGGGTTATACCATTGCGACATTAAATTCAAAAAACACTTTTGATAAAGTAAACAGAAAAGTAAATCATCTTAAATTCTACAACCATAATTATAAAAGTTTAAATCAATTCCCAGAGGATATGATGGCTAATAATTTAGAAATTAACCGATTAGATAACCAAATTTTAGTACGCTATTTTGATGAAGAATGGGGAAAACTCTAGTCAATTCTCAAGAAGAAACTTTGTAAAAAGTGTTGTTTTTGCAAGCATATTGGCTCAAATTCCAGGTATGTTGCATTCTTGTAAAAACACCTTAGCCGAAATTTTCTTAAAACTCACAGGAACAAATCATATTTTAGGCCACCGATTATGGCTTAAAAACTTTCCAAAACCAACTGAAATTATAGAAATTCCAATCCTAATTATAGGTGGTGGAATAACAGGTTTGTCTGCTGCAAGACAATTGGTTAAAAAAAATAAAACCAACTTTTTGTTATTAGAGTTAGAAAGTACTATTGGCGGAAATTCTAGTTTTGGTACCAATAAAGCCACTTCATTTCCTCACGGAGCACATTATTTACCATTACCGAATTTACATGATAAAGAATTAATTTCTTTTTTACACGAATCGAAAATTATAACGCATTTTGAAAAGGAAATGCCAATTTTCGATGAAACTCAACTGTGTTTTAAACCGCAAGAAAGACTTTTTATCAAAAATAATTGGCAAGAAGAATTAATCCCAAAATACGGAAATTCTGAAATAGCTAACGAAGAAATCAATCGCTTTTTTGAAATTACATCGCAACTAAAAGATGAAAAAGGTTTTGATGGATTGTATCATTTTGACATTCCGATTAATAAGATTTCTAAAGAAAAAAAATACCGTGATTTAGATACAATAACCATGAAAGATTGGTTGTCTAATAATAAATTCTCTTCTGAAGAACTTTTAGAATACGTAAATTATTGTTGTAAAGATGATTTCGGAATTGGTATAGATTTCGTTTCTGCTTGGGCTGGCTTATTCTATTTTACTGCCAGAAAACACGATACATCAACTACTGAAAATGTATTAACTTGGCCAGAAGGTAACGGAAGGTTAGCAAAACATTTAGCTAAATACGTTGAAAATAAAGTCAAAAAGAATCATTTAGTTTATGAAATTAAGCAAAACGATACATTAGTAGAAATACTTTGTTTTGATGCGAAAAACAATAAATCTGTGATGTATAATTGCGAAAAAGTGATTTGTTGTACGCCACAATATATTAACTCATATTTATTTAAAGACAGAAAAACAAGTGCTAAATTCCAATATGCGCCTTGGTTTACGGCAACTATAAGTTTAAAAAAAGAATCCGAATTGAACAATTCAGAATTGTATTGGGATAATGTAATTTATAAATCGAAAGGTTTGGGTTATATTTATAATCAGCATCAAACCATAAATCAAATTGTTGACAATAAATCGATTACGTATTATTATTCCTTTTCAAATTCGAACTTAAAAGAAGCTAGGAAAGAATTCTTAAAAATGAAAGAAGAAGAGATTAAAAACATCATTATTTCCGATTTAAGTATCGCACATCCCACAATTAAAGAAGAAATTGAAACTATTGAAATATATAAAATGGGTCATGGTATGATTAGTCCAACTCCAAATTTTATCTTTAGTGAAGAAAAAGAAATGGCTGCTAAAAATATAGAGGATAAAATATTTTTTGCTCACAGTGATTTATCAGGAATATCTGTTTTTGAAGAAGCTTTTCATCAAGGAATAGATGTTGTAAACCAAATTTTCAATGAAACAACCTTGGATTCATAAAGCCAAAACAGACGGAATTTTCATTTTAGCACCATCATTTATAGTGTTGCTTATTGTTTTTCTGTTTCATAAACAATTAATGACAATTGAAGAAAATTATTCATTTTATGTTTGGTTAGTTTTGATTGTTGGTATTGATGTGGCGCACGTTTACGCGACTTTATTTAAAACCTATTTCGTAAAAGATACCTTTAATCAAAGTAAAAAACTTTTGATTTCATTGCCAATAATCTGTTTTTTAATTGGATTGATTTTGTTTTCATTTGGTGCTTTGGTTTTCTGGTCTTTTTTAGCATACGTTGCTGTATTTCATTTTATCAGACAGCAATATGGTTTCATGCGATTGTATTCGAGAAACGAAGTCAAAACCAAGTTTCAAGTTTTTTTAGATAATCTAATTATTTATAATGCTACGGTTTTTCCCATGTTGTTTTGGTTTTTATCGAACAATAGAAAATTCAATTGGTTTGTTGAAAATGAGTTTTTTCTGTTCGAAAACACCAACATCATAACGTATTTTTACTATTTGTATTTTGCTATAATTGGAGTTTATGTTTTTAAAACGGCTTACCTTTTTCTAACTAAAAAAGATTTTAATATTCCGAAAAACGCCTTAATTATTGGAACCTATTTGTCGTGGTATTTCGGAATCGTTTTCTATAATAACGATTTAATATTCACTTTATTAAACGTAGTTTCACACGGCATACCTTATTTGGCTTTGATTTATTTTAAAGAAGTAAATGAAAGTAAAATTAGTTTTATGAAAGGGATTTCTTCATTCAATAAGATTGCCATTTTTCTTGTCTTCTTGTTGGGAATTGCTTTTGTAGAAGAGTTTTTTTGGGAGATTTTTGTATGGCAAGAAAACTTCACTTTTAATTTTGATGTTTCCGAAAACTGGCAACTCATTTTAGTGCCATTATTAACCGTTCCGCAGTTTACTCATTATTTACTTGATGGTTTTATTTGGAAAACTAAAAAGTAATTATTCGTAATCTCTCAACTTCTGTGGTGTTTCAATATATTCTTTTACAATTTGTAAAACGCCATCGTCATTGGTATCAATGAGCCATTTAATCAATGAAATTTTGCCGTTTTCAATTTCAATTCCGGTAATGTTTCTTGGGTGAACACAACTTCCATCGTTAAAGAAATTTAGTAAATTTTCACTTGGTTTTGGAAAATGTGGGCGATGCGTATGTCCAATTATAGTGATTTTGTTTCCGTTATTTGCAATCCATTTTTTGATTCTTCTTTCCACTTTCAACGATTCGATATAATTTTTAGCCGGACTAGTTGGATCTTTAATTCCCCAAACTTGAAGTGGTTTCCACAAAACTCTCACAAAAAAGCGATTGAATTTCCAACCTACATAATTCATAAAATCTGCTTGATGTCCGTGCGTTAAAAACAATTCCTGACCTGTATCAGCATTTTCTAAAACTATCGCTTCATTGAAGGTTAAATTAGGCATTAAAGGTAGGTTTTTCCCAGCAGTAGTGTCAAAATATTCTGAAAAGTGTTTTTTTACAACCTCTTGATTTCGATAAACCATATCGTGATTCCCGTAAATCATGTGAAGTTTCTTTTTTTCGTAGAACTTTTTTAAAAGCAAAAACACATTTTTATTCGCTTCAATAATATCTTTAAAAAATAAGTTTTCCCATAATTCATCGCCATCACCTAATTCGATATATTGAAAATCATTTTTGTAATACTGATTTAAAGCGTGCATATAAATGTTGCGATTATTAGCAAAATCATCTGCAAAACTTCCATCTCCACGATGGCAATCACTAAAAAAAATAAACTTATCCGAATCGGTAAATTTAATTCGGAGTGCATTTTTATAAGCTCTAGTTAATCGGGTTTGTGAAGACATGATAAGTTATTTCTAACAAATATAAGTAAAATAGTATTCGTTTTTTATTCTCTATAAACACAAAAGCCACTATTAAAGTGGCTTTGTTTATTTTTATTTGATAAAATTATTTCCCTGTGAAAACCGCTTTTCTTTTTTCTAAAAAAGCAGTTGTCCCTTCTTTAAAATCTTCTGTTCCAAAAGAAGCACCAAAGTTTTTAATTTCTGTTGCAAAACCATTTACGCCATCTTCAAAATTTGCATTGATAGCTTCAATCGCTTTAGCAATTGCTACACTCGAGTTGTTACTTATTTTTGTAGCAATTGATTTTGCTAAATCTAATAATTCTTCTTGTGGAACTACGTGATTTACTAATCCGTAACTTTTAGCCGTTTCTGCATCAATCATATTGGCTGTCATGATCAATTCCATAGCTCTTCCTTTTCCGATCAATTGTGCCAAACGTTGTGTGCCGCCATAACCTGGAATTACGCCTAAAGTAACTTCTGGTAAACCCATTTTAGCATTCGTAGAAGCAATTCTGAAATGACAACTCATGGCTAATTCTAATCCACCACCTAAAGCAAAACCATTTACAGCTGCAATGACTGGTGTTTGTAAATTTTGTACAAAATCAAACAATAATTCTTGACCTTTGGCAGCTAATTGTTCTCCTTCTGATACAGAAAAATGAGCAAATTCAGAAATATCGGCTCCAGCAACAAATGCTTTTTCACCACTTCCTGTTAAAATAATAACTTTTGTATTGGTGTCTTGATTTAATTCGTTAAAAGCAGCATGTAATTCTTCAATTGTAGCTATGTTTAAAGCGTTTAATTTGGTTGGTCTGTTAATCGTAACAATCGCTAAATTGTCTTGTTTTTCAATTAAAATATTTTCCATTTTTTAGTTTTTTATTGGTAATGTGACAGTGAATGTTGTTCCTTTTCCTTCTTTGGTGACAAAAGTAATGGTTCCTTTATAATTTTCAATAATATTTTTAATTATGGCTAAGCCTAATCCCATTCCAGAATTTTTTGTAGTAAATTTAGGTTCGAAAATATAAGCTGCATTTTCTGTTGAAATCCCAATTCCGTTATCACAAACTTTTAAAACAAATTGAGTGTCAGTTTTTGAAAGATCTACAGTAACAGATTTTTCTTCTTGATTTTCTGGAATTGCTTGAATCGCATTTTTAACTAAATTCGTAACAACTCGTGTCAGTTGAGCTCGGTCAAAAAGTGTAAAAATTTCTTTTTCTGTGGTTTGAAAACGAACATAGTCTTCATCAAATATTTCCAAAGCCATTTTACTTATTTGAACAATATTTACCAGTTCGTTTTGTTGTCCTGGCATGTTGGCGAAATTCGAAAAAGCACTTGCCACCGTTGTCATCGTATCAATTTGATGAATTAATGTTTCCGAATAATCGTTTAATTTCTGATTGATATTTGGATCGTTGACATCAAATTTTCTTTGAAAACTCTGAATGGTCAATCGCATAGGTGTTAACGGATTTTTAATTTCGTGTGCGACTTGTTTGGCCATTTCGCGCCAAGCGTGTTCCCGTTCACTTTGGGCTAGTTTTTGTACGCTTTCTTCTAACGTATCCACCATGTTGTTGTACGATAAAATTAGCCCGTTAATTTCTTGATTTCCGGGTTGAAGCGTAAGTTTTTGGTTACGTTCATTTAATTGTGTGACTTCTAATTTTTCCGAAATTTGAGAAATAGATTTCGTAATATTACTTGACAATAAATAAGAAAGTAATATCGAAATGATAAACATGATAATATATACTTGCGCATATCGGGTTAAGAAATTACGAGCTTCTTCATTATAAAAATCGCTGTTTTCTTCATATGGAATGTTTAATATCGTTAAGTTTTTAAACTTAATATCTTTAATGTAACTGAATGACGATTTTAAATACGTGTCGTTTTCTTTAGATTTAGTAATTACGATTCTTTTCTCAGAAGAATTTCTTAAATCATTGAGAATTTTTGCTTCTATATTTGGTATTTTTTTATCAATTTTAAATGCCGATTTTGAAGATAAAAGTAATTTACCATTTAAATCGAAAAAATTAATTTCTAAACTATGAATGTCAGATAATTCGTGAATTCTATCTTTAAAAATATAGCGAACATTTTTTGTTAAAAGCGGATAACTTGTAGTTTTTAAAATGTATTCAATGTGTTCTTTTATGGCGCTTTCTTTACGAGATAAGCGTTCTTCATGATATTCTTTAGCTTCGTATCGGAAGTGAATTAAAGACACTATCGAAATTAAAATAGTTGAGAATGTCGTTAAAAACAACATCGACAAAAAGATTCTTCGTCTTAACGATAGCGTATGTATTTTGAAAAATTTATTCACCTTTTTTTTCTCTAATTCTTTTGTAGAATTTAAATCCAAGCATTATTATTACAGAAAATAATACAATTCCAACTACACCATAAATCCAATTGATGGCATTTTTTAAAATGACTAAAAAAACTACGGCAAACAAAATTATTGTCGCACCTTCGTTCCATAAACGCATAAAGTTAGACGTGTAGTTGATTTTGTCATTTTGTAATTCTTTATAAATACTATGACATTTAAAATGATAAATAAACAATAAAACCACAAAACCTAATTTCACTTGCATCCAAGGCATTTCTAAAAAAGCGGGATTTAAATGTAACAAACAAAGCGCAAAAACTGTTGCTAAAACTGCACTTGGCCAAGTAATAATATACCACAAACGATAGGTCATTATTTTATATTGCTTTTGCAAAATTTCTTTTTCTGGTGAAGGCATTTCATTCGCTTCAATTTGATACACAAACAAGCGAACAATGTAAAATAAACCTGCAAACCAAGTGATTACAAAGATTAAATGTAAGGACTTTAGATAATTGTAATATTCCATTAATATAGTTTCAAGTTTCAGGTTTCAAGTTAACTAAACAAACTTTAAACCTGAAACAAATTTAATTATTTTTAAATTCTTCAATCCATTTCGCCACTACACCACACCATTCGTCTTCGTCATTCATACAAGGAATCGCTAAAAATTCTTCACCACCGTGATGTATAAATTGTTCGTTGGCTTCCATGGCAATTTCCTCTAACGTTTCTAAGCAATCTGCAACGAAAGCTGGAGTAACAACCGCCAATTTCTTAATTCCTTTTTCAGGCATTTTGTTAATTTCAACATCTGTATAAGGTGTTAGCCATTTGTCTCCCGCTAAACGCGATTGAAAAGTTTGGCTGTATTTTCCTTCTGGAATGCCTAATAATTTCACCACTTGTTTCGTCGTTTCATAACATTGGTGACGGTAGCAAAATTCGTGCGCTGGCGAAGGTGTATTACAACAAGAACCATCAATTTTACAATGAGATTTAGTTATATCTGTTTTACGAATATGACGTTTTGGGATGCCGTGGTACGAAAACAATAAATGATCGTATTCAAAACTTTCTAAATGTTTTTTTATAGAATTTGATAAAGCTTCAATATAACCTGGTTTGTTGTAAAAAGCAGGAACATTCGTAAATTTCATGTTTGGAAAATGCTTGGCGCGAAGTTCTTCAGCTAAAACTAAAATTGTTGTAGTAGAAGCCATAGCATGTTGCGGATATAAAGGAAAAAGCATGACTTCAGTTACACCTTTGTCGTGTAATTCTTGTAAGCCTTTTAAAATTGTCATTGTCCCATATCGCATGGATAAAGCTACAGGAATATCAACTAGACCTTTTACTTTTTCGTGCATTCTTTTTGATAATACAATTAAAGGCGAACCTTCACTTGTCCAAATTCTTGCATAGGCTTCTGCAGATTTTTTAGGTCTGGTTTGTAAAATAATTCCTCTCACTAATAAAGCACGTAATAAAAACGGAACGTCTATTACGTATTTATCCATTAAAAATTCATCTAAATACGGCTTAACGTCTTTTGCTGTTGGACTTTCTGGTGATCCAAGATTGACTAATAAAACTCCTTTCATAATATGTTTTTATGCTTTTATAAATTAACGTTTAAATTCAATAAGTATTTTTTTGGTGTAGTACCAAATTTCTTTTTAAAGGCTGCAATAAAATGGCTCGATGTGCTGTAGCCGATTTTTAAACCTACTTCATTCACATTGTATGAACCAGATTCTAATAGTTTTCGAGCAAATTCCATTTTATAATCGAATAGAAAATTAAAAACAGTATCGCCATAAATTTCTTTAAATCCTGCCTTTAGTTTTTTCATCGAAATACCAACTTCATCAGCTAATTCTTGTAAACCAGGTGGTTCAGCCATGTTTTTGATGATAATTTCTTTGGCTTTTTTAATTTTTAAGACATTTTCTTCGTCAGATAAAAATGGACAATGTTCTGCGTTTGGATCTTCATTCGTATTGAAAAACAAACTTAATAATTCGTAACTTTTACCTTTTAAATACAAAGTTTTTATAGACGAATTCTGGTTGTAATGAAATATCTGATTCAATACAATTGCCATTGATGGACTAATGCTTTCTTCGGTATAATATTTTTTCTCTAAATTGTCTTTACTTAAAAACGGAATCATTTCCGTATCTGAAGAAAACAAAGTGTGAAATTTTTTAATTGAAATTAATATAGAAATAATCCAACTTTTCGGAGCAACTTCTAAATGAAGTGGCAATTCTTTTTGCGGATTGTATAATAAAAGTGCTTTTTCTTCATTTAAATCTAAAGTATACGAATTGTTGTTGAAGATAAATTTCCCTTTACCTTTTACATTAAAATGAAACTGAATTAAACCGCTACCTACTTGTTTTTCAAGTGTTTCGGTGTTCTCAGAATCATTTTGAAAACGGAGTAAGGTGAAATCATCGTCAATTTTTATTTCTTCAAATGAACTCATAGCGTTATTTTTTTATGAAATGTTTAATCAAAAACAGCTTTCTTATTTATAATAATTCTAAACAAACAACTTGTATGGTGTTGGATTTGTTGCAAAGTTACTAGTTTATAGCAAAATAATTGCAATTTAATCAAAAAAAACTAATTACGATATAAAAAGTACTTTTAGCGTTGTTTTTATAAACTTGGAAACAATAATTTTGTGCATCTTTAAGAGATAACCCAATTTATGGACAATCATTCACCTGCAAAACAAAATACTTTCTACGCGATCGGTTTGAGCTACAAAAAAGCTGATGCCGAAATTAGAGGTAAGTTTAGTTTAGACGACAAAGCAAAAGCCAATTTATTGGAACAAGCCAAAACGAATGGTGTGGAAAGCTTATTAGTTACTTCTACGTGTAACCGCACCGAAATTTACGGTTTTGCACAACATCCTTTTCAATTGATTCATTTGCTTTGTGAAAACAGCTTAGGAACCGTTGAAGAATTTCAAAAATTCGCTTACGTTTACAAACAAAAAGAAGCTTTAAATCATATGTTTCGTGTTGGAACAGGTTTAGATAGCCAGATTTTAGGCGATTTTGAAATAATAGCCCAATTGAAAAATGCTTTTGTAGAAAGTAAAAAACTAAATTTAGCCAATGCTTATTTAGAGCGTTTGGTGAATTCAGTAATTCAGGCAAGTAAAAAAGTTAAAAACGAAACCGAAATTTCAAGCGGAGCAACATCTGTTTCTTTCGCGGCGGTTCAATATATTTTTAAGAATGTAGAAGACATTTCTAACAAAAACATATTGCTTTTCGGAACAGGAAAAATTGGAAGAAATACGTGTGAAAATCTAGTCAAACATTCGAAACACGATCAAATTACATTAATCAACAGAACAAAAGATAAGGCGGAGAAATTAGCCAAAAAATTAAATCTTATTGTTAAGGATTATTCTGATTTGCAAATCGAATTACAAAAAGCAGATGTAGTGGTAGTTGCAACTGGTGCTCAAAATCCAACTATCGATTTAGATATTTTAAATTTAAAGAAACCGTTGTTGATTTTAGATTTATCTATTCCGAAAAATGTAAACGAAAACGTAAAACAAAACCCATTTGTAACTTTAATTCACATGGATCATTTGTCGCAAATGACGGATGAAACTTTAGAAAACAGAAAACAACATATTCCCGCTGCCGAAAATATCATTACAGAAATTCTAACTGAATTTTTAACTTGGTCTAAAGGCAGAAAATACGCACCAACTATTCATGCTTTAAAAGCGAAATTAAACGCGATTAAAGAATCGGAAATCAATCACTTGAAAAAGAAAAACGCCGATTTTAATGAAGAATATGCTGAAATTATAACAGCTAAATTAATTCAAAAAATAACCAGCCATTTTGCCAATCATTTAAAAGATGATAATACCGTTGTGGAAGAAAGTGTGGAATGGATTAACAAGGTTTTTCAAATTGAAAATGTAAACCATTAAGAAATTAAGGTTTTATAACATAAAAATGAAGCAAAAAACAATACGAATAGGAACTCGCGATAGCGAATTAGCACTTTGGCAAGCCAAAACAGTTGAAAAACAACTGAACGATTTAGGTTATAAAACTGAAATTACTGCCGTAAAATCGGAAGGCGATATTGTTTTAGATAAACCTCTATACGAATTAGGAATCACAGGAATTTTCACGAAAACACTAGATATTGCGATGATTCAAGGCAAAATTGATATTGCTGTGCATTCTATGAAAGATGTACCAACTCAATTGCCAAACGGAATTATTCAAGGTGCAGTTTTAGAAAGAGCATCCACGTTAGATATTTTAGTTCATAAAGGAAATTTAGATTTCTTAACTCAAGAAAATAGCACAATTGCCAGCAGTAGTTTACGAAGAAAAGCAAGCTGGTTACACAAATACCCAACGCATGCTGTAGAAGATATTCGCGGAAACGTAAATACACGTTTGCAAAAAGTAGCCGATTCTAATTGGAGTGGCGCCATTTTTGCCGAAGCCGGTTTAGAACGTATCAACGTAAAACCTGCCACTTTTATTCCATTAGATTGGATGATTCCTGCACCAGCTCAAGGTGCGATGTTAGTGGTTTGTAATGCAGAAGATTTATTTTCTTTAGAAGCGGTTTCGCAATTAAATCATATTGAAACAGAAATTTGTACCTACATTGAACGTCAGTTTTTAAGAACGTTAGAAGGTGGTTGTACCGCACCAATTGGAGCACTTGCCATTTATAATGAGAAAGAAGATGTTATTGATTTTACAGGTGTGTTATTTTCAATTGATGGAAAACAAAAACTTGAAGTCAAAAAAACAGTAGAAGTTTCCGAATGGAAAAAATTAGGATTCCATTGTGCGCAAGAAATTTTAGCCAATGGCGGAACATCAGTAATGACTGAAATTAAAGAAAAATTAAAAAAATAATGTCTGATAAAACTACAATACTTTCAACCAAAACACTTTCAACAATCCAAAAACAAGTATTGTTAGATGCAGCTATTCAAGTTGTGGAAGCCGATTTCATTAAAACAGAAAACGCTTCTTTCGAAATCAAAAACCTGAACAAAAATTTGATTTTTACGAGTCAAAATGCGGTTTTAAGTATTTTACAACATCCAACAATTGAAGATTTAAAACAAAAAACAGTTTTTTGTGTCGGATTAAAAACGAAAGAATTACTTAACGAAAACGGTTTTACAGTAGAAGCCTATACAGGTTACGCGGAAGATTTAGCCGAAATTATTACGTTAGTGTATTCAGATGAAAGTTTTACTTTTTTTAGCGGAAATCTTCGAAGAGATACCTTGCCAGAAATGTTGTCTGAAAACGAAATCACTTTTAACGAAATTAAAGTGTACGATACGACGTTAACACCGCATAAAATCTCAGATAAAGTAGACGGAATTCTGTTTTTCAGTCCATCAGCCGTAACGAGTTATTTGAAAAAGAACACGCTTGCCAACGAAAAATTATTTTGCATCGGAAATACAACTGCTGATGCTTTAAGAGCGGTGTTGTCTGAAACTAAAATTAAAAACATTAAAACCGCGTACCAACCAAGTGTTGAAAACGTTATTGAACAAGTTATAGAATATTATAATAATTAAACTTAGTGCCTTTGCGCCTTTGTGGCAAAATTAAAAAAAATGATAAAAAACGATTTATTCCTACGTGCCTTAAATAACGAATCTGTTGAACGTCCACCAGTTTGGATGATGCGTCAAGCCGGAAGATATTTACCAGAATTTAGAGCGTTACGCGACAAATATGATTTCTTCACACGTTGTGAAACACCAGAATTAGCAGCAGAAATTACAGTTCAACCAATTAGAATTGTAAAACCAGATGCAGCTATTTTGTTTTCAGATATTTTGGTTGTGCCACGTGCGATGGGAATTCACGTAGAATTAAAAGACAATTTAGGACCAATTATTCCAAATCCAATCCGTACTTCGCAAGATGTTGAAAAAGTTTTCGTTCCAGATGTGAATGAAACTTTAGGTTATGTTTTTGATGCGATTAAATTAACCAAACAAATGTTGAACGATGAGGTGCCATTAATTGGTTTCGCAGGTTCACCTTGGACGATTTTCTGTTACGCTGTAGAAGGAAAAGGCTCTAAAAGTTTCGATACAGCGAAAGGATTTTGTTTTTCGAATCCAGTAGCAGCACACGTTTTATTACAAAAAATTACAGATACGACTATCTTATACTTAAAAGAAAAAGTAAAAGCAGGTTGTAACGCCATTCAAATTTTCGATTCTTGGGGAGGAATGTTGTCTCCAGTAGATTATCAAGAATTCTCATTTCAATATATCAACCAAATTACCGAAGCTTTAGCAGAAATGACTCCAGTTATTATTTTTGGAAAAGGATGTTGGTTTGCATTAGGAGATATGGCAAAAACAAAAGCTTCAGCTTTAGGAGTTGATTGGACGTGTTCGCCAAGAAACGCCCGTTATTTATCAGGTGGAAAAATTACGTTACAAGGAAATTTCGACCCATCAAGATTATTATCGCCGATTCCAACCATCAAAAAAATGGTACATGAAATGATCGACGAATTCGGAAAAGACAATTATATCGTTAACTTAGGTCACGGTATTTTACCAAATATTCCTGTGGATCACGCGAAAGCATTTGTGGAAGCGGTTAAGGAATACGGTCAGTAATATTTTTAGTTATTGCTAAATAGTTTAAAACAATTTATTATGAAAAAAATTATTTCAGCATTATTAATATTTGTATCAGTAATTTCATATTCTCAGATTGATGTAATAAAAAAGTATGATGAGTTTGATAAAACATCAGAAATTGAAATTAAAAACATTATTATTTACGAAGATAAAAATGATAATCTACAATTAGATTTAAGTAAATTTTGCATTTACAGCGAAATTAATAATAATGTAACGTGTTCAAATTATACTTTAAATATTAAAAGCAAAAAAAAAGAAATTAGTTCTACTGAACCTATAACGTCATATATAAATTTTTTATTTGATGATAAAACCACAATAAAATTATATTATGATGGGCCGTTTTTGATAGAAGCAATAGATTTAAGTTTTAATTTGTCTGAAAAAGAATTTATTGAAATTTCAAGTAAAAAAATTGAAAAAATTAGAATTCATACTGATAAAAATAATGATTATGAAATAAAAACTGAAAGTGCTTTAAAAATAAGAGAAGCAATTCAGGAATTATTAAATGCAAAATAGTTTAAGAACTTTTGATTTTTTACAATGAAAAATAAATTCTACTCATACATACAAAACCTTCAAGACCAAATTGTTGCTGGACTAGAAGCAGTTGAAGGAAAAGCCAAATTTCGCGAAGACATTTGGGAACGACCAGAAGGCGGCGGCGGAAGAACACGCGTAATTGAAAATGGAAACGTTTTTGAAAAAGGCGGTGTAAATATTTCGGCAGTTCATGGTAAATTACCTGAAGCTATGCAGAAAATGTTTAATGTTGGTGAAGCTGATTTCTTTGCTTGTGGATTGAGTTTAGTCATTCATCCAAAAAACCCAATGGTTCCAACGGTTCACGCGAATTGGCGCTATTTTGAAATGTACGACGATAATGGAAAAGTAATCAACAGCTGGTTTGGTGGCGGACAAGATTTAACTCCGTATTATTTGTTTGAAGAAGACGGAAAACATTTTCATCAAACGTGTAAAACGGCTTGCGACAAACACAATCCAGAATTCTATCCAAAATATAAAAAACAATGTGACGCCTATTTTTGGAATG
Organism: Flavobacterium facile; assembly: GCF_036321945.1. Classification (NCBI taxonomy): domain Bacteria; kingdom Pseudomonadati; phylum Bacteroidota; class Flavobacteriia; order Flavobacteriales; family Flavobacteriaceae; genus Flavobacterium; species Flavobacterium facile. The sequence continues at coordinate 306,562 of NZ_JAZAYT010000035.1, forward strand.
CTCACAGAAACGAAGCGCGAGGTTTAGGCGGTTTATTTTTCGATTATTGTAAAGAAACGGATGACATGAAAATGGAAGATTGGTTCAATTTCGTAACAGAAGTTGGAAATTCTTTCATACAAGCCTATGTTCCAATTGTAGAAAAAAGAAAAGACTTACCTTTTACATCAGAACAAAGAACTTGGCAAGAAATTCGCCGTGGACGTTATGTAGAATTCAATTTGGTTCATGATAAAGGCACGCTTTTCGGACTAAAAACCAACGGAAGAATAGAAAGTATTTTGATGAGTTTACCACCACATGTGCAATGGGTATACGACCATCATCCAGAAAAAGATACCGAAGAAGAAAAATTGATACAAGTTTTAGAAAATCCAATAGATTGGATATAAAATCCAATAATTATGAAAAAAGCAATAATTATAGTTTTAGGAACTGGTTTGTTTTCTTGTAACTCACAAAAAGGAATACAAACAGACTACGAAGTAAACAAAAATGAAACATTCGAAGTGATTTTAAATTCTAATCCGACTACAGGATATTCTTGGAAATGGGTAAAAAATCAATCTTCAAAACTGGTTGACTCTGTAAGTACAACTTATACCCAAGATAAAGCCGAATCTGGCATGGTTGGTGTTGGTGGAAAAGAAATTTGGAAATTCAAAGGAAAAGAATCTGGTGTTGATACTTTAGTTTTTGAATACGCTCGTTCTTGGGAGAAAAATGCTGCTGCTGAAACAAAAAAAGTAGTGGTAAGAGTAAAGTAAAATTCTAAATCAACAAACAAAAAATTTAGATACAGTAAACTCCGGCGGAGTTAAACATTTATAGAGAAAAGTTAATTAAAGTTTTAGAAAACCCGATAGATTGGATGGTGTGCTAAGATCACAAATCCCACATCGTAAATCGTAAATAAAAAAATTATGTTTCCATTACAAAGAGGACGTCGTTTAAGAGTAAACGAATCCATAAGAAGTTTAGTTCGTGAAACCACATTAAGTCCAAGTGATTTTATGTTTCCGATGTTTATAACGGAAGGTGAAAATGTACAAGTAGAAATTCCTTCTATGGTGGGTATTTACCGTCGTTCGATTGATTTAACAGTAGAAGAAGTTAAAGAAATTTTCGCATTAGGCATTCGTGCGGTAAACATTTATGTAAAAGTAGATGAATCCTTAAAAGATAATACCGGAAAAGAGGCTTGGAATCCTGATGGATTAATGCAACGTGCCATCAAAGCCATCAAATCGGCTTGTCCTGAAATGATTGTGATGCCAGATGTAGCATTAGATCCGTATTCAATTTATGGTCATGATGGAATTATTGAAAAAGGTGATATTGCTAACGATGCGACAAATGCAGCTTTAGTAAAAATGGCCGTTTCTCACGCACAAGCGGGTGCCGATTTTGTAGCGCCAAGTGACATGATGGACGGAAGAGTTTTAAGACTGCGCGAAGGTTTAGATGCAGCAGGATTTCATAATGTTGGAATTATGAGTTATTCTGCGAAATACGCATCCGCTTTTTATGGTCCGTTTAGAGATGCATTAGATAGTGCGCCAGTTGATAATATCGAAATTCCAAAAGATAAAAAAACGTATCAAATGGATTATGCCAATCGTATCGAAGCGATAAAAGAAGCTTTAATGGATGTAGAAGAAGGTGCCGATATGGTGATGGTTAAACCAGGAATTGCCTATTTAGATATTGTTCGTGAAGTGAAAAATGCGGTTAATGTTCCTGTAACGGTTTTTCATGTTTCTGGAGAATATGCTATGATTAAAGCCGCTTCAGAAAGAGGTTGGTTAGATCATGATAAAATTATGATGGAACAATTAATGTGTATCAAAAGAGCAGGTGCGAGTTTAATTTCGACATATTTTGCTAAAGAAGCTGCGATTTTATTAAATAAATAATGAAGTGATATTTGTCATTTTTATTCTTGAAATAAAGTAATAGATTTGACAATCAAAATAAATTCGTAATGAAAAACTATAGAAAACTTCTCTGTTTAGCGGTACTGACTTTAGGTTTTGTTAGCTGTGGCGAAAAAAAAGAAACGGATCCAATGGGAAATCCTATTGAAGAAACAAAAACCACAACAACAGCACTTTCTTCTGAAGATTTAGGGAAAGAATTATTTGAAGGAAAAGGTATGTGTGCGACTTGTCACAAACCGGATGCCAAAATTGTTGGGCCAAGCATCAAAGAAATTGCTAAAATGTATACCGAAAAAAAAGCGAGTATTTCCTTATTCTTACAAGGAGAAGCGGATCCAATTGTTGATCCGACTCAGTTTGAAATCATGAAAGCAAATTTCGCGATTACGAAAACAATGACCGAAGAAGAGCTTAAAGGCTTGGAAGATTACATGTTAAGTTTTAAATAAGTATAAAATAAAAAAAGCTCAAAACATTGTTTTGAGCTTTTTTTTGTGCGGGTGAAAGGACTCGAACCTTCACACCTTGCGGCACCAGATCCTAAGTCTGGCGTGTCTACCAATTTCACCACACCCGCGTGTAATGGAGTGCAAATATATAAACATTGTTTGCTTCTACAAAATAATTTTGTTTTTTTATTTTTATCTTATTAAAGTTCGAAATGTATTTTATAAAAAATTAATATTTTTATTGTGTTATTCAAAAAAAATTAATGTTTTTTATCGATTATTTTTATATTTTATCGATTATATTAAAATTATTATTATTTTAGGCCTCTATAATATTAATTATCCCCCAGATATGAAATCAAAATTACTAAACTTCGGTTTGCTTTTTTTAACCGCTATAGTTGTTTCTATAGTTACTTTTAGCGTTTTTTCTGATTCAGAAATAGTTAAGCAATTCCCTAAAAAATGTTCCTCAAACTAATGATAATTTAGTTGATGAAGAAAAACAGCAAGATGTAATTACAAAAAATTACATTGTTGAGAATCAGATTGCTGATTTTAATAAAAATGTTGTTTCTAAGGCGCAAGTTTTGTCTGAGAAAAACACTCCATCACTAGAGCATAAAAATCAATTAAGTGAAATTGAGGCTTTAAGAGCAAAACATCAAGAAATGCTTGATAAGCAATTATTCAAGAAAACATTTTTAATGTCTAAGTCTGAAAGAAAGGCTGAAGGACTTCCTCCAAATAAATATTTAGAACAAGATTATGCGATGACTGCTAATCCTGCTTTAGGAAGACCTACAGGTGAAAATTTATCAGCAATTAGAGTGCAATTAGAGAATGCTAGAAATGAAGCATTAACTAACAGAACACCAGGCGATGGTGCAGATAATTCATGGGTAGAAAGAGGACCAAATAATGTTGGAGGTCGTACTAAAGCACTAATTTTTGATCCTACTGATGCTACTAATAAAACAGTTATTGCTGGAGGAATTAGTGGTGGTTTATGGAAAAACACAGATATTACTGCTGCAACTTCTTGGACAAGAATGGCACTTCCAGAAAATTTAAATGTAGTAACATTGGCTGTTGATCCTATAAATTCAAGTATTTGGTATGCTGGAACAGGTGAATCTTACACGGGAGATGTTAATGGTAATGGAGTGTGGAAAACAACAGATGCTGGAAATTCTTGGTATCAAGTTTTCGGTGGAGGAACAGTTAGTACAACTTCACAAGTGGTATATAATTTAGATATTATTACGCCTTCTAATGCAGGTGTTATAAGAGGTTATGTAACTTCTGCTGCTAATTTTGGTAATCCAATAACAACTTCTTTTACTGCTCCAATAGTATTAGCTAATGACGGAACTGCTCCAACAGACGACGGTTGCTCTACACTTACTGGGACTTATACTAATAAAATAATTTTAATTAGAAGAGGTATTTGTAGTTTTGAATCTAAAGTGCTTCAAGCTGAAATAAAAGGCGCTGTCGGTGTAATAATCATGAATAACGTAGCTGGAGGTGGTGTTCTTGGGATGTCTAGTTCTAATCTTGGAGTAGTAATTCCTTCTGTTATGGTTTCAAAAGAAGATGGTGATTTATTAGTTGCTAATCTTACAAATTTAACTGGAACTTTTCAACCAACTTTACCTGGAGAGTTTACAGGAAATGAAGTTTCAAATATTCAAATGATTAATGATATTGCTATTAAAAACAATAATGGTGTTTCTGAAATATATGCAGCTGTAGGTGATGGTTTTTTAGGCGGCGCTTACATTAATGCCTCAAATTATGGTTTGTATAAATCTATTAATGGAGGTGCCACTTGGACTAAATTGTCTCTTCCATTAGCTATAAGTGGTAATGAAACTTGTCCTATGGATATTGAAATTGCAAATGGCGGAAAAATTTGGGTTTCATCAACTCATAGTACAACTTTTAATGATGGAGGTGGTAGAATTTTCTCTTCTAATGATAATGGTGCCACTTTTGCTTTAAGACATACAGTCGTAGGTAATGGTGGTGGTGCTAGGACTGAAATTGAAGCATCTAATACATCTCCAGATAAAATTTATGTGTTAGCTCAATTAGATCAAGCGGATGCTGCAAATCCTGCAATTGAGGTTCAGTTGTTGTTAACAACAAATGGCTTTACTACCGCTCCTACGGTGTTACCATTGCCACCTACAGCTCCAGCTACCGAAACAAGATTGAATACTTATGGGTTTACAGGAGCTCAATCTTTTTATGATTTATTTATTGAGTCAGAACCAACAAATGATGCAAATGTTTATGTTGGAGGAATTAATATTCATAAGTCTACAAATAGCGGTTCGGCTTGGACTCAAATTTCAGGATGGAATACAGGAAATGGAGTGCATTCAGATCAACATGCAATGACTTTCAGACCAGGAACACCAAATACAGCAATTTTTGGTAATGATGGTGGAGTGTATTATTGTGCTAGTTTGTCTGCATCAACTACTACTTCAGCTTCTATTGTTGAGAAAAACACGGGTTTCAATGTAACGCAGTTTGTTGGTGTGGCAGTTTTACCTGGTGGTATTGCTGGGAATACCGGTGATTTTTTCGTTGCAGGCGCTCAAGACAATGGAAGTAATAACTTTCCACAGGCTCTAAGTTTAACAACTGGTGCAGGAGCAGGTGTTACCGGAAGTTTGGAAATTCAAGGAGGAGATGGTGGTATTCCATTATTTTCACAAGATACTGAGGAATATATGGTGACTAATTATGTGTATAATGATAATGTAAATTATAGAACAATTAATAATACCACTGTAAGACCGTTACATGTTACAGTGCCTTCAACACCTGCAGCAGATTTAAATAGAGGATTATTTTATCCTGCTTTTGCTTTAGATTCAGCTAATGATATTGTATATTCAGATTTTTCTGACAGTACGAATAGAGTATATTATTTAAGAAGATATATTAATATTAAGTCTGGTACTGTTACTAGAGTAGATTTAACAAATGCTTTATTAACTTCTTATCCTACAGCAATTACTCCAGGAAAAGTGACTGCCACAACATTATTTGTTGGTACTGCTAATGGAAGAATGTTAAAATTAATAAATGCAAATACAGTAACTGCTGCCAATTCAACTTCAACTGTTCCTGCAACTTCAGGTTGGTCAGATATCACAGGTTCAGGTTTTGTAGGTTCAATTTCTGATATTTCTTTTGGTGCAAATGATAGTCAAATATTTGTTACTATGAGTAATTATGGAGTTACAAGTATTTGGTATACTCTTAATGGAGGAACAAACTGGTATAGTTTGGAAGGTAATCTACCTGATTTACCTGTTCGTGCTATTTTGCAAAATCCTTTAGCTATAAATGAGCTTATGGTTGGAACAGAATTAGGTGTTTGGTATACAATAGGATTTAATCCAGCAACTTCTTCAAATCAAGCATTAACATGGTATCATTCATTTAATGGTATGAGTAATGTTAAAGTAACTGATTTAGATTTACAACCTAATTCACCAACAGCCCCAACAGGATATTCAGTATATGCAGCAACTTATGGCAGAGGTATTTTCTCAAGCCAATTATGGAGCTGTGGAGCAACTACTACAACTTGGAATGGTTCAACATGGAGTGCAGGTGTACCAACTTCTAAAACAGCAGTGGTATTCTCTGGTAATTATACATCAACAGGAAGTTTAGACGGTTGTTCTGTAACTGTAAATACTGGTGTAACTGTTACAATTACCGCTGGACATACTTTAAGAGTTGGTGATAATATTACTGTAAATGGTACAGGTTCATTCATTTTTAATAATGATTCTGCATTAATTCAACTTACTAAACATGCTAGCAATATAGGAAACATAATTGTTAGAAGAAATTCAACTGCAATGATAGTTAATGATTACACAGCATGGTCTTCTCCAGTTGTTAATCAAAATTTATTAGCATTTTCTCCTAATACAGCAGTAACTCGTTTTTATCAGTATTTATTCACTGGTACAACTACACCAACTGCATATCAATCGTTAGTACCTTCAACTAATTCATTTACTCCTGCAAAAGGATATATGATTCGTGTGCCATCAACTTGGTCTCCAACAGTACCTACAATTTACAATGGTCAGTTTACAGGAGTTCCAAATAACGGAAGTCTTTCTTATTCTGTAGGACTAGGGTATAATTTATTAGGAAATCCTTACCCTTCTCCAATTGATGCTCCAAGTTTAATTAGAATGAATGGTAAGTTAGGTACTTTATATTATTGGTCTCACAAAGTTGCGGCTAGTGGAGGAGTTTATCCGTCAAATAATTACGCCTCATTTAGTTTATTAGGTGGTGTGGCTTCAGCAAGTGGAAGCGTTATACCAAATGATAAAATTCAAGTAGGGCAAGGATTTTTTGTAAATGCAATTGGTGCTTTCAATGTTAAATTTGAAAATGAATTGAGAGTTGATGCAATCACTTCAACACAGTTCTTTAAATCTACAGATGAAAATTCAGTAAAAGAAAATAAAGTTGAAAGTCATAGAGTTTGGTTAAACCTTAACGGTAAAACAACAGGTTATAATCAAATTTTAGTCGGATATTCTACAATTGCAACAAACAATGTAGACGATAAAGTTGATGCTCTAATGCTTGATACTTCTAAAACATTTTTATACAACTTAATAGACAACAAAGAGTATGTGATACAAGGTAAAGCTTTGCCTTTCACAAATAATGATGTTGTAAAACTAGGATTAAAAGTTGTTGAAGCTGGTGATTTCGAAATTAATATTCAACAATTAGACGGTTTGTTTACAAATCAAGATGTTTATATTAAAGATAACTACACAAATTTAATTCACAATTTAAAAGAAGGTTCTTATGATTTTAATGCTCAAATAGGTGTTTTTAATGATAGGTTTGAATTAATCTACAAAAAACCAACAAAAGAAGAAGTTATAGTTGCTAATGTTGTGGATGTATTAGTAAAAAATAATGATTTAACTATTCAAGCGTTTAATTCTAATGTTTCTAGTGTTGAAGTTTATGATGTTTTAGGTAAATTAATTTATACTAAATCAGGAGTTAAAAATAAACAGTTTACTACCAATCAAATTTCAGTTAGTAACCAGGCTTTAATTGTAAAAATTCAATTAGAAAATGGTGAAATTATAGTGAAGAAAATTATAATGTAAATTGGTGTAAATTTAAAAAAAAGCCCACATTTTTGTGGGTTTTTTTGTTTAATGATGTTTTTTATCGATTTATTATTTTTTTATAAATTAGTCCCAAACTAAAATATTATGAAAGCCCCCACTTGTTTGGTATTAAAATTACTTTTTTTATGTTAATTTCTGTTGTTCTTACTAACAGTTATGCTCAAACTGAAAAACAACTTCAAGAAATAGTAAAAGAATATGATATGGTTAAGGCCAATCAATTATTACAAAATGTAAAGCAACGTGAAGCTTTAGATAAAAAATTAGTAGAAGAATTTGCTAAAAAAAATAATTTACCCATTTTTTCAAAAAAACCTAATGGTGGTTTGGATCAAATAACGCGAATTTCTTCAATACACAACGAGTTAATGCATCAGTAAGTACACAGTTTTATAGAAGTTCTAGTGCAGTATCAGTAACTGAAGAAACGGAAAAACACAGAATTTGGTTAAACTTAAATGACAACACCAATTCATACAATCAAATTTTAGTAGGTTATGCAGATAATGCTACTAATGGATTTGATACTGTTATTGATGTTGAGGTTTTAGATAAGTCAAACACGATGTTGTATAATATCATTAATGATTCTAAATTTGTAATTCAAGGAAAAGGATTACCTTTCGAAGAAACAGATGAAGTTCTGTTGGGACTTAAAGCAACTACAGCTGGAAATTATAGTATTTCAGTAGATAATGTTGATGGATTGTTTACAACTCAAAATGTATTCTTAAAAGATAATGTAACAAACAGTGTTCATTATATTAAATCGGCTCCATATTCTTTTTCAACTCCTGAAGGAATATTTAATAACCGTTTTAAATTGGTTTATAAAAATGCATTGCTATCCAGTGAGAGTTTTGTATCTAATGAAAGTTTAGTTGTTTTTACTAAAGATGAAAAAACACATATTAATGCTTCATCAGAAATTTCTTCAGTACAAGTTTTTGATATTTTAGGAAGAACAATTTATAACAACAAAAATGTTTATAATGAATCTTTGGAGCCATTTCTGTTTTGGCGCATTTCGTCGATTTTATTGTTTGTTTAACGATTTTTTTTAAATATTTTTTTACATTCGTAAAACCGAATTAACCAAATATACCCTCCACATGAAAAATAAACTACTTAAAATCAGTGTTTTATTTGTTTTTATTGCGTTTGGATGCTGCTTTTTGTATCAAAACAGTAATTTTAACGTTTTAAATTCTGAAATAAACGCTAAGAATAAAGAAGAAAATATTGCAAAACCTCAAGCAAAAACAGAGAAAACAACAGTAGGTTTAGTTTCGGTAGATTCAAAACCAAATTTTAGCAATAAAATACTGCTTTCTGAAGTAAATAAAAATAAGTCCAACGAAAAAATAGTTTCTAATTTAAAGCAAAATGAATTAGATTCAATAGAAAAATTAAGAGAAAAATATTCAGCTTATCTTCAAAACCATCCTTTTGCTAAAACAAAACAAATGTCTAAAAGCGAAAGAAAAGAGTTGGCTTTACCTCCAAACGCTTTTTATGAGCAAGAATGGCTTTATTCATCTAACCCAAATTTAGATAGGCCAGAACCTGAAGCTACCTTGCAATTACAAGAAAGTTTAAGACAAATTGAGTTGTCTGGAAGAGTACCAGGAGATGGTTTAGATAATCAATGGATAGAAAGAGGACCAAATAATGTTGGTGGTAGAGTAAGAGTATTACAATTTGCTCCAGGAAGTACAACAAAAGTATTTGCTGGTGGTGTTGCTGGTGGATTATGGGTAAATAACGACATTACTTCTGTAGCTTCACAATGGCAACCAGTAAATGGAGTTCCTGGAAATTTAGCGGTTTCTTGTTTAACTGTTGATCCTAATAATTCAAATATCATGTATTTAGGTACTGGTGAAGTTTATACTTGGGGAGCAGTTAATGGTAACGGTGTGTATAAATCAATTGATGGTGGACAAAATTGGATTAATATCTTTGGAGCGGCAACAGCTACTGTAGCTAACAATATTGTTTATATTCAGGATATTGTAGCTTGGAATAATCCAACTACAAATCAAACCGAAGTTTTTTTTGGATGTGATGCCATGTATTATTCTGAAGAAGTTACTCAAGCATCTGGCGGAACTGCCACCTACACTTATCTTGGATCAAACGCCATTGGTTTGTATAGGTGTACCGATGGAGTAAATTTCGCTAGAATTGATCAAGCTTCTTTAAAAAATGCATCTAATAGATTTTATGCGCCAAATAAGTTTGCTATCGGAAGTGATGGTAAATTATGGATGGGATCTAAATATAATTACATCTATGGTACTGCTGGAGGAATGGTTTTCTCTACTACAAACGGAGCAACTTGGACGAATGTTAGAAATTTAGGAAACAACGGAAGAGTAGAAATTGTAGCTTCAAAACAAACACCTAATAAATTGTATGTTTTATTACAAAATGAATCTGGAGTTGGTGATTTGGCGCAATTTGCAGTTACAACTGATGGTTTTGCAACAGCACCAACCTATAGAACTATTCCTGACGATGTGGATACAGGAATTCCTGCAAATGATTTTACAAGAGGACAAAACTTTTACGATTTATTAATTGGTATCGATCCTAATAATGACGATACTTTAATTATTGGAGGAATTGATTTATTTAAAACAACAAACGGTGGAGTCAATTTCACTCAAATTTCTAAATGGTCTAATAATAATAATTTAGCAGCTTTAAATGTTCCTGTAGTTCACGCAGATCATCATTGTATTGCCTTTGCAAATTCTTCAAGATTAGTGATGGGTAATGATGGAGGCATATTTTATTCGAACACAGGTGCTATTGGAGCCACTTCAATCGCGTCAAGAAATAACGGATTAAATATTACTCAGTTTTATAAAGCTGCAATCAATCAAACAGGTGTTAGTCAAAAATTATTAGCAGGTGCTCAAGATAATGGTTCTCAATTTATAGATAATGCTCCGGGTATTCCAGCTGCTTCTGTTTCTGTTTCTGGTGGAGATGGTTGTTGGGCTTTTATTGATAAACAAGATGAATTTATGATTTCTTCATATGTTTATAATATTTATTACAGAAAAAACATGTCTGGTGGTACATTAAATACAATCGTAAATAATGGAAATGATGGAGATTTTGTGAATCAGTGTGGATACGATAGTAATTCTAATATTCTTTACACAAACGGAACGGCAGCAGCTACTTATAGAATTTATAGATTTTCTGGAGCAGATTTAACAACTCAAGCCACCTTGTCAGACGCATTATTAAATAACATTCCTACTTATCTGCAGCCTTCACCTCATACAGCTAATAGATTATTGGTTGGTTTAGCTAATGGAAGATTATTGAGACTTAATAGTGCAGACGGAACGCCAACATGGGCATCAATTGGAGATGCAACCTGGGTAGGTGCAGTTTCAGATATTCGTTATGGAGCAACAGAAAACGATATTTTTGTTACCTTTCATAATTATGGTGTAGTAAATGTTTGGTATACTGCAAATGGTGGAACTTCTTGGCAAAATAAAGAAGGAAATTTGCCTAATTTACCAGTAAAATGTATTTTACAAAATCCAAATGCAACCAACGAAGTTATTCTTGGAACAGAATTAGGAGTTTGGTATACAGTAGATTTTAACGCAGCTTCCCCAACTTGGAGAAGAGCCAATAACGGAATGAAAGACGTAAAAGTTTTATCTTTCGATTATAGAAGTGTCGATAATACAATTCTTGCTGCAACATTTGGTAGAGGTATGTGGACAGGTCAATTCTGGCAATGTGGTACTACAACAAAAACATGGGATGGAACAGCTTGGTCTCCAGCAGGAGCGCCAACAAAACGTGATGCTGTTGTTTTTAATGGTAATTATACATCTACAGCTAGTTTAGATGCTTGTTCTGTAACAGTTAATGCAGGTGCTGCTGTAACTTTTGTTTCTGGTTATTCGTTAAGAGTAGGTGAAAACATAACAGTAAATGCAACAGGTTCTCTAACTATTAATAGCGGAGCAGCTTTAGTTCAATATACTAAACATGCTGTAAATACTGGAAATATTATCGTGAAACGTATCTCAACTAATATGATCCATAACGATTATACGGCTTGGTCTTCACCGGTAGTAAATCAAAATCTATTAGCGTTTTCGCCAAATACTTTAACAAATCGTTTTTACCAATATTTATTTACTGGTACTACCACACCAACAGCTTATCAATCCGTTGTGCCTTCAACAAATAGTTTTACTTTGGCAAAAGGGTACATGATTCGTGTAGATAATAATTTTACATTAACTCCAGCGCCTTTTAATGCCCAATTTTCAGGAGTTCCAAACAATGGAAGTATTACGTATGCTGTAGGTTTAGGTTATAATTTATTAGGAAACCCATATGCTTCACCAATTAGTGCAAATAAATTTCTGATTAACAATCCTAAAACAAATGCGCTTTATTATTGGACACATACAGTAGCTGCAGTTGCGGGTGCTTTTCCACAAAATAATTATGCTTCTTATACTATTTTGGGAGGAACAGCTTCAGCAGCTGGTGGTGCCATTCCAAACGATAAAATTAATGTAGGTCAAGGTTTCTTTATAAACGCTACATCTGCATATACCGTTTCTTTCGAAAATGAATTTAGAGAAGATGCTACAACGACAACTCAGTTTTTCAAATCTTCTGACGCGACTGTTGGAACTTCAGAAAGTGAAAAGCACAGAATTTGGATCAATTTAAATGATAGTACAAAAAGCTACAATCAAATATTAGTCGGTTATACAGCCAATGCTACAAACGGAGTTGATAATAAAATTGATGGTAAAATGTTAGATACTTCTAAAACATCACTTTATAATTTAATTGAGAATAGCGAATATGTTATTCAAGGAAAAGGATTGCCTTTCTCTGATGAAGATACCGTGAAGTTAGGATTGAAAGTTACTGAAGCAAGTAATTTCGAAATTAATATTCAACAAGTTGATGGGTTATTTGAAAATCAAGAGGTATTTGTTAAAGATAAGTATATCGGTGCGATTCACAACTTGAAAGAAGGTTCCTATTACTTTATTTCTCAGGTTGGAACATTTAACGATAGATTCGAATTAATCTACAAAAAACCAACAAAAGAAGTAGTAATTAGCACTACAAATGCAGTTGATATTTTAGTGAAAAATAACGAATTAACCATCCAAACATATCAATCGGCAATTGCAAGTGTTGAGGTGTATGATGTTTTAGGAAAAGTGATTTTTACTAAAAGCGGAATCCATAACAAGCAATTCAATACGAATCAAATCAAAGCTTCACAACAAACTTTAATTGTAAAAATTCAATTAGAAAATGGAGAAGTAGTAGTGAAGAAAATTATCATGTAATTTTCAATAGTATATAATAAAAAAGGCTCCGAAATTCGGAGCCTTTTTTATGCTTTATTGATTTTTATGTAATTCTGTGAAATACTTATAAAATAACGGAATCGTTTCAATTCCTTTCATGTAATTGAAAATTCCATAATGTTCATTTGGTGAGTGAATCGCATCGCTATCTAAACCAAATCCCATTAAAATCGTTTTGCTTTTTAATTCTTTCTCAAACAACGCTACAATCGGAATACTTCCTCCTGAACGAACTGGAATAGCAGAAACCCCAAAAGATTCTGTATATGCTTTGTTAGCCGCTTGGTATCCAATGCTATCAATTGGAGTTACATAACCTTGACCTCCATGATGAGGTGTAACTTTCACTGTTACCGCACTTGGTGCAATAGATTCAAAGTGGTTTTTAAACAATTCTGTAATGTTTTCCCAATCTTGGTTCGGCACTAAACGCATAGAAATTTTTGCAAATGCTTTACTTGCAATTACGGTTTTCGCACCTTCACCAGTATAACCACCCCAAATTCCGTTTACATCTAAAGTTGGACGAATCGAATTTCTTTCATTAGTAGTATAACCAGCTTCACCAAACGTATCAGCAATGTTTAAGGCTTTTTTGTAATCCTCTTCAGAATACGGTCTTTTTGCCATTTCGGCTCTTTCTTCTAACGATAATTCTTCCACACCATCATAAAATCCAGGAATCGTAATATGATTATTTTCATCATGTAATGAAGCAATCATTTTCGTTAAAATATTAATCGGATTGGCTACAGCTCCACCATATAAACCTGAATGTAAATCTCTATTCGGACCAGTAACTTCCACTTCTACATAGCTTAAACCACGTAAACCAGTTGTAATTGAAGGTTGTGTGTTAGAAATCATTCCTGTATCTGAAATTAAAATCACATCACAAGATAATTTTTCTTGATTGCGTTCTACGAACCAACCTAAACTTTTTGAACCTACTTCTTCTTCCCCTTCAATCATGAATTTCACGTTACAAGGTAAATTGTTGTTTGCAATCATATATTCGAAGGCTTTCACATGCATGTACATTTGACCTTTGTCATCACAAGCACCACGAGCAAAAATCGCGCCTTCTGGGTGAATTTCGGTTACTTTAATAACGGGTTCAAATGGAGGTGAAGTCCATAATTCAATTGGATCTGCGGGTTGTACGTCATAATGACCATACACCAAAACTGTTGGCAAATTTGGGTCAATCATTTTATGTCCGTAAACGATTGGATAACCTGGTGTTTCGCACATTTCTACCACATCGCAACCTGCTTTTTCTAAACTTGCTTTTACGGCTTCGGCAGTATTAATTACATCTTGAGCATACGCGCTATCTGCACTAACAGAAGGCATTTTTAGCAATTCAATTAATTCTTTAATGAAACGTTCTTTATTTTCTTGAACGTATTGTTTTATGTTTTCCATGTTGTTTTTTTATAAAGTTCAAATATACGAAATGAATTTTAAAGGGAAAAGATAAAAGGCAAAAGGGATAAGTCAAAAAGGGGAAAGATGAAAATTGGACTATAAACAACACTGATTGGAGAAATTTTAGAAATTAGTATATTTTTTAAATCTATGTTTCGAAAAATCAACATCTAAAATCAAATTTAACAAGCATGATTAGAGAAATTTCTCAGATTTCTAAAACTTCTCCAATCTGTGTTTCGAAAAAATCAAGTAAAAAACACCATTAAATCGCTGATATAAAAATAATTGAACATTGAACATTGGAAATTGATAATTATTATTATCTTTGCACCCTTAATTAACCGAGGTCGAGTACCTCAAATTTAATCCACAAGATTATGCCAGTAAAAATTAGATTACAAAGACATGGTAAAAAAGGGAAACCTTTTTTCTGGATCGTAGCTGCTGATGCACGCTCAAAAAGAGATGGTAAATTCCTAGAAAAAATCGGAACTTACAATCCTAACACTAACCCTGCAACTATTGATTTAAACATTGATAGTGCTGTTCAATGGTTACACAATGGTGCACAACCAACTGACACGGCTAAAGCAATTTTATCTTATAAAGGTGCTTTATTAAAACACCATTTAGATGGTGGTATCAGAAAAGGTGCTTTAACTCAAGAACAAGCAGATGCTAAATTAGCAGCTTGGTTAGAAGCTAAAGCTGGAAAAGTTGACGCTAAAAAAGACGGTTTAAGCAAAGCGGATGCTGATGCTAAAGCTACTGCTTTAAAAGCAGAAAAAGTTGCTAACGAAAAACGTATGGCTGCACAAGCTGAAGCTGCAAAAGTAGAAGAAGTAGTTGAAGAAACTGCTACTGAAGAAGTTGCTGCTGAAGAAACTACAGAAGCGCCTGCTGCTGAAGGAACTAACGAAGAAACAGAAGCTTAATATACTGCGATTATGCGTAAAGACGAATGTTTCTATTTAGGCAAAATCGCTAAAAAATTTAGTTTCAAAGGAGAAGTTCTTATCTTTTTAGATACGGACGAACCTGAACTTTATCAAAATTTGGAATCAGTTTTTATTGAATACAATAAAAATCTGGTTCCATTTTTTATTGAAAAATCTGCCATTCACAGAGATAAATTTCTTAGAGTTAAATTTGAAGATGTTGATACGGAACTAGAAGCCGACAACATGAAAAATTTAGAAGTCTATTTACCTCTAACTATGTTACCGAAACTTGAAGGTAACAAATTCTATTTTCACGAAATTATTGGATTTAAAGTTGTCGATCAACGTTTAGGCGATATCGGAACGGTTCACGCTATTTTGGATAATGCGGCACAACCTATTTTTGAAATTTTCAAAGGTCAAAAACAAGTTTTAGTCCCAATGATTGATTCTTTTATTATTGAAGTCAATAGAAAAGATAAAGAATTGGTTTTAGATACACCAATTGGTTTAGTGGATTTGTATTTGGAGTAGTCAACTTCAACATTCAAAATTCGTTTCTCAACATTCAACATTCATTTTATGTTTAAGTTTAAACAATTCTCCATTCAACAGGAAAAATCTGCCATGAAAGTAGGAACAGACGGCGTTTTATTAGGCGCTTGGACACCACTAATCAATAATCCTTACAATATACTTGATATTGGCGCTGGAACAGGTTTAATTTCGCTTATGCTAGCACAAAGAAGCTATGCGGAACAAATTGATGCGATTGAAATTGAAGAAAATGCGTACGAAGAATGTGTAGATAATTTCGAAAACTCACCTTGGGGCGACCGATTATTTTGTTATCATGCTGGTTTAGATGAATTTGTGGAAGAATTGCAAGAAATTGACGAAGAAACAGATGAGTTTGAAATGCTAGAACAATATGATGTTATTGTTTCCAACCCACCCTTTTATTCAGAAGATTATAAAACACCAGATGAAGCACGCGATTTAGCTCGATTTGCAGATGCGCTTCCTTTTGAAGATTTAGTAGAAGCAGCTTATTTATTATTGTCTGAAAATGGAATATTTTCGGTGATTATTCCTTATTCTGCAGAAGAAAATTTTATCGCTTTAGCGAAACAATCTTTATTATTTCCCTTGAAAATTACCCGTGTAAAAGGTACACCAACTACAGAAATTAAAAGAAGTTTATTGGCATTTACTCGTATCGAACAAACGCCAATTATGGATGAATTAGTCATTGAAACCGCTCGTCATCAATACACTCCAGAATATATTGAATTGACTAAAGAGTTTTATTTGAAGATGTAGGTTTATTTAGATTTTATCCAATCTAATACATACGTTTTTGCCATTTCATCGATTTCATATAATGAAGTGTTAAGCTCTAGGTTTTTAGAACTTGTTAAATAATGATTTAACGACTCAAAGACTTTAATATCAATATTTTTATTATTTATTTTTTTTAGCAAAGTAGTGTTGGCAATAGGATCTACAAAAATGTCATTGTCTCCGATGATATAAGAGGTTGGAATGCTAAGTTTTTCATAAACAGGAATAAAATTCTTTTTTATTAATTCTAAGTGAGTCGAAAAAGTAATGTGCCATCCAAAATCTTTTTTCTTAAACCCGTACTTTTTCATAGTACTATAAACTACTTCTTTTAAAGCCATTTCATCTAAAGTAGCATTTCGATCTATGATTTTTGAAATACTATCCATTACCTTGAATTTAGTTTCATTATCACTATATTGAAGGTTTTTTTCTTGTTTGTTTTGTCCTGTTGTAATTTGATATTTAAGTAATTCAGTAGCTCTTTCTACTGGAGTGGCCCATTGGATTAAAAAATCACATTTCAAACCTTTTTCTATGGCTCCTATTGTAGTTAATCCACCATAACTATGTCCAATAATTCCAATTTTTTTATTTATAAATTTTTCAGTAGTTGTTATTTCATTAAAAATAGTATGGAAATCATTTATCATTTCATTAATTGTGTAGGATAAAGAATTAAAATCCCCTTCTGATTTTCCCACACCTCTTTCATCATATCTAAAGACTGCGATATTGTTTTTTAATAATAATTCCGTTAAGATAAAATGTGAATTTTTAGTGTCTTTACCTGATCCAGGTACAATAAATACAATTTTATCGTAGTTTGTTTTCGGTGTAATTAATGTTCCTGAAAGTTTTATGTTGTCTTTCTTTTGTAAAACAGTATAGTCATAAAACTCATAATTCTCTTTATTTGAAATCTCTTTTTCGTAAAACATAATTTCTTGAGAAAATAGATTTAAACTCAATAATAAAAATAGGATAACAGAATTTTTTTTCATTTTATTTGTTTGATTTTTCTTATAATTCTGCTAAAATAGATATAAGTGTTTTAATAATTATTTTTTTAACTAGTTCTTAACTTCTAAAGAATAGATGAAAAAGTAATTTTCAATTATTCCACTTGATACATACTTCTAAACTGATAAAAAATTCTTTCAATTAATCTCAAATCTTCTGTAATAATAGCTGCAGAACCACGCATTTCTTGTTGAAATTGAATTTTCTTTTTATACGAATTTTCCAAACCATTTGGTAAAGCAACATCTATAAGTAAATTCCCGTCTTTATCTGGCGTTAAGGATATTCTTTTTACTTGACCTTTTAAAATCCCGAATTCTCTATCAGGATAATTGGCTAAACGAATATTGACGCGTTGGTTTTCTTTAATTTTTCCAGAGTTAAAGGCTGCCGCTTTTAATTTCCCCACGAAACCATTTTGGTTAGTTGGAATTATCGCAAACATATTTTCTCCAGACGTAATGTTTTGGTTCACCGACCAAATTTGTAAAAACGAAACCATTCCATCTTCGGAAGCACGGAAAACATAGTTTAATTCCCAATCTTTAATGGCTTTTTTTAGTTGGTAAAACGCTTGTAAAACATTGGTTTCTAAATTAGTATTTTCTTTGTTTTCGTTAATTTGTGTGGTTTGATTGTTTCTTTTTAAATCGTTTATCGAAGATTTGGTTTGAGAAATAGAACTCAATAAATTTTTATAATTTTTCTCCGCTTGTAGATAAACTAAGCGTTGTTTTTCGATTTCTTGAGTTGAAATTACGCCTTTTTTAAATAAAGTTTCTTGTCGGTTGATATCATTTTTTTGGAGTTGTAATTCCTTTTCAGTTATTAACTTTTGGGCGATTAACAACTGTAATCTTTCGGCTAATTGTGTCTTTTCATAACCTTGCGCATTAGTTTCTACATCAAAAGGATGTAACTTTTTGTTTAAATGATCTGCAATATATTGTTTTTGAAAAACCGCAAAACTCGCTTCCACTTCACCAAATTGAGCAGACGTAAATTTTTCAAAAGGGAATTCACTTTTATCTAAATCTATGTTTTCAATAGTCGATTTCAATAAAAATACATCTTTATAGTTTGCCGAGTTTTCAATCACCGCTAAAGGTGTGTTGGCTTTTACATTTGCCTTATCTTCAATTAAAATAGCCTGTATTTTCCCATTCACTTTTGCGACTAACTTTTCTGGTGGTGTGTTGGTGGTGATGATAATTTCGCTTGTCACCACATCTGGATATCTGATAAACCAAGAAGTAAATAACAACAATAAGATAATTCCAAAAATTAAAAAGGTGCCCCAACGAATCATCCAATTCGGAACTTTTGTTAGTATATCTTGAACTTCTTCGCTGCGAAGCTGGAAGTCGGTGTTTTTATTTTCTGACATTTTTTTCTTTTTTATCTTGCAAGGTTTTTGAAACCTTGTTGGTATTATTTTTATACGGATATCTAAAAGCTTTTAGAAACTTTGAAGAAAATTAGGTTCCTAACTGCAACTGATTTCGCACTAGATTAAAGTAATTTCCTTTTTTTCCCACTAAGGTTTCATGGTTTCCTATTTCAATTATTTTTCCTTTTTCTAGCACTACAATTTGATCGGCATTCATAACGGTACTTAATCGGTGTGCAATAACCACAACGGTTTTGTCTTTGAAAAAAACATCTAGCTTTTCCATAATCTCTTTTTCGTTATTCGCGTCAAGCGCAGAAGTGGCTTCATCAAAAAACAACATTTCTGGGTTTTTATAAACCGCTCTTGCAATTAATAAACGTTGTTTTTGTCCGGTACTCATTCCCACACCTTCAGAACCAATTTTAGTATTATAACCTAAAGGTAAACCAGAAACATATTCTTTAATATTTGCCACATCAGCAGCGTAAACCAAACGTTCTTTGTTAATCATATCTACACCAATTGCTATGTTGTTGGCAATTGTATCGTTAAAAATAAAACCTTCTTGCATCACGGCGCCAATGTTGTTTCGCCAAGCTTTTTGAGAAATGTTTTTTAGTTGTGCATTTCCAATTGAAATTTCTCCGTTTTGTGGTTCGTAAAACTTTAAAAGTAATTTCATTAAAGTCGTTTTTCCGCTTCCACTTGTTCCTACAATGGCAGTGATTTTATTAGATGGAATCGAAAGACTTAAATTGTCTAAAACAGAAACATCGGAACCTAAATAACGAAATGATACTTCTTTTAGGGTAATATCTTCATTATTAGGAATATCATGGTTTTGATGTGCTTCTTGCTGAATCTCGTCTTCTTTTTCGTGAATTTCAGACAAACGAGCTAACGATATTTTCGCATCTTGCAATTCTCTTACAAAACCAATTAATTGTGAAATCGGACCATTTAAACTTCCTACAATAGAACTTATGGCCAGCATCATTCCTAAAGTAATTGTGCCATCAATGACTAATTTTGCTGATAATATAAGGATAAAAATATTTTTTAATTCATTAATAATTTGAGAACCTGAAGATTGAGTTTGTTCTAAGATTAAACCTTTTGTGGAAACTCGGAACAATCTTGCTTGTACATATTCCCAACCCCAGCGTTTTTGTTTTTCGGCATTATGCAATTTGATTTCTTGCATTCCGTTAATCAGTTCAATGACTTTGCTTTGTTCTTGAGAAACTTCTGAGAATCGTTTGTAATCTAATTCTTCTCTTCGTTTCAAAAACAATGTTATCCATCCGAAATACAAGATACTTCCAGCGAAGAATACAAAAAAGATCATTAAATTATAGTAAGCTAAAACGCCGCCCATCACAATCATGTTAAAAACAGAAAAGATGACATTTAAGGACGAAGTAGTCAATATTTTTTCAATTCGATGGTGGTCGTTGATCCGTTGCATGATATCTCCAGTCATACGAACATCGAAAAAGGATATAGGTAAATTCATTAATTTGATAAAGAAATCGGAAATTAATGAAATGTTGATTCTTGTAGAAAGGTGAAGCATAATCCAGCCTCGTATTAATTCTAAACCCATTCTTCCTGCAAAAAAGAAGAGTTGTGCGAATAAAATCATATAAATAAAGCCCATGTCTTGGTTTTGAATACCAACGTCGACAATACTTTGCGTTAAAAATGGAAAAATTAATTGTAAAATACTTCCTGCTAGAAGATTGACAGCTAATTGTATTAAAAACGATTTGTATTTTAGTACATAACGAGATAATAAGCCGAAACCTAGGGCTTTTTTCTTACCTTCTTTATTGGTAGCATCCGTGTCTAAATTGTAAAAACTAGGTGTTGGTTCTAATAATAAAGCCACACCTTCTTGGGTGAAATGGCTTGCATTGTTTCCAATCCAGAATTTTATAAAATCGGTTTGATTGTATTCTAGTAATCCGAAACCGGGATCTGATATTAAATATTTTCCTTTTTTGATGTCATAAAGCACTACATAATGTTCTTTATTCCAATGTAAAATACATGGTAAAGGAGCATCGTTTAAGCTTTCTAAGTTTAATTTTACACCAAGTGTACGAAAACCAATTTTTTCAGCAGCATCGGATAGAAATAACAAATTACTTCCTTCACGAGTAGTTTCACTGAAATCTCTTAATTGTTGTATGTTAATGGTTTTACCAAAATGTTTCCCAACAATTTTTAAACAGGTGGGTCCACAATCTTTTGCATCGGCTTGTATGTAATTCGGGAAGTTTTTCAAGTATAATTTTTTAGTCTTAAATAATAAAATACTGCCTGAAAAAGATTCAGGCAGTATAAATAATTTCTTTGGATTAATAATTACATATTACCTCCGCCTGAACAATTTGTACCAACAACAGAACACATTTGTGTTGCTGGATACCATATTGGATTATATGCAGTTAAGCTTAAGCATTGTGATTCAGTAGAACGGAATGTTTTTGCTCCACAAAGTTTGCTTAAATCAGGGATAAGTCCACCTCTAATTGTTTTTTGTTCGTCTTTACTCAATTGTTGAGTTATCAATTTCTTTAAATTGGTTATACTGCTTTTAATGATTCTTCATATTTAAATTCTTTTTGAAAGTCAGTAATAAAGAATTTTAATTCACATATGTTATATTCATCAGGAAATAAATTTTCGTTAATTATTTTTATTGGTGTGTTGTTATATTCATTTTTCAAACACCAAAAATATTGGTTCTGTAATTGTTTGTTGGTAAGTAAATGTGGTATTTCAATGTTCCATTTTCTTCTCCAAGTTTTTAAATCGGTTTGATTAATATACCAATCTATTATAGCTTCTTTCGCTTTTTCCGGATCTTGTTCATTTAAAGCTAGCAAATTTTCCGCAACTGATTTATTAGGATTTTCTGTATTGCTAGGATTAACATTAAAAAGGATATTTAAATAGATTTTTTCAGAATAGTTTTGAAAAACTTCATAGGCTTCTTCAAATGTTTCACGACTAGTATTGCAACTTGGGTTTAATATTAGTGTTAATTGTGTAGAACTGTTTTTCTTGCCAAATGTTATCCCTTTTAATTCGTCAAAACCATCATATTCGTCAATACTTTTATAATGAAATTGGAAAAAATTGAAATTCCTTTTAAATTTTTTTAATTCCTTTATTTCCTTTTCAAATTTAATTTTGTTCACTACGATTTGATTCACAAAAAACCAAAAACATATCAGTAAAAGAGTTGAAAAAATGATGTTATAGAACGTTAATAAGGAAGTATTAATTCCATATAAGTTAACAAATTCAAAAACAACACTTTGAATGATAATTATGAATGAAACCACAATGTATAAAGTATACCATTTTTTTAGCAGATTTAGCATTTTGTTTGTTTTTTTAAAATTAATTAATTTGGGAAGCAATCTAAAATTCTGTTTTTTTACAATCTGTTTCAATTGTTATGGATGTTGAGGTTTTATTGACAAGCACAATGTTATTTTCATTTACGCCCAAAAAATTATCTGGAAATTCCA
Source organism: Flavobacterium facile (assembly GCF_036321945.1). Taxonomy (NCBI): domain Bacteria; kingdom Pseudomonadati; phylum Bacteroidota; class Flavobacteriia; order Flavobacteriales; family Flavobacteriaceae; genus Flavobacterium; species Flavobacterium facile. The sequence continues at coordinate 329,228 of NZ_JAZAYT010000035.1, forward strand.
AAATTGTTCTTTAGAAACCTTAATAGTTGTGTTCTCAATAGAAGCAAATTTTAAGAATCTGTAATTGCAAATAGGCTAGGATAATTGGGATGAGATAAAAATAAATCTTCTAATGATTTTTTTTGGTTACTATAACCATTTTTATCTAAATATTTGTTCAGAAGTGTAACCATCTTATTGTTTTTTAAATTACTAATAGTAAGTATTCATAAACAATGATACACTCTTCTAGGTCTGTTTAGAATAAGTAAAAGACAATAAGTGTCGTTTTTTTGCTGTTTTATGAATCTGACAATACTACAAAAAGCAATTCAAAAAAAATTACGGGAAAACCGTAATTCTTAATTTATTTTTAATAGCTAATCCCTTTAAAATCAGATGTTATTAATTTAATGTTAGATTTTCTCTTTTCAATTGCGCTTAAAGAAAGTGGCAAATGTTCAATTAATTCTTTCGTTTTAACACCTTTTTTTGTTAGGGATAAAATCTGAAAATCGTATACATCTAATTTTATTTGGCATTGTTTTGCCCAATTGTAAATCTCTAACATTTCGGTACTGTAAAAAGTTTTATCACTTTTTAATGCGGTTAAAAGGGTAGAAAAAGTAAAAGTGTCCACATCGTTTTTAGATATGAAAACTTCAGGATTTATAAGATGTATCGCTTTTAATAAAACATGAAATTCAGTATGCATTGTAATAAAAACTACTTTAGCAAAGGGATGTTTTGATTTAAAATACAGTGCTAAATCAATACCGTCTTCCATATTTGAAATCCCTTTTTTTGGCATACTAATGTCAAAAAAAGCAATGTCTATTTTTGGCTCTTCATTAATAATAGATAAAGCTTTTTCTATTGATGTTGCTCCGAAAAATTTTTCAATCTTAAAAGTATTCGTACTTTTAAGCATAGTCACGTATGTGTCCAAAATGAAAGGATGGTCATCTAATAATAATATGTTTTTCATTTAATGTTTTTTCAAAATAGGATAACGGCGACTTAAGTAAATTTGTATGTAAGTTTCGAGAAAATTATCTACAATAAAATTTCTGACAAAAATACAGTATTAATAAAAATAAATTTGAGGCTTGACTATATTTTTAACTTTTGTTCTTCAATAAATCTAACAAATCAATTTACATTTGTTAAAAAATAATTACTTTTGCAATTCAAATTGATTTTTTAAAAAACAAACACATATGAAGCCAGATTTATTTCAATCGCCAGACTACTATTTGTTAGACGATTTATTATCAGAAGAGCACAAATTAGTACGTGATGCTGCAAGAGCATGGGTAAAAAAAGAAGTTTCTCCAATTATTGAAGATTTTGCACAACGTGCTGAATTTCCTAAGCAAATTGTAAAAGGTTTAGGTGAAATTGGTGGTTTCGGACCTTATATCCCAGTAGAATATGGTGGTGCAGGTTTAGATCAAATTTCTTACGGATTAATCATGCAAGAAATTGAAAGAGGTGATTCTGGTGTGCGTTCAACATCTTCTGTACAATCTTCATTGGTTATGTATCCAATTTGGAAATACGGAAACGAAGAACAACGTATGAAATATTTACCAAAATTAGCTACTGGTGAAATGATCGGTTGTTTCGGTTTAACAGAACCAAATTACGGTTCAGATCCAGGAAGTATGATTACTAACTATAAAGATATGGGTGATCATTATCTTTTAAATGGTGCTAAAATGTGGATTTCAAATGCTCCTTTTGCTGATATTGCTGTAGTTTGGGCTAAAAATGAAGAAGGAAGAATTCACGGTTTAATCGTAGAAAGAGGAATGGAAGGTTTTTCTACTCCAGAAACTCATAATAAATGGTCATTACGTGCTTCGGCAACTGGTGAACTTATTTTTGATAACGTAAAAGTACCTAAAGAAAATTTATTACCAAATAAATCTGGATTAGGTGCGCCACTTGGATGTTTAGATTCAGCGCGTTACGGAATCGCTTGGGGTGCTATTGGTGCTGCAATGGATTGTTATGATACGGCTTTAAGATATTCTAAAGAAAGAATCCAATTCGATAAGCCAATTGGTGCGACTCAATTACAACAAAAGAAATTGGCTGAAATGATTACTGAAATCACAAAAGCACAATTATTAACTTGGAGATTAGGTGTACTAAGAAATGAAGGAAGAGCAACAACAGCTCAGATTTCTATGGCGAAAAGAAACAACGTAGATATGGCTCTAACAATTGCGCGTGATGCACGTCAAATGTTAGGTGGTATGGGAATTACAGGTGAATATTCTATCATGCGTCATATGATGAATTTAGAATCGGTTGTAACTTATGAAGGAACACACGACATTCACTTGTTAATTACAGGAATGGACGTTACAGGTTTCCCAGCATTTAAATAATATCACAATAAATAAAAGTTATCAAAAATGCTTCTCTTTTTAGAGAAGCATTTTTATTTTTGCTAAACTTTATAACTCAAAATTACGTAAGTAAGTATAGATCAAATAATTTTAAGTACGATGAACACACAAGAAGTTAAAAACAGTATAGAAGACATTAAACAAGAGTTATTAAACCATTCGCTATATAAAAACGTAACGTCTATTGAAGAGTTACACGTTTTTTTAGAGTACCATATTTTTGCCGTTTGGGATTTTATGTCGTTGTTAAAAGGCTTACAAATTCATTTAACTTCAGTATCTATTCCTTGGAAACCAATTGGAAATCCGGAAATTAGATATTTAATTAATGAAATTGTTGTAGCCGAAGAAACCGATATTTCTTTTGATGGAAAAAGACAAAGTCATTTCGAAATGTATATCGATGCGATGAACGAATGCGGTGCCAGCACCAAACCTATTTTCGACTTTTTAGAGAATGTAGAGAAAACTAAAAACATATTTGTTTCGATTAAAGCCTCGAAATTACCAGTAGAAGTAAAAGCGTTTTTAAATTATACGTTTACGATTGTAGAAGAAGGGGAACCGCATAAAATTGCTTCAGCATTTACATTTGGTAGAGAAGATTTAATTCCGAATATGTTTACCGAAATTTTAAGAAATTTTCAAGTAAATTTTCCAACCGTAAACTTATCAAAATTAATTTATTATTTTGAAAGACATATTGAATTAGATGCCGATGAACACGGACCAATGGCAATGAAAATGATTGATGAATTATGTGGTGATTGTCCTAAAAAATGGGCAGATGTGAAACAAGTCGCACACGATTCTCTACAAATGAGAATTCAATTATGGAATTCAATTGATGCTGTAATTTCAAAACAACTAGTATAATAAAAAAGGCGACCATTTGGTCGCCTTTTTTATTGCTTTACAATGCTTGGTTTATTAGGAGAAAGTTCATCTAATCTCGCTAAAATTCTTTTGTGCATGTGTTTGTGTTTTCTTACATCACCAGCATAATATCTATTATTTTGATGATATATAGCACTGTCAATTTTATATTTTTTATAAATAAAATCTTTTGTATCTATGTTGTTGGATTGCAAAACTTCTGGCGAATTGGCTTTAGTTGCTTGTAAAACAGCTACATCAAACAAAATGTTTTCCATAGTTTCTTCGTCGAGTAAAATTTTTGGTTTTTTCACAGGATTCTCGCTACAAGCAAAAATTGCCAAAACGACACATAAATAAATGACTTTCTTCATAACTATTCTCTGTTAAAAGTTAAGCGTTGACCCGCAATAACATCTTTTACTTTACCATTGGCATAAACCAATTTTCCGTTAACAAAAGTATGCGAAATACGTGATTTAAAATTGATTCCTTCTAAAGGCGACCAACCACATTTGTATAAAATATTTTCTTTTTTCACGTTCCAAGGCATGTGCGGATTCACTAAAACTAAATCGGCATAATAACCTTCTTTAATGAAACCACGATTTTCAATTTTGAAAATCTTAGCTGGATTGTGACACATTTTTTCTACAATTTTTTCTACCGAAATTTTCCCTTTAATATACGCTTCCATCATTACTACTAACGCGTGTTGCACCATTGGAGCGCCACTTGGACAACTGGTATATTTGTTTTGTTTTTCTTCGAAAGTATGCGGTGCATGGTCTGTTGCAATCACGTCAATTCTGTCGTCAAGTAAGGCTTTCCATAAACCATCTTGGTCAGTTTGTGTTTTAACGGCCGGATTCCATTTAATTAAATTTCCTCTAGTATCGTAATCTTTATCGGTAAACCATAAATGGTGTACGCAAACTTCTGCTGTAATTTTTTTGTCTTCTAACGGAATTTTATTCGTAAATAATTCCGTTTCTTTTGCTGTAGAAACATGAAAAATATGCAAACGCGCTCCAGTTTTCTTAGCTAATTCAATTGCTTTTGATGAAGATAAATAACACGCTTCTTCACTACGAATTAAATGATGTTTATTAACAGGAATATCATCACCATATTCTTCAATATATTTCTCTAAATTGGCTTTAATAGTCGCTTCGTCTTCACAATGAACAGCAATAAGCATTTTTGTAGAAGAAAATATTTTTTCTAACGTTTCCGGATTGTCAACCAACATGTTTCCAGTTGAAGAACCTAAAAATAATTTTATTCCAGCAACATTTTTAGGATTGGTTTTTAAAATCTCTTCTAAATTGTCATTGGTTCCGCCCATCATAAACGAATAATTCGCATGTGATGTTTTAGCTGCAATTTGATATTTATCTTCAAGTAATTCTTGAGTAACAGCGTTGGGAACGGTGTTAGGTTGTTCAATAAATGAAGTAATTCCACCTGCAACAGCCGCTCTACTTTCCGATGAAATATCGCCTTTGTGCGTTAAGCCAGGTTCTCTAAAATGCACTTGATCGTCAATCACACCGGGAAGTAAAAAACTACCTTCTGCATCAATAATCACACAGTTTGAAGTTTTAGGACTAATGCTATCCGCAATCTGACTTATTATTTCATTTTCAATTAATACATCTCCTTCAAAGATGCTCCCTTCATTTACAATTCTTGCATTTTTAATTAAAAATGTGCTCATTTATAGTTTGTTAAATATTTTTCTAATTCGTAACATAATCACGCCAATAACGGCTTCGCGAATAATCGCACCACTCATTTTAGATTCACCTAAAGTTCTATCTGTAAAGATAATTGGCACTTCTTCAATTTTAAATTTGTGCACAAAAGCACGGTATTTCATTTCAATTTGAAAGGCGTAACCCACAAATTTGATTTTATCGATGTTTATGGTTTCTAAAACATTTCTTTTGTAGCAAATAAATCCAGCCGTAGCATCATGAATTTGCATTCCAGTAATAAATTTCACATAAACAGAAGCAAAATACGACATTAAAACTCTGTTCAACGGCCAGTTTACAACATTCACACCTTTAGAATATCTTGATCCAATTGCTACATCTGCGCCATTTTGACAAGCCAAAAACAATTTTTCTAAATCGTTTGGATTGTGTGAAAAATCGGCATCCATTTCATATATATATTGATAATCATGAGACAAAGCCCATTTGAAACCATGCACATAAGCGGTTCCTAATCCGGATTTTTTCGTACGAACTTCTAAAAATAATTTTCCCGAGTATTGTTGTTGTAATTCGGCTACTTTTTGTGAAGTTCCGTCGGGTGAATTATCATCCACAATTAATACGTGAAAAGTGGAAGGTAATTGAAAAACGGCGTGAACAATGCGTTCAATGTTTTCAATTTCGTTATAGGTAGGTATAATTACTATTCCTGCTGACATGTGATTTTATTTTCGTTGCAAAATTAAGATTTTTTTAGATTTAATGTCTTAATAATATTATAATTAATTCATAGTTGTTTTTTTTGTTACTTTTGCGTTATGAATATGATGCAATTATCAGAACGAATTTTAGTAAACAAAGATTGGGCCACAGTTTTATTTGTGTTAGCCATTGCTATCATTGCGCTTAACAAATCTATATTTTCTGTTAGGTTTAATGAGTTTGTAAAATTAGGCTATTCAGATAAGTACAATAAAGTATATAAAGAAACCAATAATTTATTGAACTGGTTTACTATTTCTATGTTTATCATTCAATTAATTTCCTTTTCCTTCTTTATTTTACTGTTTTTAAGCTTTTTTAATTACACCAAAACTGATAATTATATTACTTATATTCAAATTGTTACCTTTCTTTTTGTGTTTGTTTTATCGAAATTTTTAATTGAAAAAATTGTTGGAACAGCGATAGATTCTGAAAGTGTTGTAGATCAATTTAACTTGATTAAAACCAATTATAGAGCTTTTTTAGGATTTATTTTATTGCCGGTTAATATAGTTTTGTATTATAATGCAGTTCCAATTAAAGAAGTTTTCTATATAATACTGGGTGTTTTCCTGCTTTATAACGTTTTTACATATTATTTTTTAGTAAAAACATATCAAAAGATGATACTTGGTAAATTGTTTTATTTTATTTTGTATCTTTGCACGCTTGAAATAGCACCGTATTATTTCATGTATTATTGGGTAACTAAAAATTAGGAATTTGTTAGATATGTCAAATTTGAAAGTAAAAACGATTTTGGTTTCTCAACCAGAACCGAAAGTGGAAAATTCTCCATATTATGATCTGCAAAATAAATTTAAGGTAAAAATTGATTTTAGACCTTTCATTCATGTAGAAGGCGTTTCGGCAAAAGAAATTAGAGTTCAGAAAATCGATTTAAATAATTTTACTGCAATTATATTTACGAGTAAAAACTCTGTTGATCATTTTTTTAGAGTAGCTGAAGAAATGAGATATAAAATTCCAGAGGATTTAAAATATTTTTGTCAATCGGAAGCTGTTGCCTTTTATTTGCAAAAATATGTAGTATACAGAAAACGTAAAATTTATGTAGGTCAGAAAGATTTTGCTGATTTAGCTCCGCTGATTAAGAAGTATAAAGACGAAAAATTTTTATTGCCAAATACAGATCAATTGAATCATGATGTGCCACAAACACTTGATGGTTTAAAAGTAGATTGGAAGCAAGGTATTTTCTATCGCACAGTAATGAGTGATTTAACGGATTTAAAAGATGTTTACTACGATGTATTAGCCTTCTTTAGTCCAACAGGAATTAAATCGTTATTTAAGAATTTTCCGAATTTTGAGCAAAACAATACGCGTATTGCAGTATTCGGACCGACAACTCAAAAAGAAGCTTTAGATCACGGTTTAAGAGTGGATATCATGGCTCCAGCACCTGGAACACCATCAATGACAGGCGCATTAGAAAAATATGTAGCAGAAGTGAATAAAGGAAAGTAATTCACTTAATTATAAAATATATAAAGCGTTCAGAAATGAACGCTTTTTTTATGTATTTATGTTTTGTTTTTAGTCACAAAAAAAACGCCTTGAAATGTTCAAGACGTTTTTTAAGTAGTGTTTTGGTTGTTTATGCTTTTATAATTTCGGACCTGCGTTTACTAAGGCAGCACCTTCTTCATTATCTGTATATTGTACAAAGTTCTTAATGAATCTTCCAGCTAAATCTTCCGCTTTAGTTGACCATTCAGAAGCATCAGCATAAGTGTTTCTTGGATCTAAAATGTTTGAATCTACATTGTTTAAAGATGTAGGAACAACAAAGTTGAATGTGGGTACAACTGTAGTTTCAGCATTTTCAATCGAACCATCTAAAATCGCATCGATAATAGCGCGAGTATCTTTAATAGAAATACGTTTTCCAGTTCCGTTCCAACCTGTGTTCACCATATAAGCAGTTGCTTTGTGTTCTTCCATTTTCTTAACTAACTCTTCACCATATTTAGTTGGGTGTAAAGTTAAAAAAGCTTTTCCGAAACAAGCAGAAAACGTTGGTTCTGGTTGTGTAACACCTCTTTCTGTTCCCGCTAATTTAGCAGTAAAACCTGATAAGAAGTAATATTTAGTTTGTTCTGGAGTTAACTTAGATACTGGAGGCATAACTCCGAAAGCATCTGCTGTTAAAAAGATAACTTTATTGGCGTGACCTGCTTTAGAAACAGGTTTTACAATATTGTCAATATGATAAATTGGGTAAGAAACACGTGTATTTTGTGTTACTGAACCGTCTTTGAAGTCAATTTTTCCGTTGGCATCAACGGTAACATTTTCTAATAAGGCGTCTTTACGAATAGCATTGAAAATGTCTGGTTCGTTTTCCTTACTTAAGTCGATAGTTTTTGCATAACATCCACCTTCGAAGTTGAAAACACCATCATTATCCCATCCGTGCTCATCGTCACCGATTAATTCACGTTTTGGATCTGTAGATAAAGTGGTTTTTCCTGTTCCTGATAATCCGAAGAAAACAGCAACATCGCCATCTTTTCCTTTATTAGCTGAACAGTGCATTGAAGAAATTCCTTGTAATGGTAAGTAATAGTTCATTAATGAAAATAAACCTTTTTTCATTTCACCACCATACCAAGTTCCACCAATTAACTGAATTTTTTCTGTTAAGTTGAAGGCAACGTATACTTCAGAATTTAAATTATGAGCTGCAAAATCTTTAAAAGAAGTTTTTGAACCATTCATAACTACGAAATCTGGCTCACCAAAAGTCACTAATTCTTCAGCAGTTGGTCTGATGAACATATTAGTTACAAAGTGCGCTTGCCAAGCCACTTCCATAATGAAACGCACTTTTAAACGTGTGTTTTCATTTGCGCCACAAAAAGCATCTACTACAAATAATCTTTTTTCAGATAATTGTGAAACAGTAGTTTCTTTTAAAGCATTCCAAGTGTCAGTTGAGATAGGTTTGTTATCGTTAACTGCTTTTTCAGAATTCCACCAAATTGTGTTTTCTGTAGTTGCGTCTTTAACAATATATTTGTCTTTAGGAGAACGACCTGTGAATTCACCAGTCATTACATTAACCGCACCAAGTTCAGTTAATTGTCCTTTTTCAAAGCCTTGTAGTTTGTCGCTTAATTCTTCGTCATATAATAAATCGTATGACGGATTATAAACGATTTCTTTAACATTTTTGATTCCATATTTTTCTAACGAAATCGATTTCGTAGATTGATCGTATGTATTCATAAAATAAATAAGTTATGTTGCTTTTATCTAAAGTGCAAAATTAAACAATAATTTGACAAATAATCGTTTTCTGTTATTTTTTCATTAAAATAGCGTAAAATAAATATCCCCAAGAAAGGATTAGAAATAAACCACCGATTGGAGTGATTGGTCCAATTATTTTAGATTTTATTCCAGTAATCGTACTTGTTGTTAAAATATATATCGAACCCGAAAAAAATAAAACGCCAACCAAAACCAAATAAAACAAAACGACTTTTTCTTTAAGCGATATTATTTGCGTCATTCCAATAAACAACAGGAATAAAGCGTGATACATTTGGTATTTCACACCTGTTTCAAAAGAAATTAATTGTTCAGGTGTTAATGTTTTCTTTAAAGCATGTGCGCCAAAAGCCCCAAAAATAATGGCTAAAAACCCTAATATACATGCGGCTAATAAAATCTTCTTTTCCATGGATTCATTTAAATTTAGCACAAATGTAATAAACTTCAAAACAACTTTTTTTATAAATACAAGGTTTTATTTTTTAGAAATACAACATTTTATTACCTTCGTGTGATATTTCAAAGAAACAATGAGAAAGATTTTAATAATAGGAGCAGGAAGATCTGCTTCATCACTTATAAAATATTTATTAGACAAGTCGGAAGCTGAGAATTTATTTGTTACCATTGGTGATTTGTCTGAAGATTTAGCCAAAAAGAAAACGGGTAATCATGAAAATTCAAGAGCCATTTCTTTTGATGTTTTTAATGCCGACCAAAGAAAACAAGAAATTCAACAAGCAGATGTAGTCATTTCTATGTTGCCAGCTCACATGCATATTGAAGTAGCTAAAGATTGTGTTTTGTATAAAAAACATATGGTTACGGCTTCTTATATCAGTGCAGAAATGCAAGCTTTAGATGCTGTGGCGAAAGAAAACAATATCGTTTTAATGAACGAAATTGGTTTGGATCCAGGAATTGACCATATGAGTGCCATGAAAATTATGGATGAAATTAAAAGCGAAGGCGGAAAAATTATCCTTTTCGAATCGTTTTGTGGTGGATTAGTAGCTCCAGAAAGTGATAATAATTTATGGAATTACAAATTCACTTGGAATCCAAGAAATGTAGTTTTAGCCGGACAAGGTGGCGCAGCAAAATTCATTCAAGAAGGAAAATACAAATACATTCCGTATAATAAATTGTTTAGAAGAACAGAATTTTTAGAAGTAGATGGTTTCGGAAGATTTGAGGCTTACGCGAATAGAGATTCTTTAAAATATAGAGAAATTTACGGTTTGGATGATACCAAAACATGTTATCGTGGAACCATTAGAAGAGTTGGTTTTTCAAAGGCTTGGGACGTTTTTGTACAATTAGGAATGACAGATGACACATTTATCGTGGACGATTCTGAAACCATGAGTAACAGAGAGTTTGTAAATTTATTTTTACCTTATCATCCAACAGATTCTGTAGAAATTAAATTCAGACATCAATTAAAAATCGACCAAGATGATGTTATTTGGGATAAATTGTTGGAACTAGATTTGTTTAGTAAAACCGCAATTTCAGGTTTAAAAAATGCAACTCCAGCACAAATGTTAGAAAAAATATTAGCTGACAAATGGACGTTACAACCTGATGATAAAGACATGATTGTAATGTATCATAAATTTGGATACGAAATCAATGGCGAAGAAAAACAAATTGATTCTACAATGGTTTGTTTAGGAGACGATCAAACCTATACAGCAATGGCTAAAACAGTTGGTTTACCTGTTGCTATCGCAGCTTTAAAAATATTAAATGGTGAAATTACTACTGCTGGCGTACAATTGCCAATTTCAAAAGAAGTGTACGAACCAATTTTAAAAGAACTAGAAGCGTACGGCGTTTTATTTAAAGAATTCGAAGTGCCTTATTTTGGATATAATTATTCTATGTAATAGATTTAAATAAATTTCATAACTTTAATCCGAAATAGTAACTTATTTCGGATTTTTTATTTAAAATTACAAGCTATGAAGATAAATCACTTACAAATTGAAATAGACGGAATCGACAAAGAAATCCTTCGTAATTTAATGGAAGATGCACGAAAACCGATTCTTCAAATTGCCAATAAACTCGGAATTTCAGGTGCTGCGATTCATCAACGTTTAAAAAAACTAGAACAAGCTGGTGTGATTTCTGGTTCGAAATATGTCGTAGATAATAAAGTGTTGGGTTATAAAACGATGGCTTTTATTGGAATTTATTTAGAAAAAGCCTCAAATAATCCTGACGTAGTAAAAGAATTAAAAAAAATTCCAGAAGTTTTAGAATCGCATTATACCACTGGAAATTGGAGTATTTTAACCAAAATTATTTGCAGAGATAACGAACATTTGATGCAATTGTTAAACCAAAAAATTCAAAGCATCAATGGTGTTTCTCGAACAGAAACGTATATATCATTGGAGCAACAAATCGAAAGACAAATACAATTATAATTTACGATTTGGGATTTACGATTTGGGATTTACGAGTAAAAAAAAGTCCGTCAAAATGAATTGACGGACTTTTTTATAACATTTTATGAAGTTAATCTCTTGAGCCTAAAATTCGATACGCCCAATATAGTAATGAAGCTAAAGCACCTAAAGCAGCCACTAAATACGTTCTGGCAGCCCATTTTAAGGAGTCTTCTGCGCCAGCATATTCTTCTTGACCCAACATATTTTTATTTTTTAACCAAGCTAAAGCACGGTTACTTGCGTCATATTCTACTGGTAAAGTAATGAAACTGAAAGCCGTTGCCACAGCCATTAAAGCCAAACCAGCCACAGCCACATAAAATCCAATTCCAGATTTTGAAGCGAAACCTAAAATAATTCCACCCATAATTAACCATTGCGACATACTTGACGAAACATTAACCATTGGCACCATTTTAGAACGCATCGTTAACCATTCGTAGGCTTGTGCATGTTGAACGGCGTGTCCACATTCGTGAGCAGCAACCGCAGCCGCAGCCGCATTACGTTGGTTGTAAACCGCTTCTGATAAGTTTACGGTTTTATCTGTAGGATTATAATGATCAGTTAATCTTCCCGGTGTAGAAATTACTTTCACATCACGAATTCCATGATCTGCTAGCATTTTTTCTGCAATTTCAGCACCAGACATTCCATTTCTTAAGGTAAGTTTTGAATAATGCTCAAACTTACTTTTTAAGCGCGAACTTACTAACCAACTAAATAGAGCAATCGCTCCAATTATTATCATGTAAGGTAAATCAAACATAGTTTTTTAATTTTAAAAATTTAAAGTTACAAAATAAACATCAAATTATGAGCCAAATTTTAAAAATGACAAGTTGTCAATGTTAATTTATTATTTGTAGAAGGAAATACTAAAGTGTTACATAAAAAAATCCCAATTTCATTAAACAATTGAAATTGGGATTATAGGAATTGGCACAATGACCAATTGACTTATTGTCTAATTATTATCCCACCAAATTAATAATCTTACCCGGAACGATAATGACTTTATTTGGCGTTCTGCCTTGTAATTGTGCTTGAGTTCTTTCATCAGCCATTACGATTTCTTCAATTTGAACAGCTGTTAAATCTAACGGCAACTTAATGGTGAAACGCATTTTTCCATTGAATGAAACCGGATATTCTTTTTCAGATTCCACTAAATATTTGGCTTCAAATTTTGGAAAAGCAACTGTTGAAATCGAACCGTCATGACCTAAAGCAGACCATAATTCTTCAGCGATATGTGGTGCATATGGCGAAACCAAAAGTGCTAAAGGTTCTAAAATCGCACGGTGATTACACTTTAATTGTTGCAATTCGTTTACGCAAATCATAAATTGAGAAACCGACGTATTGAAAGAGAAATTTTCAATGTCTTCCGTAACTTTTTTGATGGTTTTATGTAACGATTTGTACATTTCTGCTGTTGGCTCGTCGTTTACAATTACTGAACCGTTATCGTCAAAATACAAACGCCATAATTTTTTTAAGAAACCAGAAACTCCTGTAATTCCAGCTGTGTTCCAAGGTTTAGATTGCTCTAATGGTCCTAAAAACATTTCGTATAAACGTAAGGTATCGGCTCCGTATTCTTCACAAATATCATCTGGATTTATTACATTGTAGAATGATTTTGACATCTTTTCTACTTCTCTTCCAGCTAAAAATTTCATATTTTCTCCAAAAGATATGAATCTTGCTTTAGAAAATTCAGAAGAATATTTAGGGTCAATTTTAAATCTATCTATATATAATTCATTAGTGACTTCATCAATATTTTGTAAGTCAATTCTAATTGGGCTAAAACTAAAAGAAACCGAATAATTTCCATATGAATCAAAACCTATACTATCCGAAATTTCAGGATATTTTTCTTTTAAACTTGATAATAAATCAAGTAAAATTTTTTTAATTACTTTCAAATCATTTATATCTGATTCTGAGTAAGCTTTTTTTATTTTATCGTAAAAATCAACTCCTGTTATATTGTCTTCTAAAATTTCTAACAATTTGAAAACCCATTCATTTCCAAATTTATCTCCGATTAAATATTTATCTGCTTCACTTAAATTTAATGCGTCAAATTTATCTAGCAATTTATTGTATTTCTTATAAAACTCATATTCAATGACTGTTGTTGGAAGTTCTAAATCAATCGATTTTTTATCAGCGGCGCCAAAAAAATAAATTGATCCAATTTGAGCTCTTACTATGTAAGCACTCATTCCCAAAATCATTCCCTGATTAATCAGTTTTTTGAAAGGTTCTTCGGTTGGTGCGTAACCTCTGTCTTTTAAGAATTTATTCCAAAAACGAGAATATAATAAATGTCCGGTTGCGTGTTCGCTTCCACCAATGTATAAATCTACGCTTTCCCAATATTTTAAGGCTTCTTCGTTAGCGAAATCTTCTGTATTGTGTGCATCCATATAACGCATCCAATACCAAGAAGAACCTGCCCAACCTGGCATTGTGTTCAATTCCAAAGGAAAAATATTGACATCGTCAATCAACTGATTACTAACCATTGAACACTGAACACTATCCCAAGCCCAAACGGTTGCGTTACCTAATGGTGGTTGTCCGTCTTCGGTTGGTAAATACTTTTCTACTTCTGGTAATACGATTGGCAAGTGTTTTTTGTCAATCATTTGTGGCAAACCATTCACATAATACACTGGAAAAGGTTCGCCCCAATATCTTTGGCGAGAGAAAACGGCATCACGTAAACGGTAATTTACCTTAGCGTTTCCTGCTCCGATTTCTTCTAAAGCTTCAATCGCTTTTTTTGTTCCGTTTTTGTACTCTAATCCGTTTAAGAAATCAGAATTTACTAATTCGAAACCACCTTTTTCTCCGTAAGCGGCTTCTGAAATATCTTGGTTGAAAATGTTCTTAATTTCTGGCATTCCGTTGGTGCCTTTGAAGAAATTCGCGAAAGCATAATCTCTTTCATCACCACAAGGAACGGCCATAACAGCTCCTGTTCCGTAACCTGCTAATACGTAATCGCCAATCCAAACTGGAATAGGTTCTTTTGTAAAAGGATGTTCGGAATACGCACCAGTGAAAACACCTGAAATGGTTTTTACATCGGCCATTCTTTCTCTTTCTGAACGTTTTGCTGTTGCTTCTACATACGCTTCAACCGCAGCTTTTTGTTCTGGAGTTGTAATTTGAGAAACTAATTCATGTTCTGGCGCTAAAGTCATAAACGTCACTCCGAAAATCGTATCAGGTCTTGTCGTAAACACTTCAACTTGAAACTTGGAACCTGAAACTTGAAACTTAACTAATGCTCCAACCGATTTTCCAATCCAATTTCTTTGTGATTCTTTGATCGATTCACTCCAATCAATTTCGTTTAAACCTTGTAATAAACGTTCCGCGTAAGCAGAAATTCGCATACTCCATTGTGTCATTTTCTTACGAACTACGGGATGTCCACCACGTTCTGATACTCCGTTTACAATTTCGTCATTCGCTAAAACTGTACCTAAAGCCGAACACCAATTCACTTCGGTTTCTGCTAAATACGTTAATCTATATTGTAAAAGAATTTTTTGTTGTTGTTCCGAAGAAAAAGCATTCCATTCTGCTGCTGAAAATGGTGAGATATTATCATCACAAACTGCATTCACATTCGCATTTCCTTCTGAAGCGAAAATTGCAACTAATGTTGAAATGTCTTCAGCTTTATCTGAATTTTTATTGTACCAAGAATTGTATAATTGAATGAAAATCCATTGTGTGTGTTTGTAATAATCAGGATTCGATGTACGAACTTCTCTGCTCCAATCGAAAGAAAAACCAATTCGGTCTAATTGATTTCTGTAACCTTGAATCGTATTTCCCGATTTATCGATTCCACCTTCAATATTCATGCGAGTCGTATCCGCTGGATGTTGACCCGTTTGAATCGCATATTGTTCAGCAGGTAAACCAAATGAATCGTACCCTTGTGGATGCAACACATTAAAACCTTGATGTCTTTTATATCTTGCCACAATATCTGAAGCAATATAACCTAGCGGATGCCCAACGTGTAAGCCTGCTCCCGAAGGATAAGGAAACATATCTAATACAAAGTATTTTGGTTTGTCAGATGTGTTACTTGCAGCAAAAGTTTGTTTTTCTGCCCAATATTGTTGCCATTTGGCTTCGATTTTTTCGTGATGGTATTTCATGTTCTAGGTTTCAGGTTTCAGGTTTCAGGTTTCAGGTTAAAAGTGATTAAGTCATATAAAACTTGAAACCTCAAACTTGAAACAAAAATTCGGTTGCAAATTTACATTTTTATATACTAAAGTTAAAACTTTGTTGTTATATTCTGTGTAAACAAAATTTCTTTACTATTTTTACAGCATAATTATAAAATTTATGGCACAATCGTTTGAGCAATATCAACGCAGAAGATTAATTTCTTCTTATTTTTCGGTAGTTTTTAGTATTTTTTTAGTGCTGTTTTTATTAGGCGCTTTAGGATTATTTGTGATTAATTCTGAGAAAATTTCGAATGATTTTAAAGAAAACATTCCAATGAGTGTGTACTTTAAAGATGAAGCCAACGACACCATTTTAAATGCTTTTGATACGGAACTGAAGAATTCAAAGTTTATTAAATCTTATGATTTAGTAACGAAAGACGAAGCTGCCAAAAACAATCCAGATATTGTAGGTAAAGATTTTATGGAGTTTTTAGGATTTAATCCATTGCAAAACTCGTTTGATATTCATTTAAAAAGTGAATATGTAACCAAAGCAGAAATCACCAAAATTGAAAATGAATTTAAACGAAACGGCAATATTTCTGATATTATTTACGATAAAGAATTAGTGGAATTAGTCAACGAAAACGTAACTGAAATTAGTTTTTGGATTTTAATTATCAGTGCGGTTTTAACTTTTGTAGCGATGTTGTTAATTAATGGTTCTATTCGTTTGTCGATTTATTCACACCGATTTACCATTAAAACCATGCAAATGGTTGGAGCAACCAAATCGTTTATTAGAAAACCGTTTATAAAAACGAGTATTTTATTAGGAATTATTGGTGCTGTTTTAGCGATTATTGGTATAGTTATTTTAGCGTTTTATATCGATGGATTGTTCCCAACTTTAGGAATTGCAAAAGATTACACTTCTCTTGGAATTGTCGCTCTAGGCGTTTTATTAGTTGGAATAATTATCACTTGGTTGAGTACGTATTTTGCCACAACACGTTTCTTAAATTTAAGAACGGACGATTTGTACTAGAAGAGCCAAGTAAAAAGAACCAAGTAAAAAGAGCCAAGTAAAAAGTAAAAAGAGCCAAGTAAAAAGGTTTAAAAATTATGAAAGAAGATACAAACAAGCAGGAATTTTTATTCGGTGCAAACAATTATAAGATATTAATCATTGGATTAGTCGTGATAGCCTTAGGTTTCATTTTAATGAGCGGTGGTTCCAACGAAAACCCAAATGTTTTCAATGAAGAAGTATATAATTTCAGAAGAATCAGATTAGCGCCTACAGTCGTGTTAATTGGTTTTGGAATTACAATTTATTCGATTTTAGCAAAGAGTAAAAAGTAATTAGTGACTAGTATTTTACTAATCACTCTTCACTAATCACTAACCACCATAAAAATGGATTTATTACAAGCCATAATCATTGCTATTGTTGAAGGTTTAACGGAATATTTGCCGGTTTCCTCAACAGGTCACATGATTTTTACTAGTTCTTATTTCGGAATTGAAAAAGAAGAATTTGTGAAATTATTTCAAGTTTCAATACAATTTGGGGCCATTTTAGCGGTTGTCGTATTGTATTGGAAAAAGTTTTTCGATTTCTCTAAACTACAATTCTTCATCAAATTAGCTTGTGCCGTTGTACCCGCTTTAATCTTAGGGAAACTATTCGATGATAAAATTGAGGCCGTTTTAGAACATCCAACTCCAATTGCAATCGTATTAATTATAGGTGGAATTATTTTATTATTTATCGATAGATTTTTTCAAAGTCCAACCATTCATAAAGAAGAAGATATTACGATTAAAAAAGCCGTTGCTATTGGTTTTTGGCAATGTTTAGCCATGATGCCAGGAACTAGTAGAAGTGCTGCAAGTATTATTGGTGGAATGCAGCAAGGTTTAACGCGTCAAGCGGCAGCCGAGTTTTCGTTCTTTTTAGCGGTGCCAACTATGTTAGCGGTTACCTGTTATTCTGTGTTTTTGAAAACGTACGACAAAAGCGGTTTAAAAGGTTTTGAATTAATTTTAAAATCAGAAGAAAACACCAAAATGTTTATTGTTGGAAATATAGTTGCCTTTGCGGTCGCGGTTTTAGCGATTAAATTTTTTATAGAAATTATCAAAAAATACGGATTTAAACCTTGGGGTTGGTATAGAATTATCGCAGGAATTTTATTATTAGCTTACTTTAATTTATACAAATAATGACTCCAGAAAACTATTTAGAAGGGCAGATTTTATTGATTGATAAACCACTAAAATGGTCGTCTTTTCAAGCAGTAAATAAATTAAAGTTTGGTCTAATCAAAGAATTAAAACTACCTAAAAAATTCAAAATTGGTCATGCGGGAACGTTAGATCCATTAGCTTCTGGCTTGTTGATAATTTGTACGGGAAAATTCACGAAAAGAATCGAAGAATTACAAGGTCAAGCCAAAGAATATACTGGAACTATCACAGTTGGTGCCACAACACCTTCCTACGATTTAGAAACAGAAATCAACGAAAGATTTCCAACCGAACACATTACAGAAGCATTAATTCACGAAACGTTACCACAATTTATTGGTGAAATCGATCAAAAACCACCTGTTTTTTCAGCCATTAAAAAGGATGGAAAGCGTTTGTACGAATCAGCTCGTGCTGGAATTGAAGTCGAAATTAAAACGAGAAAAGTAACCGTTTCCGAATTTGAAATTACCCGAATTGCCTTACCAGAAATAGATTTCAGAATTGTATGTAGCAAAGGAACTTATATTCGTTCAATAGCTTACGATTTTGGGTTAGCTTTAAATTCTGGCGGACATTTAACCGCACTTCGTAGAACTAAAATTGGGGATTATTCTGTGGAAAATGGAGTAGAACCGGAAGCTTTTATTGAAGCATTGCAACAATCTCCTTCTGAGTAGAAATTCCTTTATCATCCAAATACCATTTTTGTAACGCAATTTTCGCAGGTTCATCTACAATTCCGTGTTTAGCTTTGTAATCTAGAATTAAATTTTTCGCAGCTTCTGGTCGGGGTCCCCAATGATTGATTAGGTTTAAGTTTTCGTCTAAAATAATCAATTTCGGAATAGATTTAGCGCCATTTGTTAAAAACTGGTTGATTAAATCTTCGTGTTCATCACGTAACACAATTTTCAAATCTATGTTTTCAGAAGCCTCAGCCATTAATTTGATAATAGGTAAAATCTGAGCCGCATCACCACACCAACCTTCGGATATCACTAGCCAAGTTAGTTTCGATTTCAAATTTTGTAGTGTTGAAAAAACTTCCGAATCCATTTTCAAGGTTTTCTCTAAACGTTTCATTCGAACTTCATTCAATTCTGAATAATGTAACAAATCGGCACTTTGTTCATTTCCTGTCGATTTTCCTTCGTCAATTAATTTCGAAACTAAAGTTCGGTATGCACTATAAGAAAGACTGTTTTGTAACGCAGATTGGATGATAGATATCATAATTGATGAATTGTTTCTACAAAATTAAAAATAATTAATGAGGAATTGTGTAATATAAGTTACACATAATATTTCTTCTGTATTATTCGTTACTTTTGTATAGATAATCTTATAATAATGAAAAGTAATACAAAAAATAATGGTTTCGTTTTTTCGGGTGGTGGTTCTAAAGGAATTGCGCATGCAGGCGTACTGAAATATTTTCACGAACAAAATATAAAACCAACTTGTATTGCTGGTTCTAGTGCAGGTGCCATTGTTGGTGCGATGTATGCTTTTGGTAAAAAACCCGAAGAAATTTTAGAATTTTTTAAATCGATTTACTTTTTTCACTGGAAACATTTCACTTTCAAAAAAGCCGGAATTGTAGATTCTGATTCGTTTAAACCTTATTTTCAGGAAATATTTGGCGATGTTACTTTGGGTGAATTAGAAATTCCAACCTACATAACAGCAACAGATATGGTGAAAGGAAAATTGAAAATCTTTAGCCCAGAAACTAAAATTGTAGATGCTATTTTAGCGTCAACTGCCGTTCCAGGTATGATTTCACCATATCTGATTAAAGGCGAATTATTTAGTGATGGCGGTATATTAAATCATTTTCCTGCCGATTTATTAGTAGGGAAATGCGAATCCATTATTGGTGTTTATGTGAGTCCGGTTCAGAATTTGGAAGCTAAACAGTTAAATTCTATAAAATCAGTAACGTATAGAGCCTTGGAATTATTGACAGCTAATTCGAGTTTTCAAAAATTTAATTATTGCGATTTAATTATTGAACCCAAAGAATTAGCTAATTTCAGTACATTTGAAACTAGTAAATCAAAAATGGATTCGATTTATAAAATTGGTTATGAAGAAGCCAAAAAGAGTTTTGAAAATTTAGTCGCATAAATCTTAAAAACATATTTTTTAGAAAAGAGCTATTTAACTATATTTGCATCAGAATTTCAGAAGTATCAATAATTTATTCTGGAAACAAAAATCAAACAATCCAACACAATGAGTTACAAAAGAATACTTCTTAAATTAAGTGGAGAAGCCTTAATGGGCGAAAGACAATACGGAATTGATCCTAAAACTTTAGCAGAATATGCTGCAGAAATTAAGCAAATTCACGATCAAGGTGTAGAAATTGCCATTGTAATTGGTGGAGGAAATATTTTTAGAGGTGTAGCTGGTGCGAGTAACGGTATGGATCGTGTGCAAGGTGATTATATGGGAATGTTAGCAACCGTGATTAACGGAATGGCATTACAAGGTGCTTTGGAAGATGCTGGAATGCCAACTCGTTTGCAAACAGCCTTAAAAATTGAAGCGATTGCAGAACCATATATTAAAAGAAGAGCAACACGTCACCTAGAAAAAGGAAGAATTGTAATTTTTGGTGCAGGAACAGGAAATCCTTATTTCACAACTGATACAGCAGCCGTTTTAAGAGGAATTGAAGTAGGTTGTGATGTGATTTTAAAAGGAACACGTGTTGACGGAGTTTACACAGCTGATCCAGAAAAAGATGCTAACGCCGTAAAATATGACACCATTACTTTTGATGATGTGTTAGCGAAAGGATTAAATGTGATGGATACAACAGCTTTTACGTTAAGTCAAGAAAATAAATTACCAATTATTGTTTTCGATATGAACAAAAAAGGGAATTTACTTAAAATTTGTAACGGCGAAACTGTTGGAACTACAGTGATTATTTAATTACGAATTTAGAATTAGGATTTACGAATTTAGAAATATAAAGTTAGTAAGAGTTAGATAGGAATTAGAACATGTGTTTTAACCTGAAACTTGAAACTTGAAACAAGAGTATTATGACAGAAGAAATTAATTTTATTATCGACAGTGCTAAAGAATCTATGAATGGATCTGTAGCGCATTTAGAAAAAGAATTTTTAAACATCAGAGCAGGTAAAGCGTCTCCTCAAATGTTAGGAAGTGTTTTTGTAGATTATTATGGTGCGCAAACGGCTTTGTCTCAAGTAGCCAATGTGGTTGCTGCTGATGCAAGAACGTTAACAGTTACACCGTGGGAAAAAGCGATGTTACAACCTATTGAAAAAGCAATTATGATTGCTAATTTAGGTTTAAATCCAATGAACAATGGTGATAATATTATCATTAGTATTCCAGCTTTAACAGAAGACAGACGTAAAGAATTAGTAAAACAAGCTAAAGCGGAAGCGGAAGATGCTAAAGTTGGTATCAGAAACGCAAGAAAAGACGCTAATAGCGACATTAAAAAAGAAGAAAAAAACGGAACGTCTGAAGATATTTGTAAGGTAGCAGAAGATTCAGTGCAAAAATTAACAGATTCGTACATCAAAAAAATTGAAGAAGTTTTAGCCGTTAAAGAAGCTGAAATTATGAAGGTATAAGTTTGTGAAAACATTCAATATTAAAAAATCCAAATTCCAATATGTAAAAGGAATTTGGATTTTTTATGCCTACTAATGTTTTGGTTTTTGCTTCGTACCTCTAAAATTAATTATTTCAATACGGCCTTTAGAGTTGTTTATCTTATAGACTAAGTAATTATTTTTATCTATAATTACTTTATGTAAATCTTTATAATATTCAGATTTTGGAAATAATTCAGGGTTTGTAGCAATTTGATTTAAAGCATTTTTTAATTTAGTTTCTAATAGCAAAATTTCTTTAATTGTCCATTCGGTTTCTAAATATTTTATAACATGGTCTAAGCCTTTTTCTGCTTGCTTAGTCCATTTTATTTCTAATGCCATTTCGAAAATTTATTCATTACTTTTTCGTTAGAAATAAATTCTTCGTTTTTAGCATCGTTTAAACCATTTTCAATTTCTTTCAATTCGTCAGAAGAAAGTTCATTATGCCAATCTTTTTTGTTCGATTTAAGAAGTTTTTCCAATTTTTCAAAAAGTTTTTCGTCAATATGAATTAACTCTTGAATGAAATTATATTTTCTTGTCGCTAAATCCATAATGTAAATATATTTAGTATAACAAATATACAAAATTGATTGAAATAAATTTTAAGGTTTCTCAATCAACTCTTTCAAATACACTTTCATATCACTAAACTCAAAAGCAATAGCATTTTTGATTTTATTCGTATCGTGGATTTCCAAATTGTACAAAGAATTTATGGTGGATTTCGTCAACATTCTTTTTCTGAAAAATAGTGCGGCAAAAATAAATTCTAAAACACGCGCAATTTGCACTTGCCACTTTTTGACTTCATATTTTGGTTTTTTTATTCTTTTGTCATTCTGAACTTGTTTCAGAATCTCAGCAATGCTATCAAATAGTTCTTTGTAAGTTACTTCTTCGGCAACCAAAATGAATCGTTCTCCAGAAATGGTGCTTTTCATTAAAGTCATCATGGCTTTTACCACATCTTCAACGGCAACAATTCCGAGTTTTCCTAACGTGTAAAACAATTGTCCCTCTTTGATGTTTTGAATGAATAATGAACTTCCTTCTTTAGGAAATCCGTTTCCGAAAATCACACCTGGATTCACAATTACTACTTCTAATCCTTCTTGAAAGCCGCGCCAAACTTCCATTTCCGCGCCAAATTTCGAAATCGAATAATCGCTTCTAACCGCTTCGTTATTTCTCTCCGTTTCTTCGTTAATGATTAAATTATGCTCTGTTCCGTTTCCTAAAGCAGCTATCGAACTCACATAACAAAGTTTTTTCACAGTTGTAGAAAGTGAAAGATTGACCACATTCGCCGTTCCAACAATATTATTTTGATAGAGTTTGTCTTCGTCTTTCGGATTAAAAGAAACCAAAGCGGCGCAATGATACACCAACGAAACATCTGTAAAAGCTAATTCAAGCGCTGGAACATCTAAAATATCGGCTTGAACCCAATCAATTTTTTCAAATTGAGGAAGTTTGTTTGCTTTTTCAAATAAATTTTTAATGTGTTGTAGCTTTTTCTCCGATCTATATATTGCCCGAACAGCCTCCTTTTCTAAAGAAAGTTGCAATAATAAATGAAAACCCACTAAACCTGTTCCGCCTGTAACTAAAATCATTTCGTAAAATTATGGAATAAAAAAATATGCTTTAAAAAGTTAAATTTATTTTATACTCTTTTCTTAATCTTTTCAAAACTTTGTTTTTGTGCTAAAACTCCAATTACAAGAATGGTTTTTAGTTCTTCTTCAATGATGTAGTAAATGGTATAAGGAAATCTTGTTACAAATGCTTGTCTGATTTCGTTATGTTTTTTCTGATAATTTTTTGGAAATTGATTGATGTATTCAAATTCCTGATTTACTTTTTCTTTAAAATCGTTTCCTAATTCAGTATTAATAGTGGCATACCATTTTTTAGCTTTTTGTAAATCTTTATAAACTAGCGGTACTAATTTTAAGGTATATTTCATTACCACTTTTCTTTCAAATCAGACCAATTTAAAACGTTTTCCGGATTTTTTCTATATTCTTCTAAACGTTTTTCAAGTTCTAACTTATGGTCTAATGGAATTTCAGATTTTTCATTTTTCTCTTTTTTTAAAATCTTTTCTAATTTCTCAAAAATTTCATTTTCTATAGAAAAAACTTCCTGAATAAAATTATATTTTCTCGTTGCTAAGTCCATAATATTATAAATATTTGTAATACAAATATACAAAAATCCTAAATACAATAAACTGCAAAAACACATTTCTAAAACTCAATAATTCGCACTATATTTGCACTTTAAATGAATTTTACGAAAAGATGAAGAAGCACATAAGAATTATAGATTTATTAGAAAATACAAAAACGTTACAAGAAGTAAACGCAAAAGGTTGGGTAAGAACGTTTAGAAACAATCAGTTTATTGCGCTAAATGATGGTTCAACACTTAATAATATTCAATGTGTAGTTGATTTTGAAAACACGCCTGAAGAAACGTTAAAGCGTATCACAACAGGTGCGGCTATTTCTGTTATTGGAACTTTGGTGGAAAGTCAAGGTGCGGGTCAGAAAGTAGAAATTCAAGTAACTAAACTAGAAATTCTTGGAGATTCTGATGCAGAAAAATTCCCAATACAACCCAAAAACAAACCAAGTTTAGACTTCTTAAGAGAAAATGCCCATTTACGTACGAGAACAAATATGTTTGGTGCGATTATGCGTGTGCGTTCTACGTTGTCTTTTGCGGTGCATAAATATTTTCAAGAAAAAGGATTTGTGTATGTAAATACGCCAATTATCACAGGTTCAGATGCAGAAGGTGCTGGAGAAATGTTCCAAGTTTCGGCTTTACCATTTGACAATACGCCAAGAACAGAAGAAGGAAAAGTAAACTACAAAGAAGACTTTTTTGGAAAACAAACGAATCTTACAGTTTCTGGACAATTAGAAGCGGAAACATACGCAATGTCTTTAGGTCAGGTTTATACGTTCGGACCAACGTTCCGTGCGGAGAATTCAAACACTTCTCGTCACTTAGCGGAATTCTGGATGATTGAACCAGAAGTGGCATTCAATGATTTAGCTGCGAACATGGATTTAGCAGAAGATTTTATTCAAAATGTAATCAAATACACGATAGATAAATGTTCTGAAGATTTAAAGTTCTTAGAAAACCGTTTAATCGAAGAAGAAAAAAACAAACCACAAGCGGAACGAAGCGAAATGCCGTTATTAGAAAAATTGAATTTCGTTTTAGAAAACAATTTCAAACGTGTTTCGTATACGGAAGCTATCGATATTTTAAAGAATTCTAAGCCAAATAAAAATAAAAAATTCCAGTATTTAATTGACGAATGGGGTGCCGACTTACAATCGGAACACGAACGTTTTTTAGTGGAAAAACATTTCAAATGTCCAGTAATTTTATTCGATTATCCTGCGAAAATTAAAGCGTTTTACATGCGTTTAAATGACGGAACAGAACCAGGAAAAGAAACGGTAAGAGCGATGGATATCTTATTCCCAGGAATTGGAGAAATTGTTGGAGGTTCTCAAAGAGAAGAACGTTTAGACGTTTTAGTTGAAAAAATGAAAGCTTTAGGTATTGATGAAGAAGAATTATGGTGGTATTTAGATACTCGTAGATTCGGTTCAGCAGTGCATTCAGGTTTCGGATTAGGTTTCGAAAGATTGGTATTATTCGTAACTGGTATGACAAATATCCGTGACGTAATTCCTTTCCCAAGAACACCAGATAACGCAGAATTCTAAAAATTTGTTTCAAGTTTAAAGTTTCAAGTTGTTGTTGTTGCAATAACTTGAAACTTGAAACCTTAAACTTTTAAACAAAAAATCAATGCTAAAACACAGTTTAAATTTCAAATTATCGCAAAAATTATCTCCTCAACAAATTCAGTTGATGAAGTTAATTCAATTGCCTACGCAAGCTTTTGAGCAACGTTTGCAAGAAGAAATGGTTGAAAATCCAGCTTTAGAAGGAAGTTTAGATGACAATAATGAATCGTTAGATGATTATAATGATAATTCAAATGACGAGGATAGTTATGACGATTACGACAACGATCAAATTGACACTGGCGACATCAACATCGATGAATATTTAAGCAACGACGAAACGCCAGATTATAAATACCAAAGCAATAATTATAGCGATGACGACGAAGACAGAACGATGCCGATGCAAGCTCAAGTTAGTTTTCATCAAGATTTAATTAATCAGTTAAATACTTTTATCCTTACGGAAAATGATAGAGAAATTGCTGAATTTTTAGTCGGAAGTATCGAAGATTCTGGTTATATCAGAAGAACGATTCAGGATATTGTGGATGATATGGCGTTTACGCAAGGAGTCTATACTGATGAAAAAACGGTAGATAGAATTTTACACATCGTACAACAATTAGAACCATCTGGAGTTGGCGCAAGAGATTTACAAGAATGTTTGTTAATTCAATTGAAACACAAAACGCCTACCGAATCGGTAAATTTAGCGATTGCTGTAATTGAAAAACAATTTGATGCTTTTACGAAGAAGCATTACGATAAATTATTACAAAAATTTGATTGTACGAAAGAGCAATTGAAAAAAGCTATTGACGAAATTGAAAAACTAAATCCAAAACCAGGAGGAAGTTATGATAGCAACAGTAGAATGGTCGAACATGTAGTTCCAGATTTTACGATTCGAATTGTAGATGGCGAATTAGAATTACTTTTAAACGGCAGAAATGCTCCAGAATTGCACGTTTCTAAAGATTATCAAGAAATGTTGCAAACCTATAAAGTGTCGAGTGATAAATCGAATTCACAAAAAGATGCGGTTCAGTTTATCAAACAAAAACTAGATTCAGCTAAATGGTTTATTGATGCGATTAAACAACGTCAAGAAACATTATTTGTTACGATGAATGCGATTATGTATTTCCAACAAGAATATTTCTTAGATGGAGAAGAATCAAAGTTAAAACCCATGATTCTGAAAGATATTGCAGATATGATTGGTTTAGATATTTCTACGATTTCTCGTGTGGCGAATAGCAAATATGTAGATACGCCTTACGGAACGAAATTAATTAAAGAATTCTTTTCTGAAGCGATGAAAAACGATCAAGGAGAAGATGTTTCTACGATTGAAATCAAAAACATTTTAGAAAGAGTTATTGCGGAAGAAGATAAAAGCAAGCCTTTACCAGACGAAGATTTAGCAGCCATGTTAAAAGAAAAAGGTTTTCCAATTGCCAGAAGAACCATCGCTAAATACAGAGAACAATTAGATATTCCTGTGGCTCGTTTGAGAAAAAAAATGTAGCTTTAGAGATAATTTCCTAAATTTTATTTATCATTGAAAACAAAATACCTTTTACAACCGTTTTCATATATTTTTCACCCCATATTTATCTCTATTTATGGTGCGATTTTATACTTTTTATTCACTAAAAATATAAGTTTATTAGCGGAAGTGTATTTGTCTTTTATTCAGATATTTATTTTAACAATTCTTTTGCCTATAAGTTTTTACATGTTGCTAAAAGCTTTAAAAAAAGTAAAATCATTCACAGAAGCCACTATTGAAGAAAGAAGATTGCCTATTTTTATTCAAGTGTTATTATTGTATTGTTTGTTAAATTTCACGATTTTGGATACTCATTTTCCAGAATTGTATAAGTTTTTTCAAGCGGGATTAATCAGTTCTTTTTTGGTTTTTGTTTCCGTTATGTTGAGGTTTAAAGCGAGTTTACATATGATTGGCATTACATCATTATTTGTTTTTGTTGTAATGTTAAGCAGTTATTTAGAAATTGAAGCGACTTATACACTTGCATATTTAATCATGTGTATGGGTTTTGTAGCGTCTTCAAGATTATACATGAAAGCACATACGCCAATTGAATTAATTGCAGGAATGTTTATTGGTGCGTTACCGCAAGTATTTGTTTGGTTTTATAGTATGTAAAACTGAAAGCCAATATTAAAATTACTCATCTTCGAGCCATCTTTAAAAATCGGGTTCAAACCGTAATATACGTAGGGATTCCAAGTGTTAAATCCAACAGAAATATAAGCGCCATATTGCCAACGATTGATTTCATCTGAAATAGATTCTTTCGTGCTTCCAGTTGAAGATTCAATTTTTAGTTTAGAGTTGAAAACATAAGTCGCTTTAAAACCTGTATATATTCTCCAAAAGCTATGACTTGTTGGATTAGAGTTTCTCCATCGTACTTCTAAAGGGATTTCAATGCCGTGAGTTGTAATTACAGTTCTAATGTTTTCAGCTGGAACAATGATATTGCTTCCTGCAAGTTCGTCGGAATTAATAAATTGTTTGATGTTATTATACGAATAACCTAATCCGGGAGCAATAGCCCAATGTCTGTTTTTTGAAATCGGAAAATCTCTCAAAAAACCAACTGTTATTCCTGGAGAAAAGGAAAACTGCTTAAATCCAGAAGGTCTGTTTTGAATTAAATTATAACTTAAAGAAGCGTAAAATTGATCTTCTCTGTAAAGTGAATCTATCTTCGTTAAATTGTTTGCTTCAGTTGGTTTTATTTCTTGTGAGAAACAAACAAACGGAATCCATAAAAAAAACAATATTTTCATCTTCATCACTTAGTTTTTTGCAGAAAGGAAGGGATTCGAACCCTCGATATGTTACCATATACACGCTTTCCAAGCGTGCGCCTTCAGCCACTCGGCCACCTTTCTAGTTTTAATCGTTCATTTCTCCTCGTAAAGGAGTCTCAAAAATAGTCTTAAAAACTGAACTTGCCACGTTTTGACCCAACAAATACATTAATTTCGTAATTGCTGCTTCAGTTGTGATGTTTTTTCCAGATATTAAACCTATTTCTTTTAATCTTGTACTGGTTTCATATGTTCCCATTAAAACACTTCCGCCGCTACATTGTGTGACATTAATAATATGTAATCCACGTTCAATGGCGTTTTCAATTTCACTAATAAACCAATTTTCCATTGGCGCATTTCCTGAACCATAAGTTTCTAAAATGACACCTTTTAAATTGGGTGTGTGTAAAAGAGAATGTAAAATGGTTTTGTTAATTCCTGGAAATAATTTTAATATCAAAACATTATCGTCAAAATTGATATTGACTTTTAGTTTCTTGGTTGTTTTTTGTTTCAGTAAAATAGCATTATTGACTTTCAAATGTACGCCAGATTCTACTAATTCAGGAAAGTTGGGTGATGTAAACGCATTAAAATGTTCCGCACTTATTTTAGTTGTTCTGTTTCCTCTATATAATTTATATTCGAAATATAAGGAAACTTCTTGTATTACTGGCTTGCCTTTATCTTGTAAAGAAGCGATTTGAATGGCTGTAATTAAGTTTTCTTTCGCGTCTGTACGCAAATCACCAATAGGTAATTGTGAGCCCGTAAAAACGATAGGTTTGTCTAAATTTTCAAACATAAAACTTAAAGCAGAAGCGCTATAAGACATCGTATCCGAACCATGAAGCACAACAAAACCATCAAAATTAGTATAATTTTCTTCAATGATGGCTGCCATTTTTTGCCAATCTATAATCTGCATATTTGAGGAATCGATTGGTTTTTGAAAGGAAACCGTTTCGACGTTACAATCCAATAATTTTAATTCTGGAATGCCTTTTATTAATTTTTTAAAGTTGAAAGCTTTTAGCGCGCCAGTATCGGCATCTTTTATCATACCAATAGTTCCACCGGTGTAAATTAGTAAAATATTTGGCTTAAGAATGGCTTTCAATTTTTTGATATTTTAATTTGTTAATCACCGGATTCGCATACATAGCTAAGAAGCTTTCTTTTATTTTTGAATCATCGGCATTAATTCTTAGTTCTAATCTACGTTCAAACAGTTGTTTTTCTTTTTCGGTATATTTATCAGAATAAGTATTGGAATTGTTTAGTAAATCGTAAGCGATATAATTTGTTGGCCAAAGTTTGTAGGATTGCAAAATAGAATCATCAACAACTTGTGCCAATGCAAACATTTGTTTGTTAGAATTAGTTGTTTCTGCAGAAATAGCATCTAATTCTGAATCTAAAACATCACCAACATGAATGTGAATGCGTTTTTTCTGACCAATAATTCCGCTTAAAAGCGTGATGAAATCTTCGTTTTTATCTTTGGTGTAAATTTCATCGTTAGCTTCAGCCATTAATTGCGGCATTTTTAAAGCATCTGTCGGATCGTATTCGTACGAAATAGAAACAGGCACAATTCTCACTTTTTTAAAGAAATCCATGCTGTTTTTTTCGTCCGAAGCCATCGCCATCATCTTTAAAACACCTGGATGTGTCGCGTCATTTCCGTCTTTTGTTCTTCCTTCACGTTGTGCAATCCAAACCGAACGATTTTCTTTTGAAACCAATCGGTACATATATTCTGAAAGTAATCTAGAACTTTCTAATAATTCTCTAGGTGTAAGATTTCTTTGGACTAAAAAATTTCTATTTAGTTTAGAAAGCATTAATAAAAAATCTTTTTTTACTAAATTATCTCCAATGGCAGATGCAGTCATTACTAAGCCATGTTCATGTAAACATACATTTAGTAAAGAAGTATCTAATATGATATCTCTATGATTCGAAATGAAAAAATATGATGTATTTGGTTCTAATTTTTCAAAACCAGATGTAGTCAATCCGTCAGAACTTTTTTCCAAAATCTTTTTTATGGCGTGATACGCAAAATTAATTTGAAAATCTCTAATGGAATGCGTACGAAGTAATTGTTCTTTCCAAACGCTTTCTTCCACGTTTGGATAAGCAAAATCCATTAATGCTTTCATCATAGGATGATTGATTGAAGTACGAATGGCATCGTTTACTTCAGCATCATAATAAGGACGTATTTTATCAAATTTCGACATACTTTATTTTATATCTACAAAAAAACGAAAAAAATAGGAATTAATCGTTATCAAATATTAAAATCCGAAGACATCTTTGCTATTTTTTGTGGTAATTGCAGCAATTTCTTCTAAAGGCAAGTTATAAATTTCCGATAATTTTTCTGCAACTAATTTCACATAACTACTTTCATTGCGTTTTCCACGAAATGGAACAGGTGCTAAATACGGTGCATCGGTTTCTAAAACGATATTTTTGATGTCAATTTCATTTAAAAATTGATCGATTTTCCCGTTTTTAAATGTTGCTACGCCACCAATTCCTAATTTCATTCCGCACGAAATCGCTTGGTTTGCTTGATTGAAATCGCCCGTAAAACAATGAAAAATTCCCCAAAGTTCAGGTGATTTTTCTTGTTCTAAAATTTCTAATACTTCATCAAATGCATCTCTGCAATGAATATTTATAGGTAATTTATAATGTTTGGCTAATTGAATTTGTCTCGTAAAAACTTCTTGTTGTTGTTTTAAAAACGATTTGTCCCAAAATAAATCGATACCAATTTCGCCTATTGCAGCAAATTTTCTTTTCGATAATTCGAATTCTACGTGAGCTAATTCCTCTAAATAATTTTCCTTTACATAACAAGGATGTAAACCCATCATTAAAAATACGTTTTCAGGATATTGTGCTTCCAAATCGTACATTTTTTGCGTATAACTGCTGTCAATTGAAGGTACGAAAAGTCGCGAAACACCTGCTTCAAAAGCGCGTTGTATCATGAAGTCTCTATCTTCTGAAAATTCTTCGGAATATAAATGCGTGTGCGTATCTGTAAAAATCATTTTTTTATTTTTAATTGGGTTTTGAAGTTGGAATTAGTAAACCATCAGATTACAACCTCTAATGTCAGAGTTGTCAAATCGACCTAATACTTCAAATGTTTTATTTTCGTATTTTTTCCCTAAATCTTGTGTGGCTATAAAAGAACAAGAATTTATATTTGCTAAATCAATTACGTTGATACCACCGGTTTTTCCGTTATCCATATAACTTAAAGCATCTTCCGTATCACGAATTAAAACATCCATCCATATTGGACATTCGAAAATTCCGTTTCCTAAAGAATAGGCTTGCGATAATAATTCGGTCATACCGTATTCGGAATGAATGGCAGAAACTCCAAATCCATCGCAAAGTGTTTGGTGTAATTCTTCTCTGATGATTTCTTTTCTTTTTCCTTTCATGCCGCCAGTTTCCATTATGATGGTGTTTTTCAATTGGAATTTTTTGTATTCAATTAAATCCAAAAGAGCATAAGTAACTCCAATTAAAACGATGTTCTGACCTTCATTTTCTAATTCGATAATCTTATTAGAAAGTTCTTCCAGATTATTCAAATAAAAGCCGCTGTCTGGATGATTGCTGCTTTTAATTAAATCTTCTACCATATAAATCAAAGACGATCCATCTCGTTCTAAATAGGATGGAAGCAAGGCTAAGACACAATAATCTTCAATGTTTCCGTAAAACTGTGCAAAAGCTTTGTTGTAGCTGTTTTCGTAAAGAGAAACATCGGTTACAAAATGTTTGCTAGTGATCATTCCAGTTGTACCGCTGCTTGTAAAAATCACTTTGGGTTCGTCTATAGTACTTACTATTTTATCGGATTTAAAAAATTGAATCGGTAAAAAAGGAATGTCTCCAATTTGTTTTACATTACTTGGACTTTTTCCTAAATGAGTACAAAAAGATTGATATACTTTATTGTTTTCGTATTGGAAACGAAAGACTTTTAAAGTAATTTTTTCAAATTCTTTTTTAGAGGCAATAGAGAAAATATCTTCATTTGAAATCATAGTGCAAAAGTAGAAAAAGATTATTAGTTGTACGTTGCTTTTCTGTTTTTTGAGCATAAAAAAAGCACCAACTTTCGTTGATGCCTTTTTAAAATATATTTTAAAAATAATTATTCGATAATTAATTTCTTAGTTGAAGTTTTTCCTTCTTCCGTAATTTTTACAATGTAAATACCAGAAGTTAAGTTAGAAACATTAACCGTGTTGTTAACTACTTTAGTGTTTACAACCTCTTTACCTAACATGTTTACAATTGATACATTGATGTCGCTATTTAAAGCTGTTTCAATAAATAAATTGTTTTTTGTTGGGTTTGGATACATTTTTAATCCGTTAATTTGAGAGAAAGAAGATGAAGATAAAACAACGTTTAAATCAGCAGTATTTCTTGAAGTAACTTGTGCAGCAGCACCATTTCTTCCTACTAAAGCATATATGTTAGTGGCTGTTGCTGGTTTTGCATTATTCATATAGTTTGCTTCAGTAAATAATGTTCTAAATACCATTGTATCAGCTCCAGTTGTAATAGTTACATTTGTAGCAGTTGTTGGGAAATTAGCAACAGTAGTATCAAAAGTTACATTGTTAATTTGTACTAATTCACTTTCGTAAGTTGCAGCAGCAGCAGCAGCATTTAAATCAGCAATTGTAACAACTTGTGGAGTTACAACATTTCCTGAAGAGGCAACTGTTGCGTTTGTTGAAGGAATAAATTGTAATAAAGAACTAAATAAAGTTGCTTGACCTTTTAATCCACCTAATGCATCACCAGCTACCATTGTAGTAGTTATAGTACCAGCTAAATCGTCAATTAAAACACCGCCAGTAGCGTCTTGAATGTATTTTTGATTTCTTGTTGTTCTAGCATAAGTAATAACTGGATTACTTGAAACTTGGTAATATTTGTTTGCTCCATTAGCAACAACATCAGCTCTAACGGCAGCTAAATTAGCAACAACATTGTAAGAAGCAATAGTGAATGTAAAAGTTGTATTTACAGCAGGAACTACAGCAACATGAGTATTATTTACTAATTCTAAATAAACAGTATAAAGACCTGGAGTTAAACTTGTTAATGAAATTGGTGTTGTGTCATATTTCTCCACTACTGGACCAGCATTAATTCTGTAATGAATGTGTCCATTTCCAGTTCCGTTAGCTACATTAAAGTTGTTTACAGCTAATGTTAATGACATTGAAGTTGTTTCTGGGCTAAATGTTAAACCGTTTGATGGAGAACTTACTGATAAACTTGGCGCAGTACAGCTATAAGTAGCAACAGAAGAGTTTCTTGGGTTTGCACTTGCTACAGCAAAATCAGTTGAATTATTATCTGTATCAGTACATCCGTTATTTCCTCTATTAAAAGAAAGAGTACTATTAACTCCTGTACCTGGGAATAAAGCTGTTTCAAATGAAGTTGCAGTTGATCCAAATCCTAATAAATCAACATATCCAGTAGTAACAACAGCTCCAGCTAATGCTGTAGTGCTGTTAACTAATGCAACTTTACCAGCTGTTCCAGACATATTTGAAGGTGATGTTGTTATATCTGCATCTGGAGTTGGTAATGCAGTTCCAACCGCACCTCCTGAAGCTAATTTAACTAAAAAATATTTTCCAGCCCCAATTGTAGAAGTAGCAGGAATTGCGTTAACTGCCCAAGCAGTACCTGTTGCACTTGCATATTGTACTGACCATCCAGAAATATCTACAGATGCAGCACCTTTGTTGTATAATTCAACAAAATCGTGAGTGTAAGTAGCGCCAGCATTTCCACCACCACCATAAACTTGACTAATAACTACTTGTGCCTGTGTTGAAAGAGATACAAGAGTAATTAATAATAAAGAGTAAATTTTTTTCATTTTTTTAAATTTTTAATTTGAGTACAAAGATATGAACAAAAAAAACTTTTCAGCTAATTTTTGTTATAGATTTAACAATAAATTATTGTTAACTAATTAACAATCAATTTTCTAGTTGCAGAAGCTTCTCCTTCTTTAATTTTGATGATGTAAACACCAGGGTTTAAATTAGAGATGTTAAGTTCTTTAGTGTAAAGTGTAATGTCAATTACTTTTTTACCTAATACATCAAAAACCTCTACTTTTTTGTCAAGGTTTAGTCGAGAAGTAATATATACTTTTCCTGTATTATTAGGATTTGGGAATAAGCTTAATCCTTCAATAGTAGGTTCTTGAGATTTAGATGAAGTGGCAGTTTTGCTGTCTTGAGCAAAAGTGCTTAAACTAAATGATAAGAATAGTAGGATGATATAAATGTAATTTTTTGTCATAGTTTCTATTTGTGAAGTAAAGTTATAAAATAAAAATCAATTACCATGCCATAAAATAAAAAAACTCGTCTAATTTTAACAATCCAGACGAGTTTTAGGTGTTTATATTTTTATTTGATTAATCTAAGTAGTAGATATATCCAAAGTTTAACCATAAATTCCAATCATTAACTTTGTTTTCCGGAAATCTTGCTTGGTCAGGACTTACACCATCAATCCAGTTTGAAAAATAATATTGCCATCTTAATTCTACAAATAAATCTGATAACTCATTTAATTTATATCTTGAACCTACACTTGATACAATACTCCAAGTACTTCCACCATCATTGTTTACTCCTCCGTCATAATATTTTGGAAACCAAGGCATAGTCAATGCAGATACTTTGCCATTACCAGTAGTTGTATAAACGTTCGGTTTGTAAAAATTATAGTGTGCTCCAAGACCAATGAATGGTCCCCAAGCGCCATCAGTAGCAGTAAATTGACGAATACTCCATGGGAAATATTCTAATTGCATACCAATATCTGTAACTTTAGCTTCCCCGTTCATCGCTCTTAATTGTGCTCCTCCAGAAGATTGTTTTTCTGCCCATTCTCCAAAATGATCTAACTTCGTTTTTGTATAAGAAAGCTCAGTACGTAATTTGAAATGGTCGTTAAAATAGGTTTCAGGTGTGTAGCAGTTACATTCAGCTCTGTATGAAAAGTTCATATAATGTACTAATCCAACTCCAAAACCAGTATTTCCAGCATTTGTTGTTATATCGTGTCTTTCTCCAAAATCTGATTGAAAAGCAACTGGTCCTACAAAAGCACCTACTTCGTGTGAAAAACCAAACTGTGCATTTGAAAACTGTGAGATTCCAAATGCTAATAATAGGCTATAAATTATTTTTTTAGTCATCGCTGGGAAATTTTATCCGACAAATATAAAAAAACAAACTTCATATTAAAATATTTTTTTTGTTTTCTTCAAAATTTGATGATTTTTTTACGATTTCGTAGTTTGATTTACCTAATTTTCTATTTTCTTAAAAAAAGGTTATTTTTTTTAAGATATTCTTCGAAGTTTTTTTTATTAGATGTATATTTGCCTTCAGAAAAATTTTTTTAAAAACATAATTATGAGTCAAAGTGTTACAGCATTTTTAGGCGAAGTAGCTAAAAGAAATGCAAATGAACCAGAGTTTATGCAAGCCGTAAGAGAAGTTGCAGAAACAGTTATTCCGTTTATCGAGGAAAACCCTAAATACCAAGGCAAAATGTTATTGGAAAGAATGGTGGAGCCTGAAAGAGTAATTATGTTCAGAGTAGTTTGGATAGATGATAAAGGAACAACTCAAGTTAACAGAGGTTACAGAATTCAAATGAACTCTGCAATTGGACCATACAAAGGAGGAATTCGTTTCCATCCTTCTGTAAACTTAAGTATCTTGAAATTCTTAGCTTTCGAACAAACTTTCAAAAATTCATTAACTACATTACCAATGGGTGGTGGAAAAGGTGGAGCTGATTTCGATCCAAAAGGAAAATCTGATATTGAAATCATGAGATTTTGTCAAGCATTTATGACTGAATTATCTAAACATATTGGAGATAACACAGACGTTCCAGCTGGAGATATCGGTGTTGGAGGTCGTGAAGTTGGTTACATGTTTGGTCAATATAAAAGATTAAGAAACGAATTTACTGGAGTATTAACTGGTAAAGGAATTTCTTTTGGTGGATCATTAATTCGTCCTGAAGCTACAGGTTACGGAGATGTGTATTTCGCTGACAGCATGTTAAAAACTAAAGGAAAAAGTTTCGAAGGACAAACTGTTGTGGTTTCTGGTTCTGGAAACGTAGCACAATACGCTACTCAAAAAGCAACTCAATTAGGTGGAAAAGTAGTAACTATGTCAGATTCTTCTGGATATATTTATGACGAAGCTGGTATTGATGCTGAAAAATTAGCTTACGTGATGGAAATCAAAAACGTAAACTACGGAAGAATTTCTGATTACGTTAAAAAATACCCATCTGCAAAATTTGTAGAAGGAAAACGTCCATGGGAAGTTAAATGTGATATCGCTTTACCATGTGCAACTCAAAATGAATTAAATGAAGATGAAGCTAAAACTTTAGTAGCAAACGGATGTATCTGTGTGGCTGAAGGAGCAAATATGCCTTCAACTCCAGAAGCAGTTACTGTTTTCACTGACGCAAAAATCTTATTTGCTCCAGGAAAAGCCTCTAATGCTGGTGGTGTTGCAACTTCAGGTTTAGAAATGTCTCAAAACTCTTTACGTTTAAGCTGGACTTCAGAAGAAGTAGACAACAGATTAAAAGTAATTATGAAAGACATTCACGAAGCATGTGTACAATATGGTTCTGACGGAAATGGTTATGTAGATTACGTTAAAGGTGCAAACATTGCAGGTTTCGTAAAAGTTGCAGACGCTATGTTAGGTCAAGGTGTAGTATAATATACATTTTAAATTATATAGAAAACGGCTTTCAAGAAATTGAAAGCCGTTTTTTTATCTCCAAACTAATTACTAAAAACTCCCAACTAAAACTTTCCGTTCCACTCGTTATAAAACTGTTCTAAAAACGTTTCCATAAAAGTATGGCGTTGTTGTGCGATTTTCTTACCAGATTCCGTATTCATTTTGTCTTTTAAAAGTAACAGCTTTTCATAAAAATGATTGATTGTTGGTGCTGTAGAGTTTTTATATTCTTCTTTCGACATCTTTAAATTAGGTTCGATTTCCGGATTATAAATTTCTCGGTTTTTAAACCCGCCATAATTAAAGGTACGAGCTATTCCTACTGCTCCAATTGCGTCTAATCTGTCTGCATCTTGCACAATTTCTAATTCTTTAGAAGTAAATTTTTTTTCGAAGTTGCCGCCTTTAAACGAAATGTTTTCAATAATTTTCACCACATGATTGATAGTTTCTTCCGAAACATTTTCAGAAGTTAAAAATTCTTTAGCCACTTTCGGACCAACCGTTTCATCACCATCATGAAATTTACTATCGGCAATGTCGTGCAATAAAGCCGCTAATTGAACCACTTCTAAATTACAAGTTTCCTCTTTCGCAATCAACAAAGCGTTATTATACACACGTTCCATATGAAACCAGTTGTGCCCGCTTTCTGCATTTTCTAATTGTTTTTTTACGAAGTTGATCGTGTTTTCTATTACTGACATAGGTGTTAAAATAAAAATTCCAAATTCAAAAGTTACGTTTTAGAATTTGGAATTTATGTTATTGATTTTTTTAATTTATCTAATTAAAGCTGGTTCTACCCATTTAAAAATATGTCCTTCTTCTGGAATGATTAATCTTTCAGAAATTTTTCTCATTCTTTCTGGTAATTTCATTAGATAATCTCTTGCTTTTTCAGCTTCAGCTGTTAAACCATTGATGTTTCCGATGTCCCATTTTTCGTTTAATTTTTGTAAGATATCTACATAATCAGAAGCAGTATAAACTCCAATTCTTTGTGCAGAATCTGAAAACGCTTCAAAAGCACTTCCAATTTTATCGCCAGATTCACGTAAGAAAAGCGCTGGCATGGTGATTTTTTGCTTCATCATGTATTGGAAAGCCAACATCATTTCACTTGGATCTACTTTAAAAATCTGATTTACAAATTCGCTGTAGGCTAAGTGATGACGCATTTCATCTCCAGCAATCAAATTACACATTTTGAATAATTTTTTCTCACCGTATTTCTTAGCAATTAACGCCACTCTATTGTGTGAAACGAAAGTTGCTAATTCTTGAAAACTAGTGTACACGAAATTTTTATATGGATCTCTTCCTGTTCCGATATCAAAACCATCATTGATTAAATGTTGTGTAGTTTGTTCAATTTCACGCATATTTACTCTTCCTGAAAGATATAAATATTTGTTTAGTACATCACCATGACGGTTTTCTTCACCAGTCCAATGACGTACCCAACGGCTCCAACCATTTCTTTCTACATTGTCAACACCTTCCACATCCATTAACCATGATTCGTAGGTTGGAAGTGCTTCTTCTGTGATGGTGTCTCCAACTAAAGTTACCCAAAAATCGTAA
Source organism: Flavobacterium facile (assembly GCF_036321945.1). Lineage (NCBI taxonomy): Bacteria > Pseudomonadati > Bacteroidota > Flavobacteriia > Flavobacteriales > Flavobacteriaceae > Flavobacterium > Flavobacterium facile. The sequence continues at coordinate 367,993 of NZ_JAZAYT010000035.1, forward strand.
GGTAAATCTTTAGAGATTTCTCTTAATTCCTTAACTTCTTCTAAGAAATTTTCGTTGTTAGAATCTGGTAACAAATCTGTAGGTTGCCAAATTTTTTCTACTGGAATTAAAAATTCTTCCATGAAAGAATCAATTTTTCTTTCCAATAATTGCATGACTTCAAGTCTGATGTTATGTAATGACATGGGGTTTATTGTTTTATATGTTTTTTTATTACTTGTTCTGTTTTTTCGAAAATTTCATCAAACGAATACTCAGAAACTTTTAAGGGTTCATGAATTTCTAATGTAATATTCGTACCTAATCCTAATGGGAAAGCTCCAAATTTATTCATTTTCCACGAATTATTGATGCTTATCGGTACAAAATATGAATCAGGCGCAAATTTGTACAACATTTTTAAACCGTTGGTTGCAAATTCTTTAGGTTTGCCTGTTTTGCTTCTAGTGCCTTCAGGAAAAATTACAACTGAATAGTTGTTCTTATTTATGTATTCTCCTGTCTTTTTGATTTCTGCTAAAGCTTGTTTTCCGTCTTTTCTGTCAATTAAAGCCGAACCTCCAATTCTTAAATTTAACGATACACTTGGAATGCCTTTTCCTAATTCTTTTTTACTAATAAATTTAGGATGCACTTTTCGTAAAAACCATATTATTGGAATAATATCGTGCATACTTTGATGGTTGCAAACCAAAATTAAAGGTTTGTTTTCTATTAATTTTTCTCTTCCAATAATGTTATAGGTTGTGCCTAAAATATGAGACGTTCTTAAAAGGAAAAAATTTAAAATCGCAACTGATATTCTGTGCGCGTTGTAGCCAAATACATGGTAACAAACCAACTGAATCGGATGAAAAATGATCAACCAAATTAAAAAAACTATCGCATAAAGTATCGATAAGGGATACGAAATAATTTTTTGCATACTTTTTTGTTGTATTTTTTACGTTAGCAAAGATACTAGATATAAATAAAAAAACCACCAAAGAGGCGGTTTTTATAATATGCTAGCATAGTAGTTAGCAAAATTCGTTATAAGCGTCTTTTAAGTTTTCTGCAATAAGTTCTGCTGGACGACCTTCAATATGATGGCGTTCTAACATGTGAACCAATTCACCATCTTTAAATAAAGCCATACATGGTGAAGATGGAGGAAAAGGGAACATATGTTCTCTTGCTTTGTCAACAGCTTCTTTATCAACGCCAGCAAAAACCGTTACTAAATTGCTCGGTTTTTTTACGTTTTCTAAACTCATTTTTGCTCCTGGACGTGCATTTCTTGCGGCACAACCACAAACTGAATTTACAACTACTAAAGTTGTTCCTGTTTTACTTATTGCTTGTTCAACTGTTTCAGCTGAATATAAATCTTGAAAACCAGCATCAGATAATTCTGCACGCATGGGTTTTACCATTTCTTCTGGATACATATTTTTGTATTTAAATAGCGTTTATAATGTACAAATTTACAAAGTTTTTAGCTTTACACATATAAACTTATCATAAAGATTTGTTATCGTTATATAAATTTCATCAAATCATGAAAATAGTGTTTTATATTTGCATCAATTATTTAAGTCATGCGATATTATATTTTACTTTTTTTAAGTGTTACCACATTCAGTTTTGCCCAAGAACTTAAGGATGCCGAAATTGAAACGGTTAGTGTAAAAAGCAAACCTAAAATGGCGACCATCTTAAAAAGATTGAACAAGCAATTGCTTAAAAAAACAGATACCACCAGTTTTGTTTTCCATTTGCGTCAAGTAAATTTGAGAAATTCTGATACGATTATCAATAGAAGTGAAGCGCAAATTATAAAAATCACGAATTTCAATAATACGTTTTCAAAAAAGAACGTGATTGAAAATAAAGACAATTGGTTTTCTGATTTTAAAGATATTTTTAAAAATTATTCAGCTGAAGAATCGCCAATTGGTTGGCTTTCTGGCTTTCCTATTCGTAAAAATTTAACTACCGCAGATCTTGATTTTTTTAGTCATCCAAATGGATATGTATTTACAAGAGAATGGTTAGATAATGAGGAGTTATTGGTGACTTTCGAATCAAAAGGTTTTTATAAAGGCAGTTTTGTTGTAGATAAAAACTACAATTTATTGCAATTGAATTACGAAACACAAGAGCCTTATCCGTTTTTTTATACGAGTGAAGAAAGTATTGGTAAAAACCACAAATTCACCTCAAATTGGATTTACCAAAGAGAAAAAGTAGCCATGAGTTTTGAAATTGTAAAAAATAAAATGGTTTTGAAATCTTTAAGTATAGAAGAAAAATTACGCGATTTTACTTTTAAAAGATTTGATGAAAAAGGCGCTACTTTTACAGATGCAAATAATTTTTACACGAATATAAAATTAGTGAATAAGAAGTATTTGGAAGAAGAATAAAACTGCGTTTTTATTTTTACATACAAAGTTTTGCCTTTTACACCTTTTTTTAATTAATAATTATATTTCTCATACTTTTATTGGCTTATTTTTTGATAAAAATAATTCTATAAAATAATTTTGTTTGTTTTTTTTAATGCTTTCGTTTTCGATTTTTACTCAAGAAAAAGAGTACAATCGAGCTGCATTTTATATAAAAATAATCAAATAGAAGAAGCTCCTACAAATATTCAAAAGGCAATTCGTAAAGTAAAAACCAATAAGTCAAAATGAAATATAACTGACAGCCTATTCTATACTTATAGCGTAAAAACTGAATTTTATCGCTACTTTGGTGAAAAAACAAGGCAGACACTTGTCTTTTAAATATTAAAAAATTCAACCTTTAAAAATTTTATGGCTTCGAGAAGTTGAAGCCTTTTTACTATATTTGATGTTAATAAATTTATATAGTGTATTATTTCCTGTAGCTAGGAAAAAGAAATTGAAAACTTAAATGAAATCATATATACTTTTTTTTCTTATTATATTTCAATGGTCGTTTGCCCAACACGATGCTATTTATGCTATTGGTGAAAAATTAATTAATGAAAACAAACTCGAATTAGCAAAAATATATTTCGAGAATAATTTAAAAAAAGCCACAAACAATGAACTTAAAATTAAATTGTTTGTTGGTTTAGCAGAAACTTATAAACTACAATTAGATTATAATACTTCCAACAAATATTATACAGAGGCTTATAAAATAATCAAAAACACGAATAATATTCAATTAGAGTTTTTGTATCACGTTAAAATGGCAGAGTTTTATAGAAAAAGAGCAATGTATATCGAATCTGTTGCGCAATTAGAAAAAGCGACAGTTGTTTTAAAGAAAAATAAAATTAAAGACCTTTATTTAGCTAAATATTACAATAGAAAAGCAGCCCTTTTTACGGAATACTTTCATATTCAAGATTCTACACTTTTATATGCAAAAAAGTCCTTAAAACTTGCAAAAGAACTTAACGATAAGGATAATGTTTTTTATTCCTTATTAGAAATTGCTGGTGTTTATGAACGTGAAAAAGACTACGAAACTTCCATAAAATATATAGAAGAAATAATTCAATTTGCAAAAAGCAATAACTTGCTCCAGCAAGAAGCTGATGCTTATATAAGTTACATAATGGCTTTAGCAAGAAGCAATCAATTAGAAAAAGCATTAAATGTAGCTTTATATGCTGCTAATTTTTCTAAAAAACACAAGTTTTATTATAATGAAATTATTTTTAATGAAAACATTCAAAACCTGTATTTTAGATTGAACAATATAGAAAAAGCCTATGAATATTTAAAATATAGGTCAGAACTTACAACTAAGTATAATGAGTTAAAAAAAGAAGAATTAGTTCTAAACTTAGAAACAAAATATAAGCTTAAAGATAAAGAAAATGAAATAAAAATTAATCAGTTAGAAATCATAAATAAAGATAAAGAATTAAGTTCTAACAAAGCTAAATTATATCTTCTCATAGGATTATTTTTGATTGCCGTTTTAATAACGTTACTAATAGGTTATTTTTATACCAAATCTAATAAAAGTAACAAACAACTTAAAATATTATCTAAGCAAAATGAATTCTTAGTAAGCGAGACAAATCATAGAGTAAATAATAACTTGCAACTTATTGCTGTTTTAATTGAAAACAGAATAAGGAAAAATGAAAATGAAAATGAAAAATCTGAATTTAAACGTTTGCTCACAAAAGTAGAAGCTATTGCAACATTACATAGATGTTTATATACTACGAGTAACATAAACACTATAAACCTGCAAGAATATTTATTAGATATTAAAAATAATTTTGATGAATTAATTTTAGAAGAAAATATTCACTTAAATATGGTAGTTGATATTGTGGATGTAGATTCTGATACTGCTTTGTTTTTAGGTTTATTAATCACAGAGCTAATAATTAATTCTATGAAACATGCATTTGAAGTTAAACAAGAAAAGAGAATTGAGTTATCTGTTGATATTATTACTAATCAATTAGATTTCAACTATAAAGATAACGGTAAAAACAGTAAACAAAAAGTTTTAAAACCAGTACTTGTAGAACAATTATGTATGCAGTTAGAAGTACAACACACAATTAATACCGAAAACGGATTTCAACTCAATTTTAAAAAACCATTATAAAATGCCAAAAATACTAATTGTTGAAGATCAGGTTTTAACAGCAAATCATATTAAAAACATTTTAAATGATAATAATTGGCATCAAATAGAAATTGCCTATAAAATTAATCAAGCCATTGAACTTCTAGAAACTTTTGTTCCAGATATAATTTTATTAGACATTAATGTAGAAGGAAAAAATTCAGGAATTGAATGGGCAAAAAAATATGTGACTGAAGCTAAAATTATTTTCATAACAGGTCAAACCGAATTGGAAACACTGCAATTAGCACTTTCAACCAATCCTATTTCCTATTTAACAAAACCAGTAAAAAAGATTGATTTAGTTGCTGCCATTACACTGTTTTCTATTAACATTAAACCTACCTATATTGTTGTCAAAGACGGTTATGATGAAGTAAAAATAAATGTAGACGATATCTTATTTATAAAAAGCGATGCAAATTATATTGACATTCAATTAGAGAATAAAAAATTCACCATCCGAAAATCATTAGACTTTTTTTTAAAAGAAGTGCAATCCGATAAATTTATAAAAGTCCATCGTTCGTATATTATAAATCAAGTCAAAATAACTAAAAAAACTAGCGCCTTTCTTTATATCGAGGATTTTGAAATACCACTTTCAAGAAACCTCGATTTTAAGCTATAATCTACGTTCTTATACAAAGTTCTGCAGTTCTTAACATTTTTTTTTTCTTCTTAGAAGTAAAAAATACTTTTGCGTCAAATCACAAATTCAAAAATTATGAAACAAAAGTATTATCTGATTGTATTATTTTTATTAGTATTCAATCACAGTTTTGCAACTTATGTATTTCAAGTATCAAGTGTTGATCCTTTAACAGGTGGACAATCATATCAAATAAATCAAACAGCAAACCCGTTAAGTCTTTCAATTAATGTTTGTGCTTTTGGTAATAGCCAACCATCTGTTGCTACAAGTTACACTTTAACATGGTATAGAAACACTGTAAACTCTACAGTTGGTGGAGTATTGGTCAGCTCAGCAACTCAATCGACACCAAATGAATATAATATTGTAGATATTAAGACTTATTTGCCAAGCACATCCCAAGCAGGAACATTTTATTATTATGCTGTTTTATCAAATCCTACGGCAACATCGTGTGGTTTTACAGGTACTTTAACATCTACAACACAAAGAGTTGATGTTTTTGCACCTGCAACCCATTTAAATTTTGATGGAGTTGATGATTTTATTACACTGCCAAATGAATCAAATTTTGATTTTACCAATCAAATGACAGTAGAGGTTTGGGTAAAATCAAGCGTTGCACCTGATGAATGGGATGCGTTAGTTATAAAAGGCGATAATAGTTGGAGATTACATTTAAATAGCACAGGAACTGTTAATTTCACATGCAGTGGTACTACTTCTTCACAAGTTAACTCAACTTCTTCTGTTACTGATGGTAATTGGCATCACGTAGTTGGAACGTTAGGAGGAAATTCTATTAAAATCTACATTGATGGTGTTTTAGAAAATGTAGTTGCAACTTCTGGAAACATTAATAATACAGTAGACCAAGTTTTAATTGGGAATAACCCAACATTTGGTCCTCGCCATTTCAATGGTAATATGGAAGATGTGCGTATTTGGAACGTAGCTAGAACAGCAGAACAAATAAACGGTTCCAAAAATTGTGAATTACAAGGTAATGAAACAGGTTTAGTAGCCAATTACAAATTCAACCAAGGTTTAGATGCTGCAGATAATACAGCTATTACTAGTTTAACAGATGCTACTGCAAACGCCAATAATGGAACTTTAGTTAATTTTACAAAAACTGGGACAACATCAAACTTTTTGGCTGGTTCACCAGTTACAACAGGTTCTATAATTCCTTCTGTAGCGACAGTTACAACACCAGTAACTTATGCTCAAGGAGCAACTGCAACAGCCTTAACTGCAACAGTTGGTGCAAACGGTACAAGTTTAGTTTGGTACACAACTGCTACTGGTGGAACAGGTACAACTGCACCAACACCAAGTACAGCAACAGTTGGTTCAACATCGTATTGGGTTTCAAGTACAAATGCAAATGGTTGTGAAAGCGCAAGAACAGAAATTGTAGTTACGGTGAATGCTTCAATTCCAGCCACTCATTTAAATTTTGATGGTGTTAATGATTATGTTAATTTATCAAACTTAATTTCTGGAGGATCTTCTTATACCAAACAAGCTATGATTAGACCTACATACATATCCTCTGGTGCTGGTCAAAACATTATATCAAATTCTAATGAGGTATTTTGGATTTGGAGTGGTAATATTAGAGCAGGTAATAATGGTAATTTTCAACATGTTTTGGCAGATGCATCGTCTTTATTAAATACATGGAATATGGTAACAGTTACATATGACGCGCCAACCACTACTATGAAATTGTATATTAATGAAATATTAGTAAGTGAAAACAATAGCGTATCAGCAACTGTTGGAGGTAATATGCAAATTGGCGCATACGGGTCTGGAGCAGTGTTTAATGGAGATATTGAAGAAGTTCGTATTTGGAATAGAGCATTACCTTTAGCGGAAATTCAAAATAATATGAATTGCGAATTACCAAGCCCTTCAACTCAAAATAGTTTAGTAGCTTATTATAAATTCAATCAAGGTACAGATGCTGCAAATAATACAACTATTACTACACTTACAGATGCATCTGGTAATGCCAATAATGGAACTTTAGTTAATTTTACAAAAACTGGGACAACATCAAACTTTTTGGCTGGTTCTCCTATTGTTACTGGGACAAATTGCGCGGTTTTGAGCAACGAAAGTTTTGAAGTGGCTAACAACATTAAAATATATCCAAACCCATCAAACGGCATTTTTGCTATCGAAACTCAAGAAGATAGTACTGTTGAGGTATTTGATATGATTGGTAAGAAAGTATATTCTAATAAAGTATCTGTTGGATCTTCTAACATAGATTTATCTAATTATACAAATGGTATCTATTTACTAACAGTTACTAATCAAAAAGGTAATTTAAATACCTTCAAATTAATCAAACAATAATGAAGTTAAAAGAAGATAAAAGATTAGAGGTGTTGTTAATCCTTATATATATTCTAATATTTTCAATAGGAATGATTATTTGTTTCTCATAATAAAAAAGCCAGCTTTAGCTGGCTTTTTTTATTTAACTAAAAAACTCTCTTCCACAATGCTTTAATAAACAACCCTTTCGGACACATCCAAATGACTTTTAAATCTTCCCAAAAAGAAGTTTCTTCGTCTAAGAATTTAAAAATTAAGGCAGCTTTTCCTGTTTTGAACATACTTGAGAAAATAGCGCTTCCGTGTTGATTGGTTTGATACAAAATATCAATAAGTAGTAAATCGTAAAACCAAAACTTGTTGATTTTATGAAATTTGGTAAAGTCTTTTCCTGTTTTTAAAAACCGAACTAATTCTTTTGATTTTTTTACCGAATTTTTAAACGTATAACCCGTACTGGCTTTACTCCAACCACCAGCTGAACCAATGTTTATGATGTTTTTACTGTTGTTTTTCCAAAAAGGAAAACACGTCATTGGAATGTTACCTTGTTCTTTTTCTACAATTTCATATTCGGTAATGCCTAATTTATGAATGTAGTTTTCAATTTCGCTTTCGTATTCTTCTTTCGGTAACAAATCTTTAGAAAATAAAGTATATTCTAATAAAGCTTCGGTTGAAGAAGTTGGTAACACATACATAAATCGCGTATTTCCTTTCTGCTCGACAGAAAAATCCATAAAAGTTGGGCAATCTTCTGTGAAAACAGTTTCCTTGCTTTTGATAAACCAACCAATAAAATGTTGTTGCACCAAAGGAAATTTAGTTTGCGATTTTACTAATTTTGGGTTGTAAATGCTATTGAAAACTTGATTACACGTAAACGATTTGGTTTTCGTTTTCACAACACAATGCTTTCCTAATTCTGAAAAATCAGTCACTTCATCTTGAAAGATTTCAATGTTGGGTTGTTTTGCAATTTTATCGAAAATTAACTTATAAAAATCCGCACTTCGAATCATTTTATAGTCGTACGGATTTAAATCTAATTGATTAATGAAACTTTCATTTTTAAACCAAGCTTTTTGCCATTTTTTAGAAATAATTTCGTCAAATAAATTTTCGGAATTCCAAAAACACCAAGTTCTATCATTTTTGTTTTTCAAATCTGAATCTATCAAAAGTATTTTTTTATCAGAAAATTGTCCTGATTGAATCATTTCAAAAAGGGTTAATAAAGCTGATAATCCGTTTCCGGTAAATATGTAATGATAGTAGTTCATAGTTTCAAAAGTACTTCTTTTAGATGGAATTTGAAAAAAGATTATTCCACTTTAACAGCTTTTTTGTTTTCGTCTATCGCTACAAAAGTAAATTCACCAGTAATGGCTTTTTCTCTTGAAGTAGAATACATTTCTTCAATAAAAATATCGACTCTCACTTTTAAACTGGTTGTCCCTAAATAGGTTACTTTTCCAATCAATTCTATAATAGTTCCGTGTGGAATTGGTCTTTTAAAATCTATTTTATCACTACTTACGGTTACCATTTTTTGGCGACTATATCTGGTTGCTGTGATGAAAGCAACTTCATCCATAAATTGCATGGCAGTTCCACCAAATAAAGTATCGTAATGATTGGTTGTGTTAGGAAATACAGCTTTAAAAACTCTTGTTGTAGAATCTTTGATTTTTTCTTCTTGTGTTTTCATCGGTTTGATTTATGAGGCAATTCTTTCGAATGCAATGTAATTTACTATATTGTTATTGGTATCAAATTTTGGATAGGCTTCGATTTCGCATTTATAGCAAGTGCCATCTTTTTTGTAATTAATGACGATTTCTTTAAAAGGATGATTTTTGCTAATTGCCATTTTGATTTTTTCTCTAGTTCTATCATCCGTTAAAGCACCTTGAAACATTTTTGGAGTTTGTCCAATAATTTCAGAAGAACGATAGCCCGTTAATTCAGAAATTTCTTTAGTAGCAAAAATAATGGTAAGCTTACTATCTGTTACAATCACAGATTTATTGGCAATCTGATTGTAATAATCTTCCTTATTTACCCAGTTTTTTTGAAGGGAATTAAAAGCTGTAATTGGTGCAATCTGATGGCTAAAAATATTCCAAGAAAGCAACGGTAAAGGTTTAAGTCTTAATTTTTTTTGATATTTAGCCCAAGCTTGGTCGTATTTGTCAAACATTTTTTATTCGTTTTAAAGTTATAAAAGCGAATAAAACAGAGCGTTTCTTCATTATAGTGAAATGAAGAAAATTCTAGCTTATGCACTTTCGTGATGCGTAAACAAAAATCAATTATATGTATCTGACTTATTTCTAAAAGAAAATCACAGTTGCACGACAGTTCGAGAATTTAACTCGATTCCACATTGAAAAGTAAAAACTACTTCTCAAAAATTGATTTTAATATTTGGTAAAGTTATGAATTTAAAAATAAAGACTGCTCAAAAAGGGCAGTCTTTAATCAAACACAAACAAAATTCAAAGTTTAATTAGAAACTTCAATTTTTTTATTCTATGTTTTTTATAGAATAATTTTAAAAGTTTTTACTTCCATTAGGTTGGTAAACAAAATTAAATTTATAATATCTTGATGGTTCTGTTCCTGTTGGGTTTGCAGGTGCGTTTTGATAATAATTTAAAATCTCCATTTTTGCATATTTTCCATCGTGGGTTTTTACTACAATTACTTTTCCTGCAATTGGAGAGACTACATTAGTAGCACCATTATAATTATACCAACCATTTCCAGAACCAGTTGGTATTGCGTAACTTGTTTCTGTATCTTGTGCAAATAAATTATCTGTTGGAGCTGTTATAATGTTTGCAAAAGTTCCAGTAACAACAGATGCAGCTGCAATACCTGTTCTTGCTGGTTGATCTGTTCCTGCAACTCCGCCATTTACTAGAATTGTAGTAGAGCGAAAAGCAATGTCCCAATTGTCTCCTGCGGTTACAATTTGTCCTGTTGCAAAATTGAATTTTACAAATTCTCCACTTACGGGTTGCCCACCACCACCAGTAACTGGCGCATGCAAATTAGAAAAGGTTTTTACGGTTAGTGTTGTTGGTGTAGCAGTTGGTGTTGGCTCATCGTCTTTTGAGCAAGAAAAAAAAGCAACTGAAATTGCTAATACTAAAATTGTTTTGAAATTCTTCATAATGTTTAAATTAGGTTTAAAATAATTAAAAATGGTATTGCACTTTACAATACGTTACTCTTCCTGCGTAGTTACTCGCATTTTGTGTATCGGTAAAATTCAAAATATTATCGATGCCGATTTGTACTTCAAATTTTTTCTTTATTTTTTTGGTTATTGAGGTGTCGAAAATCACATACTCTTTTGCAAAAGCATCATAATTGTCTAGAATTGCATTATTGTTAGTGTCGAATAATCCGTACTTGCTTCTGTAAGTTGCTCGGATATTGTGATAGAGTTTCCAATTTGGAATTTTTAAAAAATATTTGAAGTTTGCAGTATGTTTAGAACGATTGAATAATCCGAAATAATCCGATTGTTTTAGTTCAAACGATTGTGATGTAATTGGTTCACGAGCAAACACTTTTTTGTCTTTAATATCCTGAATTACATCATTATCTTTTGCAATTAGATATTGATATCCACCTGAAATTTCTATGTTTTTAGTTATTTTGACTAATGAATTAAGCTCTAAACCTTGTGTAGAAACGGAACCGATATTTGTATAACTAAAAATATTTTGTCCGTTGGTTAATTGTGCAATGGCTCTCGTATCTATTAAGTTTTTTACTTCGTTGTAGAAAATATTTATAGAAGTTTTTATTTTTTCTCGATTGTGTTTGATGCCGAAATTATAACCCACACTAGTTTCAGGATTTAGTGGGTTATCGAAAAAATTAGGAGAAACCATACTGTTTTGAATGCGTCTTTGTGATTCTAATTCAGCTAATCGATTTGGAGCAACATTATAACCCAAAACAATATAGCCCACGCCAACATTTTCGAAATTGAAAAATAATTGTCGTAAATCAGGTGCTTTGAAACCATAACCAACAGAACCTTGAATTGAAAACTGTTTTGAAAATTGATAATTCAAAGCTAATTTCGGACTTAAAACAGAAGCATAAGCTAAATTTTTGTCATAACGTAAACCAGCCAAAATGTTAAACTTCTCTTTTAAATTGTAATCGTATTGTAAAAATCCGTAATAAGAATTATTGAGTGCTTTTTGGTCAAAATAGGTGCGTTCCAGATTATTTAAATTATATCCAAAACCTGAAGTATAGGTTGTATTTCGTTTCTTGTATGAAGTTCTAATTTCTGGACGGAGTAAGTTTTCTTTAAAAAAATCATTATATAAAGTTGCATTCGTATCATTAAAACGCACCTCGTCTTTTATGTAATATTGAGTGGCATAAAACTCGCCTGTGAAACTTAAATTGTCATTTGGATTATAAAAAAACCTAGAATGACTATTGTATTCGTTGGTTTTGGTTATACCCGATGCGTTTTTGTTGTTTACAATAGTTTCAACATTGTTGCTTTGATTGAAATATCGATTGGATACTACTAAATTTGATTTATCCGAAAATCTATAATCAAGTTGCAATTGTGAAGTTAAATTTCGATAGGGTAAAACCGTTTTTTCATTATCCTTTTTATCTAAATCATAGCCATCTGTTGAAAATGAATTTATTGATGCATTGATGTTTAATTTATTGATGCCAAATCCAAAATTTAGATTGTTATCAGTAGTAAAAAAGGTTCCTATACGGCTATTTAATTCACCTGTAATTTTTTTGTTTTTCGGACTTTCCGTAATTATATTTATTACACCACCTAATGCTTCAGAACCATACAAACTAGACGATGCACCTTTTACAATCTCAATTTGTTTGATGTTGTTTACAGCAACTCTACTCAAATCTAGAGATCCTGCCGAACGACCAACAAGCGGCACGCCATCTATCAATATCAAAGTATATTGAGCATCTAAACCTTGCATTTGAATTCCAAGAACACCACCAAAATCGGGAACTATTATAAGTCCAGTTTGCTCTTCAAGGATATCATTTAATTTTAACGCTCCAGTTTGTTTAATTTGTGCTTTCGTAATTAATTGTACCGGTAATGGTAAAGATGATAATTGTCTTTCTGTTCGAGTTGCCGTTACAACAACTTCTTCTATTAAGACACTTTTAATCGTGTCTTTTTTTTCGTTTTGTGAAAAGGACTTAAACGCCAATAAAAACAGGATATATCTGATATTCTTCATTATATTAAATTAGACTTAATAAAAATATTTTGACAAATATATATATTATTTTTATTTAGAATGAATAAAAATAAATATATTTGCCTCAGAAATTTAATCTTAAAACATAACATTATGAAAATCAATTCATTTATTTTAACAACTACATTATTGTTAATTGGCTTTGTAGGAAGAAGTCAGGATGTAAAAAAGAAAGAAGACGTAAAAGCCATAAAATCGATGTGTGGTTGTTACGAGGTGCAGTTCAATTTTGCGGAAACTTTTAGTTATTCTAAAGACAGTTTGTATAAAAAATCACCAGTAAAACATGAAACCGCTTTAGAATGGGTAGAATTAATTGAAGACCAACCGAATAAAATTTCGTTACAACATTTATTAATTACAGGAAAAACAGAAGAATCAATAGTAAAACATTGGCGTCAAGATTGGTTGTTCGAAAACACAAAATTTTATACTTTCAATAAAGAAACGACTTGGAATTTTAATCAATTATCATCTAAAGAAGTAAAAGGGCAATGGACGCAAAAAGTGTATCAAGTGGATGATAGTCCGAGATATGAAGGAACAGCGACTTGGGTTCATGTTGACGGAAGACATTATTGGGAAAATACAACAGATGCGCCTTTACCAAGAAGAGAACATACCATTAGAAATGATTATAATGTTTTGAAAAGAACAAATGTGCAAGAAACAACTACAACTGGTTGGATTCATGATCAAGATAATGCTAAGTTGATTAGAAAAAATAATGAAAAAGATGTGTTATTAGCTCTAGAAAAAGGTCATGATGTGTACACTAAAGTGGATGATTTTAAATGTAAAATCGCACAAGATTGGTGGAAAAAGAACAATTCGGTTTGGAAAAAAGTGAGAGACCAATGGGAAATTGTTTTCTTGAAAAATAAAGATTTAACCTTAGAGAAAAAAGTGGACAATCAGCCGTTGTTTATGAAATTATTCGATTTAAAAGCAGATGCTTCAAGAGAAGAAGTTGCAAAAATTATAGAAAGTTACATTTCAAAATAAGATAGTTATGTGTTGCAATTTTACAAAAGTTAAAGAAACAAAAAATGGAATTTTAATTTACATGAATAATTGCAAGAAATTCCAATTGAGTTTTAATAACCTACATTTTAGTTTAGATATTCTAGAATTAGAAACATTTAAAGATTTTTTACGAAAAGTAGATATCAGTTATTGGGAAAACGAATATGAAAATTCTATTTATAATAAGAAAATTCCAATTCCTACGTTACAGAAAAATTTTATCATTCTAATTGATAGATATGAATTGTTTGAACTATTGAGTTTACTCGATTTTGATACAGAAAAAAAAGGTTTTTTAACCTATAAAGATTTTGATAATACTATCAATTTTAATTAATTTTTAGAGTTATAAAGAAAAGCCCGCCTCATAAAAGCGGGCTTTTTGGTTTTTATTTCAAATAATATCTTAATCCTAAGAAACCTCTAATTCCTTGATTGGGTGCGTACACATAAGCGGGATCAAAAGTTAAAGCATATGGATTTTCTGGTGTGGCAATTACATTTCCATTTCCGTCAAATTGCACATTTTCATCAAACGGATCATTTGGTCTGGCAATTAAAAATGCATTCTTTTTGTTAGGTGTCCAATTTAATAAGTTCTTAATTCCGCCATAAACTTCAAACCTATTATTCCATTTATAAGTCGCTTGAATATTTTGAATACTCCAAATAGGTGAAGTTGCTGCTCTAGGATCTAAGCTGCTTAATAAAGGCAATCGCATCGGACCATATAAATTTCCGGTATAATCAAAAGACAAATTCCATTCTAAAATTTCATAAGTTATCGCCCAATTCGCACTATATTTCTCCGTTAAAATTGGTGTTGAGGTTACGCCGTCTTTTGTGTTTTTACTTTCTAAAATACTTGCGCCTAAAATTGCTTTTAATCCGAAATTCGTCATATAATCAATATTCATGCTTACACCTTTTGTTTCCGCAAAACCATTTAAGTTTTTATAAATAATTTGATTGGGATTGGTGTCGTAATCCGGAATAATTTGATTCGAAAAATGAGTATACCAAGCGGAAATATCAAAACCTAAAGACGAAGCATTTTCAAATCGCATCTTTTTTAAATAATTCACATTCACATTAAACGATTTTTCTGGTTTCAAATCTTCTTCAACAAGTACTTCTCTAGAACCTGTAAGTGCGGCGTGTTCTTCGGTAAATAAATTCACGACTCTAAATCCAGTTCCAGCATTAATTCTAAAAATATCCGAATCTGTAAATTTCCATTTATAAGCAATTCTC
The DNA here is from genome assembly GCF_036321945.1 of Flavobacterium facile. Taxonomy (NCBI): domain Bacteria; kingdom Pseudomonadati; phylum Bacteroidota; class Flavobacteriia; order Flavobacteriales; family Flavobacteriaceae; genus Flavobacterium; species Flavobacterium facile. The sequence goes on from NZ_JAZAYT010000035.1 coordinate 383,197, forward strand.
GGAGTATAAATGTATCCGTGATTGTTGTTGTAATCCAATCGACTTCCCAATAAAACACTGTGCATTTTCGCCAATTTTATTTCATCTTGACCAAAAACACTAAAAATATGAGTTCTTTCTGGTGCAACCGTTGCGGTTGTATTGTCGTTATAAAATTGGTAACGATACGCACTACCAATTAATAAATCGTGACTACTAATTTTTTTATCCCAAGTGAGTTGTCCGAAACCAATTTGCTGTTGTGCGGCATATTTTGTGGTTCCATAATATGAATCTTGGTCGTGATTAGTAGCTGAAAACGAGAAATAAATTTTTTTTGAAAAAGGCAATTGGTATTTTCCGATTACTTCTTGACGAGACGTGTAAATACTTTCACCATAAACCTGATTTGTTCCTCGGTACGATTTGTTCCAATTCATTTCACCACCCCAACGATCTTCGTAAAAAAAACGACCTGCTAAAGTGAATAATTTATCATTTTTTCTGATGAAATTCCATTTATTAAATATCGAAATTCTTTCTTGTAAAGTGATATCTGTAAAATTATCGTGATTGTTGTCTATTGGTGAATTATAGTTGTAATAATTCAAACCAACTAACGTATTTGCTTTGTCTTTTATGTTCTTTTTAAAACCCAAATCTAAATTGTTTTCTAACCAAGAAGTCGTGAAAAAATCGGCTGAAAAAATTGGAGCTTGAGTCGCATTTTTTGTGATTATATTGATTAATCCACCAACGGCTTCACTTCCATATAAAGAAGAAGCCGGACCTTTTACAATTTCAATTCTATCAATTAACGAATTCGGAATTCCAGATAAACCATAAACCGTAGAAAGCGAACTTACAATTGGCATTCCATCAATCGTAACCATTGTATACGGTCCTTCCAAACCATTAATGTGAATGTCGCCAGTATTACAAATGTTGCAATTCAATTGCGGTCGAACACCATTTACGTTTTGCAAGGCTTCAAAAATATTGGAAGTTGGATTTTTCTTTAAGAAAGTCGCCGTATAAATTTCTACAGGAACTGGCGTTTCTAATCGAGATACCGGTTTTAAAGTTCCTGTAACAACAATTTCATCTATGTCTTTATCTGTATTTTTTGCAATAGTATCTTTTATTTGCGCTTGAGAAAGAACAGAAAAAAGGAACAAAAGAAATATTTTTTTCACTTTTAGTAATTTAATTTTTAGACAAAACTAAAAATATTATTTGTATTAATGAAATATTATTCACTATTTTTGTTCAAACGTATTTTATGACCACTTCCGAAGAAAACTATTTAAAAGTAATTTATCATTTGTCGAACCTTTCACCAAAAGGCGTTAATACAAATGCTATTGCTGGAATGTTAGATACAAAAGCCTCATCTGTAACGGATATGCTTAAGAAATTATCGGACAAAGAATTGGTGGACTATCAAAAGTATCAAGGTGTTTTTTTAACCGAAAAAGGGAAACTAAATGCGAAAATGATTGTCAGAAATCACCGTTTGTGGGAAGTTTTTTTGGTAGAAAAATTAGGTTTTGCTTGGGATGAAGTCCATGAAGTAGCGGAAGAATTAGAACATATTCGTTCGGAAAAATTGATTAATCAGTTGGATAAGTTTTTAAATTTTCCAAGTTTTGATCCGCATGGTGACCCAATTCCTAACGCAAAAGGAGAAATTCCAACGATAGCAAAACAATTACTTTCTGAAATTGAAACAGGAAAAACCATCACGTGTGTTGGTGTAAAAGATACTTCAGTTGATTTTTTACAATATTTAAACAAACAACAAATTTCGTTAGGTACAAATATTAAAGTTTTAGAAAAAGAAGCCTTTGATGGCACAATAAAAATTGAAATTAACAATACTATTTTAGTTATATCAGACAAAATTGCTAATAATTTATACGTAAAATAATATGTATCAAGATTTAATAAAATATTTAGAAGGTATTGATCCCATTTTAGCGGCGTTTTATGCAACCATGTTTACGTGGTTAGTTACTGCAGCTGGAGCTTCTTTGGTGTTCTTTTTTAAAACGATGAACAGAGCCGTTTTAGACGGAATGTTAGGTTTTACTGGCGGTGTAATGGTTGCAGCAAGTTATTGGAGCTTATTAGCGCCAGCCATAGAAATGAGTGAAGGCGAAGGTTTTACAAAAGTAATTCCAGCAGCTTCTGGGTTTTTAATGGGTGCGTTATTTTTATTTGCGTTAGACAAAACACTGCCTCATTTACATATTAATTTTAAAGAAACAGAAGGTATAAAATCACCTTGGCAACGAACCACTTTATTGGTTTTAGCCATTACTTTACATAATATTCCAGAAGGATTAGCTGTTGGGGTTTTATTTGGTGGAGTTGCTGCTGGAATTCCGGAAGCTTCTATTGCTGGAGCCGTTACTTTAGCAATTGGAATTGGAATTCAAAATTTTCCTGAAGGAATTGCGGTTTCTATGCCTTTACGAAGAATGGGAATGAGTCGTGGAAAAAGTTTTATGTACGGACAATCGTCTGCAATAGTAGAACCAATTGCTGGAGTTATAGGTGCGTTTGCCGTAACTTTTTTTACACCAATTTTACCTTATGCTTTAGCTTTTGCAGCAGGTGCGATGATTTTTGTGGTAGTAGAAGAAGTGATTCCAGAAACCCAACAAGATAATAATACAGATATTGCCACGTTAGGATTTATTGGTGGTTTTATTGTGATGATGAGTTTGGATGTAGCTTTAGGATAATTTTAAAAAATATAATATGAAAAAAGTAATTTTAGTTTTTATTTTATTTGCTTTTGTAGCTTGTAAATCAGTAAAGGAAAATGCAAATGAAGTTATGCTTACTTCCAAAAATGAAGTGGTTACGAATGATTATACCATTGTAATTAATAAAATTGTTTCCGATTCAAGATGTCCAGAAGGAACTAATTGTATTTGGGCTGGAGAAATAGTTATGGAACTAAGTGTTCTACAAAACAAAGAAATCAAAGAATCTCTTGAATTAACTTTTTCTCAAAAAACGAAAGAAGAAAATTTAGCTTGGTTTCGAAAATATATTCCAAATAATAAGAAATTAATTAAATATAAAATTTCTCCTTCTAAAACAGAAAAGCAATTGGAATTGAAAGATTATAAAATAGAATTAATTTTAGAATAATTTAAAAATAAAACCCAGCTCCAAAAGTGGCATAGTTATAACTTGGTGAAGCAATTCTTAAATTTTCATAACCCATAGAAAAAAAGTGATTTTTCTTATGGTATTTCCCTCTGAATTCGAAGGAATTTACAGGCAATCCGTTGATTTTACTCCAAAGCATTGCGCTATTAAAACTTACATTTTTAAACGCAAAAATATCCGTGTTTAATCCGTAAGAGAAACCGGCTTTATTGATGTCGTTAGCAATATAGGTTGCGCCAAGTGTCCAACCTAGATTGAATTTTTCAAAACGTAATCGGTCGTAACCAAAATTAAATTGAAATAAAGATAAATTGGAAGTTGTTTTAGAAAATTTGTCATTTTCTATCAATGTTCTATAATCAGTTTGGAGATAGAAATACTGAAAAGGTCGAAATTTGCCTTTCAAATGATTTCCAAAAGAAGCGTTATTGCCATATAAAAAATGGTTTTCTACATCAAATCGTATGATGTCTTTCGATTCTTCTTCGTACTTTTCATCATATTTCATGTAATTTCCTGTTTTGTTGTCGAAATAGGGATAAGGTGAAAGTATACTAAATAAATGATCTTCATTTTCGTAATCGCCAATTCCTCCGTATAAAAAAGCATAAAATCCAATCTTACCAAAAAAAGCTAGTGTGCTTAAATCGTCAGAGTCATCGCTTTCACGAGAAGTGGTAGTGGAATTTTGATATGTGGGTTCGGTAGGTAAGGGTGGACGATTATCTTCTTTTCCTGATTTTAATTCGTCCTTAGATTTATCAATTTTTTGAGCGTAAAAGCTACTTGAAAAAGTAAAAAGGATAAGTAGTAAAGTATTTTTTAGCATAAAGAAGTTTTTCTTTTTCTTTCAAAAATAATGCCGAAAATTACTTACAACCACAATCGTCTCCGCAGCCTTTTTTGTTGGCTTTTTTCTTCCAAAAGAATTTTCTAACCAAAAATCCTACGGCTAAGGCTAAACAGATATAAGTTAAAATTTCTTGCATAATAATTTGCGTTTTAATTGGTCTTAATTTTAAAAACTGTGTTTAAAACATTTCTAATGATAACTATCTAAAGCGAAGCTTCTAAAGAATTAAAAAAAACCTATGTGACTATGTGTTTAAAAATCTATTTCAGTGTTTGATAAGCAATTAAAGCCACAACATATGCAAATCCACTCATAAAAACCAGTTGCACTAAAGGCCATTTCCATGAATTCGTTTCTTTTTTTACGATGGCTAATGTACTCACACATTGCATCGCGAAAGCATAAAATAAAAGTAAGGAAATACCTGTAGCAAAATTAAAAATCTTATTTCCATTGGCATCAATATCTTCCGCCATTTTCATTTTAATAGTTGCTTCTTCATCGCTTTGACTTCCAACACTGTAAATCGTCGCTAAAGTTCCAACAAATACTTCACGAGCCGCGAATGAACTCACCACAGCAATTCCGATTTTCCAATCGTAACCTAATGGTTTGATAGCTGGTTCTATGGTTTTACCCATAATTCCAATATAAGAATTTTCTAATTTGTATGCGTTAACTTGGTTTTCGAAAGCGCCTTCAGATAAACGAACATTCGCATTTTTTTGTGCGATAATTTCTTCTGCTTTGTTGAAATTTCCGGGTCCGTGTGAACCTAAAAACCATAAAACAATAGAAATCGCTAAAATTATTTTTCCAGCACCCGTTACAAAAGCTTTCGTTTTTTCTAAAACATTTAACGCTACATTTTTAAACAGTGGGACTTTGTAACTCGGCATTTCTACTACAAAATATGATTTACATTTCAGTTTCAACAATTTGTTTAAAATATAAGCCGAAGCAATGGCAACTACGAAAGCCAATAAATACAAAGCCATTAAGGTTAAACCTTGTAAACTGAAACCTAAAAAGCGTTTTTCGGGAATGATTAAGGAAATTAAAATCGCATAAACAGGTAATCTTGCGGAACATGTTATAAATGGCGTAATTAAAATCGTAATTAAACGTTCTTTCCAGTTTTCTATATTTCTGGCACTCATGATAGCAGGAATCGCACAAGCTGTTCCGGAAATTAAAGGCACAATACTTTTTCCTGATAATCCGAATCGGCGCATGATTTTATCCATTAAAAACACAACTCGACTCATATAACCACTTTCTTCTAAAACAGAAATAAATAAGAAAAGAAAGGCGATTTGTGGAATAAAAATCACAATTCCTCCAATTCCAGGAATGATACCATCTGAAATTAAATCTGTGAATTTTCCTTGTGGAAGATTGTTTTTGGTAAATGCGCTTAATTTAGAGAAACTCGTATCAATAAATTCCATCGGAATGCTACTCCAATCGAAAATAGATTGAAAAATTAGCATTAAAATTCCGAAGAAAATTAAGTAACCAAAAACTTTATGTGTTAAGATATTGTCTAACCTACTTTGGAAATCAGTAGCTTTAGATTTATCTATTTTTTGAGCTACTTTCAACGTATCATTAATAAATTGATAGCGTTTTATAGTTTCTTTTTGTTGTAATTTTTTTAATTCCGTGTGCGAACGGGTGAAGTTGTTTTCAATTTCGTTTCGTTCTAAATTTAAGAAATTAACGTCTTGTGTAATCACCAACCATAATTTATATAATAACTGATTTGGAAACGCTTTTCTTAATCTGTTAAAATATTCTTCATCTATAGAACTGGCATTTAAACACGCTTCTGTAGAAAGTGATCTGTAATTTAAAATTAATTCTTTAACCTTGTCAATTCCGATATTTTTTCGAGAACTGATTAAAGCAATTTTAGTTTTTAATGCAGTTTCTAATAGTGGAATATCTAATTCAATTCCTTTTTGTTTCATTCGGTCACTCATATTAATGACAAGTAACGTTGGAATTTCAAGGTCTTTTATTTGTGTGAAAAGCAATAAATTTCGTTTAAGGTTTTCTACTTCAGTCACTACAACGGCAACATCTGGAAAATCTTCATCATTTTTATTTAAAAGCAATTCAATCACTACGTTTTCGTCAATGGAATTCGCATTTAAACTATATGTTCCGGGTAAATCTATAATTTTTGCTCTGGTAATTTGATTGATTTTACAAATCCCCGTTTTTTTATCAACGGTAATTCCAGGGTAATTTCCCACTTGTTGATTTAAACCGGTCAATTGATTGAATACAGATGTTTTTCCAACATTTGGATTACCAATTAGCGCAACTTTTATAGTATTTGGAGTCATTTATTTAATGGATTCTAGACTGATATAGATAGCAGAAGCTGTTTTTTTTCTAATAGCCACTTTCGAATCATTAATGTTAAAAAATAGAGGATCGCCCATTGGAGCAATTTGAATTAATTCAATGTCATTACCAGGCAAACATCCCATTTCAATTAATTTTAACGGAATTTCGTCAATATTAATATCGATAATTTGGGCACTTTGTCCTTTTTTAAGGAAAGAAGCATTACAATCGCTCACGAACTTATTTAGATTGAATTAAAATACAAAGATAAGTAATTCTTAAAATATAAACCTAACAAATGTCATGTTTTGCAATTGAAGTTTTATTTGTACATTAGTCCATATATTTTACAACATATAAATGAGCAGAACATTAGTAATTGGCGACATACACGGAGGATTAAAAGCAATTGAACAAGTTTTAGAAAGAGCAAAAGTTTCCCTAAAAGACACTTTGATTTTTTTAGGGGATTATGTTGATGGTTGGAGTCAATCACCAGAAGTTTTAGATTTTTTAATGGTTTTGTCTGAAAAGCAAAACTGTATTTTTATAAAGGGAAATCATGACGAATTACTTTTAGATTGGTTACAAAACAATCATGAACATTTAAATGAAGAAATGTGGTTTAAACATGGAGGAAAAGCGACTGTTAATGCTTATTTGAATGTTTCAAACCCAACCAAACAAAAACACATTCAGTTTTTAAAATCCTTACAAAATTATTATTTAGACGAACAAAATAGATTGTTTGTTCATGCAGGTTTTACCAATATGAATGGTGTGAAACTTGAGTTTTTTCCAAAATTATTGTATTGGGACAGAACGCTTTGGGAAGTGGCTTCATGTTTGGACGAAGCTATAGATAAGAATTCTGAATTGTATCCAAAAAGATTAAAAATTTATTCGGAAATTTATATTGGACATTCGCCTATTTCTAAAACGGAAAAAGTGGCGCCTCAATTTAAAAATTCAGTTTGGAATTTAGATACAGGTGCTGCTTTTAAAGGCGCGTTAACCATTATGGACATTGATTCAAAAGAATTTTGGCAAAGTGAGGTGTTGCCAGATTTGTACCCAAAGGAATTAGGTAGAAATTAGTTTTGATTTTTTGGATGAAATCGTTTTACTCTGAAGGAGATAATGAAAGTAAAACTTGTACTTTTTCATCTTTAAATCGTAAAGGATACATTCCTTTTTTTTAGCAAGCAATACGTTGGATTTAGCTCTAAATAAAGCATAAGATTTATTTCAAAAATAAAATCTTCATCTTGAACGAATGATGTATTTTCCATTCTAGTTTTAATAGTGTAGTTAGTTCCAAACATTAAAACTTGTTCTTCTTTTGATAACTTGTTAAGATCTACTTCTAAGATTAAATCTTTAGAAGTAATTTTTGTATAATTAAATTTTTGTATACTATTTATTTATGGTTATGAATAAATTATATCTTTTTGTTTTTTAAACCGAAAAACCTTTAGATTAAAAGTTAATGCTATTTAAATTAGGTTGTTAAAACTCCAATTACGTTGATAATTAACTTTATCAAGGTTTAAATTTTAGAAGTATAAATTACTTTTGAGAAGTGTTTTATACTTACGGTTTTTTCGTAAAAAATGTTTAATATAGTACCTGAATTTATTAAAAAGAATAATCCGTCTGAAAATTTCAGACGGATTATATTCACTTCACAACCCCCCAGTTGTTATATGAAAAATTTACTATAACGAAATTAGTAATAAATACGTTTGCTAGCTTACGGCTTAGCCGTAATTTTTGTTAAATTTTCATTTTAAAAAAAATCCGCCTAAAAGTTTCAGACGGATTTTGCTCATTTTACAACCCCCTAGTTGCTTATGAAAAATTTATTGGTGTAAATATACTTGTTCTAGCAGTCTTCCAGTTACGGCATTTTCGTAAAAAACGTTAAAATTATATAAAGCTTTGTTTTTTTTGCTTCAATTTGAATAATATAAAATTTAACAATAGTTAATAAAAATGCTTAATATTTTATTTATATATTTGTAATATTATTAAATTAATTAGTAATAATTTATTAAATTTGAATAATTAACAAAAATAATTTATATGATGAACTTTACTTTAAAATCGTTTTTTTTAACTTTTATGATTTCTTTTTTAGGGAATAGTAATTGTAATGCTCAAGTTGGAATAGGAACAGTTTCTCCTGTAGGAGCATTGGATGTCACTTCTACAAATGAAGGACTTTTGATTCCAAGAGTTGCTTTGGCTGCAACAAATGTGGCTACAGTTTTAACTCCAACAGTTTCTGAGTTGGTGTATAATACATTTACATCTGCCTTAGGCCCAAATCAAGTTGCGCCTGGATTTTATTATTGGAATGGAACGATTTGGGTGCCAATAACAACTGGAAATCTTGCCGCATGGTCATTGACAGGAAATGTTGGAACAGTCGCAACTACAAATTTTATTGGTACTACTGATGCTGTTGATTTTGTTACAAGAACAAATAATACGGAAAAAGTTAGAGTGACAAGCGCTGGAAATTTAGGTATCGGAACTCCAAGTCCTGCCTCTAAATTAGATGTTGCGGCTGGAGTAACTACTGTAAATTCTGTTGTTAATGCAACAGGAAGTATAAATGATTTTTTACAATATAATGTACAAAATACGAGTACAGGTGTTCGAGCACAAAGTGGGTATTCCGCTACAGCAGATAATGGAAATGCAACCACAGGTTTTGCTTGGATTGGAATTAATAATTCAACGTTTAATTTTCCAACAGCTTATAATATTGGTGTAGCAAATGATGTAAGTTATATAGGAAGTGGTCAAGACATGTATATTGCCAATGCTAATAACACAAAATCAATTATTTTTTCTACTGGTAGAGCTACCACACCTTTTTTTAATGAAAGAATGAGAATTAGATCAGATGGAAGTGTTGGAATAAACAACACAGGAGCTGCTTCTGAAAAGTTAAAAGTTTCTCACACTGGTGTTGGAAATGATGCAATAAACGCTGTAAATAATGATGATAATGTAGGAAAGGGAAATGCAGTTTGGGCAACAAACGGTAATGCAACGGGTACAAGTATAATAGCAAGTGCTGGGGCAACACCTCCAAGTATTTTACCTACAATAGGGGCTGGAATTGCAGGTTCACATGTTGATGGTTATGGTGTGTATGCTAGTACAGGAAATGGTGACCCTAATACAGCTGCTCACAATGGTCATGCTGCTGGAGGTTTTTCATTAGATAACGATAATAATGCTTCTACAGCTGGTTCAAGTGCTTTTGCAAAATTGGCAGGTAAAGATAATGCATCACCAGATGGTCTTTTACCTACGGCAAATGTGTTATTTGGAGGTTATTTTGAGGGAGGTGTAAGTGCACAATCTTATTCTTATGCGGGTTTAAAATACAATCACAACGGTGCAGGTGGTGGTGGTACAAATTATAAGGTAATTGGAAATGGAGTTGCATCTACAATAATTCTTGATGAAAACAAAAAACCAAGAATTATGTTTTGTCCAGAAGCACCAGAAGTTTTATTTGAAGATTATGGTGTAGCAAAATTAACTAATGGAGAATCTTATATTACATTGGATAAAGTATTAGCTGCTTCAATGAAAATTGATGAGAAGCATCCTTTAAAAGTTTTTATTCAATTAGAAGGGGATTGTAATGGTGTTTTTGTTACAGATAAATCAAATATTGGATTTAGAGTTAAAGAATTAAATAAAGGAAATAGTAATGTTAGTTTTTCTTGGCATATTGTTGGAAGTAGAGCTGATAGTAAAGATGTAAATGGAAATATAAATTCTGAATTTGAAAATTTAAGACTTCCTATTGGTCCAACAAAGTTGAAGCAAGAAATCATGCTGGATAAAACCACTGTTAAACAAAAATGATGCTTTAATTCTTAATAGTTATTATAAAAAAAACTGTGTCAAATCTTTTTGGCACATTTTTTTTGGACTATAATTTGTTTCAGCTACTTAGATTTGTCCTGGCTTTATTTGAGATGAGCGTATATAAAATGATAATTGGAGTTTGTAAAATTGTAATCGTTTCTCTAAGCGATTAACAATAGATTCGGGATATCTAGCTGTAAATTTCCCCAGTTATTTTAAGACTTTAATTTTACAGAATTTGTTCTCAGTAATAAGTTTGTATGTAGTCTATGTTTCTTGGGTGTTTTTTTTCTAAATTGCTGTTTTAAAGCAAATAAAGGATAAAAAAAAATCCGTCTGAAAGTATCAGACGGATTATGCTCATTTTACAACCCCCCAGTTGTTTGATGAAATATTTACCTATTCAAAGGTAATGGTAAACTTTTACTTTTAATTACGGTTTTGCCGTAAATTATGTTAAATTATATAAATCCTTGATTTTTTGCTTCTTTAATAAGTTCTTCATCAGTAATTTTATTATTTATGAAAAATTCTTTAATTTTTGATTTTCTTTTTTCTACAGTACTATCACTTATTCCTAATTGTGTTGCTATAGTTTTGTTTTTAAATCCTTGAGCTAATAAAACGATAATTTGTCTGTTAGTACTATCTAAATAATCTTTTCTAGTTAATAAATTTTTCATGTTTTCTAATACCGTAGTACTGTAATAAGTTTTACCTTCAACAATATCATGAAAAGCTTCTAAAAGAACTTCGCCAGTTGCATCATTTTTAATAATTAATCCATTTGGTTGTATTTTGTGGATAATATCATATATAATAAAGGTTTCAGCATGGGCTGTTAACATTACAATTTTGGCTTTAGGTTGATATTCTTTTGCTAGAATTGCTAAATCTTCACCGGATGTAATATTCATTTCAGGAAAAGGAGGCAAGCTTCTGTCGAGAAAAATAAAGTCGAAATAATTACTATGTTCCGGATTAGTGATGGCGTTATAGGCATCTTCACAATTGTAACAAAATGTTGGTGTAAGTTCAATTTCTTTATCATTAAAGCCTAGAACCGAAATATATCCATTTAGGATTGCGGGATGATCGTCGACCAATAAAATGTTTGAATTCATGTTTTGTAAATTTATCAGAAATATACTAATTATATTTTAAATTGTAGGCTTATTTTTGTGCCGTTTTTTCGAGTTGATTCTAATAGAAATTGACCATTAATTTCTTCCATTCTTTTTCTCATGTTATTTAATCCGATTCCTTTTTTGTTTTTGTTAAATCCAATTCCATTATCAGTGATCGTTATGTGAATTTCATTTTCATATTTATTCATTTTTATATCCACTTTTGAAGCTTGTGCGTATTTGTCGATATTTTGTAACGTTTCTTGAATAATTCTGTAAATGTTTATTTTAATATTGTAGTTCATCAAATCCCAATCAATTCTTTCATCAACTTGTAAGTTAAATTCTATATCTGAATGGTTTTTAATCATAGTAAATAGATTTTCAACTATAGATATGAAAGTCACATTGTCATCAAATAAATTTTGATTCAAATCATGTGCGATTTGTCTAATTTCTATTTCAATATTTTGAATGTCATCTATAAAAGGTAAACGCTTTTGAATAGTTTCTGTATCTTGTCTTTTTTTTAAAATGAATAAGTTTAATCGAATGCCCGTTAGTTTACTCATGACTCCATCATGCAATTCTTGTGAAATTCTGTTTTTTTTCGTAATATTTCCCTTCTTGAATGCGTTGTTGTTGGTTCAGCATTAAGGTATAAATTTCCTCTTTGTTATTTTGTTTTTCTTGAATGAACTTAATTTCTTGATTTTTTAAGTTTCTAGATTTGATAAAATATAACAAAAGAATGACTAAAATTATTACAATTGCAATTGAGGAAACCGATCGTGGTTTTTTTGTCATTTTTTCATTTTCTTTTTCAATTCCCTTTTTTTCTGAAATTATTTCATTTGTTTCATATTCAATTCGAGCAAATTTATCTCTAGTTTGTCTTTCAATTAAAAACAAGCTGTCTTTTAAGTAAGCTATCTTTTTTAGAAAATTTGTGTTTTTTGGCTCCGTTAAAGTTAGCTTTTCTAATGCTTTTAATTGGTCGTCAACTAAATAAGTGCTATATACCTTTAAAATAAAGTTTTGCTTTTGAAGTATCTTTTAATTAAAGATACTATTCGCCTAAATGTAGGTTTGAAGTATTTTGAATAGGTTTGAAATTCAAACTGTCCCCAATATTCAAACTTTCTTTAAATTCCTCTACGGAAGAAGCGTCGCCTAATTTTAATTTTTATAACCAAAAAAGTTTTTAAGATAAGAATACGTGCTTATTTCAATAAACTTTAAATTTTTAATTGAAAGCACTTTTTTTGAGTAATAATATAAGTTTTTGTAATCGTTCTTTTTTCCGCCAAGCTAAAATATTCTAATGCTTTCTTGTAGTTTTTCATGCCTAATTCATACAATCCAAAAAGCGAATAACATTCAAAAAGATAATCGTTATTTTTTATTTTTTTTGCGTTTTTTTGAATCCTTAATGTTGTTTTTTTGTATTTTTCAAACAAATTTAAGTTGTAGTATCTATTAGCAACTTTAAATTCATAGTGTTTATGAATGCTATCCGTCTCGATGTTTTTTAAAAGAGATATACACTGTCAGTAAAAATTAAAAGTAATTTCCTATCGAGTAAATCATCATTTGCTTTTACTAACAGTGTGTCTATTTTGTGGTGTAATTCTAATTGATTTTTTTCAATAGATTTATCGCAACCTAATAATAAAATAGAAGTAAATAGAGTTAAAATTATTTTCTTAATCTTCATTAAATTTCGATATATACAAAATTAATGTTTTTAATATTTGTATATGGATGTTTTAGTCTTTTTTTGGCTTTATTGGTTCAGAAATACTATCATTTACTCTGTTAGTTGAGTCTTTGTGGGTTACGCGTAAATTTGAGGTGTTTTCAGTACTCAAAATTATATTTTTCCTGTTTTGATTGTAAGTTTGCTCGTCTTCAGTTGAACAAGACACTAAAGTTGCCATGATAACCGAATATAAGAATAATTTTTTCTTAGGTAATTAATTTTATTTAAGTTTTGTGTTTTAGTAATTTTAAATTTGTAAGAATAAATTTTATTAAGGCTTTACCTTAAGAAATGTTAATTTTCATTATTTTTGTAACCAATTTAAATCATAGAGAGATGAAAAAAATAGTATTTATGGCATTCTTAGGAATGGGACTTTTAGCCAACGCGCAAGCCTACAAAGGAAAAGAAGATGTAAAATTACAAATTGGTGCTACGATTCAAAATGGTGGAACTGGTATTGTTTTAACTAACGATTATGGAATTGGAGAAAATATGTCATTCGGTTTTTCGGCAAGTTATATGTTAAGTGCTGATAATGGCATCCAATTTAATGCCGCTACAAATTCAATTGATACTGTAAAACCAAAATTTCAAGATAGAGCAGATATTAAAGCTCGTTTTAACGCTAACTTAGGAAATGTTATTGGTTTTGAAGATAATATGGATCTTTATCCAGGTTTAAATTTAGGGACAAGAAATTTTGGAGCACATTTAGGTTTCAGATATTTCTTTACAGACGGTTTTGGTGTGTATACAGAAATGAATATTCCAATTGCTGAATATGATTCAAATCCTGGTGTATTTGGTAAATATAACAATCAATTTGTGTTTCAAGTTGGTGCGTCATTCAATTTATAAGAAATGAGTATAGTTACTGAAAAAAGACTAAAAGACAGAAGTGGAAGTGTTTGTGAAATTAGCGGAAGCGATGAAAACCTAGTGGTTTACATTGTAGAACCTAAAACAGAAGCCATTCCTGAAAACTGTATTTTAATTACAAAACAATTAAGAGATCAAATTGAAAATAAAGATTTGATGAACGCCACCGATTGGAGAGGTTTGTCAGACAGTATGTGGAACGAAAATTTACCAGTACAAATTGTTTCTTGGAGGATGTTAGCCCGTTTAAAAAATCATGATTTATTAGAAATGATGTATTTAGACGAAGATGCTTTAGAGTGGGCAAAAGCAACTGGTGAAGATGAAGATGAAGAAGGAAAAATCATCCACAAAGATTCTAACGGAAATATTTTATTAGACGGCGATTCTGTGGTTTTAATTAAAGATTTAGATGTCAAAGGCGCAACTTTCACTGCAAAACGTGGTGCAGCCGTTCATAATATTAAATTAGTTTGGGACAATGCCAATCAAATTGAAGGTAGAGTTGAAAACCAACATATTGTTATTCTAACGCAATATGTAAAGAAAACGAAGTAGTTTTCAGTTGGTCCATTAGCCAATCTGTCAACAATTAAAAAACCCTGCAAACATTATATTTGCAGGGTTTTTCTATATTCTAAAATTTATAAATTCTATAAATCAAATTTAATTCCTTGTGCTAAAGGCAATTGATCAGAGTAATTTACTGTATTAGTTTGTCTTCTCATGTATACTTTCCAAGCATCTGAACCAGATTCTCTTCCACCACCAGTTTCTTTTTCTCCACCAAAAGCTCCACCAATTTCTGCACCAGAAGTTCCGATGTTTACGTTAGCGATACCGCAGTCAGAACCAGCGAATGATAAGAATTTTTCCGCTTCTTTCATGCTATTTGTCATAATTGCTGAAGATAAACCTTGTGCTACACCATTTTGTTTGTCAATCGCGTTTTCTACTTCGCCTTCATATTTCATTAAATATAAAATTGGAGCAAAAGTTTCGTGTTGAACAATTTCGAAATGATTTTCAGCTTCAATAATTGCTGGTTTCACATAACATCCAGATTCGTAACCTTCTCCAGATAAAACGCCACCTTCTACTAATACTTTTCCACCTTCAGCTTTAGCTTTTTCAATTGCTGCTAAATACGTGTTTACTGCATCTGTATCGATAAGTGGACCAATATGATTTTTTTGATCTAATGGATTTCCTATTGTTAATTGTCCGTATGCACCAACAATCGCATCTCTTACTTTATCGTAAACTGATTCGTGAATGATTAATCTACGTGTAGAAGTACATCTTTGTCCAGCTGTTCCAACCGCTCCAAATACCGCTCCAGGAACTACTACTTTTAAATCGGCAGTTGGCGTGATGATAATCGCGTTGTTACCTCCTAATTCTAATAAAGATTTTCCGAAACGTTGTGCTACAGTTGTACCCACAATTCTTCCCATTCTTGTAGAACCTGTTGCAGAAATTAACGGAATTCTTACATCTGTTGTCATCATTTCACCTACTTTGTAATCTCCATTAATAATACAAGAAATTCCTTCTGGTAAATTATTTGCTTTTAAAATGTCAGCAATTATATTTTGACAAGCGATAGAACATAATGGTGCTTTTTCAGAAGCTTTCCATACACAAACGTCTCCACAAATCCATGCTAATGCTGTATTCCAAGCCCAAACAGCTACTGGAAAGTTGAAAGCAGAAATAATTCCAACCACTCCAATTGAATGCCATTGTTCTCTCATTACGTGACCTGGACGCTCAGATGGAATTGTTTGCCCGTTTAATTGACGAGATAAACCTACTGCGAAATCGCAAATGTCAATCATTTCTTGAACTTCACCGTAACCTTCTTGAAGAGATTTTCCCATTTCGTAAGAAACTAATTTCCCAAGTGGTTCTTTTAATTCTCTTAATTTATTTCCAAACTGACGCACAATTTCTCCACGTTGAGGTGCTGGCATAGCGCGGAATGTTTTGAATGCTTCCGTTGCACTTTGCATCACTTTTTCGTAGTCTGCAGCAGTTGTTGTTTTTACTTTACCGATTAATTGACCATCAACTGGTGAATAACTTTCGATGATTTCTCCTGAAGAAAAACTGTTTGAACCTGTAGAAGTTCCGTCGTTTACTTCTTTAATTCCTAATGCTTGTAAGGCTTCTTGCATTCCGAATTGTGATGCTATTGTTGACATATGTAACTTTATTATGTGTTTTTGTTATTTTTATGCAAAGGTAATAAATAGATTTGAATTGCAATGCAAATCAATGGAATCACTAAAAAAGTGAGTTATTTCACAAATTTTGGATTGGTTTCCATTATTGTTCCGCATTTGTCACAAGTTCTTTTTTCTTCTGAGGAATAAAAATCCTTGAAATGAGAAAGGAAGTCGTTTTCAATATTGTTTAATTCGAAATATACTTCATGAAGTTTGTGGTTGCAATTGTCGCAAAACCATAGTAAACCATCTTTTAAGCCTAAATGATTTCGTTTTTTTTCGATAACTAAACCAATAGAGTTTTCTGTTCTGTTTGGAGAATGTGGTACTTTTGCGGGTAATAAAAACATGTCGCCAGCAGAAAGTTTCATTGCTTTCTTTTTGCCGTTTTCTTGAATGTAAACGGTAATTTCTCCTTCTAATTGATAAAATAATTCTTCTGTTTCATTATAATGATAATCTTTTCGCGCATTCGGTCCAGCTACAATCATTACGATATAATCGCCTGAATCAACATACAAATTTTTATTGGCTACTGGCGGAACTAAAAGATGACGATTTTCTTCTATCCATTTATTTAGGTTGAAAGGTTTGGCTATTGACATGTTGTAGAAATTTTTATGTTTCACGAATTTACGCCGATTTTTCGAAACAGACAAAAAATAAAAAACCGCCCCAATTTTGTTGAGACGGTTAATATATAAGTGTTTTAGATTTATTTTTTTTCTTTCAATAGATAAATGTAAGAAGGGAAGTGATCTGAATACCCTGGGCCCGTTGCTCCATTTCTTAAAGCATACCCTTTATATTGTCCGGTTTGTTGAATCATAAATGGCGCATTATAAACACCAGCTTTCCAGTACTTCCATGTTGGGTAAAGTTTGTCTCTACTTAATAAAGATTCAGAAATGATAATTTGATCGAAAAAATCCCAAGAATCTCTGAATGCTAATGTTCCAATTCCTTTATTCATTAATTTTTCAGCAGGATTGTATAAGCCTAAAGGTTGTACATCTTTTTCATCACCTTTTGCCCCTAAAACTTGTTTTACACTTTTGTTGAAAGGTCCGTCGTTTAAATCTCCCATTGTGAAAATTTTAGCGTTAGGATTGATGGTTTGTAATGAATCTATGATTTTTTTGTTTAAAGCAGCAGCAGCCTCACGTAATGGGCTACTTTTCTTTTCTCCACCTCTACGAGAAGGCCAGTGATTTACAATAAAGTGCATTTCTTCTCCATCTAATAAGCCAGTCATTAGTATTTGATCACGAGTATAGATTCTTTTTGTTTTGGTATCTATAACATTATCGTCAGTATCTTCTACTTTTTCTTTGTCTTTTGCTTTTTTATCTGTAAGATCTTCTGTTACAATTAAAGGGTAGTTTTTGTAACTCGTTGGTGTAAAATGTCCTTTTTGATATAAAAAACCAGTGTCAATCCCTCTTCGGTCTGGAGAATCAAAATGAATTACTGCATATCCTTTTGCCGCTAACAAAGGTTGTTTGCATAAATCTTCTAAAACTTGTCTGTTTTCAATTTCTGCTACACCTAAAACAACTGGAGAGTTTTTTTGCTCTGCACTAGTTCCAATTTGAGAAATTACTCTTTCTAATTTTTTTAATTTGTCTTTGTAATTTTCTGGGGTATAAATAAAATCCTCGTCATTAATTGTAGGATCATTAATAGTGTCAAATAAATTTTCTAAATTATAGAAAGCTATTGTGTTAACCATGTAGTTTTTTTTCTCTTGTGCAAAACTCGTTGCAACAAACAAAAGAACTGCTAAAGCGCTGTAAAATGGTTTAATTTTCATGTCTAAGGTTAAATTATGATTAAATATTAAAGCAAAATCGATGCCAAAGGTAAATAATATTATTAAATGTTGTACATTTGCCCGCATTTAGTTTTTGTAAATTAAATGTTAGTTAAAGTATTAATTAATAATTAAGTATGAAAAAACTTGTATTAAGTCTTTTATTTCTATTTCAGGCCATTTTTGTAATGGCTCAAAATCAATCAACTGTTAAAGGAAAAGTAGTTGATTCTAAATCGCAAAACCCTTTGGGTAGCGTAAAAGTTATGATTCAGTCTAACGAACAATTTGTTACTACTAATAACTTAGGAGAATTTCTAATTAAAGGCATAACAAAAGGAGATCAAATTTTGGTTGTTTCTGTAGATGGATACAACACACAAAACTTCGCTATTGAAGTAGTTGAAAACCAAACTTTAGATGTTGGATTAATGTTTTTGGAAGAAGACATTACATCGGAACAACAATTAAGTTTAGTAACTATTACGGAAAACGATTTAGGTGATGACAACAGTGGTTCTGAAAGTACTGCTGGATTGTTACAATCTTCTAGAGATGCGTACCAACAAGCCGCAGCTTTCAATTGGGGACAAGCTCGTTTTAGAATGAGAGGTTTAGATAATGAATATGGAGTTACTATGATTAATGGTATTTCTATGAACAAAATCTACGATGGAAGACCACAATGGAGTAACTGGGGTGGTTTAAATGACGCAACTAGAAATCAAGAATTTACTTTAGGTTCTGCACCATCTGATTATACTTTCGGTGGAATTTTAGGAACTCAAGAAATTAATACAAGAGCTTCTTTATACAGAAAAGGAACAAGAATTTCTCAATCGGGGACTAATACAAATTATTCTTGGAGATCTATGATAACTCATAATTCAGGTTTAATGGATAATGGTTGGGCTTATAGTATTTCTGGTTCAAGAAGATGGGCAAAAGAAGGTTATTTTGAAGGTACAGATTATGGCGCAAATTCATTTTTTGCAAGTGTGGAGAAAAGATTCAACAAAAAACATAGTTTAAACTTTACTAGTATTTATGCTCAAAATAGTAGAGGAAAAAACTCTCCTAATACTAAAGAAGTAAACGACTTAATGGGAATTAAATACAATTCTTATTGGGGATTGCAAAACGGAAAAAAACGTAATTCTAGAGATAAAGATGTAGAAGAGCCAATGATGATGTTAAGTCACTATTGGAAAATGACTGAAAAAACTACATTAAATACAAATGTATCTTACCAAACAGGTTCTATTGGAAACAGTAGATTAGACTATCAAGGTGCTAATAGTCCTGACCCAACATATTACAAAAACTTACCAAGTTATTATTATAATTTAGGGGATGCTACTGGAGCTGCTTCGGCACAAACGTATTTCTTAAACAACAGTCAAATTAACTGGAATGCTATGTATATAGCAAACCAAAATAGTGCTAATCCTGGAAAAAGTGTTTACGCCTTATACCAAGACAGAACGGATGACAAGCAAATTACAGCTAATTCAATTTTATTCTCAGATTTATCTGATAACGTAAAATTAAATGCAGGTGCAAGTTTCAAAAAATTAAAATCTCATAATTTCCAAAACATGTTGGATTTATTAGGTGGTGATTATTTTTCAGATATTGATCCATTCTACTTAACAGGTGATAATTATTATCCAGGACAAGAGCAATCAGACTTAAACAATCCAAATAGACAAATTAAAGTGGGTGATGCTTACGGGTACAACTATAATTTGAATGCTATTGTTATGGATGCTTTTACTCAGTTTAAGTTCACTTACAAAAAAACAGATTTCTATTTAGCGCAATCTTTCTCAAGAAGTCAATACGAAAGAGATGGTATATACAGAAATGGAATTTACGCAAACAACTCTTTCGGGAAAAGTGGTAAACAAATTTTTGAAAACTTTGGTTTCAAAGGAGGATTTACCTACAAAATTACAGGTCAGCATTTATTAGATTTCAACGGGGTGTATATGACAAAAGCACCAAACATGAGAAATACTTTTGCTAACGCACGTATTAACAATAACATTACGCCAGATTTAGATAGCGAACAAGTTACAAGTTTAGATGCTTCTTATGTAATAAGAACACCTAAATTCAAAGCACGTTTAACTGGTTTTGCTTCTAAAGTACAAAATGCAACAGAAATTTCTTTCTATTATGCTGAAGGTGTTGGGGAAGATGTAGATGGAAATGAACAAGACTCTTTTATTTCTGAAATTTTGACAGGAGTTGAAAAGAGAAACTTTGGTGCTGAATTAGGTTTAGAATACCAAATTACTTCTACAATTAAAGCCACTGTTGCGGCTTCTTACGGTCAATATTTATATGGAAACAATCCAAATTTAAAAATTAACGATGATGGACAAGCTACTTTAACAAACTCTCAACCAGTAGTTGATTTTGGTAAAGCATATTTAAAAAATTACAGAGTTGCAGGTATGCCACAAACAGCAGCATCTTTAGGTTTAGAATATAGAGATCCACATTTCTGGTGGATTGGAGCAAACATCAACTATTTAGCAGATTCTTATTTAGATGTTTCTAATATTTTAAGAACAGATAATTTTGTTATTAATTCTGCAGACGGTTTAGGTTACCCTGGAGCTAATGATGAATCAGTAAGAAAAGCTTTAAAACAAGAAAAATTTGCAGAGTTTAATTTATTAAACGTAACAGGTGGAAAGTCTTGGAGAGTAGATAATACAACAATTGGTTTCTTTGCTTCAGTTAATAATGTTTTAGATACAACATATAAAACTGGAGGTTTCGAGCAATCAAGAAAAGCTACATTCCCAGATCAACAAGCGGATAATGCAAACAGCACACCCTCTTTTGGATCTAAATATTTTTACGGATACGGAAGAACTTATTTTGTAAATTTGTATGTTAACTTCTAATTTAATTGCTATGAAAAATAATTTTTTAAGAATAGTACTTGCTTTTGCTACTTTAAGTTTAGTAGTAAGTTGCGAAGAAGATATTACGGACATCGCACCGTTTAAGCCATTAATTTTTTCTCAAAACTTTGAAGGACAACCTTACGGAAGTGGTTCAACAGAAATTCCTATTAATATTTCTGGTTGGGGGAATTATAATTTAACTGGTACCAGAAAATGGATTGGTAAATCATTTAATAATACTGTATTTGCTGAGTTTTCTTCGTTTTATTCTGCTGCAGGTACAACTGATCAAACTTGGTTAATAACTTCTAAGATTGACCTTACATCGACTAGAAATGAAACTTTTGTTTTTACTACTAAAACAAGATATGCAAATGGAGCACAACTTAAAGCATTAGTTTCAACAAACTTTGATGGTACTCAAGCTGGAATTTCTACAGCAACTTGGACAGAATTAAGCCCAACGCTTCCAACTGCTGATGATGTAGCTACTTCAAGCGGAAATATTGATTTAAGCAGTTATGAAAGTAATAATGTTTATATTGCTTTTAAATATATGGGTAGCAAAGCTGGTGGAACAACTACTACTTTTCAGTTAGATGATATTAAATTGTTTGAAAATAAATAATCGATATGAAAAATTTAAAATTAATTTTAGCCGCATCATTATTTACAACTCTTTTTAGTTGTATCAATAATGACAATTATAGTGAGCCAGATTTAACTGGTGAATGTGCTGATTTAACAGCTACAAAAACGATACAAGATGTTGCTTTAGTTGCAACTACAACTGCTCAACAATGGAATTCTACTACAGATTCTATAATTGAAGCATATGTAACTTCAAGTGACGAAGGTGGAAATTTCTACAAATCTATTTCTATGGTTTCTATTGATGGAACTAAAGGATTTAGTATGCCAATTGATGCTTATAATTTATATACTAAATACGAACCAGGAAGAAAAGTATTTATCAATTTGAATAAAAGATATTATGCAAATAATACACAAACAGCTTCATTAGATCTTGGGTCTTTATACGCTGGAACTCAAGTTGGAAGAATTTCTGGTGTAGAATATGAAGCTGCCATCAAAAGAAGTTGTACAAAAGTGGATGAAAACACATTGGTGAATCACTTAACAATTGCCGCTGCAAAAAACAATGCTAATACTAATAAATTAGTGGAGTTAGATGGAGTACAATTTGCAGAAATTTCAGTTGGTAAAAAATATTTTGATAAAAGTTTAAATGCTAGCCCAACTTGGACAGCTACAAATCATACTTTAACAGATGCTTCAGGGAATTCAATTATTGTAAGAGTAAGTGAATTTGCTAATTTTTCATCTAAAAACGTAGCAACTGGAAATGGTAAAATCAGAGGTATACTTACTAAATATAATAGTGATTTCCAATTTATGATTCGTACGGAAAATGATGTACATTTGAACGGACCGAGAGTTGATAGTTCTCCTCCAATTGTAGGAAGTGCTAATGTTTTTGATGCTACATTAAATGAGCCATTTACATCATACGCTTTGAATCTTGCAAATTTTCCAAAATATATTAATGATGCAGATTCAGGACCAAGATACTGGCAAGTGAAATCGTTTGGAACACCAGCAAATAAATATATTGAAATGTCTTCTTTTGCGGGTGCTACAAATCCTGGAGTTCCAGCTAAAACATTCTTTATGGTTCCTGTAGATTTTACTGCAGCTAGTACTATGACTTTTAAAAAAGAAATGAGATTTTATAGAGGAGAAGTTGCTTTAAAAGTATATTACATTAAAAGTGCAGATTATGTAGCGGGAAGTGCAGTAGATAGATCGAAATTAACTGATATCACAACTGGATCTGGATTCAATATTACTTATCCAGCAATTGGTGCTTCAGAGAATACATTTTCTTCTCCTGGGACATATAATATCCCAGTAAGTTTAACAGGAAATGGTTATTTTGTTTTCGAATATATCGGTACAACAACACAAACAACTACTGTACAAATTGATGATATCCTTATCAACTAATACAATTTAATATATAAAAAAAAGCCTTCTTAATTTTAAGAAGGCTTTTTTTTTAAGAATACATTGAACACTGAAAACTCTTTTAATGCGCTTCCAGCCAGTTTTTACCCATTCCAATTTCCACGTCTAATGGAACAATCATTTTAAAGGCGCTTTCCATTTCGTGTTTAATCATGGGTTGAATTTTCTCTAATTCGCTATTATGTACATCAAAAACTAGCTCATCATGAACTTGCAATAACATTTTAGATTGCCAGTTTTCCGATTTTAGTTTTTTATGAATGTTAATCATCGCAATTTTAATAATATCGGCAGCAGAACCTTGAATTGGCGCATTTACGGCATTTCTTTCAGCTCCACCACGAACGATAGCATTCGCAGAGTTTATGTCTTTTAAATAACGTCTTCTACCTGAAATCGTTTCTACAAATCCGTTTTCTCTTGCGAAATCAACTTGATCTGAAATAAACGATTTCAATTTTGGATAGGTTTTGTAATACGCATCAATTAATTCCGCACTTTCTTTACGTGATAAATTCGTTTGATTACTCAATCCAAAAGCAGAAACACCATAAATAATTCCGAAGTTTACCGTTTTAGCATGACTTCTTTGTTCTTTAGTCACTTCTTCTAAAGGTACATTAAAGACTTTTGCAGCCGTACTTTTGTGAATGTCTTCGTTATTTCTAAACGCTTCAATCATATTTTCTTCACCACATAAAGCCGCAATAATTCGCAATTCAATTTGAGAATAATCGGCAGAAACTAACGTATAATTTTCATCTCTGGCGATAAACGCTTTTCTAATTTGCCTTCCTCTTTCGGTACGAATTGGAATGTTTTGTAAATTCGGATTGTTAGAACTCAAACGTCCCGTAGCAGCAACCGTTTGCATATAATCGGTATGAACACGACCTGTTTTTGGATCTACTTGATTCGGTAATGCATCAATATAAGTACTTTGTAATTTCACCATTTGACGCCATTCTAAAATGTCTTTTACAATCGGATTGTCGTTAGCTAAATAACTTAAGATTTCTTCACCAGTAGCATATTGACCGGTTTTTGTTTTCTTTTGTTTCGCACCACCAATTTTCATTTTGTCAAATAACACATCTCCCAATTGTTTTGGAGATGCTAAATTGAACGTTTCACCAGCGGTTTCGTATATACTTTGTTCTAAAGCTTTACTTTCAGCAGTCATTTCAACTGACATTTTTTTCAAAAAATCGACATCTAAGT
The DNA here is from genome assembly GCF_036321945.1 of Flavobacterium facile. NCBI lineage: Bacteria > Pseudomonadati > Bacteroidota > Flavobacteriia > Flavobacteriales > Flavobacteriaceae > Flavobacterium > Flavobacterium facile. The sequence continues at coordinate 407,479 of NZ_JAZAYT010000035.1, forward strand.
TAATTCCTTCTTTTTCCATATCGGCTAAAACGGGAACTAAGGGAATTTCAATTTCATCGTATAATTTTTTCGTACCTACTTTTTCTAAAATCGGTAAGAAATGATTTTTCAATTGAATCGTAACATCCGCATCTTCTACAGCATATTCTTTGATATCATCCAAAGGAATATCACGCATATTGCCTTGGTTTTTTCCTTTTTTACCAATTAATTCGGTTATAGATTTTGGTGAATATTTCAAATACGTTTCACTCAAAACATCCATGTTATGACGCATATCTGGATTAATCAAATAATGCGCAATCATCGTGTCGAATAAATTTCCTTTAACTTCAATTCCGTATCGAGAAAGAATTTTTAAATCGTATTTAATATTTTGTCCGACTTTTTCAATGGTTTCATTCTCGAAAAACGGTTTGAATTTGTCGATTAAAATTTGTGCTTCTTCCTGATTTTCTGGAAATGGTACATAAAATCCTTTTCCTTTTTCCCATGAAAACGCTAAACCAACTAATTCCGAATTTAAAGCATCCAAACCAGTCGTTTCCGTGTCAAAACAAACTGAAGTTTGATTCAATAAATTTTGAATGAACATTTTTGTAGGTAAATCACCTTGCACGTTTTGGTAAAAATGTTCTGTGTTTTCTAAGTTCGCATAATACGAAGTTTGTGTTTCTACTACATCTTCCGCATCAGAAAAACCAAATAAATCGTATTGTTCATCATTCGTTTTCTTAACTGGAGCCTTTTTTAAAACTGGAGTATCTGAAGCAGTTTCTTCTGAAGTTGCTGCTGGATTGTATAATTTGTCAAACTGCGCTTTCATTTGACGGAATTCTAATTCCATAAACAACGCATCTGTTTTTTCTACATCTGGTGTAGATAATTCGTAATCTTTTTCATCAAAAGTCACTGGGCAATCTAATAAAATCGTAGCTAATTTTTTAGATAAAATTCCTTGTTCTTTATTGGCTTCAATTTTAGTTTTTAAAGCGCCTTTTAGTTTATCTGTGTTGTCCAAAAGGTTTTCCATCGAACCGAATTCCGCCAATAATTTCTTTGCAGTTTTTTCTCCAACTCCAGGTAAGCCTGGAATATTATCCACGGCATCACCCATCATTCCTAAGTAGTCAATTACTTGTAATGGATGTACGACTTCAAACTTGGCTTGTACTTCAGGAATTCCCCAAATTTCAATATCATTTCCCATTCGAGCTGGACGATACATGAAAATATTTTCGGAAACCAATTGTGCAAAATCTTTATCTGGAGTCACCATAAAAACTTTGTAGTTTTCTTTTTCGGCTTGTTTGGCAATCGTTCCAATTAAATCATCGGCTTCAAAACCTGCCACTTCAATAATTGGAATGTGCATGGCGCTTAATAACTCTTGAATATACGGAACGGCAATTTTTATGGCTTCTGGCGTAGCATCTCGATTGGCTTTATATTGTTCGAACATTTCTAAACGAAACGTACTTCCTCCTTTATCAAAAGCAACGGCTAAATGATCTGGTTTTTCACGTTTAATTACATCCATTAAGGCATTCATAAATCCCATAATGGCAGAAGTATCCATGCCTTTTGAGTTGATTCTTGGGTTTTTTATAAAAGCATAATACCCGCGAAAAATAAGTGCGTAAGCGTCTAAAAGAAATAAGCGTTTTTGTGACATAAATGGTTTTTTATTTATTCGTTTGTAAAAATACAATTCTTTAAATAAAAAATCTTTGTTAAAATTCAATAAATATTTATGTTAATTGTCAAGTTGTTAGTTAATTTGTGTAAAATTTAAAAAACATGAAAGGTTTAATACCGTTAATTATATTGTTAATTGTTGAATTCTACTCGTTTCAAGCAATTAAAACCATAACCAAAAACAAGTGGGTTTTAGGTGTTTATTTAGCTATATCGCTTATTGCGATGCTTTTTATCGTGTATTCTTTTATGAATTTCGATAGAGGTAAAGGACAAAATAAATCGAGTTTGTTTGTTGTCGGCTTAGCCTTATTAATATATATTCCGAAAATTTTAATCTTTTTGGTGTTGTTTATTGAAGATGTTTCCCGTTTTGTAGAAGCTTGCATTATGAGTTTTGTGGATGAAGATAGAGAACAATTTTTCAGTCCAAGAAGAAGATTTGTGAGTCAGATTGCTTTAGGAATTGCTGCTATTCCGTTCGCCTCTTTAGTTTATGGAATGACAATTGGAAAATATAATTTCAAAGTGATTAAACAACAACTCTTTTTTGATGATTTGCCTGAGGAATTTGATGGCACAACTATTACTCAAATTTCAGATATACACAGTGGAAGTTTTGATAACAATACGGATAAGATTAAATATGCTGTTGATTTAATTAACGAACAAAATTCCGATTTGTTATTATTTACAGGTGATATCGTGAATACACATGCCAAAGAAATGGATCCATGGATTGATACTTTTAAAGGTTTATATCATCCGAAATTAGGAAAGTATTCTATTTTGGGAAATCATGATTATGGAAAATATTTTGAATGGGATTCTGATAAAGAAGAAAATCAAAATTTTGAAGATGTAAAAGCCATTCACCAAAAAATAGATTTCAATTTATTGATGAACGAAAACGTAAGGCTTAAAAAAGGTTTGAGTGAAATTGTATTGGTTGGTGTAGAAAATTGGGGCGTTCATTTCGGTAAAAAAGGCGATTTGAAAAAAGCTACTGCTAATACAAAACCAGAAGATTTTAAAATAGTAATGAGTCACGACCCAAGTCATTGGGAAAATGAAATCAAAAATCATGACACACATTATCACTTAACCTTATCTGGGCATACGCATGGTTTACAATTTGGAATTGAAATACCGGGTTGGTTCAAATGGAGTCCGGTGCAATACGTTTACAAACAATGGGCGGGTTTATATGAAAATGCGGGAAGATATATTTATGTAAATCGTGGTTTTGGCTTTCATGCCTATCCGGGAAGAGTAGGAATTATGCCAGAAATCACCGTAATAGAGTTAAAAAAAACTAAAAAAGACGCGTAATCACTGAAAAAGTCTGCATATTTGTTTGATATATTAAAAAAATATTTACATTTGTTTAATAAACACTTCGGTCTATGTCGAAATTTGGAGAACTTATAGATGCACAAGTACCCGTATTAATTGATTTTTTTACGGAATGGCACGAGCAATCTATTACTATGAATGAAACAATTCGTCACGTTGCTGCTGCCTTAGGCGATAAAGCAAAAGTGATTAAAATTGATGTAGATAAAAATAAAGAATTAGCAGAAGCACTGCGTATTAAAGGTTTGCCAACTTTTATGATTTATAAAGATGGTCAAATGGTTTGGAGACAAAGCGGTGAATTTGATGCGAATACTTTAATTACTCTTATTCAAGAACAAGCTTAGGCGATTTTTTCAAAATTAAATCCTTTACTTTTTAATGTTTCAATGGTTTTATCTAAACTATTGAGCAAGTTTTTTTGTGCTTTTACGCTATCATGAAAAACAATAATACTTCCTGACGACACGTTATTAACTACGTTTTCATAACACGTTTCTGGAGAAAGATTCACATCGTAATCTTTACTCAATACATCCCACATAATTATTTTGTAGCCTAATTTTCGTAGTTTATAAGATTGCCAAGGCGTAATTTTTCCATAAGGCGGACGAAACAATTTCGAATTTCGAATTTTAAATAGCGAGTTCAACTTGATTTCACAAGCTTCGGTGTTACTGATATAAGTTTTAGTTGGTGTTTTCCAACCTTTCAAATGACTATATGTATGATTACCTACAGAATGGTGTTTAGAAATGATTTTCTGAACGATTTCTGGATGTTCTCTGACATTATCACCAATGCAAAAAAACGTGGCTTTGATTTGATGTTTTTCTAAAATTTCTAAAACTTTTTCGGTGATTTCAGGAGTAGGTCCGTCGTCAAAAGTTAAATAAACAGAATTGTCAGCATTTGGAATGTTCCAAACCTGATTGAAAAATATGTGTTTTATTATTTTAGGAATTTTTGTCATTTACCACCCAAAAGTAATAAAGTTTTAAGTTCCTTTTTGTCTTAAGATGTTTTTTATTTTGAAAATACTCTTAAGATTCGTCTTTTGTTGTTTTTACAAGTCCAATCCCTGCAATAAAAAACACGATTCCTAATATTCCATATATGATTAAAGATTTTACGTCACGTTCGCTTCCAGATGTAGAAGTAAATACAAATGCGGTATAAATCAGACCAGCAATTCCAAGAATTGTTAATAATGCGCCAAAAAGTCGTTTAATATTCATGATTATAAGTTTTGAATTACTTCCAAAGTTAAGATTTAAACTTTTTGGCCTTGTTATTGAATTTTGGATATAATTTGTATAATTCCTACTTATAAGATGAGTGCTGTTCGCATAAATTTATTTCGCTATTATGTATAAAAAAAAGCCACTCGAAAGTGGCTTTAGTATTGTTGTTTTATTCTATGTTAATTCCGTAATCACCCATCATTTTGTTGTAATTGTTGAATTTTACAATTTGTTGACGATGGAAGTCTAAATCATTATTTTCTTCTGCAATAAGAAGTAACATGTAATATCTTTTAATTTCATCATTAATTTCTCTTCCATAAAATGCTTTTTGTTTTTCGGATTGCGAATTAAAGAACGTAATTTTTTCCTGATGTTTTTTCATCAGTTGATTCAAGATTTTTCTTCCTTCTTCTGGTTTGCCAATTTTATAATAACCTTCTGCAAATGGATTGACAGTGGTGTAGTATTCAAAATAGTCAATTGGCATGTTTTTCATTGCAATTTGAATTACTTTTTCCGCCTTATCGAATTTCTTTTCTTCAATTAAAGCTGTCATCAAACGAGAAAGATTATTTCTATACGATAAAGCATTTTTACGTGTTTCTGGATCATGATAAATTTTATCACTTCCGGCATTGCCCCAAGTCCATTTGTTTATAATAGTATACATTTTATCTGTATCAATATAACCCATGTCATAAGAATTTCCTTCTTCTAGCTTAGTTTTAACAGGTACTAATTTGTAAACCATTCCATCTAATTGCAGGTATTCTTTCATCCAAATATAATCATCAGAACCGAAACTTCCTGGAGAAAAGTAAATAGGTCTTTTCCAGTTGTTTTCGTTAAAAATATCTAACATTAATATTCTGTTTTTATATAATGCGCCACCTTTTAATTTCAATTGAATTTCATCAACAATCGAATCATTGTATTTTGGAGAAACCACTTTATTTTTAATAATATTTTGCTTGTCGATTTTAATCTTCAAGTGCTCACTTGGATAAAAATGAACAAATTGTCCGTTTTTCATTTCTCTTTTCGAACGGTCGTCTTTTAAGAAATCTAAGGTTAAGCCTAAATCTAATGTATCTGTTGTTCTTTCGTCAAACAAACAATAGTTTCTTTTATCACCAACATATTGATCATGTGTAAATGAAATCGGTAACGCATCAGATTTGTTTGATTTTACTTTCATTTCATCAATATACCAATCCGTAGCTAATAAACTGGTGTTTACAATTCTAATATCTGTTCTATAACCTTCAATTTCTTGTAAATACCACATTGGGAATGTGTCGTTATCTCCAATAGTAAATAAAATAGCGTTCGGTTCGCAAGAATCTAAATAGGCTCTTGCCATTGCAACAGCTGTGTGTTTTCCACTTCTGTCGTGGTCATCCCAGTTTTGAGAAGCTAAAACGACTGGAGAAGCCAATAAAGCAGTTGCTAAAACTGCTGGTAAAGCTACTTTCGGTTTCACATATTTTAAAATGTATTGATAAATGGCATACACTCCAACTCCAATCCACATCGCAAAAATGTAGAACGAACCCACTAAAGCATAATCTCTTTCTCTTGGTTCAAAAGGTCTTTCATTAAGATAAACTTTTAAGACTAAACCAGTGAATAAGAAGAGTAAAAGTAAAACATAAAAGGATTTCCATTCCTTCTTAGCGTGATATACCATTCCGATAACGGCTAAAATAAATGGTAAAAAGAAATATACATTTCTACCTTTATTGTTTTTCATGTCAGTAGTTAATTCGTCTTGATTGTCTAAGTGTAAATTGTCAATGAATCCAATTCCACTCAACCAGTTTCCTTCTAAACTTTCGTAATTTCCTTGTTGATCATTTTGTCTTCCAACAAAATTCCACATTAAATAGCGGAAATACATGTAGCCAAACTGATATTCAAACATGAATTTCATATTGTCTGAAAACGACGGTTTTTCAATGGTTAAATAATCGCCATATGTTTTTAAGAATTCTTCATATTCGTCTAATCCTAATTTATTTGAAGCAAATTTACTTCTAAAATCAGAAACAATTTCTGTAAACTGACCTAGTTTCTCTTCATTTGTTTCGCCAGTTTCTTCGTCATAAAAAGCTTCGTGATTGATGCTAAACTCTAATGGTTTTGTAAAAGTCATGTAGTTTTTAGCGTGTTCTTCACTCCAAAGTCTTGGTAAAAAAGCGTTGTGATCTGAGTTTGGATTGTGATTGGCGTCTTTATAGTTATTGGTAATTACATATTTACCAGTTTTCTCGTCTCTTTCGTAGTTAGGTTTGTCATCAGAGTAGGGGTCTTCTTTATCTGCTCCAGCATAAACATTTGAAAATTGTGGACCATAAAATAATTTCGTTTCACCGTATTGCTCTCTGTTATAATATGCTAAAACTTCGGCAGCGTCACTTGGTTTGTTTTCGTTAATGTTAATGTTTGAATTCGCTCTAACTGGTAACATGATCCATGTTGAGAACCCAATTAATATAAATAACACGCACAATAATAGGGAGTTGTAATCTACTAATCCTTTTTTCTTAGTGTACGATAATCCGAAATAAAATCCAGCAACAATTAATATAAAAGCAATTATAGTTCCTGAATTAAAAGGTAATCCAATTGAGTTAACTGCGAAAATTTCTGTTTTTGCGAAGAAGGATAACGTGTACGGAAGTAAAAATTTAAAAATAAACATCAGAATAGCCAAAATTACTACATTGGCGATAATGAAATTTTTTGTAGTTACATTTTTTTGTTTCTTGAAGAAATACAACATTCCAATTGAAGGCAAAGCTAACAAAGCCATAAAGTGGACTCCAAATGAAAGTCCAATCACCAAAGAAATTAGAATTAACCATTTGTTTCCTCTTTCTGATTCTAGTTCTTCTTCCCACTTCAATCCAAGCCAAAATAATAAAGCAATAAATAACGAAGCCATAGAATAAACTTCTGCTTCTACAGCATTATACCAGAAACTATCTGTAAAAGTAAAAGATAAAGCAGCAATTAATGAAGCGCCTAAAGTTAGTTTTGAAGTTTGGTCATTCCATTCAGAAGTAGCTTTTACAATTTTTCTAATAATTTTAGAAGTCGACCAATACATAAACAAAATAGTAAACGCACTAGAAAAAACCGACATCATGTTAATCATTAATGCAATTTGAGTGTCATCTGTTGCGAACATAGCAAAAAAGGCACCTATCATTTGGTATAAAGGCGCACCTGGTGGATGTCCAACTTGAAGTTTTGCTGCGGTTGCAATATATTCACCACAATCCCAAAAACTCATAGTAGGCTCTACTGTTAAAGTATAAGTTATTAATGCAATTATAAAAGCAAACCAACCTAAGTAAGTGTTCCATTTGCTGTAATTAAATGAAGTCATATTTGTGCTAAATTAATTTAGATTACAAAGAAACTATTTATTGAACAGATAAGCAATTAAAATTTTCTTAAAAATTTTTAAAGAAATGTTTGCAAAGAAAAAAATATATATTACATTTGCACTCGCAATAACGAAATAATTGGCTCATGGTGTAATGGTAACACTACTGTTTTTGGTGCAGTCATTCAAGGTTCGAGTCCTTGTGAGCCAACAAAAAATCCCGCTTTGAAAAAAGTGGGATTTTTTATTTTATATGGTTTGGGTTTTGTGAAATGTAATTAAGTTAATCCTATAAAAAAATCCCGTTCTGAATATATCTGAACGGGATTTTTATTAAATTATTTAGAACTTATATCTTAAAAGCAACAACTGGTCTTTTAGCATGGTTTACTAAATCTTCAGAAATACTTCCGTTTAAAAAGTGAGATAATCCTTTTCTACCGTGTGTACAAACTCCGATAATATCTGTGTTTGAATCTTTAGCGAAATGTAATATTCCTTTTTCTACATTGATGTCGTTGTAGATGTGTGTAGAATAGTCTGAAAAATGAAATTCTTCAATAAAACCTTTTACTTTTTCTTCTGCAGCTCTTGTTGTGCTAAAGTTGTTTGGAGTAATGATGTAAAGTAAATTAATATGAGATCCAAAGCTTTTTGCGAAATCAACTACTTTTTCAAATGGTTTTTTTATTTCTTTAGAGAAATCAGATGCAAAAGTAAGTGTGTCTACTTTGAAGTCTTCTTCTTCTTTTTTAATTACTAATACTGGGATTTCAGAATTTCTAGCTACTTTTTCTGCGTTAGAACCTACAAACATTTCGTGGAAACCGCTAGCGCCATGAGAACCCATAACTACTAAATCCACATTGTGTTTTTTAGCATTGTCCATAATTCCGTCAAATGCCATATTAAATTGAACCAAACTCGAAACTTTTACATCATCTAAAAAACTTGTATTCTCTAAATCTTCTAATTTTTCTAAAGCTGCATTTTTGAAAAACATCAATTCAGGAATGTCATGCGCAGTATGAAGAGCGTCATTTCCCGATGTAGATAACTCTAACATGTGTAATAATATAATTTCGCCATCATTTTTTTTGGCAATTTGTGCGGCTACTTTAAGAGCATTTTCTGCGTGTTTAGAAAAGTCGGTAGGTACTAAAATTGTTTTCATTGTGTTTAAATTTAATTACGGTTTGTTAACAAATATAAAATTACAAAAATATTTTGGAATTGTTCAACTTTTTTTGAAAAATGAAATATTTGTGCATTTCAAAAAAAATGTTGTATATTTGCGCAGTTATTTCGTAATGAACCAAATAATGAGGCACGCATTGCGTGCCTCTTTTTATAAAGATGACATTTAAAGAAAAAGTAAAAGACTTGCTTGGCAAGGCGTTAGAAGAGCACCCGCAATTGTTTTTGATTGATTTAGATTTTTCAGAAACAAACAAGATTTCCGTTGTTTTAGATGGCGATTCAGGCGTGAATTTGCAAGATTGTATCAATGTTAATAGGTTTTTAGACAACGGATTAGAAGGAGAAGAAATAGAATTTTCTATTGAAGTGGCTTCAGCTGGTTTGTCAACTCCGTTAAAATTGGTAAGGCAATACAAAAAAAATATCGGTAGAACGTTAAAAGTGAAAACAATTTCTCACGGAGATGTTGAAGGAACCGTAACTGAAGCAGATCAGGAAGGTGCAACATTAACTTGGAGCGCGAGAGAGCCTAAAGAAATCGGAAAAGGAAAAGTTACAGTTGAAAAAACTTTAAAGATTTCTTATACAGATATAAAAGAAGCAGTAGTAATAATATCATTTTAAAAAATAAAGCATAACATGGAGAATATTGCATTAATAGATTCATTTTCAGAATTTAAAGACGACAAACTAATCGACAGAGTTACCTTAATGGCAATTTTGGAAGATGTGTTTAGAAATGCGTTAAAAAAGAAATATGGTTCAGATGACAATTTCGATATTATCATTAATCCTGATAAAGGAGATATGGAAATATGGAGAAACCGTGTGGTAGTTGCTGATGAAGATTTAGATTTCGAAAATGAAGAAATTACGTTAACAGAAGCAAGAAAAATTGAACCAGATTTTGAAATCGGTGAAGAAGTTTCTGAAGAAGTTAAATTAATCGATTTAGGAAGAAGAGCCATTTTAGCTTTACGTCAGAACTTGATTTCTAAAATTCACGAACACGATAATACGAATCTTTACAAGCAATTTAAAGATTTAATTGGTGATATTTATACAGCAGAAGTACATCACGTAAGACCTAAAATGGTAGTATTGATGGATGATGATGGAAATGAAATTATTTTACCAAAAGAAAAACAAATACCAAACGATTTCTTTAAAAAAGGAGAAAACGTGAGAGGGATTATCGAAAGTGTAGAGCTTAAAGGTAACAAACCTCAAATTATCATGTCAAGAACAGCGCCAAGTTTCTTAGAGAAATTATTCGAACAAGAAATTCCAGAAGTTTTTGATGGTTTAATTACAATTAAAAAAGTAGTTCGTATTCCTGGTGAAAAAGCGAAAGTTGCTGTAGATTCTTACGATGACAGAATTGATCCAGTTGGAGCTTGTGTAGGTATGAAAGGTTCTCGTATTCACGGAATTGTTCGCGAATTAGGAAATGAAAATATCGACGTAATTAATTATACACAAAACACACAATTATTTATCACTAGAGCCTTAAGCCCAGCTAAAGTTTCTACTGTAAAAATTGATGAAGAGAATAAAAAAGCAGAAGTTTTCTTAAAAATTGAAGAAGTTTCAAAAGCCATTGGTAGAAACGGTCAAAACATTAAATTAGCTAGTCAATTAACTGGTTACGAATTAGATGTAATTCGTGAAGGTATTGTTCAAGAAGAAGATGATGTGGAATTAAGAGAATTTAGCGATGAAATTGAAGAATGGATTATCGAAGAATTTGAAAAAATCGGTTTAGATACAGCAAGAAGCATTGTAGATCAAGATGTAGCTGATTTAGTTAAAAGAACAGATTTAGAAGAAGAAACCATTTTAGATGTGATCAATATTTTAAAAAATGAATTAGATAGTTAATTCAAATTAACATAATAGCAACGCAACAACACAGAAAATTAAGCAAAATACACATATGTCTGAAGAAAGAGTAATACGAATAAGTAAAGTTTTAAAAGAATTCAACATTTCACTAGATAGAGCTGTTGACACCTTAAAAGAAAAGGGTCATAGCATTGAGCATAGTCCCAATGCAAAAGTTTCTCAAGTGGAATTCGACGTCTTGTGCGATATTTTTTCGGCCGATAAAGGTAACAAGGTAGCTTCGAAAGAAGTTGGCGAAGAAAAGAAAAAAGAGAAAGAAGCATTAAAACGTGAAATCGAAAAAGAACTTGAAGTTAAGCGTCTTGCAGAAGAAGAAAGACAAAAACAAGAAGTTATTAAAGCAAGAGCAGTTGTTACCGCTCCTGTTACTTTAGGAAAAATTGATTTAAATCCTAAAAAACAAGAACAACCAAAAGTAGAAAAACCTGTTGTTGCTGAGGAGAAACCTGCTGTTGTTCAAGAAAATAATGTTGTTGCAAAAGAAGAAAAACCAGTTGTTGCAGAAAAAACTTCAGACAAACCTGCAGAACCTGTAAAAAAATCTTTTGAGAAACCTAAAGAAGCTCCAGCAAAAGCTGAAGAACCTTCTATTCAACCACAAGAATTTAATGCTGACGGAACTCCAATTGAAGTAAAGTTAGACACACAATATACAAAGCTTTCAGGAGCAACTTTTACTGGTCAAACGATTGATTTATCTCAATTTAATAAACCTAAGAAAAAGAAAGAAGAGTTTAAAAAACCAGGAACTCCTGGTGCTGCAAACAAACCAGGTACGCCAGGAGCTGCCGGAGCAGGAGCTGCAGCCAACAAACGTAAAAGAATTATCAAGCCAGGAACTCCAAATACAGGTGGAACAGGTGGAAATACGCAAGGCGGTGGTGGCTTTGTAAAAAAACCATACCAAGGCGGACAAGGCGGAGGTGGTTTCAAAAAACCAGGTTTCAACAAAACAACACCAGTTGTAAAAGTTGAGCCAACTGAAGAAGAAGTCAAAAATCAAATTAAAGAAACTTTAGAAAGATTACAAGGAAAAGGTAATAAATCTAAAGCGGCTAAATATAGAAGAGATAAAAGAGATACGCACCGTCAACGTACTGATGACGATTTAGCACAACAAGATTTAGAAAGCAAAATCCTAAAAGTAACAGAATTCGTTACAGTTGGTGAAATTGCTACAATGATGGATGTGCCAATTACGAAAGTAATCGGAACTTGTATGTCTTTAGGAATCATGGTTACCATGAACCAACGTTTAGATGCAGAAACATTAACAATTGTTGCTGACGAATTTGGTTACGAAATGCAATTTATCACTACAGACATTGAAGAAAATGCAGTAGTTGTTGAAGATACAGAAGAAGAATTAGAATTCAGAGCGCCAATTGTTACGGTAATGGGTCACGTCGATCATGGTAAAACATCTTTACTGGATTATATTCGTAAAGCAAACGTTATTGCTGGAGAATCGGGAGGAATTACACAACATATTGGAGCATACGGAGTAACTTTAGATGGTGGTCAAAAAATCGCTTTCTTAGATACACCAGGTCACGAAGCCTTTACAGCGATGCGTGCCCGTGGAGCTCAAGTTACCGATATTGCTATTATTGTAGTGGCAGCGGATGATGACATCATGCCTCAAACAAAAGAAGCAATCTCTCACGCTCAAGCAGCTGGAGTTCCAATGATCTTCGCTATTAACAAAGTGGATAAGCCAAATGCAAATCCAGAAAAAATTAAAGAACAATTAGCAGGTATGAATTTACTTGTTGAAGATTGGGGTGGAAAATACCAATCTCACGATATTTCTGCTAAATTCGGACAAGGAATTCCAGAATTATTAGAAAAAGTATTATTAGAAGCGGAAGTTTTAGAACTTAAAGCTAATCCAAATAAACCAGCACAAGGAACTGTTGTGGAAGCACAATTAGATAAAGGTCGTGGTTATGTATCTACTATTTTAGTACAAGCCGGAACTTTGAAAATTGGTGACTACATGTTAGCGGGTAAAAATCATGGTAAAATTCGTGCCATGTTTGATGAAAGAGGAAACAGCATTAAAGTAGCTGGTCCATCAACGCCTGTTTCAGTACTTGGTTTAGACGGAGCACCAACAGCTGGAGATAAATTCAATGTTTACGAAGAAGAAAGAGAAGCGAAACAAATTGCAACTAAACGTGCACAATTAGCTCGTGAGCAATCTGTAAGAACTCAAAAACATATTACGCTTTCAGAAATTGGTCGTCGTATTGCATTAGGTCAATTTAAAGAATTAAACATTATCCTTAAAGGAGACGTGGATGGTTCGGTTGAAGCCTTATCTGATTCGTTCTCTAAATTATCAACAGAAGAAATTCAAATTAATATCATTCATAAAGGAGTTGGAGCGATTACAGAATCTGACGTATTATTAGCTTCTGCTTCTGATGCGATTATTATCGGATTTAACGTTCGTCCTGCTGGAAATGCTAAAGCCTTAGCTGACAAAGAAGAAATCGATATCCGTAACTATTCTATTATTTACGCAGCTATTGACGACTTAAAAGACGCAATGGAAGGAATGCTTTCTCCAGAATTGAAAGAAGAAATTACAGGTACTGCAGAAATTAGAGAATTATTCAAAGTTTCTAAAGTTGGAACAATTGCTGGATGTATGATTACAGATGGTAAAGTAATCCGTAACAACAGAATCCGTTTAATTAGAGAAGGTGTTGTTATCTTTACAGGAGAATTAGTAGCTTTAAAACGTTTCAAAGACGATGTAAAAGAAGTTTCTAAAGGATACGATTGTGGTATGCAAATTAAAGGATACAACGATATCAAAGAATACGATATCATTGAAAGTTTCCACGAAATTGAAATCAAAAAGAAATTGAAATAATATTTTGATATAACTTAAAAGTCCCAATGAAAATTGGGACTTTTTTTGTTTAATAATTTTTTTATTAATTCTATAATTTTAATATTTTTGAAAATATATTAAATAATAAAATTCATTTAAATCATTAATTTCTTTTACCATGAATGCTATTATAGGATTCAAATTTAAAACTCATTATGATAACTAAAATAGTAACACTTTTATTAATTAACGCTTTATTATACTTTCTATTCTTGAAAAATTTTAAATTGTATTATTATATAATATTTTATTTTGTTTTTGTTTTTATTTTTAAAATTATATTTAAGGTCATGACATCCTATGATGTGCAAATTTATGATATGGAGTTTAAAAACCTGTTGTTTTTAAGTTTAGGTTTGTTGTTTTATCACACAATTTCTAATAGAATTAATAAACTGTTTTCATTTAAAGAAATTAATTCCACATATGTTTTTTTAATGTTGATCTCCTTTTTACAATTTTTTATTTTAATTAAAATTGTTTAGTTGCGAAATAAATTTGATATTGTAGAAATATTTTAAGTGTCCAAATTGTAAATAAAAACTAAAACTCAAAATAAGCAGATTGGTTTGGTAGGTTTTGTTGATTTAGATGGCATAATAATATCACAACTTCTTCGTTATTCCATAAAAACTAACAATGAATTATATTAAAATATTTCTATTAGCAGTCTTATTTCTTTCTTGTCAAACGGAAACACCTAAATTAGAAATTAAACCAAAAGACTATACCTCTTATGTCAAAGAAGCAAAAGCTTATGTGAAAAAGAACAACCTCAATCAAAACAAATTTATATTAATCGATTTAGATGTACATTCCGGTTTAAAACGCTTCTTTGTCTACGATTTAAAAACCACTAAAAAAACAAAATCATACATGGTAAGTCACGGTTGTGGCGATCATATGTGGAGTTGGACCTCAAGCAAAGAAAACGCGCCAATTTCAAATGAACTCGATTCACATTGCTCTTCTATTGGGAAATATGTAATTGGTTCCCGTGGTGTAAGTCAATGGGGAATTAAAGTGAATTACCTTTTAATCGGAAAAGAGAAAACCAATTCAAATGCGGTAAAACGCGCAATTGTATTGCATTCTTGGGAGAAAATATCTTCTGAAGAAGTGTTTCCTAAAGGCACGCCAGAAGGTTGGGGTTGTCCAGCTGTTTCAAATGAAAGTATGAAGGAAATTGACATGCTTCTTAAAGCCAACAAAAACATGTTAATGTGGATAATTAAATAATTTGAATATCCCACAAATTCTTTGCAAATTCAGATAATTTTAAACCTAAAAAAATATAATTATTATTATTTTTAACTTATTTTTGAAGATACTAAAATTCTTCAAATGCAATTTGATATTCAAAATACAGAATCTTCGGCTTTATATAAATTATTAACAGGAACTGTTATTCCTCGCCCTATCGCTTGGGTTTCAACTGTTGATGGTTTTGGAAATAATAATTTAGCGCCGTTTTCCTTTTTCAATGTAGTTAGCGAAGATCCGCCACACATTATGTTTTCTACAGTTAGAACCGGAAACAAAAACAAAGATACCTTAAATAATATCATCCTAAACAAACAGTTTGTTGTCAATTTAGTAACGGAAGATGTAGTAGAACAAATGAACATCACTTCCCAAAGTGTAGCTTCAGATGTGGATGAATTCGAATTAGCAAACGTAACGCCAATCGATTCCATTTACATCAAACCAAAGCGCGTAAAAGAAAGTTTAGTGCATTTTGAATGTGAAATGGTGCATCATTATTTTATCGAAAACCATCAAAACGGTGGTGCTTGTATTATCATCGGGAAAATAATTACCATGCATATTGACGATGCTATACTATTAGAAAATCACAGAATCAATTTAGATACTTATAAACCTGTAGCACGTTTAGCAGGTTCTAATTATAGTAAAATAGGAGAAATTTTTTCCATTAAAAGATAATTTAATAGGAAAATAGATTTAAGAAATTAGAGAAATTATTATAATTTTTTAAATTTCTTAAATCTGTGTTCCAAACAAAAATAATAGTAAAAATAGTATCTTGATAACTTGAGATACTGAAACAAGTTCTGTGTAAATGAAAATAGCAATAATTGGTGGTGGTCCTGGCGGACTATATTTTTCGATATTAACCAAAAAAGCAATGCCGCATTGTCAAATCGATGTGTACGAGCGCAACAAACCAGATGATAGTTTCGGTTTTGGAGTGGTTTTTTCAGATGAAACTTTGGGTGAATTCTTAAAACGCGACATGCAATCCTACGAGTTAATTCGCAGCAAGTTTGCCTATTGGGACGATATTATTATTGCTCGTGACGGAGAAAGTGTTAATATCGCTGGAAATGGTTTTTGTGGTTGTTCTAGAAAAACGCTATTGCAATTATTGCAACAACGCTGTCAAGAAGAAGGCGTGAATTTGCATTTCGAACAAAATGTAGATGATATTTCGCTTTTCGAAAACGCTGATATGGTTATCGCTTCAGACGGAATTGGAAGTAGTATTCGTACCAAATACGAAAAGGAGTTCGGTACAAAAATCGTAATGAAACAAAACCGTTTCGTTTGGTTAGGTTCTACAAAACCCTTAGACGCTTTTACGTATTTTTTCAGAAATACGGAACACGGTTTAATCGTAGCCCATTCGTATCAATACCAAGAAGGTATGAGTACCTGGATTTTTGAATGTTCGGATGAAACCTGGCAAAAACATGGTTTTGAAGTCACCAATGAAGAGGATACGATTGCTAAAATTTCAGAAATATTCGCAGCTGAATTAGACGGACATCTTCTAATTTCAAATAAATCACATTGGCGCCAATTTCCGCACGTAACCAATGAAAACTGGTACCACAAGAATATCGTTTTATTAGGCGATGCCAAAGCTACGGCACATTATTCTATCGGATCGGGTACAAAATTAGCCATGGATTCCGCTATCGGATTATCGGATGCAGTAATTGCGAATCCAACAGATGTGCAAGCTGCTTTTCAACAATATGATAAATCTCGTAGAAATACAGTTGAAATGATTCAATATGCGGCTTTAGTCTCGTTAGATTGGTTTGAAAACATGAACCGTCATAACCAACATCCGTTTTATCAATTCGCTTTCGGTTGCATGACGCGTTCGAAAAAAGTAACTTTCGAAAACTTACGCTTGCGCGATAAATCATTTACAGATAAAGTTTTAGAAGAATTCAATGGCAATAATAATGTAAATGACAAAAATCAATCGGCAGCTTTCTCAACTTTCAAATTAAGAAATTTAGAATTGCAAAACCGAATCGTAATGGCGCCAATGGGACAATATGCCGCAGCAAATGGATTGGTTAACGATTGGCATTTTCAACATTATACGTCAAGAGCAGTTGGCGGTTTAGGTTTAATTTTAACCGAAATGACTGCTATTTCTGAAACAGGAAGAATTACAGAAGGTTGTGCCGGAATTTATAACGAAAATCAAATTACAGAATGGAAACGTATTAACGATTTCATTCATCAACATACACAAACAAAAACAGGAATGCAATTAGGTCATTCTGGTAGAAAAGGAGCAACTAAAAAACCATGGGAAGATTCATTTAATGGAATAAGTTGGGAATTACTTTCCGCTTCAGCCCTTCCTTTTAACGAGAATTCAAATACGCCAAAAGCAATGACTTTAGCCGATATGGATTTGATTATTTCTCAATTTGTTCAAGCTTCAAAAAATGCCAATGATGCCAATTTTGACATGATTGAATTGCAAGCACATCACGGATTTTTATTAGCTTCTTTCTTGTCGCCATTAACGAATACTAGAACTGATGCATTCGGCGGAAGTATCGAAAACAGATTAAAATTTCCATTACGAGTTTTCACCGAAATGCGAAATGCTTTTCCAAAAGAAAAACCCATGTCGGTTCGAATTTCAGCTACAGATTGGGCAGAAAACGGAATTACAGAAGATGATGTAATAACAATTGCCACTGCTTTCAAAAATGCTGGTGCAGATATTATCAATGTTTCAACAGGAAATACAGTAGCCAATCAAAAACCACAAACGGGAAGAATGTGGCAAACACCTTTTTCAGATACTGTAAGAAATACCGTTCATGTTCCAACGATAACTGCTGGTTACATTCAAGATATTGATCAAATTAATACCATCATTTTAAATGGTCGTGCCGATTTAGTAGCCTTAGGAAGACCTTTATTATTAGATGCAAACTTTGTAAGAAACGCTCAAGCCTACGAACAATTTCAAGCAACTGATATTCCAAATCCATACAAAATGGGAATTTCACATTTGTATCCGCTAAAAGCTTCGGAAAGAAAACAAACGGAAGGCATGAAAAAAGCATTGAAACCGAAGAGTAATAAGAAGTAATTGGTAGTTATGAAACATTACGAAGATAATTTTGCCCATATAAATTTACCTGATCTGGAGTTACAACCAGAATATAAATTCTTGGATTTAACACAATTCAATCGACCAGAAATGCTTAATTGTGTGCAAAAACTTTTGGATAATCACATTAAAGAAGGTCGTGGAAATAATATTTGTATCCGAACTTTTGAGGAAACTTGGACGTATCAAGATTTATACGAAAAAGCCAATCAAATTGCACATGTTTTGGTGGATGATTTAGGTTTGAAATCTGGAAATCGTGTTTTAATTCGTTCTGCAAATAATCCCATGATGGTCGCTTGTTGGTTTGCCGTGTTAAAAGCGGGCGGAATTGTAGTCGCAACTATGCCTTTATTACGTTCGAAAGAATTAACTACAATCATAGATTGCGCCGAAATTTCTCACGCCTTTTGCGATAGCGATTTAGCCGAAGAAATGCATTTAGTGAAATCCGATTTTCTAAAAAAAGTGAGTTTCTACAGAAATTCCGATTTAGAAAAGTTAATGGAATCTAAACCAAAAACGTTTCATAATTACCATACAAAATCTGATTCGGTAGCATTAATTGGTTTCACTTCTGGAACAACAGGTTTGCCAAAAATGACCGCACATTATCATAAAGATATTTTAAATATTTGCGAAGCTTTCCCACAATACGCTTTGCAACCTAATCAAAATGATGTGTTTGCTGGAAGTCCGCCACTTGGTTTTACATTTGGTTTAGGCGGCTTGGTTTTGTTTCCCATGTATTTCGGCGCTTCGACATTCTTAATCGAAAAGCCAAGTCCCGATTTACTATTAAAAGCGATTCAAGATTATAAAATCACTATTTGTTTTACAGCTCCTACGGCTTGGCGAATTATCACTACAAAAGTCAACGATTTTGATGTTTCAAGTCTTCGAAAATGTGTTTCTGCTGGTGAAACCTTACCCTTAAAAGTTTGGCAAGATTGGTACGAAGCGACTGGATTAAAAATCATAGATGGAATCGGAGCAACAGAAATGTTACATATTTTCATTTCATCCAATGAAGAAAAAATGAAGCCTGGCGCAACTGGTTTAGCTGTTACAGGTTACGAAGCTAAAATTATCGATGCAAACGGAAACGAATTACCTAGAAATGAAGCCGGAAGATTAGCAGTTCGAGGCATTACAGGTTGTAAATATTTAAACCGAGAAGACAAACAAAGAGAATACGTAGCAAACGGCTGGAACATCACAGGCGATATTTTCCGTCAAGATGAAGAAGGTTATTTCTATTTTGTAGCGCGTGGCGATGATATGATTATTTCTTCTGGCTATAATATTGCCGCAATTGAAGTAGAATCCGTACTTTTAACTCACGAAGCCATTTTAGAATGTGCCGTTGTCGGTTTACCGGATGAAGAACGCGGTATGTTAGTTTGTGCTTATGTAGTTTTGAAAGATTATAACGAAGCTTCAAATGCATTATCAAAAGAAATGCAAAATTGGTTTAAAGAAGTAGCAGCACCGTATAAATATCCAAGATTATTATATTTTGTAGAAGCTTTACCCAAAACAGAAACTGGGAAAATTCAACGATTTAAATTGAAATAAAAATAATTTAAAACTTGCGAAGCTTGCGTAAAACCTTATGAGCTTTGCGGTTAAAACATAAACTATGAGAAAAGCATTTTTAATAATAAGCATTACCATTCTTTCCTTAACAGGAATACTTATCTACATCAATTGGAAATTCAGTTTTCTACTTTTGATATTTCTTCCATTAATTGGGATGGGATTATACGATATGTTTCAATCGAAAAAAACCATTCGTAGAAATTTTCCACTATTAGGAAGAATGCGTTATTTGCTTGAAGCTCTCGGACCTGGAGCGCGTCAATATTTCATTGAAAATGATACGGATGGAAAACCTTTCAATCGTTTACAAAGAAGTATTGTCTACCAAAGAAGTAAAAAAGAAACAGATTCTATGCC
The DNA here is from genome assembly GCF_036321945.1 of Flavobacterium facile. NCBI lineage: Bacteria > Pseudomonadati > Bacteroidota > Flavobacteriia > Flavobacteriales > Flavobacteriaceae > Flavobacterium > Flavobacterium facile. Next base: position 427,539 of record NZ_JAZAYT010000035.1, read on the forward strand.
TTTCGGAACACAACTCGACGTGTATAAAGAAGGTTACGAATGGATCAATCATAGTATAAAAGCGATTCCTTTTTCAAAAGTTAACGAAAATCCACGCGTAAAAATTGGTTCTTCGCAATGTGAAAAACCTTATGAAGCGAGTTTGTTTAATATCAGTGCGATGAGTTTTGGTTCGTTAAGTAAAAATGCCATTTTAGCTTTAAATAACGGAGCTAAACAAGGTGGTTTTTATCACAACACGGGCGAAGGCGGCTTATCACCTTACCATTTACAAGGTGGCGATGTGGTTTGGAATATCGGAACAGGTTATTTCAGTTGTCGTACCGATGAAGGAAAATTTAATTACGAAGAATTCGTAAAAAGGGCGACATTAGACAACGTAAAAATGATAGAAATCAAGTTTTCTCAAGGCGCAAAACCAGGTCATGGCGGAATTCTACCTAAAGAAAAAGTAACAGATGAAATCGCCGAAATTCGTTTGGTATCAAAAGGAAAAGATATTTTGTCTCCACCAACACATTCTGCTTTTACAACACCTTTAGAATTAATGGAATTCGTAAAACTATTACGAAAAGGTTCTGGCGGAAAACCCATCGGAATTAAAATTTGTATCGGAAATAAAACAGAATTCATCTCCATTTGTAAAGCTATGGTGGAAACTAAAACCTATTTAGATTTTATTACCGTTGATGGTGGAGAAGGTGGAACGGGTGCCGCACCGCAAGAATATTCAGACCATGTTGGAATGCCATTGCGAGATGCTTTAGCTTTTGTTTACGATTGTTTAAACGGTTTTGCAATCAAAGATCAAATCAAAATTATCGCATCAGGAAAAGTAATTACTGGATTTGACATCATTAGAAATCTATCATTAGGTGCCGATGTATGTAATTCTGCTCGAGGAATGATGTTTGCCTTGGGTTGTATTCAAGCATTAGAATGTCATGCTAACACTTGCCCAACCGGAGTAGCAACGCAAAATCCAAGACTAACAAAAGGTTTAGTGCCTGAAGAAAAAAGCATACGTGTTTCCAGATATCATCATGAAACGGTAAAAAGTGCGATGGATTTAATGGCGTCAGCAGGTTTAGCACATCCTGATGAAGTTGACAGAACAGTAGTAAGCACAAGAATTGAACGTTCCAAAATACAAACTTTCGAAGAAACCTATCCAGAATTAAAAAAAGGAGCCTTGCTTGAAGGAGCAACCGTTCCCAACGAATTTTTTAGATTTTGGAAAAGAGCCAATTCAGCAAGTTTCTAATTTTTTTAAGAAGCTAATCCCGCTATCCGTTACAATCTTTTCTTTTTTTTTAAGGAAAAACAAAAGGATTTACACTACTATCGGGGCTAGAATAAGCACAAATGAAGAATTTTTAGACAAACATAAAACAAAAACTTAGCGACTTGGTGTCTTCGTGGCAAACAGCAAAATTCGCGACATAATACATAAAAAATGATATTTACCAAACAAGAAAAAATCCGTTTCAAACACATCGATTACGCCGGAATTGTTTTCTATCCGCGTTTTCTAGAAATGCTAAATGATTTAGTAGAAGATTGGTTTGAAGAAGCTTTAGACAGACCTTTTTCAAAAATGCACGAAACCAACGGCATTCCAACCGTAGATTTAAAAGTACAGTTCAAAAATGCCGCTAGAATTGGTGAAACCTTATCCAAAAAATTGTGGGTTTCGGAACTAAAATCGTCATCAATAGTATGCGGATTTCAATTCACCAATCAAGAGGATAAAACCGTTTTAGAAGGTGAAGTCACTTTAGTGAATGTGAAAATTCAGGAAGACAGGCAAAGTATCAAAGCAGAACCTTTTAATGAGGAAATGAAAGGTAAAATTTCAAAATATACAGTATAACAACACAGATTAAAGAAATCTGAGAAATCCACACAGATTAATTTTTAAAATTTCTCAAATTACTTAAATCTGTGTTCCAGAAAAATCAGCAATTATCAGCGTTTGAAATGCAATCCGTTTCATCCGCGTACCAAAAATATCGAATTATAAAAGAGTTAAAATAACACTTAATTAAGGAACCTAAAAATTATAATAATTTCTCAAATTTCTTAAATCTGTGTTCCAAAAAAATCAGCAATTATCCGCGTTTGCAATGCAATCCGTTTCATCCGCGTACCAAAACAATAAAATATGGACTTTAAAAAATTCAAAGCAGCCACCGTTCAAACCTCACCCGTTTTTCTAAACGTAGAAAAAACAGTTGAAAAAGCGATTACATTCATTAAAGAAGCCAGTCAAAATGGTGCGCAATTGATTGCCTTTCCAGAAGTGTTTGTTGCGGGTTACCCTTATTGGAATTGGATCATGACGCCAGTTCAAGGTAGCAAATGGTATGAAAAACTATATAAATGTTCGGTAAAAACAGATGATGAAGCGATGCAACCTTTGTTTCAAGCGGCAAAAGATAATAACATACATATCGTAATCGGAATTAACGAACGAGGCGATTCTTACGGTGAAATTTACAACACCAATTTAATTATCGATAACAAAGGAATCTTAATCGGAAAACACAGAAAGTTAGTCCCAACTTGGGCTGAAAAACTAACGTGGACTTCTGGTGACGGTTCTTCATTAAAAGTATATAATACAGAAATTGGTCCAATTGGAACTTTAGCTTGTGGAGAAAACACAAATACTTTAGCACGTTTTACCTTGCTTTCTCAAGGGGAATTAATTCACATTGCGAATTATATTTCATTACCAGTCGCGCCACCAGATTATAATATGGCTGAGGCGATAAAAATTCGTGCCGCAGCCCATTCTTTCGAAGGAAAATTGTTTACGATTGTTTCGTGTTCAACCGTTTCTAAAGAAATTATGGAAGCGTTAAAAGAAGATGTTCCAAATGTAGAAGAATTACTAACTCGTAAAAACTCGGCTTTTTCTGGATTTATTGGTCCAAATGGCGCTGTAATCGGCGAACCTTTAATTGATGATGAAGGAATGGTTTACGCGGATATCGATTTAGAAAAATGCATCCAACCAAAACAAATGCACGATATTCTCGGACATTATAACAGATTTGATATTTTTGATTTGAGAGTCAACATCGCACCAACTCGAAAAATTACGTTTATCGACAATCACGAGGAATTTAATAAGAGATAAAAAATAACGTCTATAAACTACGACAGAGTTTTGAACTCTGTCGTAGTTTAATTTAAATTAAATGAAAAATTACAAGCCAATACCACTTGAAAAAGGAAATTATTACCACATTTATAATCGTGGCAATAATAGTATTGATGTTTTTTATGATGCTGAGAGTTATTATCATTTTTTAAGATTATATGATAAATATATTTCTCCAATTGCTGATACATATGCTTGGTGTTTGTTAAAAAATCATTTTCATATTTTAGTTTATGTAAGATTGGAAAATGAAATTGAATTTGAAAAATTAGAATATTCAACTATAGAAAAACCAAAATCTATTGAACCATCAAAACAGTTTGGCTATTTGTTTAATGCTTATACACAAGCTATAAATAAAAAATTCAATAGAACCGGAGGTTTGTTTGAAAAACCCTTTGAAAGAAAAGTAATTACTTCTGATAAGTATTTACAAAATGTTATTTATTATATACACAATAACCCAGTTCAGCACGGTTTTGTTAAACAAGCTAATTTATATCCTTGGTCATCTTACGATTCCGTTTTGTCTGAAAAGCCGACTAAATTAAAAAGGGATGAAATTATAGATATTTATGGCAGTAAAGAAGAATTTGTAAATTATCATAATATCAAACAAGATTTAAATGAAATTGCTAATTTTATTATAGAATAAATTATTTACTAACTCCGACAGAGTTCGAAACTCTGTCGGAGTTTAACAATGAAAATATGGAAGATAAATTTTCAGATGACCAAATTGGTCGTGCCAGAGTACAAGATTCACCAGAATTAGTTGCGTATTATAAAGAATTAGAAACACTTGGCGCTGGTGCATTGTGGACAGTTGCCAACGATATTGAACCATGGGAACCAAGAAGTTCATCAGTTCCAATGCTTTGGAAATATGACGATTTACGTGAATTCGTTTTAAAATCATCAGAATTAGTTACGCCAGAACAAGCGGGAAGACGTGTAGTTTATTTGGTAAATGACAAACGTAAAGATGTTTCGGCAGCTGTTGGTTGGTTGTATACTGGAATTCAAGTCACTCGCCCTGGTGAAAGTACTTCTGCGCATAAACATAAAGCTTCAGCTCTTCGATTTATTATGGAAGGCGAAGGCGGTTATACTGTGGTGGATGGAAATAAAATCACTTTTGAAGTGAATGATTTCGTAATTACACCTAATTCAACTTGGCATGAACACGGTGTTGCTGAAAATGGTAAAACCTGTATCTGGCAAGATGGATTAGATATTCCATTAGTAAATGCGTTGGAAGCGAATGATTATGCGGTGTATGATGGAAAACAACCACTTGAAAAACCGTTGAATTATTCTCCAATCGTTTATGGTTGTGCCGGATTAATTCCAGCTGATACAACTTGGGATAAACCGTATTCGCCCTTATTCAAATATTCTTGGAAAAATGTTTATCCAGCACTTTTAGAAACGCAAAAAGTAACGGAAGTCAATCCGTTTGATGGAATTTTTATGCAATATTCGAATCCATTAACTGGTGGACACGTCATGCAAACGATGGGAGCAGCTATGCAATTATTACCAGCTGGTTTTAAAGGAAAAGCGCATAAACATACAGGTTCGTTTGTATATCAATGTGCAAAAGGAAAAGGATATTCAATCATTAACGGAAAACGATACGATTGGAAAGAAAGAGATATTTTCTGCGTTCCATCTTGGGCTTGGCACGAACATCACAATTTATCAGAAACGGAAGACGCCTGCTTATTCCAATTCAACGATTTACCAGTAATTGAAAGTTTAGGTTTATTCCAATCTAGAGAATTAGAAGAAAATAACGGACACCAACAAATACAATAACAATAGTAAAACAATTTAGGTCAACTTTAAACCTGAAACTTGAAACAAAAATATAATGAAACTACTTACTTACAAAACACAAGACACTGAACCAAGATTAGGTTTTTTACATAACAATCAAGTTGTGGATATGGAAGATTTTGGAGAAATTTCTAACTTTCCATTACCAAATGATATGTTGGATTTAATTGATATGGGATTTGAAATTATTGCTGAAATCACAGAATTAATTTCGGAAACTGAAGAAAATTTCTTCGAAGAAATCTCTTATGAATTAGACGAAGTGACTTTCTTAGCACCCATCGAAAAACCAAGAAAAAATATCATCGGAATTGGTTTAAATTACACAGAACACGTGGCAGAAAGCGCAAGAACTTTAGATACAACAGGAAAATTACCTGCTAAACCAATTATTTTTTCGAAACCACCAACAACAGTTACAGCTACGAATACAGAAATAATTAAAAACACTAAATTAACTTCTCAATTAGATTGGGAATGTGAATTGGCTGTTATTATTAGTAAAAAAGGGAAATATGTAGCTAAAGAAGACGCATTAGATTACGTTTTTGGATATACTGTAATTAACGATATTTCTGCACGTGATTGTCGTCGTGAAGGACAATGGATTGTATCAAAAGGTCAAGATACTTTTGCGCCAATGGGTCCGGTTTTAGTGACAAGAGACGAAATTGAAAATCCACACAACTTAAATTTAACGTTAAAAGTAAATGGTGTGGAGAAACAGAGTTCTAACACAAAATTTATGTTATTTAATATCAATGATTTAATTGAAGATTTAAGTGTTATTTTCACTTTAGAACCAGGAGATATTATCGCAACAGGAACGCCAGCTGGAGTTGGAGCCGGAAGAAATCCACAAGAATGGATGTATGATGGCGATGTGGTAGAAGCGACGGTAGAAGGAATCGGAACGATTGTAAATACGATTAAAGAAATATAAAAGAGTGTTCAGTTAAAAACTTTGCGAACCTTGCGAAAACCTTAGCGTCTTTGCGGTAAAATAAAAAAATATGAGAAAATACAGAATAGGACAAATAGTTCCATCCTCAAACGTAACGATGGAAACCGAAATACCAGCCATTTTTCGCTCACGCGAAACCATTTTACCAGAACGTTTTACATTTCACAGTAGTAGAATGCGTATGAAAAAAGTGACCAAAGAAGAATTGGAAGCGATGGATGCGATGAGTTTAAAATGTGCCCAAGAATTATCGGATGCTCACGTCGACGTGATGGGTTATGCTTGTTTAGTGGCGATTATGAGTATGGGAAGAGGCTATCATTGTGTTTCAGAAGTAAATTTACATCAGGAAACTGTAGCTAATGATTTTCCAACGCCAATTGTAACTTCTGCTGGTGCTTTAATTAATGGTTTAAAGGTTTTAGGTGCGAAACAAATTTCAATCATCACACCTTATATGCGACCATTAACGGATATGGTGGTGGATTATATCGAAAATCAAGGAATAAAAGTAAAACAAAGTATTGCTTTAGAAATTCCAGATAATTTAGAAGTGGCGGCTCAAAATCCATTGAATCTTTTGGAAATTTACAAACAATTAGACCTAACTGATGTAGACGTTTTGGTAGCTTCAGCTTGTGTGCAAATGCCATCGTTAGAAGCCATTGATTTAATTCAAGCGGAATGTGGAATTCCCGTAACTTCTGCAGCCGTTTGTACAACATATGAAATGATGAAAAAGCTTGGAATCGAACCAAAATCAGCTATTGGTGGTGAATTGTTAAATGGGAAATATTAGCACATAATCTTGTAATATTTTTTTAAAGAAAGATCACTTGTTTTTCGTAAATTTACTATAACCTATTAACCGTTAATTTGTTTAATTCACTGCTGTTATGGAATTTATTGATTATTATAAAGTACTGGGTGTGTCTAAAGATGCAACAAGTGATGAAATAAAAAAAGCATATCGAAAATTAGCTAGAAAATTGCATCCCGACATTAATCCTAGCGATAAAGAAGCACATGCAAAGTTTCAACAACTTAATGAAGCTAATGAAGTTTTAAGCCATCTCGAAAAAAGAAAGAAATACGATAAATACGGTAAAGATTGGGAAAATGGCGAAGAGTATGAAAAATACCAACAACAGCAAAGATCCAATTCCGGTAGACAACAACAAGCTAATGCTGATTTTGGTGGAGAAGATTTTTCTGATTTTTTCTCTTCTATGTTCGGAAATCAAGAGCGCGGTGGAAGAGCTCAAACTAAATATAGAGGTCAAGACATTCAAGCCAAGCTTCAAATAGATGTTAAAGAAGCGTATACCACTCATAAAAAGGAATTTACAGTTAACGGGAAAAGCATACGAATAACTATTCCGGCTGGAATTGAAGATCAGCAAACCATAAAAATTAGTGGTTATGGTAGTCCAGGAATAAATAATGGTCCAAATGGCGATTTGTATATTACTTTCTCCGTTTCAAATACGAGTTTGTTTAAACGAGTTGGAAACGACTTGTTTTTAACGCATAACTTAGATTTATATGCTGCTGTTTTAGGTGGCGATGTTACCATTTCAGATTTTAATCAAGCTAAATTAAAATTAAAAGTTGCACCTGGAACTCAAAACGGCACAAAAGTAAGATTGAAAGGAAAAGGTTTTCCTGTTTATAAAAAAGAAGATCAATTTGGAGATTTGTACATCACCTACAATGTTGTGATTCCAACAAATCTTTCAGAGAAAGAAATAGAATTGTTCCATGAATTAGCAAATTCTGTAAATAAATAAAACAACTATGGAAACTCAAGAATTAATCATAGTCGACGTGTTTTGTCAGGAATACCAAATTGAAATTAATCTAATTAATGATTTAGAATCCTTTGGTTTGATCGAAACTATTGTGCATAACGAAAATAAATATTTGGATAAAAACCAATTAGTTTATGTGGAGAAAATTATTCGGTTGCACAATGATTTAAACATTAATAAAGAAGGTATTGAAATTATTTTAGATCTTCTTGAAAAGGAAAAACAATTGCTTTTAGAAATCAAATATTTGAAGAATCGTTTGGGTTTATATGAGTAATCTTTTTACATAGTTCTTATTTTTAGTTACGAAATTGTGCTTAACTCCAATATTATTGCCTCTTCAGGTTGCTTTTATGTTAGTTTTAGAAACTCTAGACACTATAGAAATTGTAGTTCAAAGTACAATGAATTCATTGGGAATCTACAAAAAACTGAATTGACCGCAGTTTGTACTACTTTTGAAATGATGAAGAAACTTAGCATCTAAACCAAATAGGGAATAGATGGAGAACTACTAAACAGTAAAAACTAAATAGTATGGAATGGATTGTAATTGAAGGAAAACTAGTAAATAATTTTAAGTTTAAATCTCAAACAGAATTGGCGCAATTTCTTTTAAAAGTGGCTAATTATGCTGATGAAATTAACCATCACCCTGATTGTAAAATCCATAAAGCCTTTCAATTGGAAATCACTTTATATAGTCACGACCAAAATAAAATAACCGATTTAGATTACCAATTAGCAGAAAAAATTGATAGTTTGTTTCATTAAAAAGTAAATCTATGAAAAATTTAATTGCCTTTTTTGCGGCTTTTTTTGCCTCTAAGAAAACAAATTTTGGATGTTTTGGAACAATAATAGTGTTTATTGTTGTGTATTATTTAGTAAAGAAAATTTTATAATTACAAAAAGGAGTTCCATTTTGAACTCCTTTTTTGATATTGTATTTGTGGTCATTAAAAACTATACTTTGCTCCACCATAAATATTTCTTCCACCAGCGTTAATTCCTGATGCGAAATTTCTATACTGTGTATCTAAGATGTTTTCCATTCCTGCAAATAAAGTAAAACCATACATTGCTTTCGTTGCAGCTTTAAAGTTATAAGTTTCCCAAGCTGGCATTCCGCCTTTAGGTGCATACACTAAATTATCTTCTCCACTTGTAGAATAGTCTTTTAAGTATTTTTTACCATTGAATAACATATACACTTCAAAAGTAGCCCATTTTGGCGCGAAATTAAATCCTAATTTCCCAAAATACGGAGGAATGTGATCTAAAGGTCTTTTGTTTCCTGAAGTGGTAACTCTACCTAAAGTAACATTGTAGGAACCGTTAAATTGTAAGTTTCTAGCAATTGTTGTTTTAATATTTCCATTAACTCCAGTTACAAATGCTTTACCTAAATTCTGGTTTGCAATTACATTTCTAACATCACCGCCACCAAAATCATAAGTACTAGATCCATTAAACGTAAATTCATCCGTTACAATAGCATCGAATAATTGTGTGTAAAAGTAAGTAGCATCAAATTGATGTTTGCTTGTTTTAGATTTCAATACAAATCCTAAATCTCCTGTGATAGTTTGTTCTGGTTTTAAATCTTTGTTAGGCACGATTAAAGTTCCAGCTCCAGATTCAAATATTTTAGCTAAATCATCAATGTTTGGAACTCTAAATCCTGAACTTATATTCGTTTTAATGATAAAATTTTCAGAAGTATTATGTACTAAACCAATGTTTCCACTATAAGTAAAATTTTGTTGTTTAATTTCTGTAAACGGTAAATTAAATATAGAATTGTCAGCAATAGTGCTATTTAAAGTCGCATAACCTGCTCTAGCACCAATTGTAAAATTTGTTTCTTTATATCTGTTTGAAGAATACGAAACGTAAATGTCATTACGCATCATGTTGTTTTGCCCGTTTGGATATCTCGTATCTAAGGGAACAACAATTCCAGTTTTAATATTGGTTTTTTCAGCTGTTGATTTTAAATCATCATAATAGTTTTCAATACCGTAGTATAAATTTCCTTTTTTTAATTTGGTTTCGAAATTTGCAGCTATCGAATAAACGGCTACTTTTTCAATTCTATTATTTCTGTTCGCTGACCCAAAATTTCTATTAATTCTGCTTTCTTCAACGTTTTGATATCCTGCATCCAATTTGAAATCTGTCTTATTAAATACATTTTCTTTTTCTAAGTTATATACTCCTAACAATCTTTTTTGCGGACCATAATACCATTCTGCACTTTTCAAGCCTGTTGAAGTTTTGTCAGTTAATCTATCATAGCGTGTTACATCTGTTGAAGTTGAATATTGAAAATTAGCACTATGTGTAAAACCACTTTTTGTTTTATAAGCTAATTTTTGCATGAAATTATATTGTTTATAACCAGTAGTTTTTTGCGTGTATTTATCACTATTTAGTGTTAAAACATCAGTACCGTTAATTGTTTCTACATAAAATGGACGCTCTCCAAAGAAATCACCATTATGATTTTTGGTTCTTCCCATTTTTAAATCGCCAAAATCATTATATGATAAGGCAGTTAACGAAGCAAAATTCGTAGTACCATAATTGATATCGAAATATTCTGATTTTTCTTCATTTACAGAAGAATATCTTGAGTTAACATTTCCAGATAAACCTTTTCCGAATTTGGCTCTTTTTGTAATCATATTTACAGACCCACCTAAGGCGTCACTACCATATAACGATGAGGTCGGGCCGAATTGAATTAAAGCAGTTTCTAAGAAGTTTTCGTCTACAGTAATTACGTTTTGTAAGTGTCCTGATCTGAATATTAAGTTGTTCATACGAACACCGTCTACTAAAAGCAATACTCTACTCGCTTCAAATCCTCTAATTACGGGGCTACCAGCTCCTTGTTGTGATTTTTGAACAAATAAAGCCCCTGAATTAGCCAACATATCGCCCGTGTTTTGGAAATTTTGAAATTCTATCTTTTCTTTTGAAATAATTTCAATTTGTGAAGGTGTTTGGTTTTTATCAATTGAAATTTTGTTAGAATTGATTTTAATCTCTTCAATGTTTTGCGTCTTAATTGTGTCAGTAACTTGTTGACTAAAAGACAATTGAGAGGTTAGTGCTATTAATCCAAAAAGGGATAAGTATTTCTTCTTCATATTAGTTAAGTTTGAAGAATTTATGTGTCAAAAATTATGCCAAAATTATGTTAAAATTATTTTTTATTAGGCTCGATAAGGACTGCTGTTGTGTATTTCTTTTTTATGGTAAGTAGTGCCTTTTCGGCTTCAATTTTACTCTTAAAACTTCCTACCCAAACTTTATAAGACGGATTGCTAAAAATGATAGTTCCATCAGTTTGAGAAAAGTCTTTTTTAAATGCAATCAGTGTTTTTTTTGATTCTTCTATGTTTCCGAAGAAGATTTGGATTTTAAATTTGTCATTTATAGTAATGGCTGAATTGTTTTTTCGCTTTTCAAGTAGTAATTTTTCAATTTTTTCGTCTTGTTCGATGTTACTTTTCTTGGTTTGTGAAAAAATATTTTGACTTGATAATAGGCAAACAAGTGAAAAAGAGAATAACGTGAAATTTTTTAATGTCTTCATAATGAATGGTATTTCTTGCAAATTTATTATTTTAGAATTAAATTATTAGCCTAAATCTTATTTAGAATTAAAATAAATTACATTTTAAGATAAATTTAAGGTTTTGATAATTATTCTAATGTTGTATTTTTGTCCAAGTTTTTAAAAAGTATGACAAAGCATTAGCTAAAATCATACCAAAATAAGTTTGATAATTAATTTTTAATATGAAAAAGTTGGGTAACCCTAAATCGTTTTCAAAAACTATCTTTTCTTTAGCGTTTTCTGCAATGTTTGCAGTGGGCGTTTCTGCGCAAGAAGCTGTTGCAGCTGCTGTGCCTGCTGCAGCTGCAGCGGCACCAGCAACTGGTTCAGGTGATCCAGTAAAAGGAAAAGAATTGTTTAACACTAATTGTGCCGCTTGTCACAAATTAGATGCAAAAATGACTGGTCCTGCATTGAGAGGTGTGGGCGATAAGTATGACAAAGAATGGTTGTACAAATGGGTCAAAAATAGTTCAGATCTTATTAAGTCTGGTGATGCTAAAGCTGTAAAAGTGTACGAAGAATTTGCGAAAGCAAATATGACGGCTTTTCCACAATTGTCAAATGGAGACATTGATAATATTGTAGCTTATGCTATGGAGCCTGCTCCTGTTGCTGAAGCTCCAAAAGCTGTTGCGGCTGAAGGTTCGGGAAGCTCAGAAGGTGGTCTTTCTAACAACTTAATTTTAGGTGTTTTAGCCTTTATATTAGGTGTTTTAGTATTTATGCTATTTACAGTTAAAAGATTATTGAAAAATGTAATTGAATCAAAAGGAATGGAAGTTCCTGAAGCACCAAAAGGATTGTCTTTCTGGAGTGCTTTAGTGAAAAACCAATTCTTGATGGTGGTTGCTGCGATCTTGTTCTTGTTGTCTTCTGCTTACTTTATGTATGGGTATTTCATGCAAATTGGAGTAGATAAAGGATATGAGCCAATTCAGCCAATTCATTATTCGCACAAAATTCACGCTGGTGAAAACGGTATTGATTGTAAATACTGTCACTCATCTGCAAGAGTTTCTAAAAACGCTGGTATTCCTTCGTTAAATGTGTGTATGAACTGTCATAAAAATATTGCTGAATTCCAAGGTTCTAAAGATTCTACTTATGTGGAATACACAAAAGAATTCTATACTGGAGAAATTCAAAAATTATATGATGCAGTTGGTTGGGATAAAGCGACTCAGAAATATACAGGAAAATCTAAACCAGTTAAATGGGTTAGAATTCATAATTTACCTGATTTCGTATACTTCAATCACTCTCAACACGTAACTGTTGGAGGTATTGAATGTCAAAAATGTCACGGTAAAGTAGAGTCATTTGAAGTGATGAAACAAGACCAACCATTAACAATGGGATGGTGTATTAACTGTCACAGAGAAACAAATGTGAAAGTTGAAGGTAATGGTTATTACGCAAAAATCCACGACCAATTAGCTAAGAAATTGGGTGTTACTAAGTTGACAGCTGCTCAAATGGGTGGTTTAGAATGTGGTAAGTGTCACTATTAATAATAATATAAGAAGTTAATATCTATATACAATGGCATCAAACAAAAAATACTGGAAAAGTGTTGAAGAACTAAATGAAAATAGTTCTATTGTTGAGGCGTTACAAAGCAACGAATTTGTAGAGCAAATTCCTGTTGATGAGTTTTTAGGTGATAAAGAAAATCTTTCTAATTCATCTACTTCGCGTCGTGACTTTTTAAAGTACGTTGGTTTCAGTACAGCTGCAGCATCTTTAGCGGCTTGTGAAGGGCCGGTAATCAAGTCAATTCCTTATGTGGTTCAACCAGAAGAAATTATCCCAGGTGTAGCAGATTATTATGCTACTACAATTGCGGATGGTTATGATTTCGCGAATATTTTAATAAAAACTCGTGAAGGTCGTCCAATTAAAGTTGAAAATAATTCTGCTGAAGGTTCAGTAACAGGAGCAAATGCGAGAGTACACGCTTCAGTTTTATCTTTATATGATAATTTAAGATTGAAAAATCCTAAAATTAACAAAAAAGAGGCTTCTTGGAATGAAGTAAACGCAAAAGTAAAAGCTAGTTTAACAGAAGCGAAAGCTAAAGGTGGTCAAGTAGTAGTTTTAACTAATACTACTGCAAGTCCTTCTACTGATAAATTAATTTCAGATTTAGTTACAAAATATACTAATGTAAAACATGTAGTGTATGATGCGATTTCTGATTCTAATGCCTTAGATGCTTTTCAAGGTGTTTACGGTTTTAGAGCTTTAGCAAATTATAACTTCGAAAAAGCAGATACTATTGTTTCTGTTGGTGCGGATATCTTAGGAGATTGGCAAGGTGGAGGTTATGATGCTGGATATTCAAAAGGACGTGTTCCGAAAAATGGAAAAATGTCTAAGCACATTCAAATCGAAGCAAATATGTCATTAGCTGGTGCTAATGCAGACAAAAGAATTCCTTTAACTATCGCAAATCAAAAATTAGCTTTAGTTAAATTATATAATGCAGTTACAGGTGCTGGTGTTTCAGTTGCTAGTGTTGGTGCTTTAGATAAAGAAGTAGAAAAAGCTGCTCAACAATTAAAAGCGGCTGGTTCTAAAGGAGTTGTTGTTACAGGTTTAGATGATTTTGATGCACAATATTTAGTATTAGGTATCAATTTAGCAATCAAGTCTGAAGCATTCAATCCTTCTGATGCTAAGTTAACTAGAAAAGGTGATGCAAAAGCTGTTGCTCAATTAGTAGCAGATATGAATGCTGGAAAAATTCACACATTAATTATGAGTGGCGTGAATCCAGTATATACATTAGCAAACTCAAAAGAATTTGTTTCTGGTTTAGGAAAAGTAAAATTATCTGTATCATTCTCTACTAAAGAAGATGAAACAGCTGTTAAAACTACTATCGCTGCTGCTGCAAGTCATTACTTAGAGTCTTGGAATGATGTATCTATTACTCGTTCAAACTACAGTATTGCTCAGCCAACAATCAGACCATTATTTAATACAAAACAATTTCAAGAAGCTTTATTGTCTTGGAATGATAATACAACTCCATATTACGATTTCTTAAAAGGATTTGCTGCTTCTAATTTAGGTGGTAAAACTTGGAATCAAGCAGTACATGATGGTTTTGTTGCTACTGCTGTTGGAAGTCTTTCTGCTCAAGGTGGTAACTTCGGAGCTTCTGCTTCAAAATTATCTTCAGCTAAATCTAATGGTTTAGATTTAGTATTGTACAGCAAAGTTGGAATGGGTGATGGACAACAAGCGAATAACCCATGGTTACAAGAGTTTCCAGATCCTATTACTAGAGTATCTTGGGATAACTATGTAACGGTTTCTAAAGCTGATGCTGAAAAGTTAAGTTTAGAAAACTTTAATGTGGCTAACGGAGGTTTAAACGGAAGTTATGTTACTATTAAAGTTGGAAATACTACTTTAGAAAATGTACCAGTAATTATTCAGCCAGGACAAGCAGTTGGTACTGTTGGTTTAGCTTTTGGTTACGGTAGAAAAGAAGCATTAAAAGATGAAATGCAAACAGGTGTAAATGCGTACACTTTATACGCTAACGCTAATGCAAATCAAAGCGCTACAGTTACTTTAGCTGATGGTGAACATGAATTTGCTTGTGTGCAATTACAAAGAACTTTAATGGGTAGAGGTGATATCGTAAAAGATACTACTTTATCTATTTTCAATAAAGCAAATGAAGCAGGTGATAAGGAAATTTACAATCCAACGCCAGTTGTTTCATTAGATCACAAAGAAGTAGCCGCTACATCTGTAGATTTATGGACTTCTTTTGATAGAACTACAGGTCATCACTTTAACTTATCTATCGATTTAAATTCTTGTACAGGTTGTGGAGCATGTGTTATCGCATGTCACGCTGAAAATAATGTACCAGTTGTTGGTAAATCAGAAGTAAGAAGAAGTCGTGATATGCATTGGTTAAGAATTGACAGATATTATTCTTCTGAAGAAACTTTCTCTGGTGATATTGTTAAGAAAGAAGACTCAAAAGGTTTAACGGGAACAGTTTCTGCATTACAAGAGATGGAAGATCCTTCAGTAAATCCACAGGTTGTTTTCCAGCCAGTTATGTGTCAGCACTGTAACCACGCTCCATGTGAGACGGTTTGTCCAGTAGCTGCTACATCACACTCTCGTCAAGGTCAAAACCATATGGCATACAACAGATGTGTTGGTACGCGTTACTGTGCTAACAACTGTCCTTATAAAGTACGTCGTTTCAACTGGTTCTTGTATAACAAGAATGATGAGTTTGATTACCACATGAATGACGATTTAGGTCGTATGGTATTAAATCCAGATGTGAATGTTCGTTCTCGTGGGGTTATGGAAAAATGTTCTATGTGTATCCAAATGACTCAAGCTACAATCTTAAAAGCGAAAAAAGAAGGAAAAGAAGTTGGTAAAGATGACTTCCAAACTGCTTGTTCAGCTGCTTGTACTTCAGTATCAATGAAATTTGGAGATGTTAACAATAAAGAATCTGACGTTGCTCAATTATTAGAGGACGATAGAATGTATCATTTATTAGAAAGCATTGGAACAAAACCTAACGTGATGTATCATGTTAAAGTTAGAAACGATAAATAATTATTAATAAGAAACACATATAAAGGATTATGTCTCATTACGAAGCACCCATTAGAAAACCTTTGGTTATTGGTGATAAATCTTATCACGATATAACTGTTGATGTGGCTCGCCCTGTTGAAGGAAGAGCAAACAAACTATGGTGGACAGTATTTTCAATAGCATTAGCCGCATTCCTTTGGGGATTAGGCTGTATGATATATACAATCACAACAGGTATTGGTACTTGGGGATTAAATAAAACAATTGGATGGGCTTGGGATATTACCAACTTCGTTTGGTGGGTAGGTATTGGTCACGCTGGTACACTTATCTCAGCTGTATTATTATTGTTCCGTCAAAAATGGAGAATGGCGATTAACCGTTCTGCAGAAGCGATGACAATTTTCTCAGTAGTTCAAGCAGGTTTATTCCCAATTATTCACATGGGTCGTCCATGGTTAGCATTTTGGGTTTTACCAATTCCAAATCAATTTGGATCATTATGGGTAAACTTTAACTCTCCATTATTATGGGACGTTTTCGCTATCTCTACGTATTTATCTGTATCATTAGTATTCTGGTGGACAGGTTTATTACCAGATTTCGCAATGTTAAGAGATAGAGCTGTTACTCCATTTACTAAAAGAGTTTATTCTATTCTTTCATTCGGTTGGAGTGGTAGAGCTAAAGATTGGCAACGTTTTGAAGAAGTTTCTTTAGTATTAGCTGGTTTAGCAACTCCTTTAGTACTTTCTGTACACACAATTGTATCTTTTGACTTCGCAACTTCTGTTATTCCAGGTTGGCATACAACTATCTTACCTCCATATTTCGTGGCTGGTGCAGTATTCTCAGGATTTGCCATGGTAAATACGTTATTAATTGTAATGCGTAAAGTATCGAGTTTAGAAGATTATATTACAGTACAACACATTGAATTGATGAACATCATTATTATGATTACAGGTTCTATCGTAGGTTGTGCATATATTACTGAATTATTTGTAGCTTGGTATTCTGGAGTAGAGTATGAACAATACGCTTTCCTAAACAGAGCAACAGGACCTTACTGGTGGTCATATTGGTTAATGATGACTTGTAACGTTTTCTCTCCACAATTTATGTGGTTCAAAAAATTAAGAACAAGTATTGCATTCTCTTTCATTATTTCTATTGTGGTAAACATTGGAATGTGGTTTGAACGTTTCGTAATTATCGTAACTTCATTACATAGAGATTACTTACCATCATCTTGGACAATGTTCCAACCAACTTTTGTTGATGCAGGTATTTTTATTGGAACTATCGGATTCTTCTTCGTATTATTCTTATTATATTCTAGAAGCTTCCCAGTTATTGCTCAAGCAGAAGTAAAAACAATCTTGAAATCTTCTGGAGATAATTTCAAAAGAGAAAGAGGAGATAGTAAACCACATCATGACAATCACGGACATGATGGACATGAAGGACACGATCATCATTAATATAAAGAATTATGAGTAATAAAGTAGTACACGCTATATATAACGACGATGATATTTTGTTAGCAGCAGTTCACAAAACTAAAGCCGCACATTATCACATTGAAGAAGTTTATACGCCATTTCCAGTTCACGGACTAGATAAAGCGATGGGCTTACCAGCAACAAGACTTGCAATTTGCGCATTTTTATACGGATTAGTTGGTATTTCTGTTGCCACAACAATGATGCGTTTTATAATGATTAAAGATTGGCCTCAAGATATTGGAGGTAAACCAAGTTTTAGTTATTTGCAAAATATGCCAGCTTTCGTTCCGATTATGTTCGAAATGACTGTGTTTTTTGCAGCCCACTTAATGGTTATCACTTTTTATATGAGAAGTAAATTATGGCCATTTAAACAAGCAGAAAATCCAGACGTAAGAACTACGGATGACCATTTCTTAATGGAAGTTGGAGTTCACGGTAATGAAGATGAATTAGTTTCTTTCTTCAAAAGTACTGGAGCAGTAGAAGTTAAAGTAATTGATAAGCATTAATAGGTATGAAAAGTATTTTAAATATATTGACATTAGTTGGAGCATCTTTGCTAATGACATCTTGTTTTGATAAATCTGCACCTAATTATCAGCTTTTTCCAAACATGTACGAACCAGTTTCTTATGAAACATACGGGGAATCAAATGTTTTTAACTCACCAACAGGTGAAAAAGGTAAAGTAAGTCAAATTCCACCAGCAGGAACAATTAAGCAAGGTTTTGTACCTTACGAGATTCCAAATACTCCTGAAGGTTACGCGGCTTCTAAAGAAAACGTTTCTCCTTTAACTGCAGATCAAATTGATGCAGAAAAAGGGAAAGAATTGTTTACTATTTACTGTGCAATTTGCCACGGTGAAGGCGGTGATGGAAAAGGAAATTTGGTAAAAAGAGAAAAATTTCTAGGTGTACCTAGTTATAAAGATAGAGTGGTTACTACAGGTAGTGTATTTCACGTTGTTACTTACGGTTTAAACTCAATGGGTTCACATGCAAATCAGTTGTCAAAAGAAGAAAGATGGCAAGTAGCTGATTATGTTATGAAACTTAAATCAGAATTAAAATAGTATTACTTTTTTGAAAAAAATAAAAATATGTACCAGTTTTCTAGTAGATTAAAAAGCTTTTCATTTGCCTTAATGGTATTAGGTATTTTAGGAATCGGTTACGGTTTCTGGACTGCACCTAAAACTAATGAAGATGTTGAAGCAATTTTAAAAGAGCAAGAAGCTCATCATGGTGGAGCACACCACGATACTCATGCAGCGGCCCCTCATTCTGAAGCTACTCATGATGCACATGCAAAAGTTGAAGAGCATGCTTCTCACGAAGCTACAACTCATAAAGCAGAAGGTGTTGATACTTTAAAACATGAAGTAGCTCATGTAATAGTTGATACTGCTGCTCATGCAGAAGCAGATTCTACTGCTGTAGTAATTGCTCCTGTTGTAACTAATCATAAAAGTGATGTTTACGTAAGTAAATTTCATAAAGAAACTGTTGATCACGCAGCAGAACACAAAGAACATGTGGAACACGTGAAACACCAATTACAAAACAAACCTTGGTCTGCTTTGTATGTAGCTTGTATTTTCTTTATGTTAATTGCAGTTGGTGCTTTAGCATTCTACGCTATTCAATGGGTAGCTCAAGCAGGCTGGTCTCCAATTTTGTTTAGAGTAATGGAAGGAATTACATCTTATGTTTTACCTGGTTCTATTATTTTTTTCGTATTGTTATTATTAGCAGGTTTCCATTTTAATCACATGTTCACATGGATGGTAGATGGTGTTGCAGATCCGAAAAGTCCTAATTACGACCACATTATTGCAGGTAAAACAGGTTTTTTAAATGTGCCATTTTTCTTAATTAGAGCGGTTATTTTCTTATTCGGTTGGAATTTATACAGATATGTATCTAGAAAAAATTCTATTAAATTAGATCAAACTAGAGATCAATCTTTCTTCAAGAAGAACTACAATGCTGCAGCTATGTTCTTAGTATTCTTTATTGTTTCAGAATCTATGATGTCTTGGGATTGGATTATGTCTGTTGACCCACACTGGTACAGTACTTTATTCGGTTGGTATGTATTTGCAAGTTTCTTTGTAAGTGGTATTACTGTTATTACATTAACTACTATTTATTTAAAAAATAAAGGTCTATTACCAGAAGTTAATAAATCTCATTTACATGATTTAGCTAAATTTATGTTTGGTATCAGTGTATTCTGGACATACTTATGGTTCTCACAATTTATGTTAATGTGGTATTCTAATATTCCTGAAGAAGTTACTTATTTCGTAACTCGTATTGAAAACTATAACTTACCTTTCTTCGGAATGGTTGTTATGAATTTCGTTTTCCCATTATTAATATTAATGAATGCCGACTTTAAACGCCTTCAATGGGTTGTGGTTATGGCTGGTATCGTAATATTAGCAGGTCACTATGTTGATTTCTTCAACATGATTATGCCTGCAACTGTTGGTGATCAATGGTTTATTGGTGTCTCTGAAATTAGTTCAGTACTTTTCTTCGCTGGATTGTTTATTTTTGTAGTGTTTACTGCACTTACAAAAGCGCCTTTATCGTCTGACGGTAATCCATATATAGAAGAAAGCAAGCATTTTCATTATTAATAATTAATTAACGAAATAAACAAATGAACGGTTTATTGATACTTTTAATCATAGTTTTATTAGGTATTGCAGCATGGCAATTATCTAAGATATTTAGTCTAACACAATTAGGAACGAAAAGAGATGACTCTGGAATTGCTAATGATAGAGACAACAATATAAATGGATATTTAATGTTTGCGTTTGTAGCATTTATATACATAGTTACAATTCTTTCTTTTGTAAAGTGTGGAAGTTTCGTGTTAGATACACCAGCTTCTGAACACGGAAAAGAAGTAGATAGTTTAATGAACATTTCGATGGTTATTATCTTTATTGTACAAACATTTACTCAGTTTTTATTACACTATTTTGCTTTTAAATATAGAGGTAAAGAAGGTCAAAAAGCGTTATACTTTGCAGATAATAACAAATTAGAAGCAATTTGGACAATCATTCCAGTTATCGTTTTAGCGGTATTAATTCTTTACGGATTATACACTTGGAATCAAATTATGTATGTTGACGAAGATGAAGTAGTAATCAATGTTGAATTATATGCTAAACAATTTGCTTGGGAAGCACGTTATTCAGGTGAAGACAATACTTTAGGTAAAGCCAATGTTCGTTACATTAAAGATGTAAACACACTTGGTGTGGATATGTCTGATCCTGCATCACAAGATGATAAAGTGGTAGCTGAAATTCACTTACCAGTTGGTAAAAAAGTACATTTCAGAATGCGTTCTCAAGACGTGTTACACTCAGCTTACATGCCTCACTTTAGAGCACAAATGAACTGTGTTCCAGGTATGGTTACTGAATTCGCTTTCATTCCTACACTTACAACTGCAGAAATGCGTGGTACAGCAATGATGATGAAAAAAGTGGATGGCATCAATAAGATTAGAGCTAAAAAGTCTCAAGCATTAGTTGCTGAAGGTAAACCGGCTTTAGAACCATATACATTTGATTACTTATTATTATGTAATAAAATTTGTGGAGCTTCCCACTACAACATGCAATTAAAAATTATTGTGGAGTCTGAAGCAGATTACAAAAAATGGTTAGCATCTCAAAAAACACTTGTAGCAACAATTAAAGAAGCAAATGCTCCTAAAGTTGATCCTGCTGCCAGTCCTGAAGCAGCTAAAGTTGTAGTAGATTCTACTAAAACTGTAGCAGAAGTAGTAGCAAAAAAATAAATTAAGATTCAAAAAATAATATAATTATTATGTCACACGATCACGGTCATCATAAAGACACTTTCATTACTAAATATATTTTTAGTATTGACCATAAAATGATTGCTAAGCAGTACCTAATTTCAGGTTTATTAATGGGGATTATAGGGGTAGTTTTATCTTTATTTTTCAGAATGCAAATTGCTTGGCCTGAAGAATCTTTTGAAATTTTTAAAATTTTCTTAGGAGAAAAAATGGCTCCAGGTGGAGTTATGAGAAATGATATTTACTTAGCTTTAGTAACTATTCACGGTACTATCATGGTATTCTTCGTGTTAACAGCAGGATTATCTGGTACCTTTAGTAACTTATTAATTCCATTGCAAATTGGTGCACGTGATATGGCGTCTGGTTTCATGAATATGTTATCATTCTGGATGTTCTTTATTTCTTGTATTATCATGATTTCATCTTTATTTGTTGAATCGGGTCCTGCATCTGCAGGTTGGACAATTTATCCACCACTTTCCGCTATTGAAGAAGCAATTCCTGGATCTGGAATGGGTATGACTTTATGGTTAGTATCTATGGCTATTTTCATCGCATCTTCATTAATGGGTTCTTTAAATTATATCGTTACTGTTATCAATTTAAGAACAAAAGGTATGACGATGACAAGATTACCACTTACAATTTGGGCTTTCTTCGTAACAGCAATTATTGGTGTTATTTCATTCCCAGTATTGTTCTCTGCAGCATTATTATTAATTTTCGATAGAAGTTTCGGAACTTCTTTCTACTTATCTGATATCTTTATCAAAGGTGAAGTTTTACATTATCAAGGTGGTTCTCCTGTATTATTCGAGCACTTATTCTGGTTCTTAGGTCACCCTGAAGTATATATCGTATTATTACCAGCTTTAGGAATTACATCTGAAGTAATCGCAACTAACTCTAGAAAACCAATTTTCGGTTACAGAGCCATGATTGCTTCTATTATTGCAATTGCATTCTTATCTACAATCGTTTGGGGTCACCACATGTTTATTTCAGGTATGAATCCATTCTTAGGTTCGGTATTTACATTTACAACATTATTAATTGCAATTCCATCTGCTGTAAAAGCGTTTAACTATATCACTACACTTTGGAAAGGTAACTTACAATTAAACCCAGGAATGTTATTCTCTATTGGTTTAGTGTCGACTTTCATTACTGGAGGTTTAACTGGAATCATTTTAGGAGACAGTACGTTGGATATTAACGTGCATGATACGTATTTCGTAGTAGCGCATTTCCACTTAGTAATGGGTATTTCAGCATTATACGGATTCTTTGCTGGGGTTTACCACTGGTTCCCAAGAATGTTCGGAAGAATGATGAACAAAACTTTAGGATATATCCATTTCTGGGTAACTGCAGTTTGTGCTTACGGAGTTTTCTTCCCAATGCACTTTATTGGAATGGCAGGTTTACCAAGAAGATACTATACTAACTCAAACTTCCCATTATTTGATGAGTTAGCTGATACAAACGTTTTAATTACTGTTTTTGCTTTAGTAGGTGCAGCGTTTCAATTAGTTTTCTTCTGGAATTTCTTCTACAGTATTTTCAAAGGTAAAAAAGCACCAATGAACCCATGGCGCTCAAATACTTTAGAGTGGACAGCACCTGTAGAACATATACACGGAAACTGGCCAGGAGAAATCCCAGCTGTACACCGTTGGCCATATGACTACAGTAAGCCAGGTCATGATGAAGATTTCGTACCGCAAACGACACCAATGAAAGAAGGTGAAGTAGAGTTACATCACTAAAATATAAAAGTCCCAATGAAAATTGGGACTTTTTTTGTTTTAAGTATTTTGTTTTTATCTTATTAATTCTTCAATATTATTAAAGATTTCATTGGTTACCTCTGTATCTACATCAAATATGGAATTTCCAAGCACTCTTTTTTTATCTTGTAATAGAATGATTTTTTCTTCAATGGTGTCTTTTGTTATGAATCTTAGAACTGTAACTTTCTCAGTTTGTCCCATTCTATGTGCTCTGGATAAAGCTTGGTTTTCCTTGTAAGGATTCCACCACGGATCTAAAAATAAGACATAACTTGCTTCTGTTAGATTCAATCCAGTTTCCCCCGCCTTTAATGATATAAAAAATAATAACGGCTGTGGTTTGTTCTGAAAATTATATACTAATTGTTCTCTAGTTTCTTTATTCGTTTTCCCCGTTAGTGTTTGAAAATTGATTCTATTCTCTTTACACCAATTTTCATATATGTTAATATGTTTTACAAAGGAACTAAACAATAATACCTTTTTGTTATTCGCCACTAAGGTTTGAATTTTAGTTGTGATGGCAATGAATTTTCCTGATTCTATATCTAAATTTTCATCTATTAATTTTGGATGATTGCTCCATTGTCGTAACCGAAGTAACGATTTTAATATTTGAATGCGATCTGGTTTGTCTTTATCTATTGAAAGTATTGAATTTCTTGCTTTCGACTTTTCTTTCTCATATTCCTTAGCTTGTTCGGCACTCAACTCACAATATATTACTTGCTCTGTTTTTTCTGGCAGTTCATTTAGTACTTCTTCTTTAGTTCGTCTCAGTATAAAAGGACTCAATATTTTTTTTAACTCGAGTAATTGATTTTCATCCTGTTTTTTTTCAATCGGATCTGAATAATTTTTCTTAAAGTATTCAAAATTCCCAAGTATGTCTTTATTAATTAATTGCATTTGCGACCAAACATCTGATAATGAATTTTCAATCGGAGTACCACTCAAAACAATTTTTTGTAGGGCCGAAATAGTAGCTAAATTTTTGTAAGCAACGGATTCTTTGTTTTTAATATTTTGACTCTCATCTACTATGATGAAATTAAACCCTATTTTATTTAGTTCCATTACATCTTTATTTAAGGTGCCATACGTAGTAAATACTAAATCGTAATTCTTCAATCTGTTTAGTATTGTTTTTCTTGTTGGTCCGAAATAGGTAATACAGTGAAAAAAAGGAGTGAATTTTTTGCTTTCTTGATACCAATTAAATAATAACGATTTGGGTGCCACAATTAAGGCTTTCACTTTAGTTTTTTGTGGTTCGATAGCGGCAAATAAATCGGTTGTGATTTCTGGATCTGTTGTTTTTTTTAATAAGTTGTTTTCTTGTATTGTTGCCAAATAACTTAATATCTGTATGGTTTTTCCTAAGCCCATATCGTCGGCTAAACAAGCGCCATATCCGTTTTGAAATAATTGCAGTAACCAATTCACACCATAGGTTTGATAAGGTCTTAATGTAGCCTTGATTTGTGTTGAAATCGGTATAGTTTGTTGTTCTTGGATGGTGTAATCTGTGTTTTCTAGTAAAGCTACCTTTGTTTTCGCTAAGGTTGCTGTTTCCTCAGAAGTTACAACCAGATGTTTCACTAATGAACTGTATTTACTAAACCATTCTTCCGGAATCATAAATATACTTTGGTCAGGAAGTTCGAAAGTAAATTTTTTCTGTTCTAGATAAGGAATAAACTTTACAAATGGAATCGTAAAATTTCCTATGGTAACTCCAATCTTTACATCAAACCAATCATTTTTTTCTACAACTTGTGTTTGAATTTGATAAGCAGCTGGATTGATTTTCTTATTGCCATATAAAAAGGTTCCAATAGTAAAATTATAGTTTTCTAATGTTTTTTTATGAATTTCTAGATATTGATATAAAGAATTTGTAGTAGAAGTTAAGTGCCATTTTTCTTGTCTTGTATCTTTAAATTCAAAGTTGTCTAACAAAGCAATTTGTGTAGTTTCTTCTGATTTGTTTCGTTCTGTCAAAGTGACTTTGATTTCTTCGTTTTCAAAATCAATAGAAACTTGTTTTTTTCGTTTTTCTTCTGAACTAAATCTTACGTCGTGATAACCAAATTCTAAATAAAAATAAGGTTTGTTTTTAAAGAAATCTACTTCAGTAACTATAGTGCAATTTGTTAGTGTGTTTTGATGGATAATTTCAAATCCATTGGTATGAATCGCGACCTTTTGTACTATATCTTTTATAAATGTATTGAAATAAGAAGCCAACATACGTTGTGGAACTTCTATAGTGGTTTTGGAAAGAAAAGGTTTTAGTTTATTCGTGTTGATATTTTTTAAAACTACTAATTCAGCATTCATTACAAACCAAAATGTGGTATTGGTAAGTAAATGTATGTTTTCTTGACATGGAATAATCGTTTCGTTTTCCTGTTGTAAATACAATTCATACGATAAACCATCTTCTTTTTTATTGAAATGTAAACTTACATCATACGCTTTTTCCGTATAAGTTATTTTTTTAGACGTAAAATCTTTTTCGTGAAACAGATTTAAAGTAAGTTGAATTTGTTGTCCTTTCGCCAGCACAAGTAATTCATCAATACGATCATCTAAATATTGAAAATAAAAAGTAGCTAACGATTTATCTTCCAAAAAAGAGCCTTTTTTGACTTTCTTATTAAATCGTTCTAGAAGTTTTTCGGGTTGTAAAAGCGTTAGAATTTCGAATATTCTGGAGATTTCTTTACCAATTTGCTTCGGTTCTATTCCGAAATGTTGTAAAACTTCTGGTGTCGCTTTTTTT
This sequence comes from Flavobacterium facile, assembly GCF_036321945.1. Lineage (NCBI taxonomy): Bacteria > Pseudomonadati > Bacteroidota > Flavobacteriia > Flavobacteriales > Flavobacteriaceae > Flavobacterium > Flavobacterium facile. The sequence goes on from NZ_JAZAYT010000035.1 coordinate 453,502, forward strand.
TCTATATATCTGAATTCCTTTGCGTGGTTGATATATAGCGTAGGTAAATACGCTTTAAGTTCTTGATGATAAGAAAAATCAAGAATAAAAAAATAATCCATTATGAAAATAAACTTAAATTTCTAAAACCAATCTTGCAATGGAAAAGTAAATGATAATTCCCATAATGTCATTACTAGTTGTAATAAATGGGCCAGTGGCTAATGCTGGATCGATACCGTATTTGTCTAATACAATTGGAATAAATGTTCCAACTAGTGAAGCAATTACAATAACCGTTAATAAAGCCACAGAAACGGTAATTCCTATAAGGAAAGGATAACCAAGTAGGAAATGACTGCCAAGTATTAAAATACCGGCTAAAATGCTTCCGTTTAATAAGCTTAACGATAATTCTTTTAACAATCGGTTCCACAAACTTCCATTAATGGAATTATTAGCCAAACCTTGTACTACAATCGCACTTGATTGTACACCAACATTTCCAGCCATCGCCGCAATTAATGGTGTAAAAAACAAAATCGTTCTATGACCTTCCATAGTTGGTTCAAAAATACTTAAAACTTTTACCGAAATAAATCCACCAAATAAAGCTAAAACTAGCCATGGCAAACGCGCTTTGGTTAATTCCAAAATGCTATCATCCGCCTCAACGTCTTGTGAAATACCGGCAGCTAACTGGTAATCTTTATCCGCTTCTTCTTTTATAATATCAATAATGTCATCAATCGTAACACGACCTACTAATCTATCTAATTCATCAATAACTGGAATCGCTTCCAAGTCATATTTTTGCATGATTCTAGCTACTTCTACATCTTTAGTTTCTACACGAACGTAATCCACTTTTTTAATATAAATATCGCCAATTTGTGTTTTAGTAGAAGTTGTCAATAAATCTTTCAAAGACAAACGCCCTTTCAAACGGTCTTCGTCATCTACAACGTATATTGAATGTACTCGAGTCACATTTTCTGCTTGATGACGCATTTCTTTCACGCACGTTAATACGTTCCAGTTTTCGTTCACTTTTACTAACTCTTTCGCCATAATACCACCAGCGGTATTTTCGTCATAACGTAAAAGGTCAACAATATCTTTGGCGTGCTCAACATCTTCTAATTCAGAAATTACTTGCGCTTTTTTAGATTGTGGTAATTCGGCAATAATATCCGCCGCATCATCTGTGTCTAATTCGTCAAGCTCTTCTGCAATTTCTTTGGCTGATAAACTTCGTAAAATGTTTTCACGAACTTCCTCATCCAATTCTAGTAATATTTCTGCTGTAATTTCTGAATCTAATAAGTTGAAAAGATAAATGGCTTCGGAAGTATCCAAATCATTCATAATTTCCGCTATATCAGCAAAGTGAATTTCATGCAAAATCGTTTCCAACTCAACAATATTATTTTGTTGAATTAAATTCTCAATTTGCGTGATAAGTTCTTTACTGATTTTAAATTCCATCGGCAGCTATTTTTTGAGTCAAAGCAATGAATTCTTCAACTGACAATTGTTCTGGTCTTTGTGCAAATATAATATCTTCTTGTAATTTATCTGATAAATTTAAAGTTTTTAAACTATTGCGTAAGGTTTTTCTTCTCTGTTGAAAAGCAGTTTTTACCACTTTAAATAAAAGTTTTTCATCACAAGGCAATTCGTAATTCTCTTTTCGAGTCATTCGCATCACACCAGAATCTACTTTAGGTGGCGGATTAAACACAGTTGGAGGAACTGTAAATAAATATTCTACATCATAAAAAGCTTGCGCTAATACAGATAAAATCCCGTACACTTTGCTTCCTTTTTTGCTACAAATTCTTTCCGCAACTTCTTTCTGAAACATACCAGAAAATTCCGGAATTTGATCTCTCAACTCCAAAGTTTTAAACACAATTTGTGTAGAAATATTATATGGAAAATTCCCAATAATAGCAAATTGCTCGTTTTTAAAAGCCGTTTGCCAATCGTGACGTAAAAAATCTAAAGAAAAAATATTATTATTTAATTTTAAATAATGCGCTTGTAAATAATCAACAGATTCTTTGTCAATTTCAACTACAAAAGTTTCGTAGGGTTTCTCCAATAAGTATTTGGTTAAAACTCCCATACCCGGACCAATTTCTAATACTTTATTATAGTTAGAGCCAACCAAAGAATCGGCAATTTGTTGCGCAATGCTTTCATCCGTAAGGAAATGCTGACCTAAATGTTTTTTGGCTTTAACTGACATATATTTTTATTTTTTTCTTAAACTTCCAACTTCCAGCTTCAGAATTTCTCTAGTTTTCGTTACTAAAAAATTCGTTAATAACTTCTAACTCGGTTCTAAAAGCTAACATTTTATCACCAAACAAACGCATACCTTCTTCTCTCAATTTTGGGGCATAGGTTTTGTAATATTCCTGAAGTTTTTCATTACTTTCCGCAGAATATTGAATCGAATAAGTTGTGCCACCCATTTCTTCTTCTACTAAAACTCTAGAAAGTTTCGCTTTATAAAAACAACCTGTAGCTAAAACTTCTCCAATATGTTTGGTTTTTAACCAATTTAACCATTGGTCGTGTGCGCTTTCGTCAATGTTTATGGTAACATTATAAATAATCATGTGCTCAATTTTTTACAAAGATACTTTTTTAATATCAATGACAATAGCAATGCTAAAATTCAATTATTTTTAATTTGGGCGTGCCCCTTCGGGTCGGGCTTTCCGTTCCCGCTTTTTTTGTCCCGAAAAAAACGGAACAAAAAAGAGCTCCTCTGCAATCCCTCACGCAAGAAACCGTATTTCAATCATAAAATTCTCAACTCAACATCATCAACACAGATTTAAGAAATTATTAAAATTTTAGAAATTTCTTAAATCTGTGTTTAAAAAACTTATATTACTTAAATGTTTAAAAATCCGCACAAATCCCTTACCATAATGCAATAAAAAAATAAAACGCTAAATCCGCATGCCAAACTTAAATGCGCTATGTTGAGCGGAGCGACTTTATTCAAAATCTAAATTATGTGCCTATGTGTTTAAAAACTCATACAACTTAATGTTTAAAAATAAAAAAACTCCCAACTCCCAACTCTCAACTCCCAACTTAATATTATATTTGTAACATGAATGAAAATTTAGATCCCAACAAAGAGCGTTTTACACCGCAAGAAATAGATGTTGAAAAAGCATTGCGTCCGTTAAGTTTTGACGATTTCGCAGGCCAAGACCACGTGCTTGAAAATTTAAAAATATTTGTTGCAGCCGCCAATCAGCGAGGCGAAGCGTTGGATCACGCCCTTTTTCATGGTCCTCCAGGATTAGGAAAAACCACTTTAGCTAGTATTTTGGCGAATGAGTTGGGTGTGGGAATCAAAATCACTTCAGGTCCAGTGTTAGATAAACCAGGAGATTTAGCTGGTTTGTTAACTAATCTTGATGAACGTGACGTTTTGTTTATTGACGAAATTCACCGTTTGTCACCCATTGTGGAGGAATACTTGTATTCTGCTATGGAAGATTACAAAATCGACATCATGATTGAATCAGGACCGAATGCACGTTCTGTACAAATCAACCTAAATCCGTTTACTTTAGTCGGAGCTACAACACGTTCTGGATTATTAACCGCTCCTATGCGTGCGCGTTTCGGAATACAAAGTCGTTTACATTATTATAATACCGAATTATTAGCCACAATTGTAGAAAGAAGTTCCGGAATTTTAAATGTTCCAATCGATTTAGAAGCGGCCATTGAAATTGCTGGTAGAAGTAGAGGAACACCTCGTATCGCAAATGCATTATTACGAAGAGTTCGAGATTTCGCTCAAATAAAAGGAAACGGAAAAATTGATATTGAAATTGCTCGTTATGCCTTAAAAGCATTAAATGTTGATGCGAATGGCTTGGATGAAATGGATAATAAAATTTTATCAACCTTAATTGATAAATTCAAAGGCGGTCCAGTTGGGCTTACTACTTTAGCAACTGCCGTTTCAGAAAACGGAGAAACTATTGAAGAAGTATATGAGCCTTTTTTAATCCAAGAAGGCTTTTTAATGCGAACACCTCGCGGCCGTGAAGCTACCGAAAAAGCCTACAAACATTTAGGCAGAATTAAGGGATTAAATCAAGGAGAACTGTTTTAACACGTATTCTCTAATTTTTTGTTTAAACAATTCACAAAAGAAATCGTAACTTTTTAAACAATCGCTATTGTTATTTCATTGCTTATTTTATCTTTGTAAGTCGATGCAAATGAATATATATGTCTAATAACAACAAAAGAAGAGAAGCCCTACTATATCACGCAAAACCAACGCCTGGGAAAATTCAGGTCGTGCCTACTAAAAAATATGCTACCCAACGAGATTTGTCTTTGGCCTATTCACCAGGAGTGGCAGAGCCGTGTTTGGAAATCGCAAAAGATGTAAATAACGTTTATAAATATACCGCTAAAGGAAATTTAGTAGCTGTAATTACCAATGGAACAGCCGTTTTAGGTTTAGGAAATATTGGACCGGAAGCTTCAAAACCCGTAATGGAAGGAAAAGCGTTGCTGTTTAAAATATTTTCTGACATCGATGTTTTTGATATTGAAGTCGACGCGACAGATATTGATAAATTCGTAGAAACCGTAAAAGCGATTGCACCAACTTTCGGTGGAATTAATTTGGAAGACATCAAAGCACCAGAATCTTTCGAAATTGAAAGAAGATTGGTTGAAGAGTTGGATATTCCTGTGATGCATGACGACCAACATGGAACCGCTATTATTTCTTCGGCAGCTCTTTTAAATGCATTAGAAATTGCAGAAAAAGATATTACGAAAGTAAAAGTTGTCGTTTCAGGAGCGGGTTCAGCAGCTTTAGCTTGCGCGAATTTATACGTGCTATTAGGAGTGAAACCTGAAAACTTATACATGTTCGACGTAAATGGTTTACTAACAACTTGTAGAGATGATGTTTCGGAATTACAAATGCGTTATGCGAAATCTTGTAAACCAGGACCATTATCTGAAATTATAAAAGACGCCGATATGTTCTTAGGATTATCGGTTGGAAATATTTTAAAGCCAGAAATGTTATTGTCAATGGCGCCTAATCCAATTGTGTTTGCGATGGCGAATCCGGAACCGGAAATTGATTATAACGTGGCAATTAATACGCGTGAAGATATCATTATGGCAACCGGTCGTTCTGATTATCCAAACCAAGTAAATAACGTATTAGGATTCCCTTATATTTTCCGTGGTGCCTTAGATGTTAGAGCTCGAAAAATTAACGAAGCGATGAAAATGGCTGCTGTTAGAGCGTTGGCAGAATTAGCAAAAACACCTGTTCCAGAACAAGTAAATATCGCTTATGGCGAAAAGAAACTGGTTTTTGGTAAAGATTATATCATTCCGAAACCTTTTGATCCACGATTAATTTCTACTATTTCTCCAGCAGTGGCAAGAGCAGCAATGGAAAGTGGTGTAGCCGGAATTGAAATTACAGATTGGGAAAAATATGCCGATGACTTGCAAGAGCGTTTAGGAGGTGATAATAAAATTGTAAAATTACTTACGAACAGAGCTAAAACAGAACCGAAAACTATCGTTTTTGCTGAAGCAGATCAGTTAGATGTGTTAAAAGCCGCTCAAATTGTTCATGAAGAAGGTATTGGAATTCCAATTTTATTAGGAAATTTAGAAATCATTCAAGAATTAAAAGAAGAAATTGGTTTCGATGCCGAATTAAAAATCATCGATCCAAAATCTAAAGAAGAAGATAAAACTAGAGAAAAATACGCGCAATATTTCTGGAAAACCAGACAACGCAGAGGAACCTCATTATTAGATGCTCAAAAATGGATGCGTGAACGTAACTATTTCGCAGCCATGATGGTAAATGCTGGCGATGCAGATTGTATGGTAACTGGATATTCTCGTAGTTATCCAAATGTGGTAAAACCTGTAATGGAGTTAATCGACAAACAACAAGGTGTTGGCCGAATTGCTACTACAAATATCATGAATACTAAACGAGGTCCGTTATTTTTGTCTGATACCGCAATTAACCCAAATCCATCTGCGGAAGAATTAGCGAAAATTGCTTTAATGACTGCAAAAACAGCGAGAATGTTTGGGGTTGAGCCTGTTATTGCCATGATCTCATTCTCTAACTTTGGTTCTTCTTCTAACGAAAGTCCAATTAAAGTAAGACAAGCCGTTAAATATTTACACGAAAATCATCCTGAACTAATTGTAGATGGAGAAATTCAAACCGATTTTGCGTTAAATCCAGATATGCTAAAAAGTAAGTTTCCTTTTTCTAAATTAGCTAGTAAAAAGGTAAATACTTTAATTTTTCCTAATTTAGATGCGGCAAATATTACCTACAAAATGCTGAAGGAATTAGATAAAGTGGTTTCAATTGGACCAATTATGATGGGATTAGAAAAACCAGTGCATATTTTTCAATTAGGAGCAAGTGTAGAAGAAATGGTAAATATGGCTGCAGTTGCCGTAGTTGATGCCCAAGAAAAATTGAAAAATAAATTAAAAGTAAAAGGCAAAAAGTAGAGACGCGATTTATCGCGTCTAGAAGAATAAAAAGAAACGCGATTTACGGGATAATAATTTAAAAATAGCATTGCAAACCTTGCAAATACATAGCGAGTTTAGCAGTTAAAAAAAACATATGATTGCACACATTCAAGGAAAATTAGTAGAAAAAACACCCACAGAAGTGGTGATAGAATGTAATGGCGTGGGCTACGAAATTCATATTTCATTGCATACCTATTCTCAAATTCCTGAATCTGAAAATGTCAAATTATATACTTTTTTACAAGTAAAAGAAGATTCACATTCCTTATTTGGATTTGCAGATAAAAAAGAAAGAGAATTGTTTAAATTACTAATTTCTGTTTCAGGAATTGGTGCGAACACTGCAAGAACCATGCTTTCGTCTTTAAATCCAGAACAAATTATTCAAGCAATTGCTTCCAATGATGTGGGAACAGTCCAATCGATAAAAGGAATTGGACTTAAAACAGCACAAAGAGTAATTTTAGATCTGAAAGACAAAGTATTAAAAATATATGCCATCGAAGAAATTTCTGGTGGTTCATACAATACAAACAAAGAAGAAGCGTTATCTGCATTAGAAGTTTTAGGTTATATTAGAAAAAATGCCGAAAAAGTATTAGAAAAAATCATTGCTAATAGTCCAACTGCAACCGTAGAAGACTTAATCAAACAAGCTTTAAAAGTATTATAATTTGGGAAAATTATTCAAAAATATAGTTTCAAAAACTAGCATCGCTATTTTTATGATGTTTGCTAGTGTTTTTGCATTCGCACAAGAAACACCAGTTAAAGAACAAGATTCAGTGAAAACTGGCTATAGTGTTGGTCAAATTGCTATGCCTAATCCGAAAAGTATTATTGACGCGTATACTTATGATCCTGCAACAAATCGATATATTTATACGTCTTCTGTAGATGGTTTTAATATAGATTATCCATTAATTTTAACTCCTGAAGAATACGAGAAGTTGGTACGAAAAGAAACCATGCGCAAGTATTTTCAAGAAAAACTTAACGCAGTTGATGGAAAAAGAGCCGGTTCTGAAGAAGCGAGAAAGAATTTATTGCCAAGATTTTATGTAAATAATAAGTTTTTTGAAGCTATTTTTGGAGGAAATACAATTGATGTAAAACCGAGTGGTTCTGTTGAAATTGACTTAGGTGTACGATTTACTAAACAAGATAATCCATCCTTTTCACCAAGAAACAGAAAAACTACAGCCTTCGATTTTAATCAACGAATTTCAATGGGTTTACAAGGAAAAGTTGGAACACGTTTAAATGTAAATATTAATTACGATACACAATCTACTTTTGCCTTTCAAAATTTAATAAAACTTGATTACTCGCCAACTGAAGACGATATTTTACAGAAAATTGAAGTCGGAAATGTGAGTTTTCCAATTTCGAATTCTTTAATTCGTGGCGCGCAAAGTTTATTTGGTGTGAAAGCACAATTTCAATTCGGTAAAACTACTTTCACAGGAGTTTTCTCAGAACAAAAATCACAATCAAAAACGATTACAACACAAGGTGGTGGAACAATTCAAGAGTTTGATTTCTTCGCTTTAGAATATGATTCAGACAAACACTATTTCTTATCACAATATTTTAGAAACAACTATGATAACGCGTTAAGAAATTATCCTGTAATTGATTCACGTGCACAAATTACAAGAATTGAAGTTTGGATTACCAACAAGCAAAACAGAGTGACTCAAACAGACAATAATTTAAGAAATATTATTGCGCTACAAGATTTAGGAGAATCACAGTTAACTTCTACTCCAGATAATGAAGTGGTTGGTACCGATTTAACATTAAACCCAACCCTGTTTAGTGTTGCGCCAAATACACCAACGGATAATAAAAACAACAAATTCAATCCAGATCCTTTGTTAATTGGTCAACCAACCAGTTTTTTAAAACCTGCTATTAGAGAAATCGCAACAGCATCTCAAGGTTTTAATTTGGTTTCTAATCCTACAAGTACTTTTTCTGAAGGGATTGATTACTCGAAATTAGAAAATGCAAGAAAATTATCTACTTCAGAATATACTTTTCATCCACAATTAGGATACATTTCCTTAAATCAGAAATTACAAAACGATGAAGTTTTAGCTGTAGCTTACCAATATACTGTTGGAGGTGAGGTGTATCAAGTAGGGGAATTTGCTAATGATGGTATAGAGTCAACAACAGTTGATCCAGCAGGTATTCCAAAAACTCAAGCGTTGCTTTTAAAAATGTTAAAAGGAAGTTTAATCAATGTTAGCGAACCAAGTTGGGATTTAATGATGAAAAACATCTATCAAATTCCAGGTGGAAACCAATTACAACAACAAGATTTTAAATTCAATATCTTATACCAAGATCCTTCGCCATTAAATTATATTTCACCTGTAGCCGGAACGCCTTTTCCAGATGAAAACAATCCAGTTTTAAATATTCCTTATACGGTTACGAAAACACCATTATTAAAAGTATTTAATTTAGATAAGTTAAACTTTACGAATGACCCACAACCAAATGGAGACGGATTTTTCGATTTTTATCCGGGTATTACTGTTGATTCTCAATACGGAAGAATTATTTTTACAACAGTTGAACCTTTCGGTAAAACCTTATTTGATAAATTAAGTTTAGCTGCGGAAGATTATAATGTTCCTTTATTATATAATGACAATCAGGAGAAATACGTTTTCAGAACCTTATATAAATCTACACAAGCTGCAGCTTTACAAGAAAGTGCAAAAAATAAATTCAAATTAAAAGGTAGTTTTAAATCTTCAGGTGGTGACGGAATTTCTTTAGGTGCATTTAATGTTCCACAAGGAAGTGTTGTTGTATCCGCCGGAGGAAGAATTTTAGTTGAAGGTGTAGATTATACAGTAAATTATCAAGCAGGTCGTGTTAATATTTTAGACCCTTCATTACAAGCTTCCAATACACCAATTAATGTGTCATTAGAAAATAATTCTGTTTTCGGACAACAAACGAAACGTTTTTATGGTTTAAATGTAGAACATAAATTCAACGAAAAGTTTTTAGTTGGAGCTACTTTCCTGAAAATGACAGAAAGACCTTTTACTCAAAAAGCAGATTATAATCAAGAATCGGTAAACAATACAATAGTTGGTATCAATACGAATTTCTCTACAGAAGTGCCTTTCTTCACAAGATTAGTAAATAAATTACCTAACATTGAAACAGAAGCGCCTTCTAATTTATCTTTCCGAGGAGAATTTGCTTACTTATTTCCAAATGCACCAAAAACAGCTGATTTTAATGGTGAACCTACTTCATACATTGATGACTTTGAAGGTTCTCAATCTAATATCGATTTAAAATCGCCACTATCTTGGTCATTAGCCAGTACACCAATTGGTTTTGGAGGTGAATTAAATGAAAATGATTTAGCCTACGGATATAAAAGAGCCAAATTATCATGGTACAATATTGACCCCGTTTTTTATGTAGATCAACCTGCAGGAATCGATGATAATGATATTTCTACCAATAGAACAAGAAGAATTTTTAGTCAGGAATTATTTCCAAATATTGATATTCCACAAGGGCAATCAAACGTAATTAGTACGTTAGATTTAACCTATTATCCAAAAGAAAGAGGGCCTTATAACTACAATCCAGTTGCGGCTTCCAATAACCAGTTTCCTGCTATAGACGCTCCAAACAATTGGGGTGGAATAATGCGTGCCATCAATACAACAAATTTTGAACAATCTAATGTGGAGTATGTTCAGTTTTGGATGTTAGATCCTTATTTTGGTACTACTTCAGATGTGACCAGTCCAACAAATACGGGTATGTTAACCTTAAATTTAGGTGAAATTAGTGAAGATATTTTAAAAGATGGAAGAAAACTATATGAAAACGGTTTGCCAGAAAATGGAGGTTCTCAGCCAACAGTTCCTACAAACTGGGGTAAAGTTCCAGCTTCACAATCTTTAATTTATGCTTTTGATACTAATGAAGGAAATAGAGGCGTTCAAGATGTTGGTTTAAATGGATTAAATGACACAGAAGAAAAAATCAAATATCCAGCTTTTGCTAGTTTTGGTGACGCTTCTGCAGATAATTACAATTATTATTTGAATGCTTCAGGTACTATTTTAGATAGATATAAAAACTATAACGGACTTGAAGGGAATTCTCCTATCACAGTTACAGATACCAATAGAGGTAATTCAACTATTCCGGATGTGGAAGATTTGAATAGAGATAATACCATGAATACTATTAATGCGTATTATAAATTTAATATTCCAATTTCTCCCAATCCAGTTGTGGGACAAAATTATGTTTCGGATGTCTTAACAACAACCGGCAGTGTTCCTAATGGAGATGGAATTCCTGTGAGATGGGTACAATATAAAATTCCAATTTTAGAAGCTACTGCGGCTAACATTGAAGGACCAATTACGGATTTCAGAACCATTCGTTTTATGAGAATGTATATGTCTGGTTTTAGTGATGAAGTAACACTTCGTTTAGGAACTTTAGATTTAGTTCGTGGAGAATGGAGACGATATGTGAATTCATTAGATGCTTTAGATGCTGATGTTTCCAATGACGACACAGGTTTTGATGTGGTTGCCATAAACGTTCAAGAAAACGGAAGTAGAAGTCCGATTCCTTATGTAGCACCTCCAGGTGTTGATAGAGAACAATTGTACAATAACAATACAGTTATTAACCAAAATGAGCAATCATTATCATTAAGAGTGTATAAAAAAGACCCAGCACTTGTTGGGTTAGGCGGATTAGAAGAAGAAGATGCCAGAGCCGTATTTAAAAATGTAAATGTAGATATGCGTCAATATAAAAAACTTCGTATGTTTTTACACGCAGAACCTTTACAAGTTGACGTTGCTGGCGGAAATGATTTAAAAGATGACGAAATGGTTGCTTTTATTCGTTTAGGAAATGACTTTACGGATAACTTCTATCAAATTGAAATGCCTTTAAAAGTTAGTGATTTAAATGCTCGTACTGCTGAAGATATTTGGTTGGCAGATAACGAAATTGAATTGCCATTGGCATTATTAGCTAGAATAAAAAGTTTGAATATTGCAGGTAATCTTCCAACTCCAGATGCAAACGGAATTTCTTATTTAAATGAAAATGCTTTAGGTTCTGATAAAAAAAGAATGACTATTGGTATAAAAGGAAATCCAAATTTCGGACAAGTGAGAACCTTGATGGTCGGGCTTAAAAACAATACCGATCCAACGCTACCAACAGGTTCAGTTAGAGGAGAAGTTTGGTTTAACGAGCTTCGTATGTCTGAAATTGATAACAAAGGTGGTTATGCTGCAGTTGCAAATTTAGATACGAATTTAGCCGACTTCGCAACGTTCTCTGCAACAGGTCGATTAAGTACAATTGGTTTTGGAGCTTTAGAAGAAGGTCCGAATGAAAGAAGTAGAGAAGATGTAAAACAATATGATATCGTTTCTAACTTTAATGTTGGGCAATTATTACCAAAGAAATGGAAACTAAATTTGCCATTTAATTATGCTGTTGGCGAACAAATTATTACACCAAAATACGATCCATTATATCAAGATTTAGAGTTGAAAGAAGTAATTGCTGCCGAATCTGATGCTAATAAAAAAGATGAAATTGAAAACCGCGCCATCGATTATACAAAACGTACAAGTGTTAACTTTATTGGTGTAAAAAAAGATCGTGGAGAAAAACAAAAACAACGTTTCTATGACGTGGAAAATGTAACACTTTCGTATTCGTTTAACGAAATGTTACATCATGATTTCCAAGTTGAAAACTTAGTAGATCAACAACAAAAATCATCAATAGATTATGCTTATTCTTTTAAACCATTGTCATTTGAACCGTTTAAAAAGAATAAGTTTTTCAAGAAAAATGCATATTATAAAGCGTTAAGTGATTTTAATTTTAATTTCTTACCAAGTAATATAACATTTAATTCTAATATTGTCAGACAATTTAATCGTCAACAATTCCGTTTGGTTGATGTTCAAGGTGTCGGTTTAGATCCATTGTATAGAAGAAATTATTTCTTTAACTATCAATATGGAGTGAATTTCCCAATTACAAAATCGTTAAAATTAAATTATACAGCAGCTAATAATAACATCGTTCGTAATTATTTTGATGCACAGAACAACCCAATTAACGACTTAGATATTTGGAATGATTATTGGAATTTCGGTAGCGCCAATACACACAACCAACAAGTAACAGCTAATTACGATTTACCAATTAATAAAATCCCAGCTTTAAGTTTTGTGAAATCATCATATGTGTATACTGGAGATTATAGTTGGCAACGCTCTTCAGATGCATTTGCAACTTTTCAAGCTTTAGATGGAACAACCTATCAATTAGGAAATACCATTCAAAATGCTAATTCGCACAAAATTAATACAGCATTAGATATGAATGCGTTTTATAAATATATTGGTTTAACAGTTAAAAAACAGAAAAAGCAACCTGCAAACGTTAAAAAAACACCACCAAAACCAGGAGAAAAAGTAGTAAATGCTACTCCAAAAGTAACTCAAGAAGAAAGAAATGGTTTTGCTAAGTTTGGAATTGGTTTACTTACTTCTGTAAAAAACATACAAGTAAATTATTCCGAATCTGGTGGAACATTATTACCTGGATATTTACCAGGATTAGGTTTCTTTGGAACATCTCGTCCAACTTTAGGGTTTGTTTTCGGAGATCAATCGGATATTAGATACGAAGCAGCTAAAAGAGGTTATTTAACTAATTATCCAGAGTTTAATCAGAGTTTTACGCAAATTAAATCGAAAAAATTAGATTATACTGCAAGAGTAGAATTTATTCCAGATTTAGTTATTGATGTTAACGCAGAACGAAATATTACAGAAACCTATTCAGAACAATATGATGCAGTTGGAGGGAATTATAATTCACTTGCACCTTACAATACTGGGAATTATAGTATTTCTACAATAATGATTAAAACCGCTTTTAAACCAAGTGATGAAAATCAATCTGAAATTTTTGATAGATTCCGTAAAAACCGTTATGCAATGGCAACTCGTTTGGCGGAACAATATTATGGAACTTCAAATTATGTTTTAGACGCAGATGGTTATCCTGATGGATTCGGAAAAAATAGTCAACGTGTTTTAGTTCCAGCCTTTTTATCTGCTTATACAGGAGTAAAAACATCTTCTGTACAAACAGGTTTGTTTTCTAATTTTCCATTGCCAAACTGGACATTAAAATACACGGGTTTAATGAAGTTGGCATGGTTTAAAGATAATTTTAAACGTTTCTCTATGCAACACGGATATCGTTCAAGTTATAGTGTAAATGCTTTTAGAAGTAATTTAAATCCAGTAGTTAGAGATCAAAATGATAATGTTTATGCAGATATTATTACTTCGAATGTTAATTTAACAGAACAATTTAATCCTTTGTTTAATGTCAATTTCGAATTGAAAAATTCGTTAAACATTATGGCTGAAATTAAAAAAGACAGAAGTTTAAATATGAGTTTCGATAATAATTTATTAACAGAAGTTCAAGGTAACGATTATACAGTTCGTGTAGGTTATAGAATTAAAGGCGTTCAGTTCAATTCAAAATTAGCCGATAATGCACAAGGAATGATTAAAAGCGATATCAATTTAAAAGCCGATTTCACACTTCGTAAAAACATGACAATCGTTCGTTATTTAGATTATGATAACAACCAATTAGGAGGCGGCCAAAATATTTGGTCATTTAAGTTAACCGCAGAATACTCATTTAGTAAGAATTTCACCGGTATTTTCTTCTATGATCATCAGTTTTCAAAAGCGGTTATATCAACAGCGTTCCCGCTTACAAATATCCGTTCAGGAATTACATTACGTTATAATTTCGGAAATTAAAAAATAAAAATTAATAGTAAATTTTAAGAATATAATTTACATTTGTCAAAAATAAAACACAATTATACAAATGAATATACCAGCAAACTTAAAGTACACAAAAGACCACGAGTGGGTTTCAATTGATGGAGATGTAGCAACTGTAGGAATTACCGATTTTGCTCAAAAAGAATTAGGAGATATCGTTTATGTTGAAGTAGAAACTTTAGACCAAACTTTAGATAAAGATGAGGTTTTTGGTACTGTGGAAGCGGTTAAAACAGTATCAGATTTATTTTTACCATTAAGTGGTGAAATTATCGAATTCAATGACGATTTAGAAAGCAATCCAGAAACTGTAAATTCTGATCCTTACGGAGCAGGTTGGATGGTTAAAATAAAAATTTCAAATGCTTCTGAAGTAGAAGAATTATTATCAAGTGAAGCATACACATCACTTATTGGTGCATAATTTATTTAAGATTCTTGCATTTCTTTGGACACTTTTAATTTTTTATTTGTGTTTAGATGATTCGCCAAATGTTCCTAAAATTAATTTCCAATATAAAGACAAAGTAGTTCATTTTATTTTCTACTTCGTATTTGTTTTTTTTTGGACAAAAAGCTTAAAAATCAAGAATTTAAATTACCTGTTAATTGTCTTGTTTTTGGCGGTAACCACAGGAATTACAATTGAATTTTTACAAGAAAATTACACCAATCATCGAACGTTTGATTGGTATGATATCTTAGCAAATTCTATAGGTGCATTTGCAAGTTTTATATATGTCAAAAAGTTTTATGCAATAAAAAACGAATTTAAAATCTCACTTTGGTGAGATTTTTTTATTTTTACCAATAATTCATTAAAATGAACATCAAACACTATTTAGATTCCACGTATTTAAAAACAGCCGAACAAGCAAAAGTTTCTGAAAAAGAGAACGTTGTTTTAGTTCAAAATTTTGTACAAGAAACTATCGACGAAAAGTTCAAATTGGTAATGATTCGACCAGATAAAGTCGCGTTAGCTAAAAAACTTATAGAAAATCAAAATTCTAAAGTTTTGATTGGAACCGTAATTGGTTTTCCTGAAGGAACAAATACGATTGAAGAAAAATTAACGGAAGCCCAACAGGCAATTAACCACGGTGCAGACGAATTAGATTTTGTAGTTAATTTTGAAGCGTTTAAATTAGGTGAAATTAGTTTGGTGAAAGAAGAAGTTTTTCAAGGCACTCAATTCGCATTGCAACACAACAAAACAGTGAAATGGATTATTGAAATTGCGGCATTAAATGGCGCACAAATTATTCAATTGACTTCTCTAATTAAAAATGTAGTTGTAGCTAATTTTAAAGAAAAAGAATTTGAAAACGTATTTGTTAAATCTTCTACCGGATTTTATAAAACTTTAGACGGTTTACCAAATGGAGCAACTTTTCCAGCGATAATTGCCATGTTAGAAAACGCATTTCCTTTACCGGTAAAAGCGTCTGGCGGTATCAAAACAAAAGAAGAAGCACTTGAAATGATCAAATTAGGTGTAAAAAGAATTGGAACATCATCGGCGAAAGCTATTTCTGAAGGAGTGACAGTTTCGGGCGAATATTAAAAAAGTAGAGATGCGATTTTTCGCGTCTATCAAAAGAGCCAAGTTAAAAGTTAAAAGAATCAAGTATTAAGATATTCGCATTGTCAAACTGAGCTTGTCTAAGTGTTTGCGGTTAAAAAAAAATATCAAATGAAAAAAATAGTAAGTACTATCGTTATGCTGTTTTCTCTGTCCGTTTTTTCACAAAACAACACGGAAAAATTACCCATTTTTGAAACTTGTAAAGCGAAACCAGAAGATGATACTTGTTTTTTTGCAACCATTCAAGAAAATTTCAAGCAAAATTTCAACAAAGAATATACAGCAGAGAAGTCAACAATAATAGCACTTTTTGCTGTAGATACTTTAGGTAAATTCAACCTTTTATATATAGACGCGGCCTCAGAAGAAATTAAAAACGAAACCAAGAGAATATTCTCCCAGCTTCCTAAAGTTGAGCCAGCTACTTACAATGGAAAACCAGTTTATGCTAAATATACTTTAAAAGTTAACTTCCCTTTTTCAGACGATGAAAGAGCTAAGAAAGTTGCTGCAAATGCCTACCAAACAGAGAAAATTACTGCAAAAACTGAAATTGAAGAATTTGATAAAATAGTATATAATAAATTTGAAAACTTACAACTTAAAAGCGGATTAAATATCCCATTCAATCATCAAAAATATGCTGAATTTGATGCGTATATGAATCAAGTTGGTGCCAATAGTCATACTGCAGAAAAACCGTATTCGTACAAAGATGTGGCGAGATATTATGATTTCGATAAAAATTATAAAGCCAAATCTACAACCAAAAAATCATGGTGGGGCAGAAAATTTTGGAATGAAAATTTAGTAGAAGTACAAGGTGATGGTTATTGGTTTTTATTCAATCCAATTTTAGATGTACGTGGAGGAAAAGATTTTAATAGTGAATTAAAAAACACATTTGTAAACACACGTGGTGTAAATATCCAAGCAGGTTTAGGCAAAAACATTACATTCACCACTTCTATATATGAAAGTCAAGGTCGTTTTGCCGATTATTATAATGCTTATGCGGTTAGTTTAAAACCATCAGGAGGAAATCCGGGTACCATTCCAGGAGTAGGAATTGCGAAACAATTTAAAGTTGATGCTTTTGATTTTCCTATGGCAGAAGCCAATATTAAATTCTCAGCTGATAAATTTTTTGATGTACAATTAGGTTATGGAAGAAATTTTATTGGTGATGGATACCGTTCGGTAATTCAAGGTGATGCTACAAGTCCTTATCCTTTTATTAAGTTCAACACCACATTTTGGAAAATAAAATACACAAATACTTATATGTTTTTGCGTGATTTAACACCAGAAAACACATTGGAAAACACGTATGCTTCTAAATATATGGCCAATCATTATTTAAGTTGGAACGTAACTAAAAGATGGAATTTAGGTTTATTTGAAAGCGTGGTTTGGTCAAATACTAACGGAAGAGGTTTTGATGCGAATTTTATTAACCCAATCATTTTTTATAGAGCCGTGGAATTCGCTTCTTCGCCTAAATCAGGAAATGCCTTACTAGGATTAACATCTAAATATAAGTTCAACAGTCAAATTTTAGCTTATGGACAATTTTTAATTGATGAGTTTTCTGTGGGCGATGTTTCTAAAGGAAATAAAAGTTGGAAAAACAAATTCGGATACCAAATTGGAGCCAAATATTTCAACGCCTTCAATATTGAAAACCTAACTTTACAAGCCGAATATAATATAGTTCGCCCGTATGTATATTCTCATAGTGCTACACTTACAAATTATACACATAACAACCAAAGTATGGGTCACGCTTGGGGTGCCAATTTTAAAGAGTTAATTGGAATTGCGCGTTATACTAAAAACAGATATTTTGCACAAGCTAAATTAATTTACGGGAAAAAAGGATTCGATTACACAGACGGAACCAACAACTTTAATTATGGAACCAATTTGTTTATCCCTTACAATAGCGAAACCAATCCACGACCTTATGACGAAGGTGCTTTCGCCGGACAAGGAAATACAACAACTATTTTAATTGGAGATTTCACAGCAGGTTACATCATCAACCCGAATTCTAACCTGAAAATATTTGCCAATTTGGTTCACAGAAGCTTCGACCCAACTAAAACATCGGCAACTTTTGAAAAATCAAACACCACTTGGGTTTCTGTAGGGATTTCTACAGATTTGTTTAACTGGTATTTTGATTATTAATAGTTTAATGATTATATAGAATTAAAAACCCTCGCAGGGTTCAAAACCCTGCGAGGGTTATTAAATTTTAGATTCTTCGTGTTTTGTTCATTAGTTTGTCAAAACCGATAACGAGGATTTGCAATCCGGGCTACTCAAACTCATTCAGCCCATATAAAATCTCTTTCATTTTGGTGCCGTTGATTTCCACGGGTTTGTAAGCAATGTTGAATTTATCAATAGCCACATCAATATCAGCTTTAAGTTTTTTGTATTCTAATGGAAGCTTAGATTCACATTGTTTTCCGTTTTCATAACTATTCAAGATCACTTTAAACTTCTCATAGAATTTTCCACCTTGATCAATAAAGTTGTTGTATAGACTAATAAATTGCAATAGTCTATCAATAGGAAATTCTAAATTGACTTGCATTTTATATTGTTGCGTGCCAGTTGCTGTTTTCATTTTCGTTAAATATTCTTCCATTTTTGTAGTGACATTTTCCCAATCGTCATTAGTTCTACATTGTTCTAGAGTAGTAAAATAATTGATAGGCTTGGTGTAATCTTTAAATAAAATTTCTATTTCACTTTTCATTTTCTCATTGCTTTTTTGTAAAAATGCTGTTTCAAAATAGATTGTATTTAAATCATTTTGCATGCGCAATGTAAAGTCTAAAATGCATTCAATGTTGCCCAGTTCTTTTTCTTTCTCCTCTTTTGTTAATGAAGAACTTAACATGTTTGTAAAAGTTTGTACAACAGCGATAATAGTGTTTGTTCCTAAAATAGAAGTCAAATCAAGTCCAGTTTTCTTGTCTTTTTTTGCAGTAACTAAGTTTTTTAATTTTTCAAATTCTGGATATTGATTTGGGTTAGATATTTTATTGATTTCGTTAAAAGTTCTGATAGAAGCAAAGTGATGGTCTAAACTTAAAACTTTTTCATATAAAATTTTAATTATTTGTAAGCCCTTAATATATCTAATCTTAGAAATTTCTCCAGAATTGTTTTTTGTTAATTGCTTAATTTCATCATCAATTCGGTTTTTTTGAATTAATAAGTCTACTTTCTTTTTTGTTTTTGACGTTGTAAGAAGTGCATTATTTATGGCTTCAATTTCTTCAATTTTTCGATTGATTAGGACTTCATATCTTAAATTGATTGAGTTTATTTCTATAAATAATTCGGAAATAATAATATTAGGATCTTTTTCAAAATCATTTGAAAACGCCAAACTACAAAATAGAAGTAAAAAGTATGTTAAAAAGCGTTTTTTCATAATTTCATATTTAAATTTTACTAAATAACTTCAATAGGATTATTGCTCTGTTGTCAACTAGTTTTATTGGATATAATCCACTTTTTATTGTTGGGTTTTTAGTGGTTAGCTTTAAAAGATTTATGGTTACATTATTCAATTCAAAATCATAATCTTGATTAAAGTAGAATTTTTCTATATCAGAAATTGCTTTAATTTCTTTACCGAAAAGAAATTTTTGATCTTCAATTGTAAGCGCATCTGTTTTAATGGTTAGCTGTAATTCTGTTTCAGAAATTTTTAATAAATAAAACTTTTCTGTATTCGTATTTTTATTTGTACTAGTTTCTATGGTACATAAACCGACACCTCCTTTGCATTCTCTTCCTCTGATGTCAATTTCAAGTTTGCTTTCTATATTTTGTGCGTTTAAGACTGCGCAAAAAAGTATTAGTATGATTGTTGTGATTTTCATTTTTGAAGTTATTAGGTGGAATAATTTTGTTTTTAAAAAGCGGTAAAAATTATTTACCGCTTTTTTACTTAACTAAACATAATTTAGATTTAATTTAAGAGTTGTCGTTTAATCAAAAAAGACCCATTTTAATGTTAAATGGCTTATAAAAATTGTGTTTTTTTCGTTTGGATCTTTTTTGTTGATTAAACAATGAAAATTATGTACTCTTTAATTAATCTTCAAATCAAATATTTGATTGATTTGAGCATTAATTGTTACATGAAATAAATATTTTCACTTCTATACAATCTAATAAATTTGACAATCTTTAACTTTTTAATTATAATAAAATTAATTCTGTTAATTAGTTACTTTATATCCGAGTTTTTGAAGGCTATCTTTGATTCCTACAAAATGCGCTTTGCCGTATATGATGGCTATTTTAGATTTATTTTCAGTTAAAACATGGCTAATAACACTTTTGCTTCTGTCTTGCATCATCATTTCATCATAAATTTTTTTGTCAGGTTTTTTTGAACAAGTTGATTTCTCATAAAATTTCGTATCAAAATCACAAGATTCTAAAACTATTTTCCCATATTTTTTTTCATAATTTTCAAGAATTTTTTCTATTGATAAGTCAGTGTTTTTGGAATTAATTTCTGAAAGACCAAATTCTAAATATGAAGGTTGTTTTATAAGGTTTTCTTTAATTCTAATGCCGTGTTCTTTAAAAAAAGATAAATAATCTGTGTTTAGTTTTTCTGATATCAAAGGTTTGCCATTTATTTTTCTAAATTTATATGCTAAATCAAATAAAACAACTGAGTCTTCTTTTGTTAAATTTGTTTTACCTGAAAATTGTGAGTTAACTCCTTCAACAAAAAAGAAATAATCTTTTTTTATTAAAGAATCTACTTTTGTTTTTACATCATTATAAAATTCATCTTTCCCAAAGTGATGCATGCCGAA
Organism: Flavobacterium facile; assembly: GCF_036321945.1. Classification (NCBI taxonomy): domain Bacteria; kingdom Pseudomonadati; phylum Bacteroidota; class Flavobacteriia; order Flavobacteriales; family Flavobacteriaceae; genus Flavobacterium; species Flavobacterium facile. The sequence continues at coordinate 474,459 of NZ_JAZAYT010000035.1, forward strand.
TAATACAATTTCTTTATTGTTGTTTGATAATTTTTCTAATTTAATTTTAATGTCATAAATACCAACACTTTTAAAGTATTCATTTGCTATATAAGATTTACAAGATGATAAAATAATTATAGTAAGCGTGATTAAGATTTTTTTTAATAGCATTTCGAATTTTTTTTAACTGTTCTTAGTAAATGAATATAAATTAGATGTTTATTTTTATATCTTAAAAGCATCTAGTATTTCTTTTTTTTCACTTTCACTGAGTTTCCAACTTTCTTGTAAGTCATAATTTACTAAATAGTAGTTTATATTTATACCTTTTCTTTTAGCTTCTTCTATTAGTTCGATCCATTCAAAAGCTTTGTTTTTATTAACTTTGCCAACAAATGTTGCCCAGGTAATGATTACGTTAATATCAGATTCTTTAAATTTTTCATTTTTATTATTGCAAATGTTATCTTCAAAAATTTTTATATTTTTTGTTTTAACTGTTTTGAAATTAGAAAATTCAGTTAGATTTTTTATGAATTCTCCAACATTAGCATTACATTCTTTACTGTCTTTTTTATAATTCACAAAATCCCCGTCTTTATTAAAGAAATATGCTTCTGGAAAACTTGAATATTTTTCATTTAATAATTTTTCATAGTTTTTCCAAGTTTTTATATAATAAATACTTGATTGGTTTAAATCTTTTTTTACTAAAAAATCATTCAATTGTTTATGAGTTTTAAAAGTCGGATTTTTTACACCTAGATAAATTTTTGTAATAGATTTACAAGATGCTATTAGAATTGATAAAAAAGAAATAAAGAATAATTTTTTCATATTTTAAATATTAAATGAGGGAGCAATTTGAAGTTGTATTGCTCCCTTATTAGTTTTTATAGAATTATATTATAAACACCTTTACTAATGTTTTTTATTGAATATTTTCCTGATTTTATAGTATATCCATTTTTTAAATCTAATGATTTACATGTTTCTTCTGATAATTTGAAATCCTCCTCAATAATAATTGTTGATACGTTTCCAAAATGTTTTCTAATTTGATCAATCCCTTGGTTATTGGTTTCTAAAATTAAATTTCCATTTATGTCTGTAGTTGCTTTAAAAGTAGATTCTAAATCAATATTAATATCCACTTTGCAAATTCCCCAACCGTCACAATCTTTAGATGCTCTGCCAAATTCAATTGATATTTTAATTGGAATTTTTGGTTTTTCAGAGACTAATGTTTTAGTTGATCCCTTTTCTAATGTTGAAATTTGATTAGCATTTCCGCTAACACTTAACAATACGGTGGCAATTAAGCCTAATACCATTTTTTTCATTATATTTGTTTTTTTAAAATTAATTGCAGTCAACTTAAGTACGCCAATACTGTTTATAAGTTTGACTGCTTTTTTTATAGTTGGATTTTTCAATATTAAAAGCAAAGCCAACTTTCTCTTTACTCTTAACAAACAGTTTTCAAGAAATCTGATAATTCTTTTTTGTTCTTCATTTTACTTGCAAGTTTTGTTTTCAGAACAGGGCAAAGAAATGTAATTTGGAGAATAGGAAGCAAATTATGTATGTCTGTTTTCATGAATTTCGACTCGAAATTCCGAAATTTCATTTAAAATTAAATTTAACTTATTGATTTTAAGTTGTTTTAAAAAGTTTTAATGATTTAGCAAAATAACATAAGAAAAAGATTACTTTTGGCGTTTATTAAGTAAATTATTCAGAATGAACAAATATTTATGTCTTTGTTTTTTAATTTTTACATCTTTTTCTTCTCAATCTCAAAACAAGAAGAACTATCTTGAATCATTATCTTATGATGAATTGAAAGAGGCTTTTTTTAAAAATGAAGGAAAAATTGAAATTCAAAAGAAATATGCTAAAGCTTTTTTAAACAAAGCTAAAAAAGAAAATAATACTCCAAAGATAGCTAGGGGTTACTATTATCATTCCTTCTTATATGATGATAACAGAAAAATTGTTTATTTTGATAGTATAATTAATAATGTAAAATATCCACCTAGTGAAAAGAACTTTCCTTTTGTAGCACATTTAGAAAAAGGATATTTTTTAGCAGATAAATACAGGTATAATGAAGCTATTAATTGTTATTTGGAGTTGGAAAAACTTGCGATTTCTAAGAATTTAAATTATTATTATAAAGCAAAATTCGCCATTGGTGTTTTAAAATCTGAGAAAATGGGAGAAGTGAAAGAGTCACTTCCTTTGTTTAAGGAATGCTATACTTTTTATAAAAGCCAAAAAAACAATCCAGATTTGACTTTTACCTATCAACTTTCAATATTTGCTTTGGCAGATTCTTACAAATCTTTAAAAGAAATAGATAGTGCAACTTATTATAATAAATTAGGATATTTTGAAACAAAAAAATCTAAAAACGATTATCTACATAATATTTTCATTTTAAATGAAGGAGCAAATCAAGTATTAGCAAATAATTTTAAAGCAACTTTGGACAGTGTTACAAAAGCTTTACCTTACATCATTAAGAATAAAGATAACAATAATATACTTGCGTCATATTATTATAGAGCAAAAGCCTATCAAGGATTAGGTGTTAAAATTAAAGCTTTAGAAAATTATAAAAAAGTAGATTCTTTATATAAGTTAAATTCTTTCATATCTCCTGAATTTTCTGATGGATATAAATTTATAATTGATTATTATAAAGAGAGTGGAGACAAAGAAAATCAATTGAAATATTTAACGACTTATCTAGAAATTCAAAATCATTTTCAAAAGGAATACAAAGAATTGTCAGTAAAGCTAAAAAACGATTATGACTTGCCCAATCTTGTAAAAGATAAAGAGTTGTTAATTAATGCTTTAAAAACTGAAGAGAAAAAATATTTTTGGTTAATCATTTTTTTAATTGGTTTAGCGTTATGTTTTGTGATAATTAGTATTTATCAAAGCAGGCAAAAGAAAAAATATAAAATAAATTTCGAAAAACTCATCAATCAGACTTCAAAGCCTGAGATTCATAATGACGTTATAATAACTCAAACTCCCAAAAAAGAAAGTTTGCTTTCTATTAGTTTAGTAAAAGACCTAAATGATAAATTAAAAAGGTTTGAAAAAGATAAAATATATAAAAACTCTAACATTAATATTCAAAATTTAGCAATTGAGTTTAAAACAAATACAAAGTATTTATCATTATTTATAAATGAAAATAAAAATAAATCATTTGTTAATTATATTAATGATTTGAGAATTGATAATATTATAGAAGAATTAAAACAAAATAAAAATCTAAGAAAATATACTATTGCTGCATTAGCAGAAGAAGCCGGATTCAATACAGCAGAATCCTTTTCTAATGCGTTTTATAAGCGAACTGAGATCAAGCCATCTTTTTTTATTAAAGAATTAAAGGAAATTTAAATTATTGATAGTTAGGTTTTTAAATTATTAAAATACCGAAATTCTTGAATTTCGAGAAGCTTTATTTTATTAATTAATAGTTTAAAATTAGGTTTGCAGCCTAAATTTAAATCTTAAAAAATGAAAAAAGAAAAAAAATTCACAATTGATAAGTTTCAGGTGGCAAAGTTGAAAAACATGAAAAAAATTAGAGGAGGTTTAGGTGACCCAAATCCTACAAATGATCATGAAATCACAGATATTTTAAGGAGACTTAGTTCAAATGTTTGTTAGTAAATTACTATTATGTAAATGTTAAATTAATTTTTTTGATGTTTATTCTATATTTATATTAAAATGAAAAAATATTTAAGTGCAATTTTATTATTGTTTTTAGTGTCATGCAGTTTAAAAAAAATAAACTCTAAAGATGTTTTTTGGCAGCATCAAGTTCCAAAAAATTATAGTATAAAAAGCACATCTTTGCAAAAATTGTATTCTGAAAAAATAATAAAAAGGAATTCAAACCTAATAATTGTTGCTGTTTTGGACACTCAAATTGATATAAATCATGAAGATTTAAAAGATCAAATTTGGGTAAATAAGAAAGAAATTTCAGACAATGATATTGATGATGACAAAAATGGATACATAGATGATATTAATGGTTGGAATTTTATAGGAAAACCAAATGGAGGATATTTTAGATATTGGAATTTTGAATGTGTTAGAATAATAAAAAAATGGGATAATTATTTTAAAGGTAAAAATTCTGTTCAAGATGATTCTTTAGAATATTTCAATGAATATAAAAGAGCCAAAACATTATATGAAGCTGAAAGTAAACTTTATAAAAGTTGGCTAAAATCCTTAGTGTATAATGTTAAAAATAGGCCAAAAGTTGAAGATACTTTAAGGTTTTTTTTTCCAAAAGAAGACTATTCAATGTTGCAATTAGATAGTTTGTACAACAAATATAAAATTAATGATAAAAGGTATAAACAAAGAAGAGATGATAATGATCAAGATTTAGGTGCTTTAATAGATTATATGAGGGTTTCAATGGAGACAGGAGATAGGAAATTTGAAGATTTAATCGAACATAAAAATCAAAAAGATTCTATTGTAAATAGAAATTTTAATATAGAGATAAATGATAGGTTGTTAATTGGAGACAATCCAAATGTTTTAGAAAAAGGGTATGGAAATAATAAATTGAACAGCAATATATTTCAATTAACTCATTCTACAGAAGTTTCATCAATTATAGCTGGACAAAGAAACCAAATTGGAGTAAATGGTTTTCATAATAATATTAAAATAATGCCTTTATGTATATCTACTTCTGGAGATGAGTACGATAAAGATATTGCTATGGCAATATATTATGCTGTGGATAATGGTGCTAAAGTGATTAACATGTCTTTTGGTAAGGAATTTTCTTTAAATCAAAAATGGGTTTCTGACGCTTTTAAATATGCTGAAGATCATAATGTGTTGTTAGTACACGGTTCAGGTAATAATAATTTTAATGTTGATTTAAATAGGTATTATCCTAATGATAATGATTATGTTAACAAAAAAGAATTGGTTGGCAATTTCATTAATATAGGTTCGATTTCAAAAAGAACAGATAGTACTATGGTTTCTCCATTTTCTAATTATGGGAAAGAGAATGTAGATCTTTTTGCTCCTGGAGAAGAGATTTATGTAGCGAAACCAAATAATGAATATGGATATGATTCTGGGACTTCACTAGCTGGGCCAATGGTTTCTGGAACTGCAGCTTTAATTTGGTTGTATTATCCAAAACTTACAGTACATCAAGTGAAAAATATAATTTTAGAATCGGGTATAACAATTGACAAAATGGTTGTAAAACCTGGAACAAAAGATGAAATGGTTCCGTTTTCAGATTTATGTAAAACAGGTAAGGTGCTAAATACATATAATGCTATGCAATTAGCTAAAAAAATCAGTAAGCAGAAACAATAATGAAAATAAATTCTATTGGCTGTTTTGATACTTTTGTATTGCGAACACCTTTATTACCCATAAATTTTTATACAAATCTTCTTAATGATTATTCAAACGATAATTTATTTGGAGTTTTAGAGGATGAACTTGTTAAAGAGGCTATTAAAATTGCATCTCCTGAACTTATCAATGAATTTGAGAAATTACTAAGGAATCCAATTCAAATTAATTCCGATAAAAAATTAAATTTAGAATTAGCCTTGTTAAAATATATAGCAAGGCTTTCTTCTAGAGCAACACCTTTCGGAATTTTTGCTGGTTGTACTTCTGGTTTGCTATCAAATGAAACTTCCATTCAAATTGATTCTATCGAAAAGTATGAAGTATTTACGCAATTTGACATGCATTATTGGATTTGTTTGCTACAAGATATTTCTAAAAACGCAACTGTTCAAAAGAATTTAATTTATTATCCAAATTCATCATTATATAAAATCGCCGATTTTTACAGATACATCGAATATGAATATGTAAATAAAAAAAGAGAACATACCTTGTCTTCTTTTAGGGTAAATCCTGTGATAGATGCTCTGATTAAGAATTCTAAAATGGGTTTAAAATTCAATGAATTGATTGATTTAATTATTGAGGATGCATCTGAAATTGAAGAAGCTAGTGAATTTGTTTTGGGATTAATTAATAACCAAATTTTAGTTAGTGAACTTGATGCTACAATTACAGGTAATTTTGATATTAAAAGAGTTGTTGAAATCATTGAAAAAAGTACTGAATTTAATCTAGAATGCAATATCTTAAAAGAAATGTCCTCGCTTTTAGATGGAAAAGTTAATCTGACTGATTTAATAAATCAATTTGATAGTTTAAAAAAGTTGGTCGAGAAATTTGACACAGAATCTGAAGAAAAGTATATTTTACAAACGGATTTATATAAAATAACGACTTGTGCTACATTGAATAAAAAAGTGAGTATTAAAATAACAAAAGCTCTTCAATTCTTAAGCAAAATCCGAGAAAACAAAGAAAATAGTAATTTAACTAATTTCAAAAAGACTTTTCAAAAAAGATATGAAACTAGAGAAATGCCTCTTTCTGTCGTTTTAGATTCCGAATTAGGAATTGGATATCTTCAAAATACTAACATGAATGACACACATTCTGTATTGGATAAGTTTTCTTTCGATACTAGTAGGAAATCAAATGCCAATTCTGAAGAATGGACAAAAGTAGATTATGTTTTAGAGAAAAAATTAAAAGAGACCATTTCCAATTCTCAAGATGTTATTTTGTTAGAAGATAAAGATTTTGAGTTCATTGAGAACGGAAACAGTAACATGCCAGACACATTTTCTGTAATGGTTGAGATCATATCTAAAAATGAAGAAGAAATAATCTCAATTGAATCATCAGGCAATTATAGCGCAGCAAAGCTAATCGGTAGATTTTGCAATGGAGATGAAGCGATTCATAATTTAGCAAATGATATTATCAAAAAAGAAACCGAGTTAAATCCAAATAAAATTTTAGCAGAAATTGTTCACATGCCACAATCAAGGACGGGAAATGTGTTAAGAAGGCCATGTTTGCGAGAGTACGAAATTCCTTATTTAGCAAATAGTATTTTGCCTCTAAGGAATCAAATTACTATTGAGGATTTATACGTGTCAATAAAGAATAATAAAGTGGTTTTGAAATCGATGTCACTTAATAAAGAAATCATTCCTTGCTTGTCCAATGCGCATAATTATACCTATAATTCGTTGCCGATATATCATTTTTTGTGTGATTTACAAGGACAGTCTAAAAATCCAATTTCAGGTTTCAATTGGGGGGTTTTAGAAAAGCATTATAGCTATTTTCCAAGAGTCATTTATTCTGGTGTTGTCATATCAAAAGCAAAATGGATATTTGAATATATTGAACTTGAAAAATTCATAAAAGTAAAATTTACGAGTGAAATGCGAAACCAGTTTAGCGTTTGGAAAGAAAAAATGAAAATACCTCAATATGTTAATTTAGTTAATGGTGACAATACTTTACTACTAGATTTGAATGTAGAAATCGGAATTACATTATTTCTAAAAACAATCAAACCCAATTTGAAAATTATTTTAGAAGAGTTTTTGTTTGAAGAGAATTCTGTAGTTAAGGATGAAAATTCCAGTTCTTTCGCCAACCAATTCATTTTGTCATTCTTTAAATCAAATAAAAATGAATAGAGTTCTTAGTTTGGGAAGTGAATGGGTCTATTTTAAAATTTATTCGGGTTATAAAATTGCCGATGTTATTCTGTTAGAATATTTAAAAGAGAAAATAGAATTGCTCGAGTCAAAAAAATATATTAAAAAATGGTTTTTCATAAGATATAACGATCCGGATAGCCATATCAGAATTCGATTTCAAGTGACTAAAATCGAAAATGTTTTTCATGTGATAAAAGAACTGAATCCTGTTTTTGAAGATGTATTGCATAAAAATTTCATTTGGAAACTTCAAAGCGATACCTATTTAAGAGAGATAGAACGCTACGGATTAAATACTATGGAAGATTCCGAAACACTATTTTATTTTGATAGTAAAATGATAATGGACTATTTAGTTTTGAAAAAAGATTTCGAAAATGAGCAAACTCAATTGCTTTTTAGTTTGCTTTCCATAGATAGTTTTTTAAATACATTTTCTTTATCAACTTCAGATAAACTGAGGTTACTAGACGATATGCAATTAGCTTTCAAACAAGAATTTAACGCTACAAAAGTTTTAAAAAGCGAATTAGATAAACATTATAGAACATTAGAAAATGATATATCAAATTGCATGAATGCGATTTCAAATCAGGAATTATTACCGCTTTATACAATAATTGAAGAAAAATCCTGTAACATAAATCCTGTTGTACAAGTAATAAAACAAAACTTAGAAATCAATTTAAATGCCTTTCTAACCAGCCACATCCACATGATGATAAACAGGCAATATACTTCTCGCCAAAGAGAATATGAAACCCTTGTTTATGATCATTTGTATAGGTATTATAAAACGTGTTTTTATAGGAAGGTGCATATTATTAGTTTAATCGATGCTTCTACCCAAACTGAAGTTCTTACTTGATTTGACGCTACCGCGCGAATCCTTTCGCGTGGTTTTCTAATAATTATTGAAACATAATAAATGAGTAGAAATTATAAATTCCATAATTCAGAAGGTATTTATTTTGTAAGTTTCGCAGTTGTAGGTTGGTTAGATGTGTTATAAGAAATGAATATAAAGATTTGATTATTGAAAGTTTAGAATTTTGTCAAAAAAGTAAAGGAATGGAAATACATGCTTGGTGTATTATGACAAATCATTTACATTTGATTTTTAGAAGTATTGAAAATCAAAAACCGGAACTTTTATTAGGCGATTTTATAAGATTTATAAGTAGAAGTTTCATTAAAGCAATACAGGAAAATCCTAGTGAAAGTAGAAAAGAATTTTTATTAGATTATTTTAAAAAAGAACCTAAAAAAACCTCGAATACTAGTAATTTTCAATTTTGGCGACACGATAATAAACCAATAGAATTATGGAGTAACGAAGTAATACAACAAAAAATCAATTATATCCACAATAATCCAGTTGAACAAGGAGTTGTATTTAGACCTGAAGATTATAAATATAGTAGTGCATCAGACTATGCCGTAGAAAAAGGTTTATTAGATAATGTTGTAGTGTTTTAGTATTTTAAATTATAAAACCACGCGAAGGGATTCGCGCGGCAGTGGGGCTAATGAAGTTCAACAAAAAAAGAAAAATGAAAGTAAATAATAAAATTAAAATGACTTTAGTTTGTTTGACTATTGTAATTATTGGACTGATAATTTTTTATAAATTCTTTAAAACAGAAAAAGTATATGTTTTTAAAGAATTTAATTCAAAGGGACAATTAATAGGTACAAAAGAATATGTATTAAGAGATGGGAATGCCATTATTCATGGAAAATTCATTGACTACAATATTAAAGGAATTAAAATTTCTGATGGTCAATTCATTAATGGTCACATTTATGGTAAAACTTCATATTATTATGATAACGGTAAAATTGAAGAAGTTCATTTTAGGAAAGATAAAGAAACTACTTTAGAAAGTATATTTTATAATCCAAAAGGATATATTGAAAAATACATAATATATGATGATTATGGTAATTTCTTTAACACTATTTATTTCGATGAGAAAGGGCCAACGAATTATTCAGGACGTTTTCAAATAGAAATATATCAACACAAATTTGCTAATAAAGCAAAATTTAACATCAAAGAAGACCAATATTTAAAAATAGGTGACACATTAAAATATAGCTATATAATTGCTAATATTCCTAATGCAAAACTTAGTTTTAAAATTGATAATTTAAGTATTGATAATTCTAAAGTTAAAAGAACGCAAAAAAACATTCTTCCTGCTCAAATTGATGTAAAAGAAGTTTTAATCAAAAAAGGTAAAAACACTATTAGAAGTATTGTCAGATATGAATTTAATGACAAAGTTACACCAGTTTTTACTGATACTCTTACTTTTGATGTTAATGTAAATTAGGGTAATGTCCCAAATTATGATATGGAGTAATTCACTAAAATAAATAACACTAAAACAGTAGCTAGAAATATAATATTTTTTAGTTGCTGTTTTATTTTTTGGAATAAAAGTAAATTAAAACAAAAAATCCCAACCGTTGAAAGTTAGGATTCTTGCTTTAATTAAAAGATCTGGTAAATCTTAATACCACGCGAAAGGATTCGCGCAGCAGCAGATATAAGTCACATTTAAATCCCGTAGGGATGTCATATTTTGTAACAATGGATTTTAATCCATTGGTTGTAAAAAAAATAAAACTCAGTACACAAAACTCACAACTTCTTACTATCTTTGCCCTCGATTAAAAATTCACTTTTGGAAACAAATACTATAACCCTAAAATCAGTTTTTTTGGATTTTAAAGAAATAACTAAAGCCGGCTTAGCTATAAGTGTGGTTTTTTCTTCTATTGTGGGGTATTTATTGGGTTTTTCAGAAACGCATCCTTTTAGTATTACTACACTTTTATTATTAGCCATCGGCGGATATTGCATGGTAGGCGCGTCAAACATTTTCAATCAAGTCATTGAAAAAGATTTAGATGCCAAAATGGATCGTACGAAAAACCGTCCCGTTCCATCAGGTAGAATGTCTGTCAACAAAGCTTTAACTTTAGGTTTCGTGTTAACGTTTGTCGGGTTAATTGTTTTATATATCATCAATCCAAAAACTGCTATGTTTGGTGCCATCTCCATATTTATGTATGTGAGTTTATATACACCGTTAAAAACATTAACACCTTTATCTGTTTTTGTGGGTGCTTTTCCAGGTGCCATTCCATTCATGTTAGGATGGGTAGCTGCAACAGGTAATTTCGGCATTGAAGCAGGAACGTTATTTTTAATTCAGTTTTTCTGGCAATTCCCACATTTCTGGGCAATCGGCTGGTTCTTATTTGAAGATTATGAAAAAGCAGGTTTCTTTATGTTGCCAACAGGTAAACGCGACAAGAAAACAGCCATACAAATTATATTATACACCTTTTGGTTAATGGTAGCTTCGGTACTTCCAGTTTTTGGTTTCACTGGAAAATTACAGTTGTCAGTGGTTGGAGCAGGAGTTGTTTTGTTTTTAGGAGCTTGGATGATGTATTGGGCTTTTAAATTATATAAAAACAGAGATGCAAAAACTGCAAAAAAACTAATGTTAGTTAGTGTAACTTACATAACTTTGCTGCAAATCATTTATGTAATTGATAAATTTATATAAGTAAAGAAATAAAACGTAAAACATAGATTAGTTTTCTATGTTTACTTTTAAAATAAAATAGCAGAAAGCACAAAAATTCTATGTGACTATGTGTTTAAAAAAATAAAAAAATAAAAAATGGAAAGCATTTCAGTTCAAGAAGCTTACGATAAAAAAGCAAAAACATATAAAATGTTGTTATACTTCGGTATGATTAGTATTATTATGATTTTTGCTGGATTAACGAGTGCATTTGTAGTAAGTAAACAACGCCCAGATTGGTTAAAAGATTTAGCCATTCCAGATACATTTACATACAGCACAATTGTTTTAATAATAAGTAGTATTACGTTTTATCTAGCAAAAAAAGCAATAAAAGAAAATAATCAATCTTTAACTACAGTGTATTTATTAATCACTTTAGGTTTGGGATTAACGTTTGTGTATCTTCAGTTCAAAGGATTCGATTTATTGTTCAATCAAGGGTTAGTTCCTTTCGGTTCTTCAAGCAAAGTTACGGTCTCTTTTTTGTATGCTTTCGTGTTTGTACACGTTGCGCACCTGTTTGGAGGTATGATTTCGTTAATTTATGTAATTTATAATCATTATAAACAAAAATACAATTCGTCGCAATGCCTTGGTATTGAACTAAGTGGCATGTATTGGCACTTTATGGATTTTATTTGGGTATACTTGTTTTTATTTTTCTATTTTTTCAAATAGAAAAAAATCAATAAATTTGGGAACTTTTTAACAATAACTATTTTATGAGCGCTACGGTTAATAATGAACACGCTTTAGACGGAGGTCCAGGACCAATGGGAGCCACTTATGGTAAAATGATGATGTGGTTTTTCATCGTATCAGATGCTTTAACCTTTTCAGGTTTTATCGCTGCTTACGGATTTTCTAGATTTAAATTTATCGAAACTTGGCCAATCGCCGATGAGGTATTTACTCACTTTCCATTCCTACACGGTGTAAATGCACCAATGTACTATGTGGCATTGATGACGTTTATCCTTATCTTTTCTTCAGTAACAATGGTAATTGCCGTTGATGCTGGTCACAAATTACAAAAAACAAAAGTAGCGATTTACATGTTGCTTACTATTGTTGGTGGTTTTATGTTCTTAGGTTCACAAGCTTGGGAATGGAAAAATTTCATCAAAGGTGAGTACGGAGCGGTGGAAACTGCTGGAGGTTCTATTTTGCAATTTGTGGATAAAGATGGTAAAAGAATAAAACTTGAAGAGTTTGCTGCTACTTTACCTGAAGAAAGAGAACAATTGACAAGAGATAAAGGGGTTTGGTTTATGGAAGAAGATCATGCTTTACCAGCCTATTCAGTTGCTGAAGTAATTGCAGGATTCAAAGCACATCCAGAACTTTTAGTAAGAACAGAGTTTATTACTAAAGACAAAGAAAAAACAGTTCTTTCTCGTGAAGAATCTGAAAAAAGATTAAATGACGCCATTCTAGTTGTAGAAGGTGCAAGTTTAATTAGAAATGAATACGGACATAAATTATTCGCAGATTTCTTCTTCTTTATTACAGGTTTCCACGGATTCCACGTATTTTCAGGAGTAATGCTTAATATCTTAGTTTTCTTTAATGTATTATTAGGTACTTACGAAAGAAGAAAAAGTTATGAAATGGTAGAGAAAGTTGGTTTATATTGGCACTTTGTCGATTTAGTATGGGTGTTTGTATTTACATTCTTCTATTTAGTTTAATTTTTAGTAAAAAGAAAATATTATGGCACACGCACATGAATCTAACATGAAAAGAATCTGGACAGTTTTTGGAATCTTATCTATCATAACAACTGTTGAGGTTGCTTTAGGTATTGTAAAACCACATAGTTTATACTTTACCAATCTTTTAAGTATGAATTTACTAAACTGGATATTTATTATCTTAACAGTTGTAAAAGCATACTACATTATGTGGGCATTTATGCACTTAGAAGGTGAAAAGAAAAGTTTACGTTGGTCTATTGTAGCTCCTTTAGTATTCTTAATTTTATATTTATGCTTCATCGTTTTAGTAGAAGCAGATTATATTTTTGAAGTATTTAAAAATTCTCATTACAAATGGATTTTTTAACAAAATTTATATAAATCAATCCCGACTAACGTCGGGATTTTTTTTTACCTTTGTTTTTCAAAATTTAGCTTTCTATAATGAAAAAATATTTAGTATTATCTGTTCTATTCATCTTGCCTATAGTGGCTTATATGTTTTTCGCAACAGCCTCACACAATTCTCTTTTTCTTCCAATTATTTCAAAAAATCATTCTGATATTCCAAGTCAATTCGTTTCATTAAACAATGAAAAAATTACTTTAGATAAAAACATTACGGTTTTAGGTTTCCCTGGAAGTGATATTGAAGAAGTAAAAGCAAATTTATTCAACTTAAATCAGAAAATTTACAACAAATACGGTGGGTTCAAAGATTTTCAAATGGTAATGATTTTGCCTGATGGCAATCAAGAGAAAATTAAAGCCATCATGTTAGAGTTTCGTAGATTGTCTAACGATTTAAAAAACTGGCATTTCCTTTTCGGTAAACCAGAAGATATCGAAACGTATTTTAATACATTCAATTTCAAAAACACCTTAAACGATAAATCAGGAACTTCTTTCGTATATATTATCGATAAAGAAAAATGCCTTCGTGGAAGAAAAGGGCAAGAAATAAAAGGAAAAGTAGAATACAGAGAATGTTACAACACTATTTCTGCTGCCGAATTGCACAATGAAATGTCTGATGATGTAAAAATTCTTCTTCGCGAATACCGTTTAGCACTAAAAAAGAACAAACGCAAAGATGAATTCAGAGATAAAATTGAGCAAGAAGTTAAAAAGAAGTAATTAGTTAATATATACGTTATGAAAAAGCGATATATCATAATAATTGTGATGTTTATCTTTTTGAATTTTAGTTATTCTCAAATTAAGAAAATAGTAATCTTTGATAAGTTTAATAATTCAGTTGTTGAAAATGCTTTTTTAAAATTTGATGATAGTATTAATTTTGTTTCTGACAAAAATGGTCTTATTTTATTGAAAAAATTTAAAAATGAAAATTTCTCAATTTCTCATTTGTCTTATAAGCCTTTTAGAAACAAATTTTCATTAATAACAGATACAATATTTCTTGAAACTAAATTTAATAGTATTGATGAAATTACTATAAACAATAAAGTTGTTAAGATATTAAAGCCTAAAAAAGCTTTTGGAAATTTAAATCCAAGAAATTATGGAGGTGGTGGTGCACCACTTGATGAAAAACTGATTTACGCGATTTATATTCCAAATAAAACAGGTAAAGAATTTTATATTAACGAAGTAAGTCTTGAACCAACTGGATATTCTTTAGTTTATGGTAATGGAAAATTAAAAGAAAAATTTGAGAATCATAAATATGCACCATTTAAACTCGATATTTATAGTAATGATTCAATATATAATATTCCTAAACAATCAATTTTGAAAGAACCAGTAATCATTATTTTGGAAAAGGATAAAAAATTTGCAACCGCTTCTTTTGACGAAAAATTTGTTATTGATAATAACGGTTTTTTTATTGTTTTGACTGCTTTGGAAAAATCATATTATGAAAATATTGGATTTAAAAGTTCTCCTGCATTTAATACAATTCAAGCAGATAAAGAAACCAAATATTTAATGTTAACTAAAAACATTGCTGTTGAAGATAGTATTTGGAAACAAGATTTAAGAAATAGAGATTATAATACAATATTTAACTTTTCAATTCAAATTGAAAATTAGAAAAAATAGAATCATGAAAAAAAACTCATACATCGGAATAACGTTTATCGTTTTATTGTTCGGAATTTGGACCGTAAAAGAATTAACCGAAAAATTTAAAAATAACGGTTTAGAAAAGTTAAGCAAAGTTCCAAATTTTGAATTAACGGACCATAACGGTAAAAAAATATCTAACAAATCATATGAAGGAAAAGTGTATGTGGTAGAGTTTTTCTTCGCATCTTGTCCAACTATTTGTCCGAAAATGAATCAAAACATGTTACAATTGCAAGAAGCATTTTACGGAGATTTGAATTTCGGAATTGCATCTATAACTATTGATCCAGAAAATGATACGGTTGCTTCCTTAAATGAACACGCTAAAAAATTAGGAGTGAAACATTCTAATTGGCATTTTCTTACAGGCGATTACGACTATATTATGAATTTAGCTAACAAAGGATTTAATATTTTTGCTGGAAAAAACGAAAAAGTACAAGGCGGATTTGAACATTCTGGATTATTCGCTTTAATCGATAAAGAAGGAAATATCAGATGCAGAAAAGATAAATTCGGTAATCCAATTTTATACTACGATGGTTTAGAACAAACTGGAATCGACGCAATCAAAGAAGATGTCAAATTATTATTAGAAGAATAGTTAGAAGAGCCAAGTAAAAAGGCAAAAGGCAAAAGGGATAAGTAAAAGTTTAATTCTTTGCGAACTTTGCGAATCCATTGCGAGCTTTGCGGTTAATAATTATCGAGAAGAAGTAAAAAACAAATACATTATGGAAAACAACATAGAAACAAAATACAACAAACTAATTACAGCGGTATCCATCATTATTCCTGTTGCAGTAGCAGCACTGTTTGGAGTTAACTTAAGAAAATTAGGATACGATGTAGAGCCGTTAAACTTTTTACCACCAATTTATGCAACGATTAACGGAATTACAGCAGTTTTATTAATTGCAGCAGTTGTTGCTATTAAAAACGGTAAAAGAAAACTACACGAAAACTTGATGAAAACTGCAATTGCGTGTTCTATTGCGTTTCTGTTAATGTATGTGGCGTATCACATGACATCAATTTCTGCAGTTTATGGAGATGTGAATCATAATTCTATTTTAGAGGAATCTGAAAAATTAGCCGTAGGAAGTTCAAGAGCAATTTATTTAATAATTTTATTAACGCATATTGCCCTTTCAGTAATTATTATTCCTTTGGTGTTAATTACTTATGTTAGAGCATTAGCACAACGTTTTGACAGACATAAAAAAATTGCGAAAATCACATTTCCAATTTGGTTATACGTAGCAATTACAGGTGTTATAGTTTATGTAATGATTTCTCCCTATTATGTTAAGTAATGTTAGAAACTGGAAGCTGGTTGCAGGAAGTAAAGCAGTAGTTTTTGCTATTGCCTTTTGCTTATTGCCTTTAGTTTCAATTGGACAATGTGCTATGTGTCGCGCTTCCTTACAAAACGAAGCGAATAAAGCCGCTGCAGAAGGTGTAAACGACGGAATTGTGTATTTAATGGCAATACCCTACATTTTAGTTGCCGGTGTTTTTTATGCGGTTTACAGGCTAAAACAAAAAAAGAAAGAACAAGTATCTTCATAAAAAAATCCCGTTCCGATAATCAGAACGGGATTTTTTATATCGTAAATCCAAAATCATAAATCGTAAATCGTAAATAGAATTAGTCCATTCCGTCAATCGTAATTTTCATTGTTCCTGTTGAAGTAATAAAAGCTACAATTCCTTTTTCGGTAAGTTCCATTTTTTCAAAGATGAAATCATTTAATTTTCCATTTACGAAAACACCTTTCATTGGAGAATAATTCGTTAAATACGGTAACATGTTTTTCTTGCCTTCGTCTAAATTGGGTTTGATAGAATATTTACAACTTTCTTTAATTTTATTCAAAATCATACCTTGTAATAACCAATTAGCAGTTCGAGTTAAAATGCCTTTGGTGTTTAAAACATAATCCATTTCTTCAAAATAAATTTCTTTTGTTTCTGAATTGTATTTCGGAATACCAGCTAAATAAATCGTACCGTTTACAGAACCTAACATATCTAACGCAATAATCATTTTACCATCTTTATACCATAAATCGACTTTTTGAACCGTAACTTTTCTTTTTCCAGAACCAAATTCCTGTCCCATAAAGTTTTTAGTCATAATTCTACTCGCGCTTTCATAAGTGGAAACCGCTGCAATCGAAGCGTTAAAATCTGATGGAATTTTACTTACTGCTTTGGAAGTAATTTTCGTTCTGTCAAATCCGTTTTTTGGTTTTTGTCCGATTAAAGTTTGCATCTGACATTTCATGCCTAAATTCATCGTAATTTTTGAATGACTCAAAACCGCATTCGTACTATAAATTTCGTTTGGCACTAATTTAAACCAAGTTTCATACGTTTCATTTGCCATAAATGGAGTAGAAATAGTTTCTAAAACATTCATAACTTGTTCTTTGAAATCACAACTTTTGTTAATCGCTTCATCAATCATTTTAGCTACTTTTCCTTTAAAAATCGATAAAGTCGGATTAATGATATACGTAATCGGAACATTTTTCCCTGCAACTAAAATACTCGGACTTTCACTCCATTCGAAATCTTCAATTTTTGAAGTCGTGTTCAATTTCCAATTCGCAAAATTGGCTTTGCTGTTTAAGGTTATGGTTCCGTTTAAGTTGATTTCTCTAGTATCGTTTAAACCCATAAACTCCGTTCCATATTTTATTTTTGCCCAAATTTTTAAGGGAATAACAGAAACTATTTCTCCGTTTTTTTCTACCAATTTAATGTCGGAGGTTTTCCAAATTTTCATTTCGGTTTTGTCGTCATTCAAAATGGAATCATTATAAATCAAACCTTTTAAGTTTTTATTTAAATGGTATTCAATTTCTTTCATGCTCACTTCCATTGGCATAGAAATTAGCGAAGTTTTATTGCTATAAACTATTGGTGCGTTATTAGTTGGCTCTGGTTTCAAAGCTTCAATTTTTTTAGTTGAGCTACAACTAAAAAGTCCAATATTTAAGAGTCCGAAAAGCAAAATTTTAATTTTTAAATTCATTATAATGGTATTACGCTAGTTTCAAATAGATTCCTGATGAAAACGCAAAGAAACTCAAAATATTGTTTTTTGAAATTCCTGAGATTTTTTTTTAGGTATAAAAGTAAAATATTAATTGGAAAGTGTAACAAATTTTTGAAAAATAGGTCAAATAAGAAAAACATTAATAATAATGAAATCAGTACAACTATTAGTAGTATTATTTTTTGCGAGTGTTGCTTCTTTTGCCCAAGAAAAAAAATGGACTTTAAAAGAATGTATCAATCATGCCATTCAAAATAATATTTCTATAAAGCAATCAGAATTAGATTTACAAACTACCTCCATTACTAAAAAAGATGCGATTGGTAATTTTCTACCAAGTTTAAACGCGTCTGGATCACATTCTTGGAATATTGGTTTGAATCAGAACATTACAACGGGTTTACTTCAAAATCAAACCACTCAGTTTACATCTGCGAATTTGAATGCCAATGTTGATATTTTTAAAGGTTTACAAAATGTAAATCAGTTAAGAAAAGCGAATTTATCTATTATCGCATCGCAATATCAATTGACAAAAATGCAAGAAGATGTAGCTTTAAATGTAGCGAATGCGTATTTGCAAATTTTATTCAATAAAGAAAATTTGAAAGTGCAAACCGTGCAAAATTTATTGGATACTAAACAATATAATAGAACCGTTCAATTGGTTGATGCAGGTAATGTGCCAAAAGGCGATTTATTAGACATTCAAGCAACAATGGCTTCTGGGAAACAACGCGTAATTGTAGCGGAAAATACTTTAATGTTATCAAAATTAAGTTTAGCACAATTGCTTCAAATTCAAGATTTTCAAAATTTTGATGTTTCAGATGAAGATATGCCAACTATGTTGTCTACTATTTTAAGTGAAACGCCTGAAGCACTAATTACTAAAGCAAAAGAGACTAGGACAGACTTAAAAATTTCTAATACAAATATAGAGATTGCTAAAAAAGATATAAGTATTGCTAAAGGCGCTTATTTGCCTACTTTATCTGGGTTTTACGGATTTAATACTAGAGCATCTTATTCTAAAAGAGTTACAGGTTTTACTTTAGATGCTTCAAATCCAATTCCAATTGGTTACGTTAATGGAACTAATCAGATTGTATACCAACCAAATTACACATCAACTGTAGGAAATCCATCGCCGGTTTTTGATCAGTTTGATAAAAACAAAGGTCAAAATTTTGGTTTATCATTAAACATACCAATTTTTAATGGTTTTGCAGTTAGAAATAATGTAGCTAGATCTAAAATTGCTTTAGATAGAGCTGAATTAGCGAAAAGTCAAACAGAATTAGATGTGGAACGTAGTGTTTTTACAGCTTATACAGATACTAAAGCAGCTAAAGAAAGTTATGAAGCTGCTTTACAAATTGAAAAAGCACGTGAGTTAGCGATGCAATACGCAAAAGATAGATACGAAATTGGAATGATGAATATTTTCGATTACAATCAATCTCAAACGGCATTCGTAAATGCACAATCAGAAGTATTAAGAACCAAGTACGATTATATTTTTAGAATTAAAATTTTAGAATTTTATTTCGGAATTCCACTTATAGAAAAACAATAAAGCCATGTCAAGAAAAAAATTATTTATCATTTTAGGAAGTGCAGTCGCTGTTATTGCACTATTAATTGTTCTGAAAAAATCAGGAAAAATTGGAAATAACGACGACGGTAAAGTGGTTGAAGTTTCTAAAGCAGAAACGATGACAATTGTTGAAACGGTTTCGGCAACTGGAAAAATTCAACCAGAAGTTGAAATTAAAATTATGCCAGAAGTTTCTGGTGAAGTTATTGCCTTAAATGTAAAAGAAGGGCAAGAAGTTAAAAAAGGACAGTTGTTAGTAAAAATCAATCCAGATATTTATACTTCTGGTGTTGATAGAACAGTAGCGTCTTTATCTACTTCAAAAGCTGGAGTAAGTCAAGCGGATGCTCAAGTTAAAGAAGCGAAAGCGAACTACGACAGAAATAAAAAATTATTCGAGAAAGGCGTTATTTCTCGTTCAGAATGGGATAGAATTGTTTCTGCTTATGAAGTGGCAGTTGCAAGTAAACAATCTGCTTATTATCAAATGAAATCTGCTTCAGCAAACGTAACAGAAGCAAGTGATAACTTAAAAAGAACTACCATTTTCGCACCAGCTGATGGAACGATTTCTAAATTAGATATCGAATTAGGTGAAAGAGTTTTAGGGCAACAACAAATGGCAGGTACAGAAATGATGCGTATTGCCAACTTAAACAATATGGAAGTTGAAGTGGATGTAAATGAAAACGATATCGTAAAAGTAAGCATTGGTGATTCGGCTAAAATTGAAGTAGATGCGTATTTAAAAAGAAAATTTGATGGCGTGGTAACGAGTATTTCTAACTCTGCTACAACAGGTTTAACAGCAGATCAAGTAACTAATTTTAAAGTAAAAGTAAGATTAGTAAAAGAATCGTACCAAGATTTATTAGATGGAAAACCAGTGAGTTATTCACCTTTCCGTCCAGGAATGACGGCTACAGTTGATATTGAAACAAAAAGAAGTACAAATGTTTTAGCGGTGCCAATTAGTGCTATTGTTATTAAAGATGATACGACTTCAACTAAGAAAGATATTGTAGCAGAAATTGAAAAAGAAGAAGCGGAGAAAAAAGGTAAAGCGCCTAAAAAAGATATTAAATTCGAATGTGTTTTTGTTAAAGTTGGCGATAAAGCTAAGATTAGAGTCGTAAAAACTGGAATTCAAGATGATACAAACATTGAGATTTTATCAGGTTTGAAAAAAGGAGATGAAATTATTACAGGTCCTTATACTTTAGTTTCAAAAGAGTTGATGCCTAATGATAAAGTACGATTAGAAACCAAATCTGATAGAGACAAAAAAGCAAAAGAGCAGAAAAGTTAGTTATGAATAGATTTTGATTTTAAGAAGGCACAAGTAATTGTGTCTTTTTTTTTGTTTCTTTGTATCACTAAAATAGTATTAAAATGGCATTACTTCTCAATATAGAAACCGCAACTAAAAATTGTTCTATAGCTTTGGCTAAAGACGGAATAACTATAGCTATAAGAGAAATCGCAACTCAGAATTTTTCTCATGCTGAAAAATTGCACGTTTTTATTGAAGAACTTTTTGCAGAAACGAATTTAAAGCTACAGGATTTAAATGCGATAGCAGTTAGTCAAGGTCCGGGTTCTTATACAGGTTTGCGAATTGGTGTTTCAGCTGCAAAAGGGTTGTGTTATGCGTTGTCGGTTCCGTTAATTGCTGTTGATACGTTAGAATTATTAGCCAGAAAAATTACTATTACAGAAGGAATTATCGTTCCAATGATTGATGCACGTAGAATGGAAGTATTTTGTGCCTTCTTTGATAGCAACTTCAACAAAATAAAAGAAACCAAAGCTGAAATCATTGATGAAAACAGTTATCAAGATATTTCTGAAACTATGCATTTAATTGGAGATGGTGCGATGAAGTTTAAAGACGTATTAACAGCTGCAAAATTTCAATATTACCCAGAAATTGAATTTCCATCGGCTACAGAAATGGCATTAGTTTCTTATGAAAAATTCCAAAAAAAGGAATTCGAAGATGTCGCATATTTCGAACCTTTTTATTTGAAAGATTTTGTTTTGATGACGAAGAAACAATAAATTAAATTCTCACCAAATCTTTACACTGTTCTAAAACATCTGATTTCACTTGCATGTGATTTGGGTTTTCTGTCCAAACTCTTGCGCTAAAATGAATTGATGATTCTGTAAAATTATTGATAAAAACATCCGCTTTTGGTTCTTTTAAAACCAATGGATGTTGATTGATGATTAGGTGAATCTTGTTTTTAATATCTGAAACATCAGAAGTGTAATTTGTGATGATTTCAATGTCAACTCGTCTGGTGCTTAGTTGGCTGTGATTTTTAATTTTTCCGTTAGATAAAATTCCATTCGGAATGTAAACTACTTGGTTGTTTGATGTGATTATTTTGGTTGAAAATATCAAAATTTCTGAAACTGTTCCTTGTTCGCCTTGTACTTCGATGGTGTCACCAACTCGAAACGGTTTGAATAAAATAATTAAAATTCCACCAGCAAAATTGGATAAGGAACCTTGTAAAGACAAACCAACAGCCAAACCTGCTGCTCCTAAAATGGCAACAAAAGAGGAAGTTTCTACACCTAATTTAGATATTACGCTAATGAAAAGCATAGTTCTTAAGGTCCAAAAAATGATGTTTCCTAAGAAATTAGTTAACGTAATTTCAACGTTTCTTTTGAACATTAATTTTTTGGCTGTTCTGGTTATAAAACTCGTTAACCATAACCCACCAAATAGCATAAGTAATGCTACAGCAACTTTTGGTGAATAATCAAAAATTAGATTTTTTATTGTGTTTAAATATGTTTGAAATTCCATTATACTTTTTTTGCAAAAATAAAAAAGCGCTCAATAAAAAGAACGCTTTTTGTAATTATTTATAAAATTTAATTAATCTAACTCGAAAGTTGTTTTAAATGATGTTACCCATTCATCGCTTCAACCACAATTGTATTGTTTTTTAGCATATCACGTAACATGTTCTCAATTCCGTTTTTCAAAGTGAATGTTGAAGAAGGACAACCGCTACAAGCGCCTTGTAAAGTTACTTTTACCACATTTGTAGTTTCGTCGTATGAATTAAAAGTAATGTTCCCGCCATCACTTTGTACGGCCGGTTTCACATATTCTTCTAAAATATTGATGATTTCTTGAGAAGTTACATCTAAATTATCAAAAAATTCCTCTTGTTTAATTTTGAAATTATCTGTTTTTTCGATTAAACTTTCGTCAACTACTAAATCAGTTTGTTCTAAATACTGTTTTAAAAACGTACGCAATTCTAATGTGATGTCATTCCATTCTGCAATATCGTATTTCGTAATTGAAATGTAATTTTCGTCAATGAAAACTTCTTTTACAAACGGAAAACTAAATAAATCTTTTGCTAATGGAGACGCTTTAGTTCCATCGATGTTTTTGCATTCTACAGCAGTGTTCGTTAGTTTTTTATTAGCTACGAACTTGGTTACTGAAGGATTTGGTGTTGATTCGGCATAAATAGTTACCGGATTTTTTTTAGTAGTAGTTTCTTCTAAAATTATTTTGCCGCCTTTTTCTATGAAATCTTCAATTTGCTTTGCCACATCTTCCTGAACATCTTCCCATTCAACAATAGAAAATTTTTCTATCGCAATAAAATTTCCAGAAATATAAACTGATTTTACAAACGGAAGATAAAATAATTGTTTAGCTAATGGCGAATTTTCAGTTTCGTCAATATTCTTAAATTCAAAATTTTGGTTTCTTGTGATAAATTCCTCTAATTCAAATTTAACAATTGAGTCGTTATTAGTAGTTTTTATTGATATTTTACTCATTTGATTCTTTATTTTTTGCAAAGATACAAACATTGTATAAAGTAATTTGTTAATTTTAAATTAATACTAGAAATTGTGTATATTGTATTTTTATTTTTTATATATTTGGCAAATTGAATAAAATTAATAACAACTGATACTAGGAATCCTATTCTGAAAAGAAATAAACGAATACTATGAAACTAAGAAACTTATTACTACTTAACTTAATTATTTTTTTTCAATCAGCATATTCTCAAGAAGGAATTGCTGTATATACTGATTACTTAACGGATAATTATTATTTAATACACCCATCAATGGCTGGTGCTGCAAATTGCGCCAAACTTAGAGTTACAGGTAGACAACAATGGTTTGGTCAAGAGGACGCGCCTTCGCTACAAACTATGAGTTTTAATACCGCTTTAGATGAAGATGGAAAATCAGGTATTGGTATTATTGCTTTTAACGATAAAAATGGTTACCATTCTCAAACAGGTGCGAAATTATCATACGCACATCATATTTTATTTTCAAGATCTAAGGCAGATTTAAATATGCTTTCTTTTGGATTAAGTGCGGCAATGATTCAAAGTAGATTAGATGAAACTGCTTTTACTGAATTTGACCCACAAATTTATGGTGGAATTACTCAAAAAGATTCTTATTTTAATTTAGATGTGGGTGCTTCTTATCATTATATGGATTTTTTCACACACGTTACTGTTAAAAATTTTATAGCTAATAGAAGAGAATTATATTTAGCTGGAATTGAATCTGATAATTTAAGAAAATATTTGTGGAGTGTTGGAGCTAATTTTGGTGATGATGAAAAAGTTTCAATTGAACCATCATTTATGTTTCAAATTACTGAACAAACTGGAGAAAAATCTATTGATTTAAATGCGAAAGTATATAAAGCTATGGAGTTCGGTAAACTTTGGGGAGGACTTTCATACAGAAGAAGTTTCGACGGTGCTGTGTATTCAAAAGAACCAGGAAAACCAGGAAGCGTATTAAATAACCAAAAATTACAATGGATTACTCCTTTTGTTGGTGTAAACTTTAAACAGTTTATGGTTGGCTATTCATACAATAAAGTATTAGGTGATGTTAAATTTGACAATGCAGGTTATTATCATCAGTTAACTATTGGTATGAACTTATTCTGTAAACCAAAAGCATTTGACTGTAACTGTCCAGCAGTTGCAAACTAAGATATTTAATCCCGATTTATTCGGGATTTTTTTTTAAATTTTTTTATTATGATTATTAAAGAAGTTAGAGGTAAAAAACCTGCTATTCCAGCTGATTGTTATATTGCAGAAAATGCTACTATTGTAGGCGATGTTTCGTTTGGTGAAAAATGTAGCGTTTGGTTTAATGCAGTTATCAGAGGTGATGTTAACTTTATTTCAATTGGGAATAAGGTCAATATTCAAGATGGTGCAGTTATTCATTGTACGTATTTGAAACACCCAACTATTATTGGAAATAACGTTTCTATTGGACATAATGCGATTGTGCATGGTTGTACGATTCATGACAACGTTTTGGTGGGAATGGGCGCAATTATAATGGATGGTTGTGTGATAGAAAGCAATTCAATAATAGGAGCGGGTAGTGTAGTGACACAAAACACACATGTAGAAAGTGGTTTTATTTATGCTGGTATTCCTGCAAAGAAAGTAAAAGAGCTTAACACAAGTGATTTCGCTGGCGAGATTGATCGTATTTCTAATAACTACGTTATGTATTCAAGTTGGTTTAAGGAAGACTAAAAAGACGTTGATGTGTATTTTAGCCGTGGTTGTAGCGGCATCCTTTTATTTTGTTGCTTTTGATTCAGAAAAGCAACAAAATAAAAGATATAGCGGAAGACACGACAATTTTTGTTTTGAAACAGAATGTTGTGCTTCTAAAAATCTTTATAATTGACTTTAAATTTAGGTCCAATTAATTCTTGCATAACTTCTGGTGGGTTATTAATATAAAATGTTTGTTTTGTAGTTTTCGAAGTATTAAACAGATGGTTAATTTCCAGAATATGTTTGGTCTGTTTTGCAACAGCTTCGCCCGAATCAATAATTTTGATGTGATTCGGAATAATTTTTTGAATTTGCGGAATTAAGTACGGATAATGTGTACAGCCCAAAACTAAGTAATCAATATCTTGTGCGACCATTGGAAGTAAATATTCTTCCAAAAGTTGTGTCATTTTTTTAGAGTGCATTTCTCCATTCTCAATTAGTTTGACTAAGTCAAAACCAATTTGTTCCACAACTTTTACATCAGAATATAAAGCTACAGTTTGATGAAAAAGTTCACTATTGAGTGTGCCTTGTGTAGCTAAAATTCCAATTTTTTGTGTTTTTGAATGTAATGCTGCGGGTTTTATAGCAGGTTCTATTCCTATAAATGGAACATCGTAGGCTGCTCTTAAGGCTTTTATGGCATTTGTAGTTGCGGTATTGCAAGCAACAATGATAAGTTTGCAATTGTTGTTCAGTAAAAACTCAGTGTTCTTTTTGCTTAATTCTATTATTTCTTCCTTAGTTTTTTGACCGTAGGGTGCATTTTTACTATCGGCTAGATAAATAGTGCTTTCATTAGGTAAAAGGGCGTGAACTTCCTTCCAAATAGAAGTGCCACCTACGCCAGAATCGAAAAGTCCAATTGGGTTGTTATTGCTCATAAAACAAATGTAAAAAAAAAACTGCTCAATCTAAAAATAAGATGGAGCAGTTCTGGTATTTTTTTGTATTGTTATTAGAAACCTAATTCTTTTTTAACATCAGCTAATAAATCAACACCGTCAGCTAATAAAACTCCGCTACCTACAGTTGAGTCTAAAACGTATTGAATTCCTTTTGCACGTGCTACTTTTTGAATAGCTGCTTGTGCTTTTTCCATTAATGGTTTTTGTAATTCAACTGATTTATCTTGTAATGATTTTGAAGCATCATCTTGATATTTTTGAATTCTAGTTCCCATATCTTGCATTTCTTGAGAACGTGTTTGGTTTAAAACATCTCCAGCAGTTTCTGCTTCTTTTTGATATTGAGCTGCTTTAGTTTGGTATTCAGTTACCAATTTTTTGTATTCTGTATCGTAACCTTCTCTCAATTTATTTAATTGAGTTTCTGCTGCTTTCATTGCTGGCATTGTAGTCATTAAAGCACTTACATCAATATGTCCAACTTTAGTTTGAGCACTTGTTACTTGCGCTCCAAAAAACATTACTATTGCAATAAATAGGGTCTTTAATTGTTTCATTTTAATTTAATTTAATAAGGGTTATTTACTTTTTTTTTGGTTCTGGGTTATTATTATTCTCTTTTTTCTTATTTAATAAGGCGTCTCTTTTTGCTTTTTGATCTTCTAATAATTTCTGACGCGCTTCTGTTCTTGTTTTTAAAAGTTCTGCTCTTTTTTCGTCTGCTTCTTTTTTCTTAGCAGCCACTGCATCTTTTCGTTCTTGTAACTTTTTTTCTCTATCGTCTTTTGTGGCTTGAACTTTTTTCTCTTTTTCTAATATTTCAGGATTTTCAGTAGTTTCAAATTCTCTTAAATTTTTGGCGTCCTGAATTTTTTGTTGTTTTTTAGATAGCTCTACTTTTTTTCCTGCTCTTGCTAAAGCATCTACAACAAAATCGCTAATATCAAATCGTTCTGCTGTAAAAAGCATGGTTAAATCCGATGATTTATCGAAAATGAAATCGTAATTTCTTTTCGCAGCAATATCTTGTACAATATTAAATACTTGGTCTTGTATTGGTTTTACTAACGCCGATTTTTGAATCATTAAGTCGCCTTGTGGTCCAAATCTTTTTTGTTGGTAATCTAGCATTTCTTTTTCAAGAACGTTTATCTCTTCTTCTTTGTCGTTAATTAATTCCTTAGTTAACAATACTTTTTCAGATGCTAAAGCATCTTTAAGTTTTTTGATTTCATTTTTCTTGGTTTCAATTTCTTGCTTCCAAGTGTTTGCTTTTTGTTCTAATTGGTTTTTAGCTTCTGCATATTCTGGAACTTTTTCCAAAATATATTCCATGTCAATATATCCAATTTTTGTTGTTTTTTGTGCTTGCGCTACAAATAAAACAAAACTAAAAAGTAAAACAAAATATTTTTTCATAAACTTAAAATGTTAAATTCAACTATCGTGCCAAAGTTTAAAATTGTTGTCCGATGATAAAGTGAGGCTGCCAACCACTTTTTACTGTACCACCCGGAATTGGGTCGAAACCATGAGCGAAATCTATACCTAATAATCCGAATGCAGGCATAAATACTCTTAATCCTACACCTGCAGAACGTTGCATTTTGAATGGATCAAATTTCTTGAAACTATCAAATGCAGAACCCGCTTCTAAGAAAGTCATCGCATAAATTTTTGCTGATTGTTTCATTGTAATTGGATATCTTAACTCCATAGAGTATTTGTTATATACTGTTCCTCCGTTAGACGAAGATAAGGAATTATTTGTATATCCACGCAATTGTACTACTTCTCTACCATCTAATGAGTAGTTCGGTGTTCCATCTCCACCAACATAAAATCTTTCAAATGGTATAACTCCTCTTTCTTGATTGTATGCGCCAAGGAAACCAAATTCCCCTCTTGTACGTAAAACGAGTTTTTTGTATATTTTAGTATACCAATCCCCACTAAATTTAATTTTATAAAATTCTAACCATTTAAATCTTTCTTGGTCAATTTTAGATTGATCAGCAATTCCTTCTTGATAGTTTGTAGTTGCATCACCAAATTGGTCAACATATGAACCAGATGGGACTTGATTTCCATTCGCGTTTGTGTATGCTGCTCCCGGGTTTTTATATTTATATTCTTCTTTGTTTTTTAAGCCACCATAATTAACACCATTAAATAATGAATACGGTAATGAGAATTTAGCAGAGACCGAAAAGTTTGAACCATATTCTGGAAAAACAGGGTCAATTCCTCTACTGTCACGTGTTAATGAAGTATTGAAAGCTAAGTTTCTTGAAGCTCCATTTCCAAATGTAAATAATCCAGTATTGTAGTTATTTAAATCATAGTAAGAAAAGGAAACAGAGTTTGATAAACTAAAGTAATCATCCGGCACTTTTAATCTTTTTCCATAACCAACTGTTAAAGTTGTGATGTTGAAACTTTTATCTCTAGTCACGTTCCTTGAAGAATAGTCGTATAAAAATTGTTTACTATGAGAAATAGACGTGAAAAAGCTAATTGGTTTTTTGCCACCTAACCAAGGTTCTGTAAATGACAAACTATATACTTGGAAACTTTGACTTCCTTGTAAACGTAAAGACATTTTTTGTCCGTCACCCATTGGTAAAGGTTGGTAGGCTTTTTTGTTGAATATGTTTTTTAACGAGAAGTTATTAAAAGATAAACCTAAAGTTCCAATGAAACCTCCAGCACCGTAACCTCCTTGAAGTTCTACTTGACTAGAACCTTTTTCTACAACTGTCCAATCTAAATCTACAGTTCCTGCAGCAGGATCCATATTTGTAGGTTCTGGTCTAATAGCTTCTGCATCAAAGAAACCTAATTGTCCTAATTCACGAACAGAACGAATTACTTGTTCTTTGTTCCATTTTTGTCCCGGACGGGTTCTTAATTCACGGTAAATTACTTTATCATTTGTTTTGTCGTTTCCTTTTACTGTAACGTTATTAAGATAAGCTACTGGGCCTTCAGAAATTCTTATTTCAAAATCAATGGTATCATTTGCTGTTTTTACTTCAACAGGATTTATGTTTGACCATAAATAACCATTATTTTGGTATAAATTAGTAACATCTTCACTATCTGGTGCCGTGTTATCTGCAATTCTTTTTTGTAATAATACGCCGTTGTAAATGTCTCCTTTTTTTATTCCTAAAATAGAGTTTAAGATTTGATCAGAGTATACGGTGTTTCCTAAGAATCTAATATCTCCGAAATAGTATTTTCTTCCTTCTTCAATAGAAACATCAATGTTGATTTTGTTTTTTTCTTTGTTGTAAACAACATTTTCTGAAACTATTCTAGCATCTCTATATCCTTTTTCTTTGTATTTCGAAACCAAAGAAGTTAAGTCTTCTTTATATTTGTCTTTAATGAATTTAGAAGATTTAAAAATTCTATAAATTTTCTGTTCTTTTGTGTTTTTGAATGTTTTTTTTAATTTTTTATCAGTCAATTTTTCATTACCCACAAAATTTATTTTACGAATCTTAACTTTTTTACCTCGATCCACAAAAATAACCATATCTACTTTTGTGTTTGTAGAGTCGGCTAATGTATTTATAGTAACTTTAGAGTTGTAATACCCGTCTTTTTTGTACTTGTTTTCTATGTAATTTTTGGTGTTTGTAAGTAAATTATCATTAACCACTTTACCTTTAGTTAGTTCAGTTTCTTTGATTATGTCTTCTTTTTTTCCTTTTTTTACACCTTTGATTTTTACTTCATTAAGTTTAGGTAGTTCGAACAATTCTAATTCAAGAAATATGTTTTCTCCTTCAATTTTTTTAACGTAAAAATTCACATCATTAAACAAGCCAAGTTTCCAAAGTTTGGTAATAGCTAAGCTGATTTCTTCACCAGGAATTCTAATTTTACTTCCGATTTCTAGTCCAGTAAATGTAATTACTGTTTGCTCATTGAAAGAAACTTTTCCAGTAACTTCAACATCAGCAAGAGTATATTCCTTTCCTTTATCTAAAGTTGTTTCTTGAGCATTTATTGTATTTCCTATAAATAATAAGGCAAATAAAAATAGTATTCTGTTTTTAAACATTGTCAATTTATCTAATTTGTTCGCTAGTTTTTCCAAATCTTCTTTCTCTTTTTTGATAACTTATTAGTGCTTTTTGTAATTCTTCTTCGTTAAAGTCTGGCCAAAGCACATCTGTAAAATAAAATTCAGCATATGCAATTTGCCATAGTAGGAAATTACTTATCCTGTGTTCGCCACTTGTTCTTATCACTAAGTCCACATCTGGCATGTTCTGTGTGTAAAGATGCTGATTAATAATTGATTCGTCAATAGCATCTGTTGAAATTATATTATTTTTAACTTTTTCTGAAATTATTTTAACAGCATTTATGATTTCATCTCTAGCGCCATAACTTAAAGCTAAAGTCAATGTCATTCGAGTATTATCTGTCGTTTTAGAAATAACTTCTTGTAATTCCTTTTTAACACCAGATGGTAAACTGTCTATATTACCAATGGCATTTAGTTTTATATTATTTTCTTGTAATGTTTTCAATTCTTTTTTCAACGCACTAATTAATAATTTCATTAATGTGTCGACTTCAATTTTTGGTCGGTTCCAGTTTTCTGTTGAAAAAGCATAAAGTGTTAAAAATTCAATACCTAATTTGGCGCAATTCTCAACAGTTTGTTTCACAGATTTGGTTCCTTTTTCATGACCAAAAACGCGTAACATACCTTGTTTTTTTGCCCAACGACCATTGCCATCCATAATGATAGCTAAGTGTTTTGGTAAATTATTTTTATCTATTTCTTTTTCCATTTTATTTATTTGCACAAAAACATGGGTTTTTCCCAAATGTATATGTTAATGTGAATCCTGTAAAAACGTACCAATCTTTATTGTTTAAATTTCCAAATTTTAAAGTTTCGAAATTTTCATTTTTAGGATTACTTCCATCTAAATTATCTGTAAATGTATATCTAGCACCCGTTTCCAATCCTAAAACCAAATGTTCTGTAACTTTTGCTTTTACACCAACTACCATTGGAATTGCAAACGAATAATGTTGATAATCTATTTTACTTACTTTGTTTAAAACAAAAGTTTCATTGTATACAAACGTTGAAATTCCAGAGTAAACATAAGGTGTGAAAACAAAATCCGACTGATGTAAATCGAAATCTAAGAAATTGAATTCTAAACCTGCTGAAAATTCTTTAATATTGTTTTTTATTTCAAAACCTCTTAACTTTTTATTTGGCGCATTACTTTCCACATCTTTTGCTGAAATTGATGTTTGAGTATACGAAAATCTCCAAGAATGTCTTGTACTTCTATTCCATTTGTAAAGCACACCTAAAGCCGCGTCTTTTGGGGCTAAATAGTCTGTTTTTCCAACGTCACCGATATAATTACTACCGCCTACAAATACTCCAATTTCGTGAATTTGACCGAAAGAAGTAATGCAGAATAATATTCCGATAATATTTAATAAAAATCTTTTCATTTTTTAAATAGTTTGCAAATATAATAATATTGAGGTACTAACCATCTTAAACCAAGTTTTTTTGATGATTAACTTGATGTAATAACGTAAAAAAATGAAAAATCGTGTGTTATTTCCAATATGTATTCCATATAGTTTGACTTTTATCAAACCATTTTTAATACTATCGGAATTTTAATCTTTTTAGAAAAGTGGTTTTTAGTTTCTTTTGTCTTCTCCCCAAAGCAGTTTTTTTCTAATAGTTCTTAAGAAACCTTCTTCAGGAAATTCTACAATTGAGATGAAAAAATCAGATTTTTTAACTGTAAGTGCAGTTTTGTTAGAAACAGATGTCATTCGGGAATCTAATGAAACTAAATATTGGTCTTCTCTTCCTTTTATTTTTAAAGTTAATTCAGAGTTGTCAGGGATTATTAAAGGTCTTGCTGTTAAATTATGTGGTGCAATTGGTGTAATTACAAAACAGTTAGATGTTGGCATAATTACAGGTCCGCCGCAACTTAATGAATATCCGGTTGAACCTGTTGGTGTAGAAATGATTAATCCGTCTGCCCAATACGAATTTAAATATTCATTGTTGATATACGTTTCAATCGTAATCATAGAAGTAGTATCTTTTCTGGAAACCGTAATTTCATTTAACGCGAAATTAATATCTTCTAAATCAATATTTCCAGGATGTGCATTTAAGCTAACTAAGGTTCTTTTTGAAATAGAGAAATCGTTGATTAAAACTCTATTCAATAAATTTTCAATATTTTCTTCTTGAACGGTTGCTAAAAAACCTAATCTTCCAGCATTAATTCCGATAATTGGTAAGTTAGAATCTCTAACAAAAGTGGCCGCTCGTAAAATCGTTCCATCACCACCAATACTAATTAGATAATCAAAATTATCTTTCAAGCATTCGTAAGAATCAAAGGTTTTGTAATTGGATAATTCTACATTATTTTCAAGTAACTTGTGATAAAAAACACTGTAGAAACATATTTCAATATTTTTTTGATCTAAAAACGCCACCACTTTTTCTACAATAGAATGGGTGTTGTTTTGATAATACTGACCAAATACGGCTATTTTCATAACTTAAATATTTAAATATTTATCTAAATAATCTGAACGTTCTTTTAAACCAGCCAAATAAGAATCTTCTTGGTGTTCAGATAAAATAGTATAATTGTATCTTCTAAACGTTTGAATAATTTCGTTAAAATTACTTTGCGATATTTTCAGTGTAATTTGGGTTAAAGTTGGAGTAGTGTTAGAAACGAATACGCCTAAAATTTTAGAATCATTACTTTCTATAATTTGGCAAATTTGACTGAATGTAAAATCGGAAGTTTCTTTTTCAATTACAATAATGCCGCCATCTTCTTTTACAAAAGTAGTTTCGTTTAAAAAATGCAACACATCATCCAATTCATAAAAACCAACATATTGATTTTTCTCATCCAAAACCGGTAATATATTCGTGTGATTTTTAGAAAATTCTTCAAAAACATCAAACCAATTCATAGTGCTTCGTACAAAAAAACGATGTAAACCAAATTTATGTTCGTTAATTGAAGTACCTACGGGAAGAATTTCTACATCATCTTTAGCAATGGAACCAATATAAACGTCTTGTTCTAAAACAGGAAAATGAGAGTAGTTAAAATCTAAAAACAAATTTTCCGCGTCAGCAACAGTATCGTTGACATGTAAAGGTTTAAATTCGATGTTTAAAAAATCAGTAATTTTATCCATAAATTATTAGTTCAAAACTATTGCAAATTAAGTAAAAAATACAAATTAGTCTATTTTTTGTTTGTAATTTTGTACAAATTAAATACAATTATGACAAAGTTATCTGTTAATATTAATAAAATTGCGACCCTGAGAAATGCTCGTGGTGGTAATGTTCCTGATTTATTGCAAGTTGCAAAAGATATTCAAAAGTTTGGTGCGAACGGAATTACGATTCATCCGCGTCCAGATGAAAGACATATTACGTATCAAGATGCACGAGATTTAAAAAATGTAGTGTACACAGAATATAATATAGAAGGAAATCCGCAACATAATTTTATTGATTTAGTTTTAGAATGTAAGCCAGACCAAGTTACTTTAGTACCAGATGCTATTGGTGCGATTACTTCTAACGCAGGTTGGGATACAGTTAAGCATCAATCGTATTTAAAAGAAGTGGTTCAAGAATTCCAACGCAATAATATTAGAGTTTCGATTTTCGTAGATCCAATTGAAGCTATGATTGACGGTGCGAAGGAAACAGGAACAGACCGAATTGAATTGTATACCGAAGTGTTCGCTCATCAATATGGTTTAGGAAATCAAAATGCGATTGAACCTTTTGTAAAAGCTGCGATTAGAGCTAACGAATTAGGTTTAGGAATTAATGCCGGTCACGATTTAAGTTTGGATAATATCAAATTTTTTAAAGATAATATTCCGAATTTATTGGAAGTTTCAATCGGGCACGCTTTGGTTTCGGAATCTCTATATTTAGGTTTTGAAAACGTAGTGAATATGTATTTAAATAAATTGAAATAATATTTTAAAGATATGCTGTTTTCAAAAATAGAAGGAGAAGGAAAGCCTTTTTTAATCATTCACGGATTTTTAGGAATGTCAGACAATTGGAAAACCTTAAGTGCACAATTTGAGCAATTAGGATTTCAAATGCATTTGTTAGATATGCGAAATCATGGAAAAAGTTTTCATTCCGAGGAATTCAGTTATGATGTGATGGTGGAAGATGTAAAAGCGTATATCGATTTTCATAAATTGGAAAATATCACACTTTTAGGACATTCCATGGGTGGAAAAATTGCGATGTTGTTCGCAACTCAATATCCAAATTTAATTGAAAAACTTATTGTTGCTGATATTGGTCCGAAATTTTATGCACCACATCATCAAAGTATTTTAGCCGCTTTAAATGCCATTGATTTTTCTAAAAAACCAAGTAGAACAGAAGTAGATGAAATTATTTCAGAATACATTTCAGATTTTGGTACGAAACAATTCTTACTTAAAAATCTATATTGGGTAGAACCCGGTCAATTGGGTTTCCGATTCAATTTAAAGGTTTTTAATGATAAAATTTCTGAAATCGGAGCAGCACTTCCCATAGAAAATCATTTTAATAAACCAACTTTGTTTCTTCGAGGTGATAAATCAGATTATATTTTAGATGCTGATTTTGAAACTATTTATTATCATTTCCCAGAAGCAAATATTATAACAATTCCTAATGCTGGGCATTGGTTACACGCAGAAAATCCAAAAGCATTTTATTACGAAGTTGCCAATTTTCTATAAAATTTATTATGCATACATAATATTTTAGTTAAAAAAATTGTAAATTTCATAATTAATGTTAATTTTGAATTAAATATTTAAACTAAAAACTAACTAAATTTTAATTATGAGAAAATTATTTTCTTTATCATTACTAACTTTGACTTCGATGTCTATGTTCGCTGGTGGATACAGAGTTTCGATTCAAGGTCAGAAACAATTGGCGATGGGACATACCGGAGTTGCAGTTGTTAATAGTGCAGAGGTTGCTTTTTTTAACCCTGCAGGTATGTCTTTTTTAGATAAAAAATTTAACTTATCAGTTGGTGGAAATGCATTGTTTGCTAAAACAAGGTACCAAAATTCACTGTATAATCAAACAGCAGCGACGGATAACTTGGGGACACCATTTAGTTTGTACGCTACTTACAAAATTAACGATTGGGTTTCTGCAGGTTTAGCAGTTTATACGCCTTATGGTTCTTCTGTAGAATGGAATAAAGGGTGGCAAGGTTCTCATTTAGTCAATAGTATTGATTTAAAAGCAATTTTTGTACAACCAACTATCTCTTTTAAAATAGAAGATGTATTTAGTATTGGTGGTGGACCTATTTATGCTAATGGTAGTGTAAACTTTAATAGAAACATTACGCCAAATCCATTGTTAGGTAGCACAAATGTAGATTTAGAAGCCAAAAATATTACAGCTTGGGGATATAATGTAGGTATGATGTTTAAATTAACCAACCAAGTAACTTTAGGTATGGATTACCGTTCAGAAATTATAATGAAAGCTAGAGGTGGTTCTGCAACTTATTTAGACAAAAATGCAATTGCTAGTTTAAATCCAGCTTTTACTGATGGAACTTTTGATGCGGATTTGCCTTTACCTGCTGAGTTTACAACTGGTTTATCATACAAGCCAACTGATAAATGGTTGTTTGCATTTGATTACAATTACACAAAGTGGAGTGTGTATAAAAATTTAGATATTACAATTCATAATCAAAATCCAACACCAGTATTCTCTGAAAATCCTAGAAACTACAAAAACGCAAGTACATACCGTTTTGGAGCTCAATATAAAGCTTCTCAGAAATTAACAGTTCGTGGTGGTTATTATATTGATGAAAGTCCAGTTCAAAATGGTTATTTCGCACCAGAAACGCCACGTAATGACTCTGTAGGTTACACAGGTGGTTTAACATATCAAATAAATAGTAAATTAGGTATTGATATGTCATTCTTGTATTTACACTTTGATCAAGTTGATAATTCTTATGATTATTATAATGATCCATTAACTAGTCCTCCTCCAGGACAATCTCAGTATTCTTCTTTCGGTGGAACATATAAATCAACTGTATTTTCTCCAGGTATTGGTATAACTTACGGTTTCTAATTTTTAAAAATAGTAAAATGAAAAATAAATTTATATTATTAGCAACTTTAGCAATTGGTTTTGCAGGTTGTGAACCAGAATTTGAAAATGAAGTAACTGCTGATTATACTTCTGGTGATGCTAATTTTTCTTCTTATGTAGCTATTGGTAATTCACTTACTGCTGGTTATATGGACGGAACGGTTTCTAAAGGAAGCCAAATGAATTCTTACCCAAATTTATTAGCACAACAATTTGCCTTAGTGGGTGGAGGTGCTTTTACACAACCTTCTTACGCAGATGATACATTTAATAGAGGTGGATTAAAATTAGGAGGAATTCAAATATCATCAAATAGATTAGTTATCAATGCTGATTTAAAAAGAGATGGAAGTGGAAATTTAGTGTACGATGCAAATAAAAATCCTACAGCTAATGGAGTTCAGCCTATTGGTTTAACTGCTGGACTTCCTTCAACTATTGAAATTTCTGCTGGTGTAGCTGGACCATACAATAATATGGGCGTACCTGGTGCAAAATCTTTTCATTTGCTTTCAACATCTTATGGTAGTTTAGCTGGTGTAGCTTTAGGTACTGCTAATCCTTATTTTGTGCGTCAAGCATCTTCTCCAACTGCTTCAATTTTAGGTGATGCTGTAGCTAAAACACCTACATTTTTTACTAACTGGATTGGTTCTAATGATGTGTTAGCGTATGCTACAGCTGGTGGTGCTCAAAGCAATGGAACTTCTGCTGCAGATGATCATAACTCAACAGGAAATATGAATCCAGCATCTTATGGTGGAAATGATATAACAAATAGTACTGCTTTTAAAAATGTGTATGGTACAATCATTAATACCTTAACTGTTAGCGGAGCTAAAGGTGTGGTTTGTACGATTCCAAGTGTAACTTCTATTCCATATTTTACAACGGTTCCTTATGCGCCTTTTACAGTAATGAGTTTAGGTAACGATTCAACTAAAAGTAGAGCTCAGCAAAGCGTAGTAGACCAACAAGCAGCTGGGAACGCAAAAATTACATCAATTAATTCCATTAATGCTTTGTTAGATGGTATTTTTACCGCTTATGGTGAACCTAATAGAGTGAATTTATTTACTGCGGCTGGACCAAATCCATTATTAATAACAGATGTTGATGCTGTTGATAGAAGCGCTGAAATTTCTGGTTACTTACAAAGTGTTTTGATGTATCCTCCTGCTACAGCAGCAGCTTTTGGTTCTGTTTTTGGTAAAGCTCGTCAAGCTACATCTGCAGATTTAATTGTGTTGCCAGCAAGTGGTATTATTGGTACTGTTAATTCATCTGCACCAGCTCAAATAAATTTAAATGGTATTACTTATCCTTTAGCTAACAAATGGGTATTAACAGCTAATGAAAAAGCAAAAGTAGCTGCGGCAACTTCAGCTTTTAATGCTTCAATTGTTTCTATTGCAAATGCTAAAAACACTGCGGCAGGAAAAACTGTTATCGCAGTTGCTGATATGAATGCAATTATGAATCAATTAGTAACTGGTTTAAGAATTGAAACTGGTTCTTTCTATACGGCAAACTACTTTAGTGGTTCTGCTACAGAAGGACAAGTGTTGTTTTCTTTAGATGGAGTTCATCCAAATGCACGTGGATATGCAGTAATTGCTAATGAAATCATTAAAGTAATTAACGCAAGTTTCAAATCAAAATTACCATTACACAATCCAACTTATTTTCCAGGTATTAATATTTTACCAACTAACTAAGTTAGAGTTTTAAATAAAATTAAAAATAGGCATCATTTTTGGTGCCTATTTTTTTGTTTATAAACTTCGATGTTCATAATTCAGCGTTCAGTATTCCAAGTTTAAAAAAATATTTTTTACATTTACACATTAATTACAATCCTTCAAATATGAAAAATTACCTTATCAAATTACTTATCTCAACGATTTTAATTATTGTGATATCTCATTTCTTAAAAATTGAAATTACAGATTATACGGCCGCTATTTTTATGGCAGTTGCATTGTCTCTTTTAAATACTTTCTTAAAACCAATTTTAGTGTTTTTTACCATTCCGGTAACTATTATGTCATTAGGATTATTTTTGTTAATTATCAACGCAGTAATTGTAAAAATCGCCGATTATTTTATCGATGGAATTTCTGTACCTACATTTTTAACGGCTATTATTTTTAGTATTATACTTTCAATTAGTCAGTATATTTTAAATAAAATTTTTATTGATAAATAGGAAATCTATATTTCTAAAATTCAATAAATTAAAAACTTGTATGGGTTGCAAAAATTATATAATTTTGCAACCCATATTTTATACTTCAAAAAATCAATAAAAATGAACATTAGAAAAGAACACATTGACGCTTTAAATGCCGTTGTAAAAATTACAATTGGTAAATATGAATATACTGAAAAAATTGAAAATTTTTTAGAAGTTAAAAGAAAAACAGCTACTTTACCTGGTTTCAGAAAAGGAAAAACTCCAATGGATGTTGTGAGAAAACAATTCGAAAAGCCTGCTATCATTGAAGAAGTTAGTAAATTAGTAAACAAAGGTTTAACGGATTATATCGCTAAAGAAAAATTAGATTTATTAGGTAATGCTTTACCAAGAGTAAACGAAAATTTCGATTGGTCGGCTGATGAGTTAGTTTTCGAATATGAATTAGGTTTAGCACCAGAATTTTCTGTTGACTTAGCAAGAGCTGCTGGTGTAACACGTTATAAAATTATCGCTGATGAGGCGTTATTAAACGAGCAAGTAGAAAGAATTCAAAAACAATACGGTAAAATTCTTACGGAATCAGAAGTAAAAGAAGGTTTC
This sequence comes from Flavobacterium facile, assembly GCF_036321945.1. Taxonomy (NCBI): domain Bacteria; kingdom Pseudomonadati; phylum Bacteroidota; class Flavobacteriia; order Flavobacteriales; family Flavobacteriaceae; genus Flavobacterium; species Flavobacterium facile. Next base: position 513,704 of record NZ_JAZAYT010000035.1, read on the forward strand.
GAAATCAACGGAACATTCTCTAACGAAGAAAAAGGAATTGAAAACCAAGCTTTAATTAGTTTAGATATTTTTGCTGATGCGAAAACAGGTAAACAATTTATCGGTAAAAAAGTTGGTGATGTAGTAGTTTTAAAAACAAAAGGTTTATTTAACGACGACCACCAATTAATGGATTATTTAAAAGTTGCTCATGACGATGTTCATGGTTTAGATATTGAAGTGAATTTCACAATTGATGCGATTCAATCTATCGAAAAAGCAGAAATTAATGACGAATTATTCGCAAAATTATTCCCTAATGGTGAAGTAACAACATTAGAAGGTTTAAAAGAAAGAATCAAAGAAGATGCGGAACAACAATTCGTACAACAAGCAGATCAAAAGTTTTTAAATGACGTTACAGAAGCGTTATTAGAAACTACAACATTTGATTTACCAGAAACATTCTTAAAAAAATGGATTCAAACTATTGGTGAAACTCCTTTAACTGAAGAACAAGCAGAAGCTGAATTCGTAAAGTCAGAAAGAGGTTTACGTTACCAATTAATCGAATCTAAAATCTTTATTCAAAATAACTTACAAGTTAGATTTGAAGAATTAAAAGATTTTACTTCAGGATTAATCAGACAACAAATGACGCAATTCGGACAAGGTAATGCAACTGATGCAGAAGTAGACGGAATTGTTTCAAGAGTAATGTCTAATCAAGAAGAAATTAAGCGTATTTCTGACCAAGTTTTAAGCTTAAAAATGATTGACTTATACAAAACAAACGTAAAAGCAACGGAAAAAGAAGTAAACTATCAAGATTTCGTTAAAGCTTCATATGGCGAAATGTAATATTGATAAAAATTAGTATATTTGAACGTCAAACCATTTCGGTTTGACGTTTTTTATATTTAGAAATAAACTTTCAAATAAAATTTAAGATGAACTACGGAAAAGAATTTAAAAAATTTGCGACAAAAAAACACGGTGTAAATAGTTTGTATTACGATAAATTAGTTGGTAGTTTAACGCCTTATATTATTGAAGAACGCCAATTAAACATTTCTCAATTAGACGTATTTTCTCGTTTAATGATGGATAGAATTATCTTCATGGGAACAGGTGTTGACGATTATATGGCTAATATTATCCAAGCACAATTATTGTTTTTAGAAAGTGTAGATGCTTCTAAAGACATTCAAATTTACATCAACTCACCAGGTGGAAGTGTATATGCAGGTTTAGGTATTTACGATACGATGCAATATATTAAACCAGATGTTGCTACAATTTGTACAGGAATGGCAGCTTCAATGGGTGCGGTTTTATTATGTGCTGGTGCAGAAGGAAAACGTTCAGCGTTACCTCATTCTCGTGTAATGATTCACCAACCATCTGGAGGTGCGTCAGGAGTTGCAACAGATATGGAAATTAATTTAAGAGAAATGTTGAAATTGAAAGATGAATTGTATCAAATCATTTCTTCACACTCTAAACAACCTATAGAAAAAGTATTCAGAGATAGCGAACGCGATTATTGGATGATTGCAGATGAAGCGAAAGAATACGGAATGATTGATGAAGTATTAAGAAGATAAATTTGGTCGAAAGTCCAAGGTCATAATGTCAAAAGCACTGCTGCTAAGACTTTATGACTTTAGACTTTACGACTTTAGACTAAAAATAATGGCAAAAGAAGTATTAGAATGTTCGTTTTGTGGAAGGAAAAAGCCAGAAACTAATTTATTAATTGCAGGTATCGATTCGCATATTTGCGATAAATGTATTGAGCAAGCACATGGTATTGTGTTGGAAGAGCTAAAAGGAACAATGGATCCTGAAGCTTTTGGCGACTTAGTATTGCGCAAGCCTAAAGAAATAAATGCGTTTTTGAACGAGTATGTAATCGGACAAGAACAAACCAAAAAAGTACTGAGTGTAGCGGTATATAATCACTACAAACGTTTGTCGCAAGTAGTTACAACTGATGATGTTGAAATTGAAAAAAGTAATATTTTAGTTGTTGGGCAAACCGGAACCGGAAAAACATTAGTAGCAAAAACCATTGCAAAAATGTTAAATGTTCCTTTAGCTATTGTTGATGCGACTATTTTAACAGAAGCAGGTTATGTTGGTGAAGATGTGGAAAGTATTTTGACACGTTTACTTCAAGCTGCAGATTATGATGTAGCTAAAGCGGAAAGAGGTATCGTTTTTATTGACGAGATTGATAAAATTGCTCGTAAGAGTGATAATCCATCTATCACAAGAGATGTTTCTGGAGAAGGCGTGCAACAAGCTTTATTGAAATTGTTAGAAGGTTCAGTTGTGAATGTTCCGCCAAAAGGAGGAAGAAAACATCCAGATCAGAAATTTGTTGAGGTAAATACGCAAAACATATTATTTATTGCAGGCGGCGCTTTTGATGGAATTGAGCGTATCATTTCAAAAAGATTAAACCGTCAAGCAATGGGTTTCAGTGCTTCTAAAGATTTAGATAAGGTTGATGAAACGAATTTATTACAGTATATTATTCCACGCGATGTGAAAGAGTTTGGTTTAATTCCTGAAATTATTGGTCGTATGCCGGTTTTATCACACATGGATCCATTAGATGCGAAAACCTTACGTGCGATTTTAACAGAGCCTAAAAACGCTTTAATTAAACAATATCAGAAGTTATTTGAAATGGATGATGTAGCGTTTACTATTGAAGATGGAGCTTTAGATTTTATTGTAGAAAAAGCATTAGAATATAAATTAGGTGCGCGTGGTTTACGTTCGTTATGTGAAGCGATTTTAACTGATGCAATGTTCGAATTGCCAAGTTCAGATGAGAAAGACTTAAATGTAACTCGTGAATTTGCAGAACAAACTTTAAACAAGAATTTACTTCAGAAGTTACAAGTTGCTTCGTAAAGTTAAAATCTAGTATATTAAAAAAGGCAATCAAATATTTTGATTGCCTTTTTCTTTTTTTACAGTTGTTGTATGTGTTTTATGCAGCTTTTTTTTCAGTTGCAACTGGTTTTGCATTTACATATCTCGATTTACAGCTCCAACCTCTACTAGAGCATGATGTTAATATTGAGGCAACTGCTACTACTGCGATAATTTTTTTAATTGACATTCTGTTGTGATTTTTTTGTTGTTTTTATTTGTTTATTTTAAATTCTGTTCTTCTGTTCAATTGGTCTTCTTCCGCTGTACAAGTTGTACATTTTACTTTCAATTCCATTTCACCCATTCCCATATATTTCAAACGGTTTTTACTAATTCCTTTTGAAACTAAATAATCGAAAGTAGCTTTAGCTCTTTTTTCAGATAAGACTTTGTTGTATTCATCTGAACCTTTTGCATCTGTATGAGCGAAAATCGAAATAGACATTTCTTTGTTTTCATTCATTACATTTATGATTTTATTTAAAGAAAGCGTAGATTCTTGTTTAACAGTTACTTTGTTAAAATCGAAATAAATGTTTTCAATCATAATTTCAGTTTCCGTAACAATTGGTTTAGCTTGTTTTAATTCTATAGCTGTATCACTGTAAAAATCTCCAGAAGTCAATTGTTTGGTAAAAGGTTCGTAGCCATCTTTCTCAACTGTAACATTGTAAATTGTTAAAGGATTATAAATGATAGAAATGTTTCCTTTGTCATCTGTTTTTCCATCTGCCAATATTTTACCAAATTCGTTTTTAACAACAATTTTAGCGTTTGGTAAAGTTATACCAGTAGTTTTTTCTTTTATTGCCAATTTAGAAACGGTATTTGGAGCCATTTTTAAATTATATCTGAAAATATCGTAATTTCCGTCTGTAGCTGTTTTGTCTGAAGATACATAACCTTTATTGTCACTAACCATTACAAAAGCTAAATCGTCTTTTCTTGAATTTAAAGTACCACCTAAATTAAATGCAGTATGGTAGCCATCTTCTGTAATTGAAGATCTGAAAACATCAAAACCTCCCATATTTGTATGTCCTTTAGAAGAAAAGAACAAATAGTTGTTGTCATTTGATACAAATGGAAACTTTTCATCTTCCTTTGTGTTGATTTTAGAACCTAAGTTCATAGGAGCGCCTAACGTTCCGTTTTCTAAAATAGACACTTCGTATAAATCAAATCCACCAGCTCCACCAGGAATGTTCGAAGAGAAATATAATTTTTTACCATCATTAGAAACAAAAGGAGTTTCCACAGAATATTGGTCGTCCATTAATTTTAATTCTGTAATATTTGTCCAATATTTATCAGATTTAATGTCTAAATCAGCTGTGTATAACTTGTAAACGTTTGGATTTTCTTTAGTTGATTGCGTGAAGAAAACTTTGTTTTCATCAGGTGTGAAAGCAATTGTACCTTCGTTGTCTTTTGAATCAATAGCAGAAGCAAATAATAGAGGAAAAGTTAAATTTCCTGTACTATCTACGCTTACGCAATATAAATTGTTATTAGGTGTTTTGGTATCTTCGTTAATTGTAGTTTCATAATGTCTTCTTTTTTTGTTAGACAAAATGATGAATTTATTTTTAAAGAAAGAAGTTCCAATTTCAGATAATTCGGAATTAACACTAACTTCGCTTAATACAAATCGTAAACCTTTTGCGTTTTTATTAATAATGTCATTTATAGAATCTAATCTTGCATTTCTTACTGGTTCTTGGGCAGTTGCTGTATTGAACAGTAAAGAAATTAATGTTAATAATAAAAATTTTGTTTTCATGGTATATTTTAGGTTAAATTTTCTGGGGCTACAAAAATATACATTTTTGTTATAAAAATGCGTTTTATTCTGAATTTTGTGCAAATATGAAGTCTTTGTTGCGGTTTTAAAATAAAAACCGACAATTTACCTCTTTATTCGGTAAAATGCACTAATGTGAATTTTACGTTAAGGAATAAGGGATTGTTTTAAGATTGTAGTAGTTCTTCTAGGTAATTTCTTGAATTTGAAAGTCTTGGAATTTTGTGTTGCCCACCTAGTTTGTCATTTTTCTTCAACCAGTTGTAAAACAGATTTTCTTTCGCAACATGTAAAACAAGTTTGTTTAAAGTCATGTTGTTAAAACGTTTAGCTTCGTAATCAGAATTAACCTGTTGCAAGTTTTTATCTAATAATTCTGTGAAATTTTTAATGTTATCGGGATACTTTTTGAATTCAATAATCCATTCATGCGCTCCTTTTTCTTTGCCTTCCATGAAAATTGGAGCTACAGTATAATCTAATATTTCGCAATTTAATGTCGCACAAGTTTTTGCTAAAGCCGAATCGGTATTTTCCACCATTAATTCTTCTCCAAAAACATTGATGTGATGTTTGGTTCTTCCAGTAACTTTAATTCGGAACGGATTTAACGATGTAAAACGAATCGTATCGCCAATTAAATAGCGCCATAAACCGGAATTAGTAGTAATAACTAAAGCATAATTTTTTCCAATTTCTACTTCGCTCAACGGAATTACTTTTTGATCTTCTTTTCCGAATGTATCCATTGGAATAAATTCGTAAAAAATACCATAATCTAACATTAACAATAATTCGTTAGAATCATTTCGATCTTGTAATGCGAAAAATCCTTCAGAAGCATTATAAATTTCATAATATTTGAAATCTGATTTAGGAAATAAATTTCTGTATTGCTCTTTGTAAGGATCAAAACTCACTCCTCCATGAAAATATACTTCCAAATTGGGCCAAATTTCTAAAATATTAGTTTTATTGTTTTCTTCTAAAGTCTTGTTTAGTAAAACCATCATCCAACTCGGAACTCCGGCTAAACTGGTAACATTTTCTAAACTACTTTCTTTAATTATGGCTGGTAATTTGGTTTCCCAATCACTCATTAGTGAAGTTTTATTGCTCGGTGTAGAGCTAAATTCCGCCCACATTGGCATGTTGTCAATCAAAATTGCAGATAAATCTCCAAAAAAAGTATTGTTGTTTTCATATAATTCTTTGCTGCCACCTAAGCGTAAACTTTTACCAGTAAAAAGTTGAGAATCTTCATTATTGTTCAAATACATGCACAGTAAATCTTTACTAGCTTTATAGTGATTGTTATCTAAAGCTTCAGAACTAACGGGTATAAATTTGCTTTTTGCATTAGTAGTTCCACTAGATTTCGCAAAATATTTGATGTTCGAATTCCAAAATATATTTTGTGCACCTTGGCGGGTTTGTTCAATGTAAGGTTCTAGTTCTTCGTAAGTTGAAACGGGAATTCTTTCGTTAAAAGTATCGTAGTTTTTTATGCTGTTGTAGTCGTATTTTTTTCCTAATACTGTATTTTCAGCAGATCTTAATAAGCCAAATAATAGTTCTTCTTGAACTTCGATAGGATATTTCGTAAACAATTCAATTTGATGAATACGTTTTTTTAAAATCCACGAGGCAATCGAATTTATTATGGTTATTGGCATTTGAGTATCGGTATTTTTATAACTTTACCAAAAATAATAATTTTTATATCAATTACAATTTTTATGACAACATTTGAAGGAACGTTAACAAAAATGGAAACCGAAATGGGTACTCCAATTCAATATTATTTAATTTTTGATTCGAATTTTATTAATGTTAATCAGTTAATTAATAAAGATATAGAAATTACGCACAAAGGTTATCAGTGTTTAAATTGCAAGAAAGCGAAGAAAATTTGGCGACAAGGTTTTTGTTACGATTGTTTCTCTACGATTCCATCTGCCGCCGATTGGATTATGAAACCCGAATTAAGCACTGCGCATTTAGATATAGAAGATAGAGATTTAGCTTACGAAAAACGCGTACAATTGCAACCACATACGGTTTATTTAGCCTTATCAAGTGAAGTGAAAGTTGGAGTAACAAGAAACACGCAAGTTCCTACACGTTGGATTGATCAAGGAGCAGTGCAAGCATTACCAATTATAGAAACACCAAATAGATATTTAGCAGGAGTTGCCGAAGTAGCCTTAAAAAATCATTTTGCTGATAAAACCAATTGGCAAAAAATGTTAAAAAATGAAGTGCCTGTTGTTAATTTATTTGAAGAAAAAAGCAATCTAAAACAATGGTTGCCTGAAGAAATAGTACCTTATTTTATTGAAGAAGATAAATTATACAATTTTGATTTTCCAGTAAATAAATATCCAATAAAAGTAGCTAGTTTAAATTTAGAAAAAACTCCAAATTTCAAAGGAAAAGTAGTCGGAATTAAAGGACAATATTTAATTTTCGAAGACGGAACTGTCTTTAATGTAAGAACCTATGAAGGTTATGTAGTGAATTTGAAGTTTTAGTTCTCGTCAGTTCGAGTGATTTTTGATTCTCTCATGCTTAAAATGAGAGAATCAAAAATTCTATCGAGAATAATAAAAGTTTTCTTTAAAAAGTATATTCTAAACCAACTCCAAGAATTTGTTTCCATTGTACTCTTGGACCTTCAGTAATTTGAACTCCACCAACTTCTCTTTTGTTTTTAATGTCGTTATCATATAATAAGTGCGTTCCTATGTTGGCTCTTACATATTTGTTTACAACCATTTCTAATCTAAGTTGCCAATCGATATCAATATTCCCAAAATCTTTTAAATAATCGGTATATAAAGTAGCTCTTGTGTCTAGCATGATGTTGTTCATGATTTTTGTTTTGTACTGACTGTTAATTAAAGCTCCTAATTCTGTTCTGTGACGTTTTCCGTTTTTCACAATTATGGTTCCTGTTTCATCATAAACAGCTTTATCAACTCCAAAAGCACCGCTATTAGATAATCTTCGGTCTAAAACTAATGTTGTTTTTTCCGTTAAAGGCGATAAATAAATATTAAAACCTAAATCTTTTCTAGAATATTCTGCTCCAACTCCTAAGAAAATATAAGCTGGTGCAAAAGGTTTTGAAATTGCTTGTTCTACATTTGGATAACTATAACCATTAGCAAATTGCGTTAAAAAACTAAATTTCCCTCCATAATACCAATTGCTGATGGTATCTCTTCTGTAACCTAAAGTGGAGTTTAAATTAATTTGATCGTCTGTTTTTCTAAGATCTTGACTTTCTTGTTTGTTAATTCCATAACGAATAATTAACTCGTTGTCCCATTTTTTATTATCATTTAAATAGTTTCTGATGAATTGCCCTTTAGCTAACCCAGAAATTGAATTATTTCCACCGGCAGACCAGTTTACGAAAGTAATTTGTGTGAAATCAATCCCTACTTTATTAATTTTTTTCCAATGTGAAATGGTGTCTGGTTTTTCAGTTCTAATAATTTGAGAAAAAGAGATAGTTGAAAAAACTAATAGGGTGAAAAATAAAATTCTTTTAATCATGATTTGTATCAATAAATAATTGGGTTAAACTTAAAGTGTCTAATTGAGTTAATTCAAATAATTGTTTTACAGTGCCATGTTCAATAAATGTATCCGTAACACCGCAATTTATAATTTCGTTTTTATACTTATTTTGTGTGGCAAAAGTATTGATTATACTACCTAATCCGCCATTTATAGTTCCTTCTTCAACTGTTATAATTGTAGAATGGTTGGCAAAAATACTTTCTAATTTTTCAATATCCAAAGGTTTAATCCATCCGACATGAAAATGAGAGTAATTTTCTGATTTTCCAGTATTTGCAATTGCTTTTGAAACGTTATTTCCTATTGTTCCTGTTGATAAAATTGCAATTTTGTTTCCTTCTTGTAAGGTTTGAATTTTTCCAATTTCAATTTTTGAAAAAGGTTGTTTCCAATCTACAATTTCACCTTTTCCTCTTGGATATCTTATCGCAATCGGATGGTTTAATCCTAACGAAGAAGTATATAAAATATTGCGTAAATCAATTTCGTTCAACGGAGCATAAATCATCATGTTTGGAATGCAATTCATATAAGCAATGTCAAACAAACCGTGATGTGTGGCACCATCTTCACCTACAAAACCTGCTCGATCTAAACAAAAAATAACGGGTAAGTTTTGTATCGCCACATCGTGAATGACTTGGTCATAAGCACGTTGTAAAAAAGTAGAATAAATATTGCAGAAAACGGTTAAACCTTGAGTTGCCATTCCAGCTGCTAGAGTTACGGCGTGTTGTTCGGCAATTCCAACATCAAAAGCACGATCAGGAAAAGCTTCCATCATGAATTTTAATGAACTTCCAGAAGGCATAGCTGGTGTAATTCCAACTATTTTTTTATTTTCTGTAGCTAATTCGACTAAAGTATGTCCGAAAACATCTTGATATTTTGGTGCTAAATTTTCATTTTCAGGCTTTAAAATCTTTCCAGTTAACTTGTCAAACTTTCCAGGCGCATGAAATTGTAACTGATTTTCTTCTGCATACGATAATCCTTTGCCTTTTGTGGTAATGATATGTAAAAATTTCGGACCTTTTATGTTGCGTAAGCGTTTTAATTCTGAAAGTAATTTAGGTAAATCATGTCCGTCAATAGGGCCAGAATAATCAAAATTTAACGATTTGATTATGTTGTTTTCTTTCGGGTTTTTGCCTTCTTTTACAGCTGTTAAATAGTCTTTCAAAGCGCCAACACTTGGATCAATTCCCATGGCATTGTCGTTTAAAATCACTAATAAATTGGCATCGGTAACACCAGCATGATTTAAACCTTCAAAAGCCATACCGCTGGCAATAGAAGCATCGCCAATAACTGCAATATGTTGTTTTTCTAAATCGCCATTAATTTGAGAAGCAATGGCCATTCCTAAAGCTGCTGAAATAGAAGTAGAGGAATGTCCCACACCAAATGTATCGTAAACACTTTCTGAACGTTTTGGAAATCCTGAAATTCCGTCAATTTCTCTGTATTTATGAAAAATTTCACGTCTCTCCGTTAAAATTTTATGCCCGTAAGCTTGATGGCCGACATCCCAAACTAATAAATCATTTGGTGTATCGAAAACATAATGCAAAGCAACTGTTAATTCTATCACACCCAAACTTGCGCCCAAATGTCCTTCTTTTTGAGAAACGATATCGATGATAAATTCTCTAAGTTCATTGGCCACTTGCGGTAACTGACTTTCAGAAAGTTGTCGCAAATCAGTTGGTGTCGTAATATGTGAAAGTAAATTTTCCATTTGTGCAGCAAAAATACAATAATGTTTGTAATTTTGATAACGAACAAGTAGCAGATGTATATTTAAATTAGCCACGAATTCACGAATTGATCTATTTACAGTAAAATTAGGATCGACAAAGTCGATTAATTATTCGAATTTTTACTATTAAAATATTTCAATCTAATTAGTAATTCGAGAATTCGTGGCAAAATCAAAATCAAGATAAAATTTGGAAAATATATTTACCGACGAATATTTTATGAAAAAAGCACTTCAGGAAGCTGAAATTGCCTTTGAAAAAGACGAAATTCCAGTAGGAGCGGTTATTGTTGTAGATAATACCATTATTGCTAGAACCCATAATTTAACCGAGTTATTACACGATGTTACCGCTCACGCCGAAATGCAAGCGATAACCAGCGCCGCTAATTTTTTAGGTGGAAAATATTTAAAAGGTTGCACGTTGTATGTGACTTTAGAACCTTGTCAAATGTGTGCAGGCGCTTTGTATTGGAGTCAGATTTCTAAAATTGTGTTTGGTGCGACGGATGAAAAACGTGGATATATGACTATGGGAACGCAAATTCATCCGAAAACGGAAGTGGTTTCAGGCGTTTTAGAGAAAGAATGCGCGGCTTTAATGACGAGTTTTTTTCAAAAAAAGAGATAAAACTTGGCATGTGGTTTGATATATGTTTAATCAGAAAATATAACTAAAATCAATCTTTTAAACTAAACTAAGAATGGAAATTACAGAAAGAATGAAGTCTTCGGCAATTATTGGAATTGCTATTGTTGCCACAGCGTTTGTGTTGGGAACTGCTTTTAAAAAGCGAAATGAAAATTTAGATTCCATTTCCGTAATTGGTTTGGGTACGAAAGATTTTGTTTCTGATGAAATTTTGTGGAGCGGAAGTTTTACCACAAAAAGTTATGATATTAAAGAAGCTTACAATAAAATGATTGCGGATCAAAAAATCGTGTCTAATTTCTTTTTAGGAAAAGGGTTTAAATCTGCTGAATTTAGTTTTGGTGCGGTACAATTCAATAAAAAATTCAGAGAAGTTCGTATAGAAAATGCCGAAAATCAATACAATACCAAATACGAACAAGTTTTTGATGGGTATGAAGCGTCACAAACGATTACCTTCTCAGCAAAGAAAAATCCAGATTTAATGAAACGTATTGAAGCGGTTTCTGGGAAAACTTCTGAACTAATTAATTCGGGTATCGAATTATCTTCTAATTCTATTCAATATACATATTCAGATTTAGCAAGTTTAAAACAAAGCTTAATTGAAAACGCAACTAAAGATGCTTACGAACGCGCCGAAAAAATTGTAAAAACCGCTGATGGCGATTTAGGAAAACTAAAAACAGCAAGTATGGGTGTTTTCCAAATTACAGGTCAAGGTTCAACGGAAGATGATAGTTATGGAGGAAACAACGATACGTTTAGCAAGAATAAAACAGCTAGAATTACGGTGAGGTTGGAGTATGAGTTGGAGTAATTTTAGTGTTCCGTTTTAGATAAATAAAAAAACCGCTATTCTTTCGAGTAGCGGTTTTGTTTTTATAAAATTTCTTTTCCTTGGTTATCAAAGAAATGATATTCTAGGTACGTGTAAGCGTCACGAGGTATAATTTTCACCCATTTCTTATGTTCAAAAAACCATTTTGAACGTAAGGATGGAAAACCTTTTGTAAGGTATGCGGCCACAAAAGGGTGCACATTAAGTACAACTTTTTTATGGTCTTTGATAATGCTTTCTAGGTTAGCTTCTATTTTGTCAATTATTAAAATTGGCGCTTCAACCTGTCCGTTTTCGTTCGGGTTTTCTTCGTTGGTTTCAATGTTAACTTCTGGTCTAACTCTTTGTCTAGTAATTTGAACTAATCCAAATTTACTAGGAGGCAAGATTTTATGCTTCGCCTTATCGTCACTCATTTCTTCTCTTAAGAAATCAAACAATATTTTTCTATTGTCTGGATTTTGCATGTCTATAAAATCGACAACAATAATTCCTCCCATATCTCTTAGTCGTAACTGACGTGCAATTTCTCCTGCAGCAATCATGTTTACTTCCATGGCAGTATCTTCTTGATTTTGTGCTTTATTTGATCGGTTTCCAGAGTTTACATCGATAACGTGTAACGCTTCTGTGTGTTCGATAATTAAATAAGCACCTTTACTCATAGAAACTGATTTTCCAAAAGAGGTTTTTATTTGTCTTTCTATATTATACTTCTCAAATAGAGGTAAATCTTTCGATTGATAGTGTTTTACGATAGACGCTTTATCCGGAGCTATTTCTTGCAAATATTCCTTCGTTTGTAAATACAAATCTTCATCATCTACTTGAATACTTGTAAAAGTATCGTTAAAAATATCTCTTAGCATAGAAGATGATTTTGTCAATTCTCCTAATACTTTTGAGGGATGATGAGCGGTTTGTAATTTTTTACACATTGTAGTCCAACGTTCTAGCAATGTTTCTACATCTTTTTCAATCTCAGTTGTTTTTCTGCCTTCGGCTACTGTTCTCACAATAACCCCAAATCCCTTTGGTTTTATCGATTGTAGTAATTTTTTTAAACGATCTTTTTCGGCTCTGTCTCCAATTTTTTGTGAAATGGAAACTCGGTCAGAAAAAGGAACTAAAACTACATATCTTCCTGCTAAAGAAATCTCAGAACTAATTCTTGGTCCTTTGGTTGAGATTGGTTCTTTAACGACTTGAACTAAAATCGATTGATTGGCGCTTAATGTGTCCATTATGGTGCCATCTTTATTGATTTCAGGTTCAAAAGGGAAATTTTTGAGTGAATAATCTTTTATTTTACCTGCGCTTACAAGTTTAATAAATTTCATCAAAGAACCTAGGTTTGGACCTAAATCATGGTAATGCAAAAAAGCATCTTTTTCATGACCTAAGTGCACAAAAGCAGCGTTTAATCCGGCAACAGGTTTTCTTATTTTTGCAATAAAAATATCGCCAACCTGAAACTGATTACTATCGCTAGCCTCTTTTTCTTTGTGTAATTCAATTAGTTTTCCATCTTTTAATAAGGCAAAATCTACTGCGTCTGAACTAGATCTAATAATTAATTCTTTGTTCATGCTGTATCTTTTATATCCGAACATTTTTGTTTGATTATTCGATTTTACATTACAGTAATTTCGAACTCTCTACTTATTGCTAGGATGGATTAAACAATTTAGGTAAAATACCCAATAGAATTGTAATGCAAAAATGAGTTTGTCAAAATTGTATTCAATTCATAATTCAATGAACGTTTATCATTTGAGCCTAGAGTTTTAATCTTGTAAAGCTCTAAGCTTAAATGATAATTTTTCTTTTTTAAACAAAGAAAAGTAGTTTTTAGACTACTTTTTCTTTTTGTGACGGTTAGCTCTCGCTCTTTTTTTACGCTTGTGAGTAGCTACCTTATGTCTTTTTCTTTTTTTACCACTTGGCATAATGTGTAGTTTTTATGATTAATAAATAATATTATACAGTTACTTCTGTCTTTTCTTTAACGCTTTCAACAAATACTTTAGCAGGTTTAAATGCTGGAATGTTGTGGGCAGGGATTTTGATTGTTGTGTTTTTAGAAATGTTTCTTCCTGTTTTTTCAGCTCTTGTTTTAACAATAAAACTTCCAAATCCTCTTAAGTAAACGTTATCACCAGTTTCTAATGAATTTTTTACTTCTTCCATGAATGATTCTACAGTAGCTTGAACGTCACCTTTTTCAAGGCCTAATTTTTCTGAAATTTTTGCTACGATGTCTGCTTTCGTCATTTTCTTGCGTGTTAAATTTTATGTGTATTTTTTTGAGTGTGCAAATATATGAATTAAAAAAATACAAATTCAAACTTAATGAACTAAAATTTAACCGTATAAATGATTTATTTTTACGGCTTTATATTTTCATATGCGTTTTTCAACTAAAATTATCGATTGGTATAACCAAAATTACAGAGACTTGCCTTGGCGAAACACCACTGATGCTTACAAAATTTGGCTTTCAGAAATTATTTTGCAGCAAACAAGAGTGAGTCAGGGTTTGCCATATTATATTAATTTTATTCATGCTTTTCCAACCGTAAATGATTTGGCAAATGCTGATGAACAACAAATTTTGAAGCTTTGGCAAGGACTTGGTTACTATTCTCGCGCCAGAAATCTGCATTTTACAGCTAAATATGTTATGGAAAATCACAATGGGATATTTCCAAATTCATACGAAGAATTACTAAAATTAAAAGGAATTGGAACGTATACAGCTGCTGCAATTGCGTCTTTTTCTTCTAATGAACCGGTGGCGGTTTTAGATGGAAATGTTTTTAGAGTGCTATCACGAGTTTTTAATGTAGATTACGATATTTCTCAAAATTCCTCTAAAAAATATTTTATTGATTTAGCTACAAAAGTGCTTTCTAAATCGGAACCCAATATCCACAACCAAGCGATAATGGAGTTTGGAGCCTTACAATGTGTGCCGAAAAGCCCGAATTGTTTGGAATGTATTTTTAATGATAGTTGTGAAGCTTTTAAATTAAAAAAGGTTTCTGAATTACCTGTAAAATCAAAAAAAGTTAAAGTTACGAAGCGGTTTTTAAATTACATATTAGTTAAAGATGCTTCGGAAAACTATGAAATGAATAAAAGAACGGAAAACGGCATTTGGAAAAATTTATACGAATTTCCTTGTATCGAATCGGAAAGTGAAATGGAGGAAAATGATATTTTGACCCAACTAAAAGATAAATATTTAATTACAAACTTCCATTATTTTGATTCGTTTGACGTGTTGCATAAATTATCACATCAACATTTGAATATTAAATTTTATAGTATTGAAATTGAGAATTCTATAGATAAAAGTTACACTTTTCAAGAAGTAAAGCAATTACCAGTGCCAATTGTGTTGCATAATTTTATAGAAAAAATTGCAATCTAAATAATATTTAGTATTTTTGATAAAAAGATACAAGCCATGAACGGTACATTAAATAAGGTTATTCTAATAGGACATTTAGGAGACGAAGTAAAAATGCATTATTTTGATGCGCAAAGTTGTATTGGGCGATTTCCTTTAGCAACAAATGAAGTGTATATCAACAAATCTACAGGTGAAAAAATCACTTCTACAGAATGGCATAATATTGTGGTGCGAAATAAGGCCGCGGAATTATGTGAAAAATACCTTTCTAAAGGAGATAAAATTTACATTGAAGGTCGTATTAAGTCACGTCAATGGACAGCTGATGACGGAACTACAAAATATACAACTGAAATTCAAGTTACAGAATTCACTTTCTTAAACACGAAAAAAGATTCAGATTTATCTAAAGCACCAACAACCAATCCACCAAGTTCTAAAGATGTGAATTTTGATTCGCTAGAGTAATTTTTTAGATTTTTTAGAATTGATTATAGATAATAGAAAGAATATAGAGAATAGGTTTTAAAGATAATTTGTCTTTTTCTGTTTTCTATGTTCTTTTTTAATAAAATAAACCAAAATGAAAAGTTCCCTTTTTTTTACCATATTGTTTCTTTCCTTGCTTTCTTGTGGCGATGAAAAAATGCCAAAACCAACTGGGCAATTAAGTTTAGAATATCCACCAGCAAAATATAAGAAATTTTCAAATTCTTGTGGTTTCGATTTTGATAAAAACGAATTGACAGAAGTAAAAGTAACCTCTAATTGTGGATTGGAGATTCATTATCCAAAAATGAAAGCTACGGTGTATTTGACTTACAAACCGGTTCAAAATAATTTAGAAAAACTACTTACTGACGCGCAAAAATTAACCTATGAACACGTAATTAAAGCCAATGATATTGCGGAGCAACCTTATGTGAATTTAGACAGAAAAGTATACGGAATGTTTTATCAAGTAGGAGGGAATGCTGCCACTAACGCGCAGTTTTATGTGACAGATAGTACTAAAAATTTCGTAACAGCAAGTATGTATTTTTATTCAAAACCTAATTTCGATTCCATTCTTCCTGCTGTAGATTATATTAAAAATGATATGAAGCAAATTATTGAATCTATTAAATGGAAATAGTTTTAATGTTCTAATTTTTGTAAAAAATCAATAGCAGAAATAGGTTTCGAAATGAAATTTTTAACGTATTTGTGTTTTTTGGATTTGTTAATTTCAGTAGAATCAATAGATGAAGAAACCATATAAATATTTAATTTATCTTTAAAATTGTATTTTTCTAAGGCTTTTAAGAATTCCCAACCATCTAAAACGGGCATGTTGATGTCCAGAAAAATAATATTTGGCATTGGTTCATTATTGTTTTCTTTCTCAATTAAAGCATCTAAAGCTATTTGGCCATTTTCAAAGTTTAAAATCGTTTCAAATTTACCAAGTTTAAGTAAAATTTTTTTAAACAGCAGCACAAAAACAGGATCGTCATCTATTATGTAAGCAAGGGAATAGTTTTGTGTCATCTATTTAGGTTTGAATTAGCAAGCAGTTATAAAATTAATTTGAAGACACTTCCTTCGTTAAGATTGCTTTCCGCTTTAATAGTTCCGCCTAAAACATTTACTTTGTTTTTAGTCATAAAAAGCCCTAAGCCAATAGCGTCTGGATTGTTATGAAAAGTTTTATACATTCCGAAAATCTTATCTTTATTTTTAATCAAATCAATACCAATTCCGTTATCTTCAATTAGAATAACTGTTTTTCTTTTTTCTTTTTGAGCTGAAATTTTAACAAATGGTTTTCTTTTTGCTGATTTATATTTTATGGCATTAGAAATTAAATTTGAAAGTATACTCTCAAAATAAGTGGGAATGGTATTTAGTTTTAAATCAGTAGAAATGTCAATTTCAATAGTAATTTTTTCTGAATCAATTTGTTCTTCAAAAGTACTAAGAATTTTGTTTATTTCTATCAGAATTGAAATTTCTGTTTTGCGCTTTTTTGAGGTAAACTGAAGGTCTAAAGTTTCGTTTAAATGCGAAATGGTTTCTGAAAGTTTGTTGTTGCTCTGTTTGAGTAATTTAAAGTATTCTTTTTGTTCTGAAAAGTCTTCTGTGTCTTCAATTAAATCAATTAACATAGTCATATTACTCGTGTTGGAACGAATATTATGAGATACAATATGTGTAAAATCGGCTAATTTAGCATTCAAATCTTTAGAAAGAGAAAAGAGTTTATTGGCTTTTTCTTCAGCTGATTTCATTTGCGAAATGTCCCGTGAAATGATTAAGTATTTGGTGTAATTTCCTTCTTCATCATACAAAACACTAGCGGCATCTTCTCTCCAAAAATATTTTCCATTTTTTCCTCTGACTCTAAATTGGTATTTGAAGTATTTGTTTTTTTTGGCTAAATTGCTGTAAATATATTCCTTGGTAGGTTTTTCATCTTCTTTATGCATGTAATGAAAGATGTCGTAAGTGGTAAAAGTGGTTATTTCTTCTTGGTTAAAACCTAACATTTCTGCATAAGATGGTGAAGCATAAGTTACATGATGGTTTTCAATTAAAACAAATCCATCATTGGAGTTTTCGGTGATTAAACTTATTTTTCTTTCGGTTTCTAATAATTGTTTTTCAACTTCACGTCTTTTTCCTTGTTCAATCATTAGATTTAAAATATCACATAAAGAACGTGAAAATGCTAAATCAGATTCAGACCACACGCCGTTCTCTTTATTGTGTTCACAACAAAAAACTCCAATTAATTCACCGTCTTTTCTGATGGGTAAATCGAGCATATTTTTAATTCCATATGGAATTAAATATTCGTCTTTAAGTTCTTGTGTGTGAATGTTTGTATGCACATTATCGGCAATAATGGCAATTCCATCTTTTAATGCTTGAAAGTAAATGGGAAAATCATTTGAAAATAATTTAGCCCCAAAACTATGAACTCTTGTTGTAATATCAAATAGATCTTTGCAAACTAAATTATGTTTTTCAATTTCCCAATAACTGGCTCTTGTTATGTTTAAACCTTTAACGGCAGTTTCAGTAATTGTTTTGTAAATTTCTTCAATGTTATTATAATCTAAAAATGAAGATTTGTACATTTTAATTAGTAAATTAAAATGCTGATGATTAAATAATAATCCGTCATTAATTTCACTTTTAGGCATATGAAATAATTAGTTTAAATAAATTCCTTATAAAATTAGTGAAAATATCTTTAACATATTTTATTTTAAAGTGAATTTTCTGATAAGAAAAAAGGATTTTTTTAGATATTAAATTTTAGTTTGAAGCAGTTAAATATAAAAACTATTAACAGAAATAAATTAAGTTCTGATAAGAGTTGTTGTGCGAAATTATTTTGCTACTTCAGATAGTTTTATCGTTTTGCCACACATTTCTGAAGTTATTTTGAAAATTACATTTCCTTTTTTACCTTCATTTGCCCAGCGCACTTCTTTTCCAATATTACAACCAATACTAGTTTTGGAACCTTTGTTTAAAGATACAAATCCGGTTCCAGTATGAATGCTTATTTTCTCTTTTGAGTCGTTAATTAAAGAAAAACTAGATTCAATGTTTTCTGATCTAATAATGGCATTGTTTTGTTTGATGTTTACTATATTCAATCCAATAATTGAAAAATAGAAGGTTAATAAAAGTGCTTTCATAGGTATAGTATTTAATTTTTAATAATTTTATGATTTCCAACTTGTTCTGATTCTAAAACTAATAAATAAATTCCAGTTGGTAAGTTTTGAATTGGCAAATGCTTGTTTTGAGTTGCTGAAAGTAACTTTCCATCAAATGAAAGCAATTTTATTTTCTAAAACCCTTCTTTTTTAAAATTTGCCAAAGACAGATTTTCTAATTACTGCGTTGAAAAGTTTGTATCCTAAAATGTAACGTAATATTCTCATGAAATTCGCATCAAAACCTATAGTATATCTTCTGAAATTTTTGTTTGGATTTGAAGCAATTGCAAATAACTTTTCTACGATTTGTTGCGGTAAATCGGCGTTTTTTCCGGATTTTTTTTCTAATAAATCTGAAATTTTATTCATTAGTTTATTGTACGAATCAATTTCTGTTGCATCAGATTTTACCACATTTTTTTGAAAAGATGTTGGTGCATTTCCAAATTGAACGGTTGAAACACTAATTTTAAAATCAACCAATTCATACGCCATGCATTCCGAAAAACTTTCCACTGCTTGTTTTGTAGAATGATAAAAGTTCCCAAGTGGTAAATTTACCAATCCAGCAACGGACGTAATATTTATAAATTGTCCGAATTTTTGTGTTCTAAATGTTGGAATAAAAGCACGGCATATTTTTACGACTCCTAACCAATTAACATTTACAATAGTATCTATTTTTTTATCTTCAGAAAGTTCTACGAAACTTCTGTAGCCCATTCCGGCGTTATTAATTATGGTATCAATTTTGGGATGATTCTGTAGTATTTTTTCTGTTGCCAAAGCGATACTTTCAGTTGAAGTGACATCCATTTCATAGCAAAATATATTTGGTATGTTTTTGAAATCTTCACCTTCGCTTGCAAAAAGTAATGTGGCTATAACGTTCCAGTTATTTTTAGCAAAATACAATGAAGTTTGTTTGCCAATTCCACCACCAGCACCAGTTATTAATACAGTTTTCATCTTAAGATTTTATTAATATTTTAATTTAGTCATTAAAATATATCGGGCAATTTTTGCTTGTTTGTTACTAATGTAAGCAGAACCATTAGGTTTAAATTTTCTCGGGTTTGGTAAAATAGCAGCAATTCCTGCAGCTTGCATTCGCGTTAAACTTTTGCAGTCTCTGTTGTACCAATGTTGTGTTGCGGCTTGAGCGCCATATATACCGTCGCCCATTTCGATGCTATTTAAATAGACTTCTAAAATGCGTTCTTTTCCCCAAATGAGTTCAATTAAAAAAGTATAATACGCTTCTAATCCTTTTCGGATATAACTTCTTCCTTGCCAAAGAAAAACGTTTTTAGCGGTTTGTTGCGTGATTGTGCTTCCGCCTTTTAATTTTCTTCCTTTGAAGTTTCCAACTGCGGCTTTTTGTATGGCTTTAAAATCGAAACCACTATGTTCGAAAAAACGTCCATCTTCACTAGCAATTACTGCTTTTTGTAAGTTTTTAGAAATATCTTCTAATGGCACCCAATCGTGTTGGGTTTCAATGTCTTTTCCATCTGCAGAATTTTCAAAATAACGAATCGCCATTAATGGAGTAAATGGAACAGGAACAAATTTATATAATACTACAAAAAACAGACTGATAATATTAAACCACATAAAAGCCTTCCAGAAGAAACGCATGAATTGACCGAAAAATCCTTTTTTTTCAGTGCTTTTAGGTTTTGTTGGTTTTGCTTTAGGTTTTGGAGTTGTTTTTTTTATTGCCATTTATTCTTTAACTATTTTTACCGTTTTTGAGTTGTTTTCTAAATTAAGTTTTAATAGATAAATTCCTGTAGGTAACTTATCAATATTAATTTGAAAATCATTCATTTCGATTGTTTTCTTTTCAATTGCTTGACCACTTATATTTGTAATTTCATAACTATTAATAACATCAAAATTATGAATATTGATTAAATCTTTTGTTGGATTTGGGTATACTTTTAAATTCTTAAAACTAAATTCTTCAGAACTTAAAAAATTAGTAATTTCTATGTTGTCAATTATAGCATTGTCACCTGTTCCACTTCCTGATTTTCCAATGTGTTGTAATGAGATATAAACATCATCATTTCTGTATGCTGATAAATCAAATTCATGTGTAAGATAACTATCAGAATTATTAGTTGTTGGCATAATAATATTTCCAACTTGATTTCCATTTACTACAACTCTAAACAAAGATTCGTTATTGTTGGTATTGAAAGTTTGTTTTAAATCAAATTTTAATACTAAAGGATTTACTGTAGGCGCATTTATTTTGAAATTTATTTTTGATATGCTTGATTGATTTTTTCGCCAATCGCTTCCGTTAAAATTTTCAATTATTGTTGTTCCACCATTCATTTTTAATTTTAAATTCCCTAAAATAGTTGTTTGTATAATATTTGAATTTGTAGCTTTTTCTAAAATCAATTCATTATTAGTGAAGTTGTTGTTGTAAATTACAGGATTACTTATTAGGTTACTATATCCTTCAACAAGATTGAAATTGTCTAAAACAATATTGCTAGTAGCTGATCCACTAGTTGTTGTTATAAGAAAAGTAAATGTTCCGTTTTCAATTGGTGTGTAGAAAAATGAATTTGTATTGTAATCGTATTCGCTAAGAATTCCATTTCTTGACAAACTAGATTCCATATAATGGGTCTCATTACCTTTTCCAACTGAAATACTAATTCCTTGAGAATCATATTCGTATGCTTTTCTCGCGTCGATGCTAAATTTATAACAGACACCTGCAATTAAATTAAATGATGGAGATGTTATAGTTGGTTTTCCGTTTGAATTACACCATATATATGATGTATCACCATTACCGGTTAAGAGTTGGTCAGGATTATAAAATGAATTTGAATAAATAGTTTGATTAGTGTTTTTGGATATAAAACCTGGTGTTAAAACGTTCATGCATGATGGTAAAATATTAGTTCCATAAGCACTTAATTGATTAAAATTTTCCAACCAAGGAATTGAGTAGGGCTGACAAGTAGTTTTGATTATTTTCGGTCCAATTAAGTCGGAATTATTTCCATTACAAATGGTATGAAAGTAAAAATCATAAGT
The DNA here is from genome assembly GCF_036321945.1 of Flavobacterium facile. NCBI lineage: Bacteria > Pseudomonadati > Bacteroidota > Flavobacteriia > Flavobacteriales > Flavobacteriaceae > Flavobacterium > Flavobacterium facile. The sequence continues at coordinate 535,488 of NZ_JAZAYT010000035.1, forward strand.
GCTTGATTCGTTTAATCCTGAAATTAAAATTTCATTTTGAGTAGTAGTTACTATTTGACCACTTCCAATAGTGAAACCTTGAATTCCATATTCTATTTGTACATTTTCTCCATTTAAATTATCCCATTTAATGTTTGTTGCGGTATTAGTAATACTTGAAAATTGAATGTTAACGGGTTCTTTACATGTATTTATAGTTGAATATTTAAAATCATCGATACTAACTGATTGAACGTTATTTGTTGTTAGTTTTCTATCAACTTTAATTGCAATCATTTTGTTCGAACCTGTATAACTTGAAAAATCTACTAGAATTTCTTTTCCATTCAACGGAATGTCTGTTAATTGAAATTGTTGAAATGCTTCAAAGGTATTTAAATCTAAAGGATTGCTTATTGTGCCTACTGTTATTGGTTTGTTAGTACTGAAAACCCAAAATTTAATTTTTTTGTTATTATCAAAATCTGCTAAATATGGAGAAATAAGAAACATGTCTTTCTCTGTATTATAATTTGTTATATATGCAGCATTTGGTGAACTTGTATAATTATTTATATGTCTACTAGTTACTCCACCTCCCATGCTTTGGTTGGAATCTGTATTAATTGTCCAACAAAAGTTTGTTAAATACTCATAATTAGTGGCGTTATATTGGTCGAAATTTTCATTAAATGGACTGTTAACATAACATGATAATTTAAAACTATATAATTCGCTCCAATTAATTGTGCTTGAACATAAATTTCGGACTCTAAATTGGTAACTCGTATTAGTTGTTAATCCAGATAAAGTAAATGGTTTAGTTGTAGTGGAAACAAGAGTTCCGGTACCAGGTGTAAATCCGACTGGCCCATATTCAATTTCGCAATTTATTGGATTATTATTATTATTGGTGTTCCAATTTAATAGTACACTGTCAGAATTTGTTTGTGTTGCGCTTAATGAACTTGGTTTAGTACAATCATTAAGTAAATATTCAAAGTCATCAATATAAAATACATTGTTTGAAGTTGTAGTGTTTACTAATCTAATACCAATAAATTTATCAGAGCCATAATATTCGGAAAAATCAACAACATACTTATTCCACTGGTTTATGGTTAAATTCGTTGTGATGTTTTTGTATGGAGTAAATGTTAAATAATCATCTGGATCTGAAAGTGTTCCTACCTGAATTGCATTTACAGTAGTTGAAGATAAATATCCCCAAAATGAAATTATTCTTTCATTGTTTAAATCAGAAAATCTTGGGGAAACTAATATTTTTTTAGAAATATTATTTAAAACATGATAGGATGAGGTATGATGTACTCTGATTGATTTACTTCCCGAATGTGTTTGATTATTTACAGCAGGTACATAAGATATTTGAGAATCAGCTGAAAAGAAGTCTTCTCTAATTGGTGCTGTTAATCTAGACCAACAAGTATTGGTATCGAAATTTCCACTTTCAAAATTATCGGTATATCCAATTGTAAAACCTTCACATTTTGATTTAAATGTGCCTCGATCTGACCAATTACTATAATTAGTTCCGCATTTACTTCTTACATAAAAATCATAAGTAGTATCAGGTAATAAATTAGTTAAAGTAGTTGGATCTGTAATTGTAGTAATTGTTGTTCCTGAGCCAATAGTAAATCCACTAATTCCATATTGTATTTCCCATTGACCAGTATTGATATTGTTGTAATTTTCCCATTTTACAACAGCTGAATTATAGGTAATTTTTTCATTTTGTAAATTTACAGGTTCTTTACAAATAGGTGTGTTTTCATATTTGAAATCATCTATATGAAAAATAGAATTATATTGTGAAATATCGCCTCTAATAGCTATATAATTATGATTTAAACTCGTGTTATAATTGTCAAAATATACAATATGTTCTTTCCAATAGTTGTTTACTTGAAATCCATTAACTTCATTCATTTCAAGAGGCGAAATGGTTTTAATTGGAACAAATGTTGTAGCGTCATTTGGATTGGACATTGTCCCAATTGTTAATGTGTTTTCAATATAATCACCATTCCCATCAGATACTAAATAAAATTTGATTCTTTTATTAGTATCTAAATCATTGATATAAGGTGTTATTAAATAATTTGCTTGGGTTGTAGAATTTTGTTGTATTCTGATGTACTTGCTTCCTGTTCTTGCGGTTACATTTGTGTTTCCACCAATCGGAGCTTGATAAATACCATTATTTATCAATTTCCAACATGGATCTATATAAGGTTTTTCTAGAAATGAAGTTTCATAACCTGCTGAAATTTGAGAACAGACTGTTGAGAATGATTGTATTGGTGTCCAATTTGAATATAGATTTGGAGCACAGTTTGCTCTTACTTTAACTTCGTATGATGTATTTCCGGTTAAATTTTGTAGAATATAAGTATTGCTATTTACTGTAAAAGTTTCAGTTATATTGTTGGTAACATTTTTTAAATTTATCTCCCAAGAATTTTGTGCAACATCCGCATTAAAGTTTATTGTGGCATTGTGTTCATCAACGTTAGTAACATTTAAATTAGTGTTATCGAAACAATTTACAGATTGCTCATAACTAAAGTTATCAAAATAAACATCACCACCATTACCATTAGTTTTAATTGCAATGTAATTATCTGAACCTGTATAGTTATTCATAAATACTTCAACTTTCTGAAATGAAGGGCCTTGAAGTGTTACAGTTTTTAAAGGATGAAAAGTAGTTTGGTCGTAAGGATTAGACATAGTTCCTAAAACGACACTATAACTTCCTTGATAACCATTACCATAAATTGAAAATTTCTTGTCCGTTGCTAAATCTGAAATCTTAGGGGAAACTAGCAGTGAGCCATAGCCTGACTGCCAAAAACACAATAATGATTTTCCAGTATTTCCATAGGTGATATAATTACTTTCAATAATATTAGAATTATTTAATGCAGTTGTGTTTTGTAATCTATATCCTCGCCAACCTTCATCTAAAGCAGAAGTATCAAAATTAAAATTATAGCCTGTTGTTTTAGGTGCAATTGTTTGATAGGAGCTATTTGTTGTGTAGTCTGAACCCCATGTATAGTACCCAGCAATATTGTAATAACCAACACTTATGTCCCAAGATATAAATGGATTGAGTTTTATTACTGCACTACTTGAGTTTTGGATTTGTGGACCTTGTATGTAGTTTGATGTTCCAGTTGGCTTATATTTATAAGACCACCACATACCAGAGATTCCGTTAATTGTAAGATTTCCGGAAATATCAAAAGTTGCTGTTTGTGAAAAAGCAATATTAGTTAATAATAATAATAAAAATAATCGTAAAGTTTTTTTCATGAATTTTATATTAAATCTGCTAATTCTTGTCCGATTAAGCTGCCAATGGCAACGCCCATTCCACCCATTCTGACACCGCAATATACATGGTTGCTAATTTGTTGTACAATTGGTTTTTTTGAATTTCCAATGCCCATAATTCCGCTCCAGCGATGTTCAATTTCAAAAGGAGTGTTAGGCAAAATTACATTTTTTAGTAAATCTTGCAAGCGATTTTGAATTATTTCAGTAGTTTCTAATGTAGTTGTGGTTTCGCCTTCAAAATCGAGGTTTCTTCCACCGCCAAAAAGGATGCGATTGTTAATGTTTCTAAAATAATAATACCCTTGATCTAAATGAAATGTTCCTTTGATATGTAAATTTTCTATGGGTTTCGTTATTAAAACTTGTGCTCTAGCTGGTTTGACTTCATTATTTGTCAATTCCGCAGCGAAACCATTCGTAGTAAAAAGTAGTTTTTTGGTTTTAAAAGTTACGTCGTTTGTTATAATTTCTACACCATCATTCAAATCTTGATGTTTTGAAACCGTTTGATTGTTTAAAATAAGAATATTGTTTTGAATGGCTTTTTTTAATAGCGCCTGCATCATATTTCCTGTGTCAATTTGACCTTCAAATTCATTGAAAATTAAATATTCAAAGGTGTTTTTGAAATCAAATCTATCGAAAACTTTTGAGTACACTTCCGACTTAAATAACGGACGAACAATATCGTTTATGAAAGGAATTTTGGAAATGCAATCGTTGTAAAGGGCTTCGTCTTCTTTTAAGAACAATTCGTAACCACCAAAAGGTTTGTAGTTTATGGCTTCGTCACCTAAGTTTTTACGAAGTAATTGTAAACCCGAAAATCTTTTTTGAATTAATTGTATGACTTCTTCTTCAGAATGCGATTTTAAATCGTCAATAATTTCAGATACACTTCCGAAACATGCAAAACCAGCATTTTTGGTGCTCGCACCTTGCGGTAAAATGCCTCTTTCTAAAATTAAAATCTTAGCATTAGGAAATCGTTCTCTCAAGCGAATTGCCGTATGTAAACCGACAATTCCGCTTCCAACAATGGTGTAATCAACATTGGAGAACCAATTTTTTATTTCCCAATAGCTTAATTGCATAACTTATTTTTCTAAGAGAAATTAGTTCAAACTACTCATCGCCAGTTTCATCAAGACTTTCTAATTTCTTGTTTTTTATTGCTTTCATTACTAAAGGTAGCGTTGTAGCAACAACTAAAATAATGATAATTTTTTCGATATGATGTTTTAAATCGATATCAAATCTTTCTAAAAATAAGCCATATAAATAGTGACCAGAGAAAACTAAAATAAATGACCATAAAATAGAACTCAATACATTATAAAACATGAATTTGCTTTTTTTCATGTGAACAATTCCAGCAATAATAGGTACGAATGTTCTAACGATTGGTAAAAAACGCGCGAAAACTATCGCCACACCACCATGTTTTTGAAAGAAACTTTCTGATTGGTATAAGTATTTTTTCTTGAAGAAAAAGCCATCTTCTTTTTGATATAAATTTTTCCCATAAACAGATCCAAACCAGTATCCAAAAATATTTCCTATAATTCCAGATAGTGCGATTAAAGTCGCGACTATAAACACAGGTGAATAACCTTGTGGTAAAAACGTTAAAGGTGCTGATAAACCTTCAGCATATATTCCTGATAAAAACAACAAACTATCTCCAGGAAGAAAAAACCCAATGAACAAACCTGTTTCAGCAAAAATGATAAATAAAACTACGTAAATCCCAATAGGAACACCACCTAATTCTAAATTAATATAAAATTCTGGATTAAAAAGTTGTGTCCATTTAAATTCTTGGTCAATTTCTTGAGCTTGTATAAAAAAGTTCGATTTTAAAATATTGAATAGGTCTGAATTAAATTTCATTTGTTTTATTTTTTTAGCGGTAACTTATGTATCGCTATTTATTTTCCGTGTTTATTTTGAAAACCTTTAGTCGTTAGCGATTTCATTATTCGCTTCGTGTTTCGATTCCCATTTATCAATTGCTGCTGTTGAAAGTGCGTTTCCTAATACATTTGTCATACTTCTTGCCATATCACAAAAATGGTCAATTGGTAAAATTAAAGCGATTCCTTCTGGCGGAATACCAAACATCGCACAAGTAGCAACCACAACAATTAATGAAGCTCTTGGAACTCCAGCGACTCCTTTACTAGTTAGCATTAAAACCAAAAGCATGGTAAGTTGTTCTGGCACCGTCATTTCAATTCCGTAAACTTGAGCAATAAAAATACTGGCAAAGGTCATGTACATCATACTTCCGTCCAAGTTAAAAGAATAACCTAGAGGTAATGTGAACGATACGATTTTAGGTTGACAACCAAAACGCTCTAATTCTTCTACCATTTTCGGGAAAACCGCTTCTGAACTTGTAGTTGAAAAAGCAATTAACAAAGGACTTTTAATTCGTTGTAACAATACAAATAATCGTTTTCCTAAAATGATATAGCCAACAGTCAATAAAATCAACCAAAGCACAATAATTCCGACTAAAAACGCACCTAAATATTTAGCGTAAAGTTCAAAAACTTCAAAACCGTGTTTCGCAATTGCGCTGGCAACCGCACCTAAAACTCCTAATGGCGCCGTCCACATAATGTATGAAACCATTTTTAAAACTACATGAGCCGTTGTGTCTAATAATTTGATGATTGGTTTTGCTTCTTTTTTGCTGAATGCTGCCAAAGCCACACCAAATAAGATAGAAAAAATTACAATTTGTAAAATTTCATTGGTGGCAAATGCTTCAAACAAACTACGAGGAATAACGTGTTTTACGAATTCTTCTAAGGAGAAACCTTTAGAGTTTTCTAGTAATTCTGACGCCGCAGATGTGTCATCTAATTGTATAGAAGTTCCTTTCCCTGGTGCGAAAAAATTCACCAAAACCAATCCTAATAATAACGAAATTAAAGAAGCAGAAATGAACCAAGCCATGGCTTTTCCTCCAACTCTTCCGACCATTTTCATGTCGCCCATTTTAGCAATTCCAACTACTAAAGTGGAGAACACTAATGGCGCAATAATCATTTGAACCAAACGAATGAAAACAGTACCAAGTAATTTTATGTTTTTTGAGAAAGAATCAATTGAATCAGGATACTGATAATGTACAATTCCACCTAAAGTTACACCAATAATTAGTGATATGATGATTAGTATGAATAGTTTATTATTTTTCATAAAAGTAAATTTATTTTTTAGAAGTAGATATGAATTGCATCGCCTTTTATTTATGGGTATTTGAATTAACAAACTTCCATTTGTGGCGATTTTAAAACATATTTATTTTAGAGCGTGAAAATAGTTATATTTTTTCAAAAAAGTGCTACTTTTAACCTCGTTTTAAAATTTATAAGTATGAAAAAATATATTTTCTTCATTTTCAGTGTAATAAGTATGAGTTCAAATGCGCAACAAATCATGACGCCAGAAAAATTATGGCAATTAGGTAGAGTTACTCCAATTGGTATTTCTAAAGATGGGAAGTCATTAATATATAAAGTTGGAACGCCAAATGTTCAAGAAAATAAAATAAATTCTAAATATTTTTCAGTACCAGTTGGTGGTGGAAAAGAAACACTTTTAGAATCAATAGAAGGGTTAGTAGTTGATAAAAATATTTCTAAAGATGGTTCTAAAAAATTAGTTGATAAAGCCGTAAAAGTTGAAAAATTATTAGGTTCAGATTTGTATCCAGAATTATCTAAAACTACGGCGCAAGTCTATGAAAGTTTAGATTATCGTCATTGGGATACTTGGAATGACGGAACGCATAATCATGTTGGCTATTCTGAAAATAAAAAAGATGCAGCTTTCATAGATATCATGCCAAACGAACCTTATGATTCTCCTCAAAAACCGCATGGTGGTGATGAAGATTATATTTGGTCGCCAGATGGAAGTAAAATCATTTATGTTTGCAAGAAAAAAGCAGGAACAGCTTATGCTACAAGTACAAATACCGATTTATATGAGTACGATTTAGCTTCAAAAACAACTAAAAATTTAACAGAAAGTAATTTAGGTTACGATACACATCCATCATTTTCACCACAAGGCGATTTGTCTTGGTTGCAAATGAAACGCGATGGCTTTGAAGCCGATAAAAATGATATCATCGTTCGTTTTAAAGGAATGGATATTAATTTAACTGCGGCTTGGGACGGAACGGTTGAAAGTTTTGTTTGGAGTAATGATGGTAAAAAAGTCTATTTCATTGCGCCAGTTTTAGGAACAAAACAATTGTTTGAAGTTAATTTTCCTGGTGTAACAAGAATTGCAGTTACAGTAAGACAGTTAACTGATGGTGATTTTGACGTAAATGGAATTGTAGGTTTTACAGGAACTTCAGTTTTAGTAACAAAAACAACTCACAACATGGCAACTGAAGTGTTTTCATATGATTTAAAAGCAAAATCTTGGAAACAAATCACACATGTAAATGATGAAGCGTATTCAAAAATTGCAAAATGTACTTCAGAAAAACGTTGGGTAACAACAACTGATGGCAAAAAAATGTTGGTTTGGGTAATTTTACCTCCAAATTTCGATAAAACAAAAAAATATCCAACCCTTTTATATTGTCAAGGTGGCCCGCAAAGTGCTTTATCGCAATATTATTCTTTCCGTTGGAATTTTCAAGTAATGGCCTCTCAAGGTTATATTGTGGTAGCACCAAATAGAAGAGGAATGCCTGGTCATGGTGTAAAATGGAACGAACAAATTTCAGGAGATTGGGGCGGACAAGTTATGGACGATTATTTATCAGCCATTGATGATATTTCTAAAGAATCGTATGTAGATAAAACCAGAATTGGTGCTGTTGGTGCGAGTTACGGCGGATATTCAGTATTTCAATTAGCGGGAATTCATAAGAACAGATTTAAAACTTTTATTTCTCATTGTGGAATTTTCAATACAGAAAGTATGTACGGAACTACAGAAGAAGTTTTCTTTACGAACTGGGATTCTGGAGGAGCATATTGGGAAAAAGATAATAAAATCGCACAGAAAACTTACAATGAATTCAATCCAATTAAATTAGTAAACAATTGGAATACATCAATACTAATTATTCAAGGCGGAAAAGATTACCGTGTGCCAATCGGACAAGGACAAGAAGCTTTTCAAGCCGCACAATTAAAAGGAATCAAAAGTAAATTTTTACTATTTCCAGATGAAAACCATTGGGTGTTAAAACCTCAAAATGCTTTAGTTTGGCAAGGTGAATTTTTCAAATGGTTGAAAGAAACGCTTTAAATAAAAATGTTTCAAGTTTCAGGTTTCAAGTTACAAAAACCTGAAACTTGAAACTTGAAACTTGAAACAAATAACTTGAAACAAATTTTATGCAATCATACAACATCATAATTATAGGCGGTGGCGCAGCCGGTTTCTTTGCAGCGATAAATATTGCAGAGAAAAATCCGCAACTTAGTGTGGCGATTCTCGAACGAGGAAAAGAATGCTTAACTAAGGTTAAAATTTCTGGTGGTGGGCGTTGTAATGTCACACATGCGTGTTTCTTGCCCAACGATTTAGTCAAATTTTATCCGCGTGGCGAAAGAGAATTAAAAGGTCCGTTTTCGCAATTTTGTTCTGGTGATACCATTGATTGGTTCGAAAAACGTGGCATCGAATTAAAAATCGAAGAAGACGGAAGAATGTTTCCAATTACGGATGATTCTCAAACCATAATTGATTGTTTCGAAAAAGAAGTAAAGAAATTAGGAATCAAAGTATTCACTTCGCAAAGTGTACAATCTTTATATTTTAATAAAGATGAACAATGGAAAATTGAAACCCAACACGATGTTTTTGTAGCCGAAAAAATTGTTGTAGCCACTGGAAGCAATCCTAAAATTTGGGAAATGATGCATCAAATGGGTCACGAAATTGTAGAACCTGTTCCTTCATTATTTACGTTCAATATTACCGATAAAAGAATTAAAGATTTAATGGGACTTTCGGCGCAAGCCAGTATCAAAATTAAAAATTCTAAATTAGCTGCTTCCGGACCTTTATTAATCACACATTGGGGACTTTCAGGTCCAGGAATTTTACGACTTTCCGCTTGGGGAGCCAGAGAATTACATGATAAAAAATATTGTTTCGCTTTGCTAGTTAATTGGCTGGATGAGGTTTCTTTTGATGAAGCTGTTGAAAAATTAAAAGACATAAAAGAAGAACACAATAAAAAGCTAATTGGTAAATTTTGTCCGTTCGACTTCCCAAAACGTTTATGGGAAAATATCGTTACGGCTTCTGATATTGCTTTAGATTACAAATGGGCTGAGGTGACGAACAAGCAAATTAATAGTTTAGCGAGTCAATTAACGCAAGCCGAATTTCAAGTCAACGGAAAAAGTACATTTAAAGAAGAATTTGTAACCGCTGGTGGAATTGATTTAAAAGAAATTAATTTTAAAACCATGCAAAGTAAAATCTTGCCAAAAGTATATTTCGCTGGTGAAGTGGTCAATATTGACGCAATTACTGGTGGATTCAATTTTCAGAATGCTTGGACCAGTGGTTTTATAGTTGCTGAAAATATTTAAGAAAAATAAAGCATAAAAAAACCTCGATATTTTCGAGGTTTTTTTGTTTCTAATTTAGACTTCTCTTCCACCTTCTAAGGTGTTTTGCCAATCTTTTAATTCTTGCCATTTGCCTTCGTAAGCCAGTTTAGATTGTCGTGGCCAAGTATTTGGATCGTGAACATTATATCTTTCTCCAGCTTTGCTTAATATTTCTCGTAATCTATCTACAGAAGTTTCTCCTAACGCTTTCCAAGTTAAAATACCTGATGTTTTAAATAATTCTTCGATTTTCGGACCAATTCCTTCTACAATTTTCAAATCATCTTGTTTGTATGATTTTCCATAAACTGCTTTTGCAGCAGCGGCATCAAAAGTAAAATTCGAATTGCTTTCATTCGCGTTTCCAACAAAATTACTTGCTTTTGCAGAGGTGTTCAGTTTTAATGTATCAATTTCTGCTTGAAGTTTAGCGTTTTTTTGTTTGCAATTGTCTAAATCTAATTTCCATTTTTCATCAGAATTTCCACCAGATGAACCAGAAGATTTTTTACCAATTAAGTAGCCAACGATTCCAAAAATTAATCCTATTAATGCAAATTGTAAATAATAATCCATAATTGAAAGTTTTTGTGTTTGACTTCCAAAAATAAGAAATATTTTAATTAAATGGTTAAAATTCAGTATATTATAAAAAAAATTTAGAAATTATTTAAATAATATATACTAAATGTTAGTAAAGTCGCGAAGGAAACCCAAGCAATATATGGAATAAATAATTTTGCCGCAGTTGCATTTATTGGTTTGAATAATTTATAGCATTCTAACATAACCAATAGCAATAAAATAATTTCAATTGAAGCTAATAATAGGTTGTGTAAGCTAAAAAATAAATAAGACCACAACGCATTCAATCCTAATTGAAGGATGAAAAATTGTAAGGCCACTTTTACTTCTTTCTGTTTGTTTTCAATTTCGTTCCAAATTAATCCAGCCGCAATTCCCATGAAAATGTAAAGCATCGTCCAAACCGGTGCAAAAATCCAATTTGGCGGATTAAAAACTGGTTTTACAAGTGTTGGATACCAAGTAGTAATAGAAGATTGTGTAATTTTTCCAGAGAAAAAACCAACAGTCAAACAAATAATGATACAGTACGAAATTCTTAAATATTTTTTCATTTGAAAATTTTATTCAAAGATATCTAAAAGTTATGACTTATGCTTCTGACTTCTAACTTCCTTTTCTATCTTTGTGAAAAATATTTTTTATGTATTCTAATTCTGATTTTATTCTTTCCAATTATAATTCATTAGAAACTGCTTCTTTTTCATGGAGTGCGCCAAGTAATATCGCATTGGTAAAATATTGGGGAAAAAAGGAAAATGGAGACCAAATTCCAGCAAATCCTTCTATAAGTTTTACTTTGAAAAATTGCAAAACGATTACGTCTGTAGCGATTACTTCGAAAGTAGAGAAAGAAAATTTCTCGTTCGATTTACTGTTTGAAGGACAGCCAAAAGAAGATTTCAAGCCAAAAATTCAAAAGTTTTTCGAAAGAATTTATATTTATTGCCCTTATTTAAAAGACTATCATTTCACAATTGATACACAAAATACGTTTCCTCATAGTTCTGGAATTGCTTCTTCTGCTTCAGGAATGGCAGCAATTGCTATGAATATTATGAGTTTAGAAAAAGCCATAAAACCTGAAATTTCAAATGATTATTTTCATGCAAAAGCTTCTTTTTTAGCGCGATTAGGTTCTGGTAGTGCTTGTAGAAGTATTATCGGAAATGTAGTAGCATGGGGAAAAAATGAAACCATAAAAAACAGTTCTGATTTATTTGGTGTAGAATTTACTAACATTCATTCAAATTTTCATAATTTTCAAGATACGATTTTGTTAGTCGATAAAGGTGAAAAACAAGTTTCAAGTACGGTCGGACATAATTTAATGCACAATCATCCATTTGCCGAACAACGTTTTGAACAAGCGCACGACAATATTGCGAAAATTGTTACGTTATTAGAGTCTGGAAACGTATCGGAATTTATGAGCTTGGTTGAAAGTGAAGCCTTGACTTTACACGCCATGATGATGACATCAATGCCCTATTTTATTTTAATGAAACCCAATACATTGGAAATTATTAATAGAATTTGGAAGTTCAGAAACGAAACGCAAACTCCAGTTTGTTTTACCTTAGATGCAGGTGCAAATGTACATGTTTTGTATCCTGAGAATGTAAAAGAAAAAGTGTTGCAATTTATTCAGGACGAATTAGTTGGCTATTGTCAAAATGGTCAGTATATTTGCGATGAAATTGGAAATGGCGCACAAGATTTAAAATAATTTTATATCTTTACGTAAAGACGATCAAAAATGGATATTCAATTAGAAAAATTAGAGTTGATGAAATTGTTGTTGGAAACAGAGAATCCTTCAATCATAAAATCTATAAAAAAAATTTTTCAGAAAGAACGAAAAGATTGGTTTGATGATTTGCCAAATTATGCGAAAGAAGGAATTAATGAAGGTTTAGAAGATATAAAAAATGGACGAGTTCATTCTTACGAAGAAGTAAAAAATGAATTAGGCTGGAAATGAGAAAATTACAATTCTCAAACAGAAGTTTAAAAGAGATTAAAAATATAGTAGAGTATTTAAATTCAAAATGGTCTGAAAAAACAAGTAAAAAGTTCTTAAATAAATTAAAAGAAAATATTGATTTGATTCAGATAAATCCTGAATTGTTTCCAATTTCTGAATTTGAAGAATTAAGGAAATGTGTAGTTTCAAAGCAAACCACTGTTTTCTTTATTATTGAAAAGAATAAAATTTATATTGTTTCAGTATTCGATACCAGACAAAACCCAAATAAAATAAAAGAATAAAACATATGAAAGGACCACTTTTTTACTCAAAAATATTACTCTTCGGAGAATACGGAATCATTCAAGATTCTAAAGGACTTTCTATCCCATATAATTTTTACAAAGGCGCACTGAAGTCAGATGAAAATCCGACAGAAGAAGCCAAAAAATCAAACCAAAGTTTAGTGAAGTTTGTCGCTTATTTAAAGCAAATGCAAACAGAACAACCTGAGTTGGTAACTTTCAATATTGATGTTTTACAAAACGATGTAAACGACGGAATGTATTTCGATTCTAGTATTCCTCAAGGATACGGAGTGGGAAGTAGTGGTGCTTTAGTCGCGGCTATTTACGATAAATATGCTACGAATAAAATTACCGTTTTAGAAAACTTAACTAGAGAAAAATTATTGCAATTAAAATCCGTTTTTTCTAATATGGAATCATTTTTCCACGGGAAAAGTTCTGGTTTAGATCCATTAAATAGTTATTTAAGTTTACCAATACTTATCAATTCTAAAGATAATATCGAAGCAGCTGGCATTCCGAGTCAATCGGCTACTGGAAAAGGTGCTGTGTTCTTATTAGATTCAGGAATTGTTGGAGAAACCGCTCCAATGGTAAATATTTTCATGGAAAATTTAAAAGACCAAGGTTTTAGAAAAATGCTAAAATCGCAGTTTATAAAATATACCGATTCTTGTGTGGAAAACTTCTTACAAGGCGATATGAAATCGTTATTTAAAAACACTAAGGAATTATCTAAAGTGGTTTTAAGTAATTTCAAACCAATGATTCCAGAGCAATTTCACCAAATTTGGCAAAACGGAATTGAAACCAACGATTACTATTTAAAATTGTGTGGTTCTGGTGGTGGCGGTTACATTTTAGGTTTCACGCAAGATTTCGAAAAAGCTAAAGTATCATTAAAAGATTATAAATTAGAAATGGTTTATCAGTTCTAAAATTTTGTTTAAAGTTTCAAGTTTAACGTTTTTTTTATTGCGTTAATTTAACTTGAAACTTGAAACAAAATAACTAACTAAAGAAAAATGCTAAGCCGCAACTCTAAATTATTACTTACTAAAATCTTCAGTTTCTTTTCTGTGGTTCGAGGTTATAATGTATTTGTAATCGCGCTTGCACAATATTTATCTGCGATTTACATCTTAGCTCCAGAAAGAAGAGCCTTAGATGTTATTTTGGATTGGAGATTATTTCTATTAGTAATAGCTTCTACTTTTGCGATTGCTGGAGGTTATATCATCAATAATTTTTACGATGCGAAAAAAGACATCATCAATCGTCCAAAAAAATCCTATTTAGACAGATTAGTAAGTCAAAAAACGCAACTTCAGGTCTATTTTACTTTAAATTTCTTCTCGGCTTTATTGGGTTTTATTATCTCTTGGCGAGCGGCATTGTTTTATTCTGTTTATATTTTCATCATTTGGTTTTATTCGCACAAGCTGAAAAAAATTCTACTTGTTGGTAATATTACGGCATCTTTATTAGCAGTTTTGCCTTTTTTCGGAATTTTGATGTATTTCAAGAATTTCTATCATGTGATTTTTGCACATGCCATATTCTTGTTTTTGATTATTTTAATTCGTGAAATGATTAAAGATTTAGAAAATATTGAAGGCGATTTATCTAACAATTATCAAACTATTCCAGTGAAATTTGGAGAGCATTTCGCAAAGAAAATTATTTCATTATTATTAGTATTTACTGTTGTTCCCGTGTATTTTCTTATAAACGTGTACGATGTAGGGTATATGGATATTTACTTTTATGTCAGCTACATTTTACTTATTATTTTTGTTTTGAAACTTTGGAAATCGGAAGGGAAAGTAGATTATATAAAATTACATTTCTTGTTGAAAATTATTCTTTTATCAGGTGTCATTTGCATTGTTCTAATTAAACCAACTGTCATTGAAAACGGACAAAAGTTACTGTTAATTAAGTAATTAATGAATTTTAGATGGACTTCTAATTTCAAATTTCGTACTTCTAACTTAAATTAACTACCTTTGCAAAAAAATAATAGCATGAGAAAATCGTCAGGAGCGAAAAGAAGCGGTAAAACTTCAGAAAGTAAAAAACCAGATTTTAAGAAAAACGAATCAGGAAAATCATTTTCTTCAGAAAACAAGCCTGCTCCAAAGTTCAATAGAACAGACAAACCTAAACAACAAGTGGTTAAGATTAAATCTGATAAAGATGAAATCAGATTAAATAAATATGTAGCCAATTCAGGTGTTTGTAGTCGTAGAGATGCGGATATTTATATTCAAAGTGGTAATGTTAAAGTTAATGGAGAAGTAGTTACAGAAATGGGTCACAAAGTGAAATTAACCGATGTGGTTAATTTTGATGGCGTGAACATTACTCCAGAGAAAAAAGAATACATACTTTTAAATAAACCTAAGAATTTTTCAACTGAGAAGAATGATCAAGGTGCAAATAACGTTTTGCAATTGATTAAGTCACCTTCAAATGTTAGATTAGAGCCAATCGGAAGAATGGATAAAACTACAACTGGTTTGTTATTGTTTACAAATGATCCAGATATGGTTAGAAAATTTACGACGCCAAATCAACGTTCTTCTAAAATTTATCAAGTGACTTTAGATAAGAATTTGAAATATGAAGATTTAGAGAAAATTCAAAATGGTGTGACTATTGAAGGACATAAAGTTTATGTGGAAGAAGTGACTTTTATTGAAGGTGAAGCTAAAAGTGAAATTGGTGTGAAAATGAAAACTTCTAACGTAAAAGTGGTAAGAAACATTTTCGAACATTTAAAATACAATGTAATTAAATTAGACCGTGTTGTTTTTGCAGGATTAACCAAGAAGAATTTACCAAGAGGTAATTGGAGAGTCTTAACAGAACAAGAAGTGGTAAATTTAAAAAATAACTAAGAAGAATAAGAGTTTTAAAAAAAAGTCCTGATATTTGTTTATCAGGACTTTTTTTGTTTAATGAATTATCTTATTGAGTATTTTAGTTCCATTTTTTAAAGTGATTTCTAAAAGTAAAACTTGATTGTTTTTGTTTAATTGAATTTCAAAATTGGTTGTGTTGCCATTCTGTTTTTTAATTTCTTTTCCTAAAACATCATAAACAATAACTTGAGAAATTTCTTTTTGAGAAGAAGAAATTTTAATCGAGTTTTCATCTGAAATAGAAATTACATGGTTTTCTTCAACAATTATGTTTTTATCTTTTTTATATACGATTTCAAATCGGTTATTGAAAATTCCTTCTTCAGACATGAAATAATAAGGTTGAGATAAATCTGAAATGCTTCCTGTTGAATTGTCTTTTAAATATACTTTTTGAGAAGTAAAAACCCCTTCTTTGTTTTCGAAAAAGACAGCATACAAACCTTTGTTTTTGATTTTTAATCCTAAATAAACAACGTCGTTTTCTGAAAAGTTGCCTTTTCCCTGAATCACATATTTTTCCTCGTTTAATATTGAATATAACATGGAATCATCGTACTCGAATATTTTTCCATCTATACCTAAATCAAAATCATTTGTGGCTTTTTCTGTATATCCAACAAGAATTTGATTGTAGTTTTTGTCTGAACTGGATAAGTTTAATCGGAATTTATCATCACTATTATTTTGTTTAAAAAACTGAGTATTCATAGTGTTGTAGCGCAAAGCATTATGAAACCAAACATTTTCATTTTCTGAAGTGTAAAGGTAAAATCCTTGACCAGGTTTTATAGAGCCTTCAGGAATTGCTCCGCCCGCAGCTGAAGCCACTCCGCCCAAAGTGGTGTAAGAAGCAAAATTATTTACAGTGTAAATTCCACCAACGGCTTGACTAGTATGTGTCCAAAAGTATAGGTTTTCAACAGTTCTATTCGTAGCAATAAAATGACTTCCTTCAATAGACGCTGCATAAGGATTTCCAACTAAATTATATCCTAATTGAATGGGGTTGAAATATTCTCCATTATTTGGAATACCAGTAAATTGCCCATTGTAAGAACTTGCAGTAGAAGCCGACCAAGTATTAGGACTTCTAATTAAATAGCCTTTTCCGGTTGTGAAATTATTTGTTGAAGGGTTAATTGCAGTGTATGCGGTTGGAGTAGTTGTTGCACCTGGATTGTAGGTGTAAAATCTATTTGTTAATGTTTGTGGAGAAAAACTCAATAAATTTTGATTTGCCACAGGAGAAGACCAAGCGGTATAATCTAAACGTAATATGTTTGCGCTATTTTTTAAAACCGTAATATTTCCTGTATTTGTACTATTATTAATTTGAACTAGGTTAGCATTGTTTTCAACTGTAAAATTCGCGGTTGAAGCTACATTAATTCCTCGTACAATTGTAAAAACATGGTTAGTTTGTAGGATTACTTGTGCGGTTCCTGTAATATCTAAACTACAAGCATCTAAATTACCTGATGAGGTATAATTGCCTGAAATTATTGATTTTACGTTTTTATTTGGCACTCCGTTATTCCAAGCCGTTCCGTTCCAAGTTGTTGTTGTCGGACAAGTTAAAATGTTCCAAGCATCAGGCGATTGTGGCCCGTTCCAAATCATTGTGGCTAAATAGGGATTGTCAATAAACGGATTTCTATTTCCTTGAATACCTTCTAAAACATTGTTTCTTGTTTTTTCAAACTGACTAACTGGATCTTCTTCATTCCATTCTAAAAAGATATCTGGCATATCAACATTATATGTAGTAGTTCCGCTTCCAACATTTGTAGCTAAACATTGAGTAGGATATCGTAGATACATATACATCATCATTCTAGCTATATCACCTTTCCATTCATCGCCTGGATACCAATAAATACCTACATTTCCAGCATCACCTTCACCGTCTGCATACAATCTGTTACCTCTGTCTGCATTAAAAGTAACATCGGCTGCCCTTATGTGGTGTGCGTCTTCACCAGCATCACTGCTAGCGCCACTACCGCCATCAACTAGAGCTGGAGTTCCAAGTGATTTAGCATAACAATGTTCTCTGTTCCATAATAAAGCACACAAACTAGTTCCGCTACAAATGTCGTTTATGCCTCTGTTTCTGTCGTTTACAGTATTGCCATCAAAATCATTATATCCATAAACAAGAATAGCTTTTGTTGCATCATTCGGGTTTTTGTCAGCTGCTTTAAGTGCATTCCAAACTCCAGGAGAATAACTAATTTTTGTGGTATGTGTAGTTGTGATTAAATTTCCTAAAGCGGTTTTTAAGGTATTTCCACTTTGAGTAAAATCAATTGAACTATAGTAAGCAGGTATTTGTGCAAAACTAAAGTATGAAATCAATAATAAAAATAAATATTTCTTCATTTTATTTGAATTTGAGGGAATGCAATGTATGATTTTTTTTTAAATTTTTATGCAACTGTTTGAAAATATAATATATATTTGTACATCTTTCAAATTAAAAACACAAATGAAAAAAATATTTTCAATACTTGCCCTTACATTATTATTGGTTTCTTGTGAAAACGATGTTAAAACTAATTCACCAGCTTTTCAAGGCGAAAAAGATAATGTCTTTTGGCGTGCTGCAGATTCAAAAGTAACAATTAATGCTGGAGGAACAATTTCAATTAATGCTTATACAGATAAAGAATTAGTAACTATTGAAGTTCCTAATACTGTTGGAGTTCATAATCTTGGAACTTCAAATACAAACATAAGTGCTTCTTATTCATACAATAATGAAGGAACAGTGTTGTTTTACGAGACGTCTTTAATTGAAGGTCCTGTTTATAAATTAGCAGGAGTAGTTGCTAACGGTTCTGGATATGCAAGTTTGAATGCTAGTAATGTTACTACAACTGGAGGTTCAGGAAATGGATTAACTTTGAGAATAACTACAAATACGGCAGGTGCAGTAATTGGTGCTACTATAGCAAGTAGAGGTACTGGTTATGAGCCAGGTGATGTTGTAACAGTTAACGGTGGAAATGCAAATGCAACTGTAAGAATATTAAGTGTAATGAAAAGTAACGGAGTTGTTGAAATTGAAAAAATTGAAGGAAATGCTTACACAGGAACATTTAGTTTCAATGCAGTAGATGATAATGGTAATGTAGTTAATTTTAATAAAGGAACTTTTTATAAAGTACCAGCTTACTAAAATTTCTTAACTTATATATAACATCTAACCACTTCATTACGAGGTGGTTTTTTGTTTTTGTTAATAACTAAAATTGCCTTAAAAAAAGATAAATTGTACTTTTGAAATCTTCCTTTTTTTAGGAGTTTTTAATTTAGAATTCTATTATGTATTTAATCTTTGATACCGAAACTACAGGTTTACCTAAAAGTTGGTCTGCGCCAATTACAGATACCAACAACTGGCCTCGTTGCGTGCAAATTGCTTGGCAATTACATGACGAGATGGGAAACCTTATCGAACATCAAGATTATTTAATTAAGCCAGAAGGGTATAATATTCCTTTTGACGCCGAAAGAATTCATGGAATTTCTACTGATTTAGCCGCTCAAGAAGGTCACGATTTAAGTGAAATTTTAGAAAAATTTAATATCGCTTTATCGCAGTCAAAATATATAGTTGGACAAAATGTTGGCTTTGACGTGAATATTATGGGTTGCGAATTTCATCGTTTTGGAATTGCAACTGATTTAACCAAAATGCCCGTTTTAGATACGTGTACGGAAACTACAGCCTTATTATTAAAATTACCTGGTGGTCGTGGTGGAAGATTCAAATTACCAACTCTAACAGAATTACACGAATTTTTATTTAACGAAAAATTCGCAGAAGCCCACAACGCAACTGCCGATGTAGAAGCTACAACGCGATGTTTTTTAGAATTAGTAAAACGTGGCAATTTCAATTCCAACGAATTACCCGTTTCTGAAGAATATTACACCGCTTTCAGAACTAACAATCCAGAGGTAAAACCAATTGGTTTAAAACACGTTAATTTAAAACAAGCTTCGACAAGCTTACGCGAAAAATTACAGCAACAACTTCCAAAAGATATTGAAATCTTACCAGAAAATTTGGAAGATATTTCAGATGTTGCCTTTGCACATTTGCACAATCATTCTCAGTTTTCAGTTTTGCAATCGACTATTTCAATTCCGAAATTAATTGAGAATACGGCCAAACAAAAAATGCCAGCCGTTGCTCTGACAGATATTGGAAATATGATGGGTGCTTTTCAATTCGTGAGCGGGATTTTAAATCATAATAAATCAGCAGAAGCTAAAAATGTAGCATCAGTTGAGGCTGGTGAACAACCAACAGAAACGATCATCAAACCCATTGTAGGTTGTGAATTCTTCGTGTGTAACAATCACAAAGACAAATCGAATAAAGACAATGGCTATCAAATTGTTTTGTTAGCAAAGAATAAAAAAGGCTATCATAATTTAGCGAAACTATCTTCAAAAGCATATACAGATGGTTTTTATTACGTGCCTCGTATCGATAAAGAATTAATCAAACAATATAAAGAAGATATCATTGTTCTGACTGGAAGTTTATACGGAGAAGTGCCAAATAAAATTCTAAACATCGGAGAAAATCAAGCGGAAGAAGCTTTATTGTGGTGGAAAGAGCAATTTGGTGAAGATTTGTATATCGAATTAATGAATCACAATCAGGAAGATGAAAAAGCGGTAAATACTACGCTAATTCAATTTTCTAGAAAACATAATGTAAAGCTAATTGCCACAAACAATACGTTTTACATCAATAAAGAAGATGCCAACGCACACGATATTTTATTATGTGTAAAAGATGGTGAAAAACAAGCAACACCAATTGGTCGTGGAAGGGGTTACCGTTTCGGATTACCGAATCAAGAATATTATTTCAAGTCGACAAATGACATGAAAAAATTGTTTCCGCAAACGCCGGAAGCGATTAGTAATGTGCAAGAAATTGTAGATAAAATTGAAATTTATTCGCTTTCGCGAGATGTATTACTTCCGAAATTTGATATTCCAGATGAATTTCAAGTTGCAGAAGATTTAACTGATAAAGGTGTTCGTGGTGAAAATGCATATTTACGACATTTAACGTACGAAGGTGCCAAAAAACGTTATGGAGAAATCACAGATAAAATCAGAGAACGTATCGATTTTGAATTATTAACGATTAGTAATTCAGGTTATCCAGGTTATTTCTTAATTGTACAAGATTTCATTGCCGAAGCCAGAAAAATGGATGTTTCAGTTGGGCCTGGTCGTGGTTCTGCAGCAGGTTCGGTAGTAGCCTATTGCTTGTGGATTACGAATATTGATCCAATGTTGTATAACCTGCTTTTTGAGCGTTTCCTTAATCCCGACCGTGTATCGATGCCCGATATTGATATCGATTTTGATGATGAAGGTCGTGGTAGAGTAATGGATTATGTAATTAAAAAATACGGTTCGAACCAAGTAGCGCAAATTATCACCTATGGTAAAATGGCTACGAAATCAGCCATTC
This sequence comes from Flavobacterium facile, assembly GCF_036321945.1. NCBI lineage: Bacteria > Pseudomonadati > Bacteroidota > Flavobacteriia > Flavobacteriales > Flavobacteriaceae > Flavobacterium > Flavobacterium facile. Next base: position 556,748 of record NZ_JAZAYT010000035.1, read on the forward strand.
GTGATACAGCTCGTGTGTTAGATTTACCATTGTTCGAAGCAGATAGAATTGCCAAATTAATTCCAGCGATGATGCCAGGAAAATGGAATTTGGCACGTTTTCTTTCTGAAAAAGAAGAAGACGTAAAAAAAGCCGTTCGTTCTGATGAATTCGATAGAGTTAAAGAATTAATCGAAATTGCTAATCAAGGCGAATTGTCTGGAGAAACTATTCAGCAAGCTAAAATATTAGAAGGTTCCCTTCGAAATACTGGAATTCATGCTTGTGGTGTAATTATTACGCCAGATGATATTACGAATTTCGTACCAGTAGCTTTAGCAAAAGATTCCGATTTATACGTTACACAATTTGATAATGCCGTTGCCGAAAGTGCTGGATTATTGAAGATGGACTTCTTAGGTTTAAAAACTTTAACGCTTATAAAAGACACCGTTAAACTGGTAAAGTATAAGCGTGATATCGATTTAGATCCCGATACATTTCCTATCGACGATAAAAAAACGTACGAATTATTCCAACGTGGTGAAACGGTCGGTATTTTTCAGTACGAATCGCCAGGAATGCAGAAATACCTGAAAGATTTAAAGCCAACGGTTTTTGGAGATTTAATTGCGATGAATGCATTGTATCGTCCAGGTCCGTTAGAATATATTCCCTCTTTCGTTCGTAGAAAAAATGGTTTAGAACCTATTGCGTACGATTTAGATGCGTGTGAAGAATATCTAGCAGAAACCTACGGAATTACAGTATATCAAGAGCAGGTAATGCTTCTGTCGCAGTCGTTAGCAGGCTTTACTAAAGGTGATGCCGACGTACTTCGTAAAGCGATGGGAAAAAAAGACAAACCTGTCTTAGATAAAATGAAGCCTAAATTCGTCGCGCAAGCGGAAGAAAAAGGACATGATGCCAAAATATTAGAAAAAATTTGGAAAGACTGGGAAGCATTCGCGAGTTACGCATTCAATAAATCGCACTCAACATGTTATGCTTGGATTGCCTATCAAACAGCCTATTTAAAAGCGCATTATCCTGCAGAATATATGGCGGCGGTGCTTTCTAATAATATGAATGATATCAAATCTGTTTCATTTTTTATGGAAGAATGTAAACGTATGGGCTTAGAAGTTTTAGGTCCGGATGTGAATGAATCGTTCTATAAATTTACGGTAAACGATAATAATGCGATTCGTTTCGGAATGGGAGCGATTAAAGGTGTGGGAGAAAATGCCGTAAAAACTATAGTTGAATGTAGAAAAGAAGCGCGTTATAAATCTATTTTCGATTTAGCCAAACGTATCGATTTACGTGCAGCCAATAAAAAAGCATTCGAAAACTTAGCGTTAGCTGGTGGTTTTGATGAATTTGGAGAGACGCATAGAGCGCAATATTTCCATTCTGATGGTGATAATATTACGTTTTTGGAAAAAGCAATGCGTTTCGGTGCGAAGTTTCAAGAAAATGAAAATTCTTCTCAAGTAAGTTTATTTGGTGATGCTTCTGATGTTCAAATTGCCGAACCAGTTGTGCCACCTTGTGAAGAATGGAATACTTTAGAGAAATTATCTAGAGAAAAAGAAGTAGTTGGAATTTATATTTCAGGTCATCCTTTGGACGATTATAAATTTGAAATGAAATATTTCTGCAATACCAAGTTGCAAGCTTTAAGTAATTTAGAACCTTTAGTGGGTAAAAATTTATCGTTTGGTGGAATTGTTTCGAATGTGCAACACAGAACTACACAACAAAATAAAGGTTGGGCGACTTTCAATATCGAAGGCTATGAAGAAAGTTTCGAATTTAAAATCTTTAACGAAGAATACCTGAAATTTCGACATTATTTGGTTCAAAGTCAGTTTGTGTTTATTAAGATTTTCGTTAAAGAAGGTTGGGCAAATAAAGAAACGGGTAAAAAATCGGATCCGAGAATTAACTTTTCGCACATGCAAAGTTTGCAAGATGTATTGCCTGATTTTGCTAAAAAACTTACCATTCAATTGCCAGTTGAAGAATTAAAAGAACAATTAATTTCAAAATTGAACGAACTTTTTTCCAACCATCAAGGCGATTTAAATGTGACTTTCGAATTGTTAGAATTAGAAAAAGTAAAACGATTTGTGAAACGAGAAATTGAAATCGATGAAGACCTTCAAGATGAAACCGTAATTGATTCTGATGATGAGATAGAAACTGCTGCTGAAATTATCGTAGAAAATCAGATGGAAGAAATTGAAGAAACGATTATTAAAAATAAGCTCGAAATGCCAAGTCGAAAATTAAAAATCAATATTTCCAAAGAGTTGTTAGAAGGTTTAGAAAAAATGCAAATCAATTTTAAGTTGAATTAAGTAAACTATCTAACATAATTTTGTTTTTATCGGCACTAAATTTGTATTATCATTTAAAAATAAAATTATGAAAAAGTTTCTTTTAATCTTTTTAGCAATAACATCATTTGCTTCGGCACAAATTGCTGATACAGCAGAAGATATTTCGCCTTTATTAATTGGTGAAAAAATACCAAAACAAGATTTGGTTTCGATAGATGAAAAATTAGTTTCTACATCTGAAATATTCAATAAAAAAACGGTTTTGATAGTGTATCGTGGTGGTTGGTGTCCGTATTGTAATTCGCAATTAATGGATATGCAAGAAATTGAAAGTCAAATCATTGGATTGGGTTATCAAATTGTGGCGGTTAGTCCGGATTCTCCTAAGTTTTTAAAAGAAACAACAACAGAAGATAAATTAAATTATCAGCTTTTTTCAGACAGTGATGGGAAATTTTCACAAGCTTTAGGAATTGCTTTTAAAAGAGAAAAGCCTAAATTAGAAAAATATTCTGAAGGTAAAAATCCTGGTTTTTTGCCAGTTCCAACTGTTTATGTTTTAAATGAAAATAGAGAAATTGAATTCATGTATATCAATCCGAATTATTCAAAAAGATTGAAGGGCGATTTGTTATTATCAGTGTTAAAAAACTTATAAATTGATTTTTCTAATTACTTAATAGTTAAAAGAAATCATAATTTTTTTCACACCTTAAATATATTTTTTACTTTCGCAGTATAATAATTAAAGTATAAAAAAAACTAAATATAAAAATATGGCATTAGCAATTACAGATGCTACTTTTGAAGAAGTAGTATTGAAATCAGATAAACCAGTAGTAGTAGATTTTTGGGCAGCTTGGTGTGGACCATGTAGAATGGTTGGACCGGTTATTGACGAAGTAGCTACTGAATACGATGGTAAAGCTATCGTTGGTAAAGTAGATGTAGATGCAAATCAAGAATTTGCTGCAAAATACGGAGTTAGAAACATTCCAACTGTATTGGTTTTCCAAAATGGAGAAGTAGTTGGAAGACAAGTTGGTGTAGCACCAAAGAAAACATATACAGACGCTATTGACGCTTTGTTATAATAGCTAAGTAGATAAATACTTAAAAGGTTCAATGTAAGTTGAGCCTTTTTTTATGCAACTTTTTTAACTTCAAGAATAAAACTATATATTTACGATATGAATTTAGAATCGCAACTTGAAAAAATATCACAGTTTAAAAACTTAGAACTTTTGGCCAATCAAATCGTCGAAGGTTTTATTTCTGGTATGCATAAAAGTCCATTTCATGGTTTTTCTGCCGAATTTGCCGAACATAAAATTTATAATCAAGGCGAAAGTACCAAACATATCGATTGGAAGTTATTTGCCAAAACCGACAGATTATATACGAAGAAATATGAAGAAGAAACCAATTTGCGTTGTCATATAATTATTGACAACTCTTCTTCTATGCATTATCCTAAGTTAAAAGACAATCAGTTGTTTTCTGAAAGTAAAATTGGTTTTTCTGTATTAGCGTCAGCGGTTTTAATGAACTTACTTAAAAAACAAAGAGATGCTATAGGTGTTTCAGTGTATTCGGATACCTATGAATATTACGCATCTGAAAAAGGAAGTGAACGTCATCACAGAATGATTTTGAATCAATTCGAAAATATTTTGAATTCTCCTAAAGAATCTAAAAAAACAGATACGATTACATTTTTACATCAAATTGCAGAAAAAGTACATCGCCGTTCTATGATTGTTTTGTTTACCGATATGTTTATTGGTGAAGATAATGAGAAGCTGTTTAAAGCTTTACAACATTTAAAACACAACAAACATAAAGTGGTTTTGTTTCATGTTTATGATAAAAAAACAGAGCTAAATTTCAATTTTGACAACACACCACGAAAGTTTATTGATGTAGAAACAGGTGAAGAAGTCAATTTATTTGCCGAAAACATGAAAGAAAGTTATGAAAAAGTAGTCAAAAACTATTTCGAAAACATTTCTAATACCTGTTCAGCATACAAAATCAAGTATGTTCCAGTTTCAGTGGATGAAAAATTCGAAAAAATTATTACTACATATTTGGTTGAAAAACAGAAGTTTGGCTAAAAATTTAAAAAAATATATAATATTTTTTGCCAAAACATTTGCAGGTTTCAAAAACTGTAGTATATTTGCACTCGCATTACAGCAACGGTTTGGTAGTTCAGTTGGTTAGAATACCTGCCTGTCACGCAGGGGGTCGCGGGTTCGAGTCCCGTCCAGACCGCAAAATTTGGGAAGCACTTCAGAAATGAAGTGCTTTTTTGCCCAAATATCTTGAGGTTCAAGATTAAGGTAGTTGTGTTGTTTACCCGAGAGATCGGGAAAGGTTTAGTAGTTAGACCAATGAAAAGCTTTCCATTTTTGGGAAGCTTTTTTGATTTAACACTATTTCTTATTCTTCGAAAAATTTTAAAAGTCAAGTACAACAAGCTTAGTTTTATTGTAAATACTTTCAAATAAAGAAAAATTTTATATCCTAAACACTTCTAATTTTACTTCTAAATGCTTTTATTTTAGCGTTATTATTTTTTATTTGTTCATTCATTAGTTTTGTTAGTTTCTGATTATCAGTTTGATGGTGCTTGTTTGAATTTTTGTTTGTGAAAAATCGAATTTGGTTGTTTTTTTTAAGTAAAATAATTCTATATTTGCACTGCATTACAGCAACGGTTTGGTAGTTCAGTTGGTTAGAATACCTGCCTGTCACGCAGGGGGTCGCGGGTTCGAGTCCCGTCCAGACCGCAAAAAAAAAGCTCTTCAGTTTTGAAGAGCTTTTTTTATTTATCCCAATTTAATTCACCCAAATTTCTAAGTTTTTAAAAGTAATCCAAATAAAAATTCCAAATAAAACTAAAGCATAAAACACTTTCATGAAAGTTCCGGCTAAAAAGCCAATGAAAGAACCAAAAGCAGCGTTTAAAGCTCGTTTTTTGTCTTGAGAGTTGTAGATAAGTTCTCCAATGAAAGCACCTAAGAACGGACAAATTAAAAAGGCAAAAGGTATCGGTAAAAAGATTCCAACCACTAAGCCAATATTCGTTCCCCAAATGCCGTAATTACTGCCGCCAAACATCTTCGTTCCTTTAGCAGGAATGAGATAATCTAAAATACTTAAAACTATAGTTAAGACTAGCGTAATTCCTAATAACCAATAATTGGTTTCAATTCCAGGAACGAAAAATAAACACAATAATCCAAGCCAAGATAATGGTAAACCTGGCAAAACGGGTAAAATACTACCTATAATTCCACCAATCAGTAAACAAATTCCTAAAATCAATACAATATATTCCATAAAAGTGTATTTTTGAAAATCTAAAAGTATAAAAAAATAAATGAACAAAGTAATTGCTTTATTCTTGATACTCTCGCTACAATCGTGCCAGTTTTTCGATAAGAAAGTGCCCGACGAAAAGGTGTTGTTAGAACAAGAACTCAAAAAAATCAATTGGGAGCAAGTAGACGAATTCCCCTCTTTTTCGGAATGCGATTCGATAACGGATAAAGACAGTCAGCAAAGTTGTTTTTACGAAACGCTTTCTATGCAATTGCATTCGAAATTAAAAGACGATAGCATCGCAAAATTGTTTCCGCAATTAGATACGATTCAAGTAAAAGTGGTAATTTCTTCTAATTCTACTTTGAATTTCGAACCGATTATTTCAGATTCAATTACGTATAACAAACCACAATTAGACAGTATTTTTCAACTGCGATTAACCGATTTTCCAAAAATTAACCCAGCGATAAAAAGAGGTGTTCCTGTGAAAACCGAATTTCAAATGCCGGTGGTTTTAAAAAAGAAGTAGTTTTTTTGGAGCTATTTCCTGCTATCCGCTATATTTTTTGTTTTTGTTCCCTTTTAATGGTCACAAAAACAAAAAGATGCCGCTACTATCAGGGCTAAAACTGTCTATCCTTCCAGTCAAATTTCCCGAACAGCGCTTTTACAACAACTAAAACGGTAAAAAAAGGATAAACTAAAAAACTGGACAAATAGTTTTTGAAAGGCAATCTAAAATAAGAAGCACTAAATTTCAAGAACATAAAATCAATTCCAAATTTCAACACCCAAAAATATGTTGTAAATTTTATTAATTCGAATTGATAAAAAGGCGCAACTAACAAAAGTAATCCACTTAAATTAGTCAAAAAGACAATAATTCCTAAAATTTTCGGATACCAATTCGCATAAGCTGAAGTTTTACTTGCCCATCGCACTCTTTGATGGATTAAGGTTTTCCAAGAATCGCAACTTTTAGTAAAAACGATATTCAAATTACCTAAATACGATATTTTATCAGGAGCCGATTTCAAAGCTTTTTGCAATAAAAAAACATCATCACCACTCGCCAAGTTATTGTTGCCTTTAAATCCGTTTAAGTCTTTAAAGAAAGTTTTTTCATAAGCGAAATTCGCACCATTACACATAAAAGGTTTTTCAATTCCGAAACTTCCAGCTGTCACGCCTTGTAAGCTTAAAAAATCATTATTTTGAAAATCGTGTAAAAATCCAGTTTCAGATACATAACCAACAGAACCTATACACATTTGAGCTTTCGTTTCTTGAATTTTTGCATCAAAAATGGCTAACCAATTTTCAGGAACTTCACAATCGGCATCAGTAGTTACAATCCAATTGTATTTCGCTATTTGAATTGCTGTTTCAATCGCATCTTTCTTTGGAGAATTGCTTTTCCTTTGGTTTGGAATAATTTTAAAATCGTAAATCGCACTTCGTAAATCGTACTTTTCTTCCGATTCATCATCTACTAAAATCACTTCAAATAATTCTGTTGGATACTTCAATTTCTCAATCGAATTTAAAAGTATTGGTAAATTCTCAGCCTCATTTCTAAAAGGCACAACTATCGAAAAAGTAGTTTTTGGTGAAGAAGATTCTATTGTGTTTTGCTTATTCATTTTCGAAATGCCAAAAGCCAATTGAGTAATCAAAGCCGCATAAAGGAATAAAAGTAGCGCAAATAAAATCATAGAAATTTAGTGACTTTGAGTGTTCGTGGAATCATCTCGCGTTTTATAAATCAACACAAAATAACTTCCAATGACAACCGGAAGTACCACATTTAACAACCACATAAAAGTACTAATAAATAAAACAACATATTCATCAATGTTCAATTTTTCGAAAAACCAAATCGCCACACCACCTTTTACTACAAAATCTAAAAATTGAAAAGAAGGTAAAGAACTGGCAATAAAATAAACAGCAGTAATGGTTGCCATCAAAGTGAAGTAGTCAATTTGGATACCAAATAGCAAAAACAAAAAGTAGTATTGGTGCGAAAATGTCAAATATCTAGTAATGGCTAATAAAATATTTTTCTGATGGATTTTCTTCGGAATTTCTGTTATTTTTTCTAAAAACAAAGCAATGGAATAGCCTTTTATATTTGCATTCTTCGTTAAGAAAAGAAAAGTTAAAACTAAAAACCCAATTCCGATTAATATGAAAAAGTATAACGTGTAACCTAAATATAGCAAACCAATCAAACCAAAAATAATGCTCAAAACCATTTGAATGCCGTTGCAAATCAAGTTTAAAAACAAAACACGTTTAGTTTCTGTTTTTGGAAAATAAAGTGCTTTTCCTGCATATTCCCCAATTCCGTTTGGTGTAAATAAACCAGCAGTAACGCCTGCTAAAACTTGTTTGGTAGCCGTGAATAAAGAGATTTTCTCCATCACTAAAACTAAATTCTTCCACTTCAAAATCTCTAAAAAACGATTCAAAACACTAAAACATAACATAAAAAGTATCCAGCCAATAGTAAATTTATGTTGTAAAATATCTGAAAATTGTTTCCAACTCAGTTTATCATCGTGCGCTAATTTGTCGTAAATAAAATAAAAGGCACCAAAAACAATGACCAGTTTTATTATAAGTGTGAGATATTGTTTAGTTTTGTTTGAAATCATTTTGCAAAGAAACAAAACTTTGAACTTGAAACCTTAAACCTGAAACAAAAATTTTGTCAAACGAACGCATCATACTCGGCATCGATCCTGGAACTACTATTATGGGTTTCGGACTTATTCGTGTCGTGAATAAAAAAATGGAGTTTATTCAATTAAATGAATTACAACTCAATAAAATGGACGATCATTATATGAAGTTGAAGCGTATTTTTGAGCGAACCATCGAGTTAATCGACACCTATCATCCAGATGAAATTGCTATTGAAGCACCATTTTTTGGTAAAAACGTACAATCGATGTTGAAATTAGGAAGAGCGCAAGGTGTGGCTATGGCGGCAGGTTTGTCACGAGATATTCCCATAACAGAATACGAACCGAAGAAAATAAAAATGGCCATTACTGGAAATGGAAACGCCAGTAAAGAACAAGTTGCGAAAATGTTGCAACAATTATTAGGTCTAAAAACATTACCTAAAAATCTCGATTCTACAGATGGTTTAGCTGCCGCGGTTTGTCATTTTTTCAATACAGGAAAAGTGGTTGGTACGACGAGTTATTCCGGTTGGGACGCTTTTGTGAAACAGAATGAAACGAGAGTGAAAAAATAAAAAGAACATTAAAAATTTGGCACAATAATTTTTTAGAATAGAAGTTATTAGTTCTAATAAATCATTTTCAAATGAAAAAAACATTTTCTCTTTTTTTACTATTTTTCAGTTTTGTACTCTTTTCACAAAACACCATTTCAAAAAGTATAATTTTATCGGATCCACCCATTTCTAAGGATTTTAGTTTTTTACAAGAGGAATTAAAAGATGTTCAAGTTGTAATGCTTGGAGAAATCAGTCATTTTGATGGCAATGTTTTTGAAACCAAAACCGAAATTGTAAAATATTTGGTTGAGCATATGGGTTTCAATGTAATTGCATTTGAATCTGGAATTTACGATTTATGGAAAGCACAAGAAGATGTTAAAGAAGGAGCAAATTGCAAACAAGTTTTTAGGAATTCGTTGTTTTCTATGTGGGGAAAAAGAAAAGAGTTTCAAAGTTTTGTCACGTTTTTTGAAAACAATAAAGGGAACTTAAAGCTTTTCGGATTTGACCATCAAATTACAAGTGTAAATGGTACTGTAAATTTATCAAATGATTTATTTAGTTATTCAAAAAGCATAAATCACACTATAAAATTGAACAAGGAAGATTTTAGTTTGCTTTTAGAATCTATTTCCAATTCTACTATGTTCGATGAAAGTGATATTTCATATCCAATTTTTTCTTCAGAATTAAATAAATTGAAGCAAAAATTAAGTCAGCAAAAAAACTCAGAAGAAAATTTTTATTGGACCCAAATTGTAAACGGATTATTAACATTAGGTGAAGATGCTTTTACGCGTCAAAATTTCACAAGTGCTTTCAATTGTACAGGTATAGACAATATTAGAGATAAGCAAATGTCTGAAAATTTATTGGCTTATTTAAAGCAAAATCCGGAAGCAAAAATTATTTGTTGGGGAGCCAATCAGCATTTTGCTAACAATTTGCAATCTGTAAAAACGCCTATTATTGAAGATTTTGTTCCTATGGGTTCTTATGTTAAAACTGCTTTGCAAGGAAAAATGTATAGTTTAGCAGCAATAACAACTAATGATTCTGTTTTTCTTCAAAATAAATGGCATAATACTCCAATTAAGGAAGGTTCTTTTGAGGATGTTTTGAATAAACAGTTTAAGAATAATCATGTTTTTATTTCTGCAAAACAACTCGAAATAAATAATATAAAAGAAAACAGACTTTTTAGTCCGATAACATTTATCGAAGGAAAATTAAGTGAATTTCATGATGGTTATCTGTATTTTCCTAAAGCTACTTTGTCAACAATTGATGAGTATGAAGATGTAATTCTTGATACAACTGAAGAAAAAGAAATTGTAAAAAATAAAACTTCTATAAACTTAAATATTAAGGATAGACCAAACGAAACCTACATTGAAGAAGTTGTTATTTATAGTAAAAATACACCTTATCAAATTCTAAAAAAAGCTATTGGAAGTCTAGATAAAAATTATCCAGATAAAGGATTTAGTTCGGATTTAAAAACTAACATTTTGATAAAAGTTGCAGATACGACTTGTGTTGATGCAGATGTTTCGGCGCAACAATATGATTTAGGTTATGTAAATCGTGAATTTAGAAACACGAAAAAAGTATTGGAAACAAAATGGAAGGTGAATCAAAATTTTGAAACAGAAAGTTTTAAAGAATATCATGGATTGATGTATAATAGTCCTATTCAATATGCTCCTTTTTTAAAAACAAACAAGTTTAAGAAGTTTCTATTAAGCATTGAAGGAACAACAAAAATAAACAATGAAGAAGTTTTTGTTATTCAGTTTTCTTCTCCACGAAATCATTCTACATTCACAAGGCGCGTTTATTTAAGTAATTATTCAGGCTATATTTACATTAATAAATCGGATAACGCTGTTGTGAAAATTATTGAAAATTGGCAAGTAACAGATTTTCCTGTTTCGTTCCGAGAAGGTTATGTTTTGAAAAATAATTTAGTAAAATATACAAACAAAGAATATGTAAACGAAACCACAATAACTGAATTTGTAAAAGAGAATAATTTGTATTTTATTAAAAATGCTGCAAATATTGTATCTGGAAATTTATATAATGATTCTGCTGAAAAAGCAGATTATGAAATTACAACAACATCAACTTGGAATAATTTTAATATTTCTAACCCAAGAATAATTAAAACAAATAACGAAGTGCTTTTATTTGAAGTAAATAAATAAGTTAGTATGTCTGTGCCTTTTTTATTGGCACATCGTCAAATTGAACATTGAAAATTAATTAAAATGTCAGGAATCTACATTCACATCCCTTTTTGCAAGCAAGCTTGTCATTACTGCGATTTTCATTTTTCGACTTCCATGAAGAAGAAAGACGAAATGGTTTTGGCGTTAGCGAAAGAATTAGAATTACGTAAAAACGAATCTCAAAACGAAACGATTGAAACTATCTATTTTGGTGGAGGAACACCAAGTGTATTGACGATTGATGATATACGATTTTTGATTGATACGGTTTACAAATATTTTAAAGTAATTGAGAACCCAGAAGTTACACTAGAAGCGAATCCGGATGATTTGGATGAAGAAACGATTCTTCAATATGCGAATTCGCCAATAAACCGTTTGTCAATTGGAGTTCAGTCGTTTTTTGAAGACGATTTGTTGTTGATGAATCGCGCACATAATTCGGCGGAAGCTAAAAAATGTTTAGAATTTGCCACACAACATTTCGATAATATTTCCATAGATTTAATTTACGGAATGCCTGATATGAGTAACGAAAAATGGTTGCAAAATATTGAAACGGCGCTAAGTTTTAATATTCCACATATTTCCAGTTATGCGTTAACTGTGGAACCAAAAACGGCTTTGCATAAAATGATAAAATCAGGTTCAATTCCGACTTTAGATGATGATTTGGCCCAACAACATTTTCATATTTTAATCGACAAATTACAAGAAAACGGATTTGTACATTACGAATTATCGAACTTTGGGAAACCAGATTACTTTTCAAAAAACAACACGGCCTATTGGTTGGGTAAAAAATATATTGGAATCGGTCCGTCTGCTCACAGTTATAATGGTCAAAGTAGAAGTTGGAATATCGCCAATAATTCTTTGTATTTGAAAGCCATCGCAGAAAATAATTTACCTTCAGAAACTGAAACTTTATCCAAAACCGATCAGTATAACGAATACATTATGACCGGTTTACGAACCATTTGGGGTGTTTCTTTAGAAAGAATTGAAACGGAATTCGGAACCAAATATTTAGATTATTTACAGAAACAAGCAGAGAAGTATATTTCAGACAATTTGTTAATAATTGAAAATAATGTTTTAAAAACGACTAAAAAAGGAAAGTTTTTGAGTGATGGTATTGCTTCCGATTTATTTTTATTAAATTTGGAATAGTCTAACCGCAAGGTTCGCAAAGTGAGGCGCAAAGCTCGCAATTAAAAAATTATATACGCCAAAATCAATTATTATGTTAGAAAACGAATTATCAAAAATTGTTTTTGATGCAGCATTAAAAGTGCATCAAAATTTAGGACCAGGACTTTTAGAAAGTGCCTACGAAGAATGTTTATATTATGAATTAAAGAAAACGGGATTAAAAGTAGAGAAACAAAAAGCGTTACCTTTAATTTATGAAGAAATAGAACTAGATATTGGTTACAGATTAGATATTATTTTAGAAGACAAATTAATTATTGAAATTAAATCTGTTGAAGCATTAAATAACGTTCATTTTGCTCAATTATTAATGTATTTAAAATTAACAAATTGTAAACTTGGTTTACTTATAAATTTCAATGTTAAATTAGTAAAAGACGGGATAAAAAGAATTGCAAATAACCTTTAAAAAAATCTTTGCGAACCTTGCGTAATACTTTGCGAGCTTTGCGGTTAAAAAAAATGAAAGCTACTATAAACAACTTCAACATCGACTTATCAAAACCCATTGATATTTCCTTACCATTATCCAATACCAATGCGAATCCGATTGCTTGGTATATTGAAAAACCTGTAATTGAACCCGTGACTTTTGAAAATTGGATAGGAAAAGTTTCTGAAGGAAGTTCGACGAATTTCAATAATATATTTTTCAACCCGCACGGACATGGCACGCATACTGAGTGTTTAGGACATATTACTACAGAATTTTATTCAATCAATCAATGTTTGAAGCAGTTTTTCTTTATGGCGGAATTGGTTTCGGTTCAACCTGAAAAAAGAAATGAAGATTTCGTCATTACGAAAAGTCAAATTGAAAATTCTCTTAAAGGCAAAACTCCAGAAGCGATAATCATTCGTACCATCCCAAATCTAACAGAAAAAAAATCTAAAAACTATTCACATACGAATCCGCCCTATTTATTAGAAGAAGCGGCAACTTTTATTCGAGTAATCGGAATTAAACATTTGCTTATCGATTTGCCAAGTGTGGATAGGGAAGAAGACGAAGGAAAATTATTGGCGCACAAAGCGTTTTGGAATGTGAAAGACACAACCATATTAAATGAAGATGCCCGTTTAGATTGTACGATTACAGAATTGATTTACATAGATGATTCGGTTTCAGATGGAATGTATTTACTGAATTTACAAATTGCTTCTTTTGAGAATGACGCGAGTCCGAGTAAGCCTGTTTTATATTGTTTAGAAGCTAATCACTAATCACTCAAATATGAACATTCAGCAACTATACGAATTTTGCCTATCAAAAAAAGGTGTAACGGAGCATTTTCCTTTCGATGAAGATACTTTGGTGTTTAAAGTGGGCGGAAAAATGTTTTGCTTAACTTCTTTAAAACAATGGGAAAAAGACGAACCAAGTTTAAATTTAAAATGCGATCCAGATAAAGCAGAAGAACTTAGAGCAGAATATGAAGCGATTAAACCTGGTTATCATATGAGTAAAAAACATTGGAACACTGTTAGTTTTCATTCCGATGTAAACGATAAAATGATATGCGCCTTAATTAATGATTCCTATGATTTGGTTTTTAGTAGTTTAACAAAAAAAAATCAATCGGAAATTATGTAACGTCACTTCTAGTAATTCTAATTTTTTTTTATAATTGTATCGAGAAGTAGAAAATTAGGCATTACTTTTGATAAACATACATCAATAAATTACAATAAATTAATTATGATAGATAATTTAAAAAAAATATTAAACGAAGACCAAGATCCTAAAGCTATTGAGAAGATCACGTCTAAATTAGAAAATTTATTAATGTCTAATGAAGAAGTGGGTTATATCGCTGTTCAGAAAAAACCAGCTATTACAGTTTTTCCAGATAGTATTGTTGTCACAAACAAACGTATTATTTTATGTAAACCTAAAAACTTAGGATTATCAATGGAATTTATGGATTATGATTGGGATGATATTGCTGGAACTTTTGTAAAAGAAGGTTTGCTAGGTTCTGATTTTACCTTTTCAACTAAAACGGAATTAACGCATACGGTTGATTATTTGCCAAAAAATCAAGCGCGTAAATTATATACCTATGCGAAAGAACAACTGGATGTGTTGAAAAATGGAGTAGCTATACCTGATGTGAATTTAGTTCCGGATACAGAAGTGGAGTCGCAAGTTGAAGATGTTGTAGCTGAAGAAGTAATTCATTTTGCAGAAATACTTCCAACTCCAAATGATGTAATTAGAGATACTGAAATTGAAGAGCCTATTCCTCCTCACACAAAAAAGCTTTCTGATTTATCTAAAGATGAATTGTTTGACAAACTAAATAATTATAAGAAGCTGTTGGATAATGGTTTAATTCTTCAAGGAGAATACGAAAGGTTAAAAAATCAAATTTTACCATTATTGTAAAATTTAAAATAAAGTAAAAAACCGACAATTTCTAAGTTGTCGGTTTTTTTTATGAAATTAAAAAAGTAGTAAAAACAAAAAACCCCGACAAAGTCGGGGCTTAAGTGGTACCTCCAGTACCATTTATTTTAAATCTCTTAAATTCTTAATTATTGTAACTTAAACTTAAAAAGCTTGTATTTAAAGCTTTAGATTATTGTTTAATGTTGTTTATATTAATTAAATTTAAGAAGGTTGAATTTTTAAAGCACCCTTTTAAACACCCTAATTATATTTTTACTATATTTGTGTATAGTTTAAATGATATGATTAAAACAATTGAAAATTCAAACGGGATAGTTAGATTCGCTTTCAAAGAAGCAATTAAAAACCTTGAAATTGATAAGAAGAAAGAAAGTTTAATTTTTCTTCATTTTTCCTATGGCGGAAGTAGATTTAAATACTCTACAGGTTATAAATCTTGTTTTGTAGATTGGGATTTTGATAAACAAAGAATAAAACAAACAAAGTCTAATATTATTAATGCTGTTGAAGTTAATGAGTTTTTAAGTAAAATTGAAAATGTTATTAAAAAAGAATATTCTCGTTTAATAGCTGAACAAATAATTATTACAAATGCAGTTTTAAAACAGTTTTTAGACACATATACAAACAAAAATATTGTTGTTGATAATTCTAAACCTATTACTTTTTTTGAGTTTTGTGAAGACTTTTTAGAATTGAAATCAAAAGAGATAAGCCCAATAACAAAACGTTCTTATAAGCAAACGTTATTAAAAGTTAAAAACTATGGAATTGAGAACAATGAAAAAATAACTTTTAATTCTTTTGATAAAACTTTTGTTTTAAATTTCATTGAATATTTACAAGATAATGATTTTTCACAAAATACTATTTCCAAACATTTAAAGAATCTTAAGACCTTTTTAATGGAGGCTAACCAAAAAAGGTTAATTAATAATATTAATTTTAATATAAAAGATTTCAGTTTAACACCTGAAGAAACAACTGCAATATATTTATCTGAAGCGGAGTTAAATAAAATGTTAGAATTAGATTTGTCTGATAAAAAACATTACGAGCTTGCGAGAGATGTGTTTTTAATTGGTTGTTTCACGGGGCAAAGGGTTTCTGATTATAATGGTCTAACCGAATCATCTATTAAAAATATTAACGGGAGAGATTTTTTTTCTATAAATCAAAAAAAGACTAAAGCAATTGTAAACTGTCCAATAACTGTAAAAATTAGACAGATAATGGATTTAAGACATAATGGAATGCCTCCAAAGAAAATATTAGAAAAAGACTTAAACAAATACATTAAGAAAATAGGAGAAATTCTAAAGTTCAATGAAAAGATTGAATGTGTTTATAGAAAAGGCGGTAAAGAAATAAAAAAGTATATTCCTAAGTATGAATTGATTCATTCTCATACTGCAAGAAGAAGTTTTTGCACAAATATGTATTTAAAGAAAATGCCTATGTTTGATATTATGCACTTTTCAGGTCATAAAACAGAGCGAGAATTTATAAAATACATTCGTATAGTCGGAGAACAACGAGCGTCAAGTATAGTTGAAATGGGTTATTTTGATTAAGAAAACGATTTTAATTATTTTGTTTTCATCAATCTTTAAGTTGATTTTTTTAACTTTAATTAAATCTGTAAGTTTAAAAAAAATATTTATTATCAATCTATAAGTTGATTTTTATTTTGTTTTTTAAATTTATAAGTTTAAATTTGTATGTTGATTATCAAGATTAGAACTTATGAAAGATAAAAAAAGAATATTGTTAATAGAACAATTAGATGCAAAACTTTCATGTTTTAGGGAAGTTAATGACGTTGTTTTGCCTTCTTCTGGCTGGGTGAAATCCATTAGAACATCTTTAAAAATGTCACTTCGCCAATTAGGAAATAGAATGAATATAAGTCCACAAGGTATTGGGGATATGGAAAAAAGAGAAGCAAACGGAACTATTACTATAAACACATTGAGAGATTTGGCTCGAGGGTTAGATATGAAACTAGTTTATGGATTTTTGCCGAATAAAGGTTCAATTGAGGAAATGATTGAGCAACGTGCGAATGAAATTGCAAGAGAGATTGTAGGTCGTACACACGTTACAATGACTTTAGAAGACCAACAAAATTCTAAAGAACGAATTGAAAAAGCAATAAAGCAAAAAACAGAAGAAATAAAATATGAAATGCCTAAGTATTTATGGGATTAAAGATAGAATATGTTAACGGGCAAACGTCTTTGAGCGAGGAAGAAATGGAAGGGTTAAAAATTTCTTCTATTTCAACACGTGGCGAATTAGACGAGTTTGAACAACTCAATATACAAAAGGCAATTGAATGGACTTTACGGTTAAAAATTAAACCTGAACAATTATTTTCAGAAAAATTCATAACAGATTTGCATAAAAAAATGTATAGTGATGTTTGGAAATGGGCGGGAGATTTTAGAAAATCTGAAAAAAATATTGGAATAAAAAGTTATAATATTGGCATAGGGTTAAAACAATTGTTAGATGATGGGTTGTATTGGTGTCAAAACAAAACTTATTCTAATGAAGAAATAGCTATTAGATTTAAACATAGATTAGTAAGTGTTCATTGTTTCCCTAATGGAAACGGAAGACATTCCAGGTTAATGGCTGATTTAATTATGACTAAATTGTTTAATGAGAGTTATTTTACTTGGGGTAATAGTAGTCTAGTAAAGGCTAATGAAACAAGAGAAAAATATATAAATTCATTAAAAGAGGCGGATAATCAAAATTATAAACCATTAATAGAGTTTGCTAAATCGTAATAAAAACAGTTAATATGAGAGAATTAAATAATGAAGAAAGATTACTTGACTTTATTGCTTTTATACTTGCTGACTATTCAGAACTTTTGGATAATGTCAATTATTTTTTTTGTGAAAATTATTCAAAAGAAGTTTTATTAAAATATGACAAGAATAAAGAAAGCAATATTTATAAGTTTTATTTAAAAGAAACTATTGATTTTGAATATTTAAATACTATTACAAATGTCAATTATCAATTTAACTTTACAGAACTTGATAAAGTTAATTTAATTAAATATATAAATGATAATTATAGACATGGTTATCCTGATGACTTTGAAGATGGTCTAATTACTGGAGGAAATTTAAAAATTAATATTGATAAAGAACAATTTGATTTGTATTTAGAGGAGTATACAAGTTTGTGTGAAATTAATAAAACTGTTTATATTTCTTATTTTAAATATAACTTAATTGAAAGTGAAGATGCAATTTTAAATTATTTAAGAAAAGAACATATTAAAATTAAAACGGTGTTTAAAAATTCTTTTCAAATAAATTCAGAATTAAAATTAGAATTTGTAAATTATCATAAAGATAAATATAAATTAAGATATTTAGAATCATTTAATGATAATAAGTTCTTTTATATTGTTAATAAAAATGAAAATGATGAATTTGTTTTAAATTTTAAGATTTCTCTCTTAAAACAATTAGTAAATATCAACGAAATAAATATTGATATGGATTATTCAAAAGATGATATTGATTATGAAAATAGTTTAAATGAAATATACTATAATTTATTTTTAAATTGTTTTGAAGGCAAGCCGCTTTCTAGAAATGAAGAAGGAAATAATAAAATTTATAATAGTTTATTGGATGATAAAAAAGATTATATTGAATATTTAAATAAAAAAGGCTTTACTAGCAATGATATAAATAATATATTAAACATATTATCAAGTAATTCTTTATCAGAACTTGGTTTTAAATTTATCAAGAGATATAATCTCAAAAAAGTCGAGACTTTTGTTATACTATATTGTTTCTACGTTTTCGATTTTTTTAATGAAGTCAGAGATAATAGATTAGAAAAAATAATTGATTTTGATGAAGTTGTTAAATTTCAATCTTTAAATGTGAAATTAGACAAAGAACAATTTAGAAAATATTACAAAGACATAAATAATAATAAAGGTAAACATTATCCATTTTCAAACTATGAGGAAACAATTAAATTATTTACAAATGATGATATTATTTATAATAAAAGTATAATTAAACAAAAACCAAAAAATCAAAACATAAATTTTTTCTAGAAAATAATTTCCCTATTCTTTCCCTATTTTCCCTGTTCTTCTATTTGTATCATAAATATAAAACAATAATTTATGATTTTACAAAAAGAAAATTTATTAGTTCAACTATCAGTTGGAGATTTACAACAACTAATTTCAGACGTTGTTAAAAATGAATTGCAAAAAATTACTGATGCAATCAAACTAAATCCTAAAGAATCAGATAAAGAAAATGATTTCTTAACTAGGGAAGAAACGGCAAATCTTTTAAAAGTCTCAACAACCACATTGTTTTTGTGGAATAGGGATTCTATTTTAAAAGCTAAAAAAATAGGGAGACGTGTCTATTATTCAAAATCTGAAGTTTACAATAAACTAAACCTTATAGCAGTTGCTTAAATAAGGTGTCTTTTAGCGGTTTCTCGCTACAATTACTTAACATACATAAATAACAACAAGCGTTGTAAAACCCTCGCTGGAATACCTATGTCCAAAAATTAAAAAATTATGAATCAATATTTTATATTAAAACCAAAAAATCTAAACATTGAAAGTTTAGTTAATAAATACAAACCAAATTTTGACTTAAAAATTGATTATGTCTACTTGATAGTATATTTAGTTTTGTTTTATGGAAATAAAAAAAACAATAGTAAACAGGTTTGTTTAAGTTCAAAATTTCTCGAAAAATTAATTGGTAAAAATTACAATAAATACATTGATTTTCTTCTTGAAAATTATCCAGTTTCGGGAAATATATTGAATGGTTACAGGTATACTAAAGGAAAACCATTTAGTTACAAATTAACCGATTATTATTTTGAAAGTGGTTTTGAACTTTATTCAATTACAGATAATAAATTAGTAAATAGAGTTAAAAATATTTTTAATAAATCTATAAATGAAAACATTAGAACACATTATTATTATTTGATGAAGTATTTTAATAACAAAAAATTAACTGTTTTTAACCCTTTTGAAGCAATATTGAAAACAAATGATTTAGTAACTGAAAAGCGCCTGAGAAATGTGTTAAATTTAATCGATTTTCTTAATCGCGAACACAAGCTAACTTTAAAAACTGCAACCGATGGACGAGTACATTCTAATTTAACAAGATTATCAAAAAAATCAAGAGAATACTTGCAATATGACGGGGAATTTCTCGCCGAAATTGATATTTCCTCTTCGGTGCCATATTTCTTATATTTATCTATGAATTGCTATCTAAATAACAATCTAACTTTTCTTAATAAATTCCAATATACTAATCTATACACTTATATGTTCGATGAAGTTGTGGGAGATATTGATAAATTAGAGCTTCAGCAGTTTGGGAGTTCTATTTTAAAAGGGCGATTATATGAGCAAATTAGCGAAATTATTTTTAGTCAAGCATTCTACGAATCTAAAGGTGTTGATTTTAATAAAGTAATAAAATATTACCAGCACGAATTTAAAGATATGTTTGGTTATTATTTTGATGGAGAAATGGAAGATTTGAAGAAATTCTCAAAGAAAAGAGTTCTTGCAATGCTATTTGCAAATACATCTTTGTATAAGTTTGAACAATTAGTTTTTAAAGAGCTATTTCCTTCTGTATTAAAATTCATTAATGAGTTTAAAGACGTTCAGCAATATAAAGATTGCGAGGACATAATATGGACAAAAAAAGAAAGTCATAAAAAATTATCTTATTTCTGTTTTCAGTTTGAGGCAAAAGTTATGATTGATAATATTGCTAGAGATTTTGATAAATTACACAAAGGTAAAGCTCCAGTGTTTACTATACACGATTGTATTTTAACAACTTCAAGTTATGCTGACGAACTTAGAGAATTTATGAAAAGTAGATTTGTTCAGTTGTTTGGTGTGGCGCCAAATTTAACTTTAAAACATTCTGAGTTTAATAATGCATATAGAAATGTGTCTTAATAACAAACCCTCCTTTTGGAGGGTAAGTATTTTAATTAGTTATTAAGATTAATTTTGAGCGTCTTGTCGCATTTCTTCACATATTTCACATGCTTCTTTGTAAGTATAATCTTTTTCATCTACGTATTCTTCAATACATTTGTCCATGTTTGATTTACAGGAACTTAATAGAGTTAAGATTAAAAATAATTTAAGAAATTTCATAAGTATCTTTTAAGTTGTGTTTTTATTTAGTTAAGTTAAGTAAATGGCAGTTGTTTTTTATTAAAAAATCGTTTGACCAAAATTCTTGATAATTTTCTGTAAATGCATAAAATTTATAGTTGCCATCAGGTAAATAAAAAGTGTAAACTCCGTATTTTGTATCGCAGTTTGGTTTAATCGTAGAGTTGTAGTTTGTTATAAACCTTGTGTCTTCGTGTTTTTTTTCGCTATCAAAAATTCTAAATACAATTCTATTTGTAAAATTAGCATTAGAATAAACTGTAAAACATTTTGGGTATTTATATTCAGGTATAATACTTAAAGGTTGGTTATTCAATATTGTTATTTCATAAGTTCCCAAATCACTAGTTTTCGAATCAGGATATAAAAAAGATAAAAAGTAAGTTGATTTTTCTTCATTATAATCAATTTTATTTTGGTAATTAATTTTATAGATTAAATTTAAATCTCCAATATAATATTCAATTTTGCCGTTATTTATTAAAACAAATCTTTTAACAACTATTTTGCCTTTTTCTTTTTTTGAAAAATCATAATTAAAACTTGAAAATGCTTCATACCAACCATTTTTTAAAGAATCTATATCGTAATTTTTAAACTTTTTAATATATTTAATATTTCTTGCTGTTTCTTTTTTTAATTCACTGTTAGTTTTATTTGTAATTTTTTCAGAAATTTTCATAAAACGAAAACCACTATTTAAAACAAATGTTTCAGTGTTTTTAAATTTTATTAATTCAAGCTCTTTACTTGTGTAGTTTCTGTTGTAATTATAGTTTTGAGTTTGTTGAAATGAATCATTTTGATTATAATATGTTACTGGCTCCCCGTAATCTATTAATTTCGATTGTAAATCATTTGAGTAATTTTTATTTATGTTATTCATATAATTAGAAAATTCATCTGAATACTTATTGAATTTATCTGTATTTTTATCAGAATTAGAATAATCAATATTTTCATTATTTGTGTTGATTTTTATATCACTACCAAATGTTTTATTTTGAAGTCTTTGTTGTAAAATTGGAATTATTTTAGTTGCTTGTTCTACTCCGCATCTGTAACCTCTTCCATATTCTTTTTCATGTTTTTTATTGTCATTTGGTGTGTAGGCTGGTGAGATTGTGCATTTTTGTTGGTCAGGGCTTCCTGCTTTATAAATATCTATATTTTTAGCCTCTTTTAATGTTTCGTTCCAACCGTCTTTTAATCCTTTTGAAAAAGATGACTCTTGGGTTTGGCTTAATATTAGGTTACTGAATAATAATGCAAAAAGTTTTATAAAATTTTTCATAAATGGTTTTTTTATTTTGTGTAAATTTCAAATATTTATTTTGAGTTTTTTTACGGTTTTCCGTAATATTCTAAAATACTTTAGCAATAATAGTAAAAATATCAAAATAACACAAATATGTGTCTGTTTTTATTTCTTTGAATGCGCAATTTTATTGCGTGTTAAATGAAAAGGAAATAAAGTTAATAAAGTCAGTCGGGCAAAAAATCAGAGAAAGAAGAAATGAACTCAATCTTTCTCAAGAGATTCTTTCGTTTGATGCCAATATCCCTAAAAACCAAATTGGTAGAATTGAACGTGGTGAGATTAATACAAGTATTGCCACATTATATAAAATTAGTGAAGCCTTAAAAATAGATATTACATATTTCTTTATCTAACCACTTTACTGAGTATATTTATAATTACTCTATTAAAACTATTTTTATCTTCTTCATTTTTAGCTAGAAGTAGTAATGGTTTTAATATATACGTACTACCTTTGATAGGGTCTAACTGTTGTTAGTCTAGTTATAAAAGTTTTTTTTAGTGTCCCCCGTTATAAAATAGGATTGTTTAAATTAGATTAAATTGAGTTAAATAAAATAAAGTTTTCTTAAAGTAATTTTAAAAGCACCCTGTTAAACACCCTAAAAACAAAAAACCCTTAAAATCATAATGAAATTAAGGGTTAAAAGTGGTACCTCCAGGGATCGAACCAGGGACACATGGATTTTCAGTCCATTGCTCTACCATCTGAGCTAAGGTACCTTGAATAATTCTGTAATATTACTTCCTTATTGCGGGTGCAAATATAGAACGATTTTTATATATTCCAAAATAAAAAATAAAAAAAATCAATTTCGTACATTTGCAATTCTAATATTTAGATATGATACTTACTATTGATGTAGGAAATACAAACATTAAAGTGGCTGTTTTTAAACAGGTTAACTTGGTTGAAAAGTTTGTTTTTCAAAAAAAAGAATTTAAAAATAATTTTGAAAATATTTTAAAAAAATATTCAAATTGTACAAAAGCAGTGCTTTCTTCGGTCGGAAAACTAGATGAAAATGATTTTTTGTGGCTAAAAAACCATTTAAATTTACTTGAAATTAGTCATGTTTCTGCTTTTCCCTTCAAAAATTTATATGGAACTCCAAAAACTTTAGGTGTAGATCGAATGGTTTTAGCTGCTGGAGCTGTTTTATTGTATCCAAATCAAAACATATTAATTATAGATGCAGGAACTTGTGTCACGTATGATTTTGTAACAAAAAATAAGGAGTATTTAGGTGGTGCCATTTCTCCAGGTTTGCGTTTGCGATATGAGTCACTTCATAATTTTACGGCAAAACTACCTTTATTAACAAAAAAATATCCTGAAAATTTTATTGGTAACAATACGGAAGAAGCTATTCATTCGGGAGTAGTAAATGCTTTATGTTATGAAATTGAAGGCTTTGTTTCTGAATATTCTGTTAAAAATGAACAATTTACAATAATTTTAACAGGCGGAGACGCTAATTTTTTGGCTAATCGATTAAAAAGTGTCATATTTGCCGATGAAAATTTCTTATTGAAAAGTTTACAACAATTATACACTTATAGTTTACAAAATGATTAAAAAAATTGCCTTAATAGTTACTATACTACTTGCAAATTTCGGTTTCGCTCAAGAAAACACTCCATCACCTTATTCTTTTTACGGAATTGGAAGTACTAAATTTAAAGGTACAAATGATATAATAAACATGGGAGGAATTAGTGTTTATTCAGATAGCACACACATTAATGTGTTGAATCCTGCAACATATTCTAATCAAATGTTAACTAGTTTTCAAGTAGGTGTTACAACTTCGTTTTATAAATTAAATGCTGGATCTCAAACTGAGAAAGCTCAAAAAACTACTTTTGATTATTTGGTAATGGGTTTTCCTGTTTCTAAAAAATTAGGTATCTCTTTAGGTTTGTTGCCTCAAAGTGCTGTTGGGTATAGGTTTGTAAATGATAATGCTTTTAGTAGATATTTAGGGAGTGGTGGAGTAAACAAAGTGTATTTAGGTTCTGGATATAAAATCAATTCTAAATTTAGTATTGGTTTTGATTTTCAATATTTATTTGGTTCAATTAATACAGAATCTCAAAAATTTCAAACTAATATTCAGTTTGGTTCAAGAGAAATAAATGAATCTTCGTTGTCAGGTATTGCTTTTAATGCAGGTTTAACATATAATACAAAACTAAACAGTAAATTAAACTTTATGTCTAGTTTGGTGTATTCTCCAGAAGCAAAATTATCATCAAATAATGTGAGATATGTATCTTTAGTTTCTTTTTTGTCTAATGGAAGTACTGAACAAGCCTCGGCTAATACAGAAGTTAATGTAGCGGATACTAATTTAAATATTCCTTCAAAATTAGCTATTGGTGTGGGTGTTGGAAATAGAAAATGGTTTTTTGGTGGAGATATTACTTTTTCAGGAACTGGAAGTCAAATTAATAGATTCGATAATTATTCAAATGTCTATTTTGAAAATGCAACAAAAATTGCATTTGGAGGTTTTTTTATTCCGAAATTTGATTCATATGATAATTATTTAGAAAGAATTACCTATCGTGGAGGTTTTAAATTTGAAAATACTGGTTTAGTAATTAATAATACTGCAATAAAAGATAAATCATTTACTTTAGGATTTGGATTGCCAATATCTGGAACTTTCTCAAGTTTAAATTTAGGTATGGAATATGGTTCAAGAGGAACGACAAGTAATGGATTAGTAAAAGAAGATTATTTTTCTATTAACCTAGGATTGTTGTTTAACGATAAATGGTTCAGAAAAACATTATACAATTAATTGAAATGAAAAAAATTGTTGAATACATATTTGTTCTTGCTTTCTTTTTGTTTTTACAAAGTTGTGAAAGTAATTTAAAAGACGTTCAACGAATTTATAAAACTTCATTTGTACCAACTGGTGAAGCCGATTCAATTAATTTGAAATATACTGATTCTGGTAAAGTAAAGTCAACGGTGCAAAGTTTGAAAATGGTTGATTATTCTACAGCTAAGAATCCGTTTGTGGAGTTTCCAAATGCTGTTTTGGTTACCCTGTATGATAATAAAAACAATAGAACAACTGTAGTAGCTGATAAAGCTGTTTCTTACAAAAGAACAGAAGTTATTGATTTAATTGGTAATGTGAAAATCACTACTTTCGATGGGAAAATACTAGAAACCAATCAGTTGTACTTTGATCAAAAAAACGAGTGGTTTTTTACTGAAGAATCATTTAAGTTTAAAGATGCTGATGGAAGTTTTTTGCAAGGTGTTGGAATAGATTTTAGTAAAGATTTTAAAATATTCAACATGCAAAACAATAACGGTGAAGTTAATAATATGAAATAAAATAAAAATGAAGTACTACAAATATTCTCAATATTTATATTTAGTTGCAGCCATTGTGTTTTCAATATCTGTAATATATAAAGTTTTCAATAAACAAGATTATGGATTGCAAGCAATTATTGCTGTTGGATTCCTAATTATGTACTTCGTTAGAAGAAGTTTTTTAAAGAAAATGGAAAACAATCAAGAAAACAAGTAAAAAAAATTAGCAATACTATTTTATTATTAAATAGATAATTGTATTTTCGCCCACTGAACAAAAAAATAACTCAATATAAAAATGGCAATTTTATCAAAAATTAGACAACGTTCTATCTTATTAGTCCTAATCATAGCATTAGCATTATTTTCATTTGTATTAGCGGATGTAATTAAAAGCGGTGGATTTAGTGGAGGTTCAAATAATATTGGTTCTATCAATGGAACAAAATTTGAATACCAAGAATTCATGAGTAAAGTAGCTAATGTTGAAAAACAACAACAAGGAATTAGCAATACACAAGCTTTAAATTCAGTTTGGGAACAAGAAGTGAGAAAAGCTTTATTATCTGAACAATATGATAAAATTGGTTTATTACTTGGGAAAGAACAATTAATGGCGGTTATCAAAAGTGACCCACAATTGTCTCAATCTCCTCAGTTTTTAAATGCGGCTGGTAAATTTGACGATAAAAAATTCGCTGAATATATTAATTCTTTGCAAAGTGCTCCAGACCAAACACAGTGGAATCAATGGAAAGCATACGAAATTCAAATCGAAGATTTTGCTAAAGAGCAAATGTATAATACTTTAATTAAATCAAGTGTTTATACAACTAAAGCTGAAGGAAAATTAAAGTACGAAAGAGATAATAATAAAGTTGATTTTGATTACGTAGCATTAGCTTTCTCTACAGTAAGTGACGAACAAGTTAAGGTAACTGACGAGGAGATTATTGCTTACATGAAGAAAAATCCTAAGAAATACAAATCAGATAATACAAGATCAGTAGAGTATGTATTAGTTGAAAACAAACCATCTGCAGCTGATGAAGCGGCAATGAAATCTAAAATTGATGGTTTTGTAAATGGTAAAACTGAAATGGTAAATGGTGTGAACGAAACAGTTCCTTCATTTGCTTCTGCAACTAACCTTGCTGATTACGTTAATAAGTATTCAGAAATTAAATTTGATTCAACTTACGTAGCTAAAAAAGATATTAATCCACAATTTGCGGAACAATTATATGCTTTAGCTCCAGGTCAAGTTTACGGACCATATACAGATAATGGATATTCAAAACTTTCTAGAATTGCTGCAAGAAAATCTGGTGCATCTGCAAAAGTAAGTCATATCTTAATTGCTTACAAAGGTGCGATGCAAGCTGCGCCTTCAGTTAAGTTAACTAAAGAAGAAGCAAAAGCGAAAGCTGAAGGTTTATTAGCGCAAGTCAATGCAAATCCTTCAAGTATCGGAATGTTAGCAATGATGAACTCTGATGATCAAGGTTCAAAACAAAATGGTGGTGTTTACGATAACGTTGCTCCAAAACAAATGGTGAAACCTTTCGATGATTTCTTATTCGGTAATCCTGTTGGAAAAACTGGAGTTGTTGAAACTGATTTTGGTTTCCATGTTATGAAAGTTGATGGTAAAAATGATGCAGTATTATTGGCTACAGTTGCATTAAAAGTACAGCCTTCAGAACAAACTGAAGATGCTAATTATAATAAAGCTTTAAAAGTTGAAGCTGATGCTTTGGCAAATGGATTAGAAAAAGCAGCTAAAACTTCTGGCTTAACAATTGCTCCAGCAGCAAGTGTAAAAGCTTTCGATGAAAACGTTGCAAACTTAGGTTTACAAAGACAAATTGTAACTTGGGCTTTCAATGAAGATACTAATGTTAATGATGTAAAACGTTTTGATATTGTTAGTCTTGGATTTGCAATTGTGAAATTAAAATCTAAAAATGATGATGGACTTTTGCCTTTAGATCAAGCAAAACAATCTGTTGAGCCATTAATTAAAAATGAGAAAAAAGCAGCTATACTTAAAAAGAAAATGACTGGAGCAACTTTAGAAGCTATTTCTAAAGCTACAGGTTCTACAATTTCTCCAGCTGTTGGTGCTTCAATGGCATCGCCAGTAATTCCTAACTTAGGTTATGAACCAAAAGTAGTTGGTGCTGCATTAGGTTTAAGTGCTGGGAAAACATCAAAAGTAATTGAAGGTAATTCAGGATTATTTATGGTAAGAACTAAAGCTATGGTAAAAGCTCCTGCTGTAAAAGATTATAAATCACAAATAGATCAATTGAATCAACAAACTAAAGGTTCTGCTCCTTTTAGAGTAGTTCAAGGTTTAAAAGATAAAGCCGATATTGTTGATAATAGAGGTAAATTCTAAAACTTAAATTGAAAAATAAAAAAAGGGCTGAGTTTTTCAGCCCTTTTTTTATTTTTGTAAATGAAATAAAAAATGAGTACAATACATACACTTCTTAGTTTTTTTAGATTAACTTCCAAATCTAAGCTAGAAGAGGTTAAATTAGAAGATAATCTAGAGATGAAAAAATTTTTAATTGTTGGTTTAGGAAACATTGGTGCCGAATATGTAAATACTAGGCACAATATTGGTTTTAAAATATTAGACTATTTCGCAAATCAAGAAAATATTTCTTTTCAAACTCAAAAGTTAGGTGAAGTAGCTGAGTTCAAAGTAAAAGGGAGAACTGTTTTGTTGTTAAAGCCAAATACCTATATGAATTTAAGTGGTAAGGCTGTAAAATATTGGTTAGATAAAGAAAATATCGACAAAGATAATATGCTTGTTATTACGGACGATTTAAATTTGTCTTTCGGAAGTGTTAGAATTAAAACAAAGGGCTCTGACGGAGGTCATAATGGGCTCAAAAACATGCAGCTTTTGTTGAATTCAACAGAATACCCGCGTTTTAGATTCGGAATTAGCGATGCTTTTAAAAAAGGTAAACAAGTTGATTATGTTTTAGGAGAATGGTCATTAGAAGAAAAAGAAGCTCTTAAAGAAAGATTAATTATTTCATCTGAAATAATTAAATCATTTGCTCTTGCCGGGTTAAACAATACTATGAATTTATTTAACGGGAAATAAGTCTTTTCTGTTTTTGCTATTGACTCCATTTTTCTTAAATAAGAAAACTAATTATCTGTAATTTAGACAAGAAAGTTAAGGTAAAATAAATTAGTTATTTACACTCTTTTTTTTTTTCAATAATATATAAAAAAAATGAGCTCGATAATTAAATATCGAGCTCATTTGTGTGAACTCTATTAGAAAGCATATCTGTTTTCTAATAGAGTTTTTTTATTGAATAATAGCTTATTCTTTAATGATTTTTTTCATTGTTTTCTTCTCACCATCTTGAATTGTTAAAATGTAAACTCCAGATTGAGATTGGTTTAATTGAATTGCTTCGTTAAAAAACCCATTGTTTGTGAATGATTTAGTATAAACTTCACGACCTCTAATATCATGTACATTTATTTTAATTTCATTTGTTGAATCAGAAGTAAATTGTACGTTAAATACACCATTACTTGGATTTGGGTAAATTGTTATTGAATTTTCAAAGTCAACAGATGGGTTTGACAATAATGTTGCATCTGTACCAAAATAGTAAACTCCGTTAATACCATTTGCAAAAGTTCCAGTTAAGGTATAAAAAGTACCAAAAGTTCCAGTTGTTGTTGCTAATGTTGTAGCTGTTCCTTGTTTAATAACTTTTAAGGCTGTTCTACTGTTACCAGTTGCAGTTTCCCATCCAGCAATTTCAGCTTCAGTGAAGTAGAATTTAGCTGTACCAGTACCTGAAGTATTATTGTTTGCAGTTGCTACAGTTAAAGATTTAGCCATTACTTTTAAGTTATTAGCAGTATTTGAACCATAATTAACAGCTGCTGCTCCAGCAGTTGTAATACTTCTGTTTACTTCTACTGAAGTACAGCCATGGTCGAAATTATTTACAGTAGCATCTAGCATTAATTTTCTAGATGTTAAATCTGAAGCATAAAATGTTCCTGCAGCAGGAATTAAAGCTTGGTATTTAGTTGCAGTATTAACTTCTGTTTGAACTGAAGCTGCATTCAAAGTTGTAATAGAAATATCATCTAACATGATCCAGTTTTGATCAAAAGTGTTATGATGTCTGAATACTAAATAAACTGTTTGTCCTGCGTAAGAAGATACATTTGCAGTAATAGTGTTTCTTTGCGCTGGACCAGCTAAAATAGAATTGTTTATTACAGGAGTTTGTGCGTTTAATGTTGCTACAGTGAATGTTGATGGATTTACTGTTGTAAGGTACACTGAATAACGCTCTTGATAAAACGCTCCTGTTTGTGATGTACCAATTCCAAAACTTAATGTTGAAGTTCCTGTTGGAATAGTAAATGCAGTACCTGAATATATAATATTATCAGGATTTAAACCTGTGCTAGGCGAAAGCCATGAACGAGAAAAAGCAAAATTACTATTAAAACCAACTGCGGTTGTACCAGCTGAACTAGCAGCAATTCCCCAGTTGTTACCATCAGCGTCTAAATCTTTAATAGATCCTATTGATGAAGCGCTTGGGTCAAAAGTCTCTGATATAACAGTTGTGTTTGAATTTAAAACAGGGGCAACATCGTTATCGTTAATTGTGAATTTTAGAGTGTTGTAATCTGCAATAAGTACTGCGTCTCCACCACCTGCATTAACAGTAGCTCCAATAACTACAGTTTCTAATGATTCTGCAATTCCGTCATGAAATACTCTTACTGTTAAAATTTGATCTGCAGCTGATCCTGTAGGGAAAGTCACAGTTGGATTTACAATTTGGAAATCTTTTAAATTTGTTGCCGTTGTTGCAGCATTTACATTGAAAGTAACAATAGTACTTGCAGTAGGAGCTTTTGTTGTTCCTATATTAAAAGTATAGTCAGTAAAATTACAATTAGTAGCTTCAGTAATACTACAAGTTGTTATACTTGGTTTGAAATAAATTCCACTTAATGCTGGTGCTGTTGCTCCTAAAGATGCATTTAGTGTAGATCTTCTAGCTGCAGCACTCATAATAGTTTGCATTCTAGCTTTTTGTCCAGCTGTAAAAGTATCCATACAAGCATCTGGTGTATAGTCCATGTAGTTTTGAACTTGATCATTACCAGGTGCAGGACAAGAATTTACAACTCCACACGCATAATTTGGAGCAGCAGATGCAGGAGTATCTGCTACGTAATCTTCATTTGTTGCAACATTTGTTGCAACAGCAGGACAACCGTCATCACCCCAAATATGTCTTAATCCTAACCAGTGACCAACTTCGTGCGTCATAGTTCTTCCTTCGTCGTAACCAGGGTTTAATATGAAAGTACCGTCGTTAAGGTTTTTTGTTCCCATAGAATCAAAAGCACATACTACTCCGTCGGTATTTGCTGCTCCGCCCGAAGCATTTAAACCACCTAAGCCAGTTGCGTCAGGAAATTGAGCATAACCTAATAAACCACCTAGACCAGGAACTGTAGGAGGGGCGGCATCTAAGGCTTGACCTCCTGGGCGAATAATCCACATGTTTAAGTATTTAGTAGGGTCCCATTGTGTTACTGCTTTCATTGCTTCAACATCAGATCTTAGTTCCCAGTCTGGACCACCTGATCCATTTGCAACATTATTTGTATATGGAGCAATTTCTCTTCTGATTATACCAGTAGTTGGTTGACCACTTGGATCTCTTTTTGCTAAAATAAAATTAATTTCAGTATCAACAGCAAGACCTGTAGTATTGGCACCTCCTGGAGTACTAGCTAATCTTCTATAGTCATTATTCATAACTGTTAACTGAGAGATGGCTTGCGCATCCGTAATGTTTTCTCCAGTTCCTACACAATCACCGTTGTGAACAATATGAATTACAACAGGAATATTGTAAACAGCAGTAATGCTCTTGTTATTTCTTATTCTTTCTGTTTTTTGTTTTTCAACTTCAGTAGCTAACCATGACTCAAATTGTTGCGTATTTAAACGATTTGGATATTTTTTTTGTAGCTCTATTTCGTTTATTTCAGTTAAACATCTATGGATGTTGGTGTTTATCTTGTTTTCGGAAGATAAGGATTTTTTACCAAACTGGACAGGATCCACTTGGGTTTTGGTTTGAGCATTTAAACTTACAGATGTTGCACCCATAAGTAAAAGAGACCAAACTAGATTAGTAGTCTTTTTCATGTATTTGTTGATTTAATTAAAAATTATTGTAAAATTAATGGTTTTTTTTTTTAAAATAAAATATTTTAAAATTTTATTTTAAATTTTAACTTTTGAATGCCTTGATTTTGAGTATTTTGAGTGTTTTTAACTTTTTTGTTCATTTTAGTAAAGTTTTTGACATTGTAATTTTAATTAAAAAGTTTACTTGTTTTTATTTTTGAACAAATTTTTATAATTATTTATATTATCCAATTTTGTTGTTTAGAATAATTATTATCAATTAATTTGCATAAAAAATTCAATTGAAAATTTATACTTCTATAAATGATTTTTCCACTTCCAAAAAAACAATTGTTACTTTGGGAACCTTTGATGGTGTTCATATTGGGCACACTGCTATTTTAGATAAAATATGTAAAGTAGCTTATAGTGAAGGTTTAGAAAGTGTTATTCTTACTTTTTTTCCCCATCCAAGATTAATTGTTTCAAATAATTACGATATCAAATTGTTAAATACAATTGAAGAAAAATCTGTTTTATTAGAGAAAAAAGGAATTCAAAATTTCATTATTCACCCTTTTGATAAACTTTTCTCAGAATTATCTCCAAGAGAATTTGTCACCCAAGTTCTAGTAGAAAAATTAAATATTCAAAAAATAATTATTGGTCACGATCATAAATTTGGAAAAGACCGTGCCGCCGATTTTAACGATTTAATCAACTTCGGAAAAGAATTTGGTTTTGAAGTAGAAGAAATTTCAGCGCAACAAATAAACGAGGTTTCTGTAAGCTCTACTAAAATTAGAAATTCACTTTTAGAAGGAAATGTGTCTTTAGCTAACGACTATTTAGGTTATCCATATGTTTTAACCGGAAATGTTGTAAAAGGCAATCAATTAGGAAGAACCATAGGATTTCCAACGGCAAATATTGAAATTCCAGAAGAGTATAAATTGATTCCTAAAAATGGCGTTTATGTTGTTACAGTCAATGTAAACAAACAAACAGTTTTCGGAATGATGAATATTGGAATAAAGCCTACTTTAGGCGAAAATAAATTATCAATTGAAGTGCATTTATTGAATTTTGACAAAAATATTTACAATCAAAAAATTCAAGTAAATATTCTAGAAAGATTAAGAGATGAACATAAATTTGAATCTTTCGAAGCCTTAAAGTTACAATTAGAAGTAGACAAACAAAATACTATTCAATACTTTGAAAATCTAAAATGATCAAAAAATGGCTTTCTGAAAATATCGATAATTCGGGATTAGTAATTTTTAGAATTTTACTAGGATTATTGGTCATGGCAGAAGGATTTGGGGCTATTTTATTAGGTTGGGTAGAAGCCGTTTTCATTCAAAGTAAGTTCACTTTTAATTTTATTGGTTTCGATTTCTTGCAATTCTTACATGGCGAAAAAATGTATACCTACTTTTTCGTTATGGGGATTTTAGGATTACTCATTACTTTAGGTTTTTTTTACAGATTTGCGATGGTTGCTTTTACTATCATGTGGACAACCGTTTACCTTATTCAAAAAGAATCGTACAACAATCATTATTACTTTTTAATTCTCATTTGTATTGTCATGATTTTCTTACCTGCAAATGCTAAGTTAAGTGTTGATGCGAAATTATTTCCTAAAATAAAACAAACAAGAATCCCAAGATGGATGCCATATTTGCTGCTTTTCCAATTGTCGATTTTATATTTTTATGCGGCAATTGCAAAATTATATCCAGATTGGTTAGATGGAACGTTTTCTAGAATTCTTCTAAACGGAATAACTCAACGTCAATTTCTTTTAGATATCTTCAATCAAAAATGGTTTTTATTAACGTATGCTTACGCTGGAATTCTATTCGATTTATTAATTATGCCAGCTTTATTTTGGAAGAAAACTAGAAAATTAGCCATTATCGCTTCTTTCGGATTTCATCTTTTTAATGAATATTCCTTAAAAATCGGAATTTTCCCCTTTTTAGCGTTGAGTTTTATGGTTTTACTTTACGATTCTATTCCGCTTAAGTTTCTTAATAACAAAGAAGAAATTCTTCCAAAAAACAATTTCAATACCAAATTTTTTATGCTCTTTTTTGTGCCGTTTTTTATCGTACAAATCATTTTACCATTACGTCATCATTTCATAAAAGGCGACGTTTTGTTTACTGAAGAAGGGCATAGATTAGCATGGAGAATGATGCTTCGCGAAAGAAAAGGAAACCTAAATATTAAGGTTGTAGATAAAAAAACAGGTTTGTCTCATTATTATAATTACGGAACTGAATTAACATCAAAACAAATCAAAATTTTGAGTAATTCGCCAGATGTAATTTGGCAATATTGTCAGAGAATTAAAAAGGAATCTAAAAAACCCATTTCAATTTTTGTGGAATGTTCTGTTTCCATAAACAGACGTCCTTACTATAAATTAATTGACGAGAAAACAGATATGGCAACGGCAACATTTGATTATTTCGGACATAATCAATGGATTTTACTTCAAGATTTAAATTAATTTTTCTAAAACAATCGTTAAAAATTCAATTGATAATCAGATAGATAAATAATTATTTGTACTTTTATAATAATCAAAAAATTATCTACTATGAAATCGCAACCAAACTTCAGATTACAATGCGATTCTAAAATTCATTTAAAAACAACTAAAATCGTTATTTATGAAAAATCAAGTTGAAATTAAAAACGGAATCTTAATCTTTGTTGGTATTGGTCTTTTCTTCCTACTAATGGATTTATTGGGTTTAGCAAACAAAAATTACCTTAGAATTTTAAATGCTTTTATTGTGCTTTTCGGAATTATGAAAACCATTAAAAGTAATTATGCAAACGGAACAACCGAATATCTAGAAAATTTAGTTTCTGGCTTTAAAACAGGAATTATAGGAGTAATTTTGGGTATAGTTGGATTGATTGTTTTTGTCTACATCAAAGGAGGCGAAAGTTATTTAGCAACCTTGTCGGATACATTCTTTTTTACTGGAAAAACCAACTTAATTATGTACTCAGCCGTACTATTTTTTGAAGGAATTGCCTCTTCATTAATTGGTTCTTTTGTAATTATGCAATATTGGAAAGATGTTCCTGCAATATCAAAAATATAAAATCTTATCACATAAGTTTTTTCTTCAAATGTAAATTAGTACTTTTGAGCCATTAATTTATGATTTTATGAGTGTTACTAAACATAACTGGACGAAAGAAGAAATAATTGACATCTACAACAAACCTTTAATGGAATTGTTATACGATGCAGCATCAATACATAGAGAACACCATGATCCAAATACGGTTCAGGTTTCTACACTTTTATCAATTAAAACTGGCGGATGCCCGGAAGATTGTGGATATTGTCCGCAAGCGGCTCGCTATCACACGGATATTGTAGGAAACGATTTAATGTCGGTTTCTCAAGTAAAAGCACAAGCATTACGTGCGAAATCTTCTGGTTCATCTAGAGTTTGTATGGGTGCAGCTTGGAGAAACGTGAAAGATGGCGCTGAGTTTGATCAGGTTTTAGAAATGGTTCGTACCATTAATAAACTAGATATGGAGGTTTGTTGTACTTTAGGTATGATTACCGAAAATCAAGCACATCGTTTAGCAGAAGCTGGATTATATGCTTACAATCACAATTTAGATTCTTCTGAAGAATATTATAAAGAAGTCATTTCAACTCGTGGTTTTGAAGACCGTTTAGAAACTATCGAAAACGTTCGTAAAACTAACGTAACAGTTTGTAGTGGTGGAATTATCGGAATGGGTGAAAGTATTTCAGACAGAGCAGGAATGTTAGTCGCGCTTTCTACATTAAATCCACAACCAGAATCGGTTCCAATTAACGCCTTAGTTGCTGTGGAAGGAACGCCATTAGAAGATGAAAAACCAGTTGAAATTTGGGAAATGATTCGTATGGTAGCGACTACAAGAATTGTTATGCCAGAAACGCAAGTTCGTTTATCAGCAGGAAGAACAAATATGAGTAGAGAAGGACAAGCGATGTGTTTCTTTGCTGGTGCGAATTCTATTTTTGCTGGAGATAAATTACTAACTACGCCAAATCCGGATGTAGATGAAGACATGAAAATGTTTGAAATGTTAGGTTTAAATCCGCAAAAACCATTCATCAAAAAGATGCAACCAGAAACGGTTGAAGCAGCAGATTCAAAATTTGAAGCTTTAGGTGAAAAACCAAAATGGACTAGACCAGACCATAAAATTGAAAGAAATTTAGAAGCTTCTGGAAAGAAGTAATTTTAAAATAAGTCATAAAAAATCCCAAACCAACGTTTGGGATTTTTTTATTCTGGTAAAGAGCAACTACTTACTAACCACAAATAAATATTGAAAAAACTACTACTATTTTTTTTGCTACTCTTTTTTCCAGTTTATATGAATAGAAATTCCGTGTCAAACGAAGTGTTTTCTAATACAATTTCTTCTATGATTTTTTCAATATTGTTATGGTAATTTACAGGAATAATTCTATTCGATAACGTCCACATTTCAATTAAATTAAAATCAAGTTTTTTAGAAGTTAATACGCCCATTTCTTTCAAAGCCAATGCATTACATTCTTGTTCGATTTGTTTTTTGATAGGAATTACGAACAATTTCTTTTTTAAATATAACGCTTCTGAAGGCAATTCGAAACCGGCATTACATAAAACGCCTGGGCAATTGGCAAAGGAATTTAAAAATTCGTTTTCATCAATTGGAAAAACGGTGCAATTATGCGCTGTGTAAGAAGTTTCCGCATGTTTAGAAAATATCGTCCAATTCGCAGAAGTTCGTTTTAATTCTTTAATAATTTTTATATCAGAATACGATGGCAAATACACTACATAGTTTCCTGAAGTAGAAGTTTTTAAGTTTCTAACTTTTTTTCGAATCACCGGATTAAAGATGTTTTCATTATATTCATCAAAATGAAATCCATATTTTTTTATAACGGGTGCGTAATTTTTAAAAATCTTCCAACTTAACCATTTTAATTTTTTAGGTTTTGGAGTTTCTTCAAAAAACAATGACGATTGATGTGATAAAGAAATGATATTTCCACCTTTTAATTTGCAAGCCCAAGCAGAAATAGGTTCATAATCGTTAATGATTAAATCATACTTATAAACGTTGAGTTTTAAAATTTGATATAGAAATTTCAAGTAATTGTTCTTGAAAAAAGTTTTCAAAAAAGAAACATTTCCATTGCTTCCATAAAACAAAGAAATACCTTTAAAATCGTGTGTAACAGGAAAGCCCAAATTTATTTGCGATTGACTTCCACTTGTTAAAATATCCACATCTCCATAAATTTGTAAAATCGGAATGATTTCTTGCGCTCTGGCTAAATGACCATTTCCTGTTTTTTGTACGGCGTATAAAATTTTCATAATTTATTTAGTTAAATCCAACAACTTCTTTTATCAATTCATCTATATTTTTCATTTCAATATCGTTCATTTCGTGCTCTAACTCGTCTCGAAAATCATTTTTATCGAAAGTGTAAATTTTCCATTCGGCATTGTGATATTCTAAAGCGGTCAGATTTTCAATCCAATCTCCACTATTCAAATACATGCAACTTCCTTTTTTGTTTTCCACTTTTCTAATTTGTGGCTGATGAATGTGTCCGCAAATCACATAATCGAATTCATTTTCAATGGCTAATTCCGTAGCTGCATCTTCAAAATTTCCTATAAATTTTACGGCTTTCTTTACGTTGTTTTTAATTTTTTTAGAAAACGAATATTTTTCTCTTCCTAATTGAGTTAAAAACCAATTCGATAACACATTCAAACGAATTAAGAAATCGTAACCCCAACCGCCTAATTTGGCAATCCATTTGGAATGTTGCACAGAAGCATCAAAAACATCACCATGAAAAAACCAGGCTTTTTTCCCGTCAAGATTCATGATTTTTTTATTCGTCAATTCAATATTTCCGAAATTCGTATCAGCAAATCGGCGTAAAAATTCATCGTGATTTCCCAAAATGTAAACCACTTCGGTTCCTTTTGTAGCTAAATCGATAATTTTTTTAATAACCTTTAAATGAGGTTTCGGGAAGTAACTTTTTTTAAACTGCCAAATATCAATGAAATCACCATTAATAATTAGTGTTTTTGGAGCAACAGATTTTAAATAAGAAAGTAGTTCTTTCGCCTGACAACCATAAGTTCCCAAATGCGTGTCGGAAATTACTACAACATCAACTATTCTTGCCATAATACGTTCTGTATTGTTTCGGCAAAGTAAAAGCTTGTTTGTTAAGTGAATAACATCTGAAAATTAAATAATTGAAGTAAATTAAAACTCTTAATTAAATTTATGTTAATTAGGTGTCTAGTTTTTTTTCCACGAATTTTCGAATTGACGCTTGGTAAGTTTATTTAAAATGTTTTAATTTGAAAATTCGTGGCTAAAAGAATGTTACAGGCAAATTTTATCATGCCCAAAGCATCTATTTTGTTTTAAGAAATAGTATTAAAAGTGACAGTTTCAATTTACAAAATCTATCACTTTCAACTTATTTCTTTTTACTTTTTCCTTGGCTTTTTCAAAAATTTAAAGCGTTACAATTTGCAACGTTTCTCTACTAATTTGTTTTACCAATACTTTTTTGTCTTTTTCTACAACTTCCGCAGAAATAGCATCAAAATGGCGAATCGTATATAAGGAAACATTCTCATTATAGGAAACTTTGAATTTTTTTGATAAGATGGTTTTTAACTCTTGAAATTTGTCAAATTTGTCTTCCACACAAACAGAAAAACTAATCGCCGAATTCTGAATCAAACTTACTTTGATTTTATATTTATGAAACAAAGCAAAAATTTCACTAATGTTTT
Source organism: Flavobacterium facile (assembly GCF_036321945.1). Classification (NCBI taxonomy): domain Bacteria; kingdom Pseudomonadati; phylum Bacteroidota; class Flavobacteriia; order Flavobacteriales; family Flavobacteriaceae; genus Flavobacterium; species Flavobacterium facile. Next base: position 595,532 of record NZ_JAZAYT010000035.1, read on the forward strand.
CTTCCATAATGAAAGAGAAATCAATAGAAGAAAGGGAAATTAAAACCTGATTTTTCTTAACAATAAAACAAGATGTTTTTGGTTCTAAATCCACGCCTTTGCTAACTTTTGTTCCAGGTAAAGTCGGATTAATAAAAGATTTTACGAATAAAGGAATTTCTTTTTTCTGTAAAGGTTGTAAGGTTTTCGGGTGAATTACACTTGCACCATAAAAAGCCAATTCTATCGCTTCTCTGTACGAAATTTGATTTAATAAAACGGCATTCTCAAAATACCTTGGATCGGCATTTAAAACTCCAGGAACGTCTTTCCAAATCGTTACACTTTCTGCGCCTAAACAATACGCGAAAATCGCAGCCGTATAATCAGAACCTTCACGACCTAAAGTAGTAGTAAAGTTATTTTCATCCGCACCAATAAATCCTTGAGTCACAAATAAAGATTTCTTTCTGTTGATTTTCGAAATTAATTTCTGAGTATGTTCCCAATCTACATTCGCATCACGGTAATTATTGTCTGTTTTTATGTATTGACGTACATCTAACCATTGATTAGAAATACCAGCAAAATTTAAATAATGACTTACAATTGTGGTTGAAACTAATTCTCCAATACTAATAATTTGATCGTATACAAAAGGATAATTTGGCGATTTATTACTTCTTACAAAATATTCTAAATCGTCAAAATGAGCATTGATATCAAAAAACACTTCATGTTCTTCATCTTCAAATAAATCTAAAAGAATTTGATTGTGGTATTTTCTAATATCTTGAAGCGAAGCATATAATTCGTTAGACTTGTCAAAGTAATTTTTAATCACAATTTCTAACGCGTTTGTGGTTTTACCCATCGCTGAAATTACCAATAACACATTTTCATGTCCTACTGTTTTTAATACTTCCAATACATTTTTTACTCCAGCCGCATCTTTTACTGATGCACCACCAAATTTGAAAATTTCCATGCTATTATCTTAAGTTGTGTTTGTTAGTTGTTTAAAAAAGCTTCAATTCCGTTTTCGTCCATGTGAACTACTCGCCAATCTGATAAAACTTTTGCGCCACTTTTTTCATAAAAGTCAATGGCTGGTGTATTCCAATCTAAAACATTCCATTCTATTCTGCGAACATTGTCTTTTTTACCTTGTTTGATAATTTCAGAATATAACGCATAACCAGCGCCAGTTCCTCGATTGTTTTCTTTAACAATTAAATCTTCTAAATGAATGGTTTTTCCTTTCCATGTTGAAAATCGGTAATAATATAAAGCTACGCCAATAATTTCCTCGTTGACTTCCGCTACAAAAGTATGAAATAAAGGGTTTTCAGAAAAGCCATCTCGTACTAAATCTTCCGTTGAAATCACAACGGCATCAGGTTCTTTTTCATAAACGGCTAATTCTGTAATCAATGCTAAAACATCGTGCATGTCTTCTGGTGTTCCTTTTCTAATTTGTAACATATATTTTGATATAATTGTACAGTTTGTAAAGTTGAAAATGTTATAAAACTATGCAAATGTACTTAATAGCTTTTGTTTTGAAAAAAGAATTTAAAAATATAACAAAAATTTATATTTTTAAATTAAATTTTAATTTTTCGTTGTTTTAGGGCTTTTTTTAAAATTTTTAAACACCTTAAGGATTTCATATAAATTTGTGTAAATTTGCGAAACAATTCAACTCAATCGATTTCGTAATGGAAGAAAGAAATAAAACCTTAGGTGAGTTTATCATCGAAAATCAAAATGCATTTCAATATTCGTCTGGCGAATTATCCCGAATTATCAATTCTATTCGTTTGGCTGCGAAAGTGGTAAACTATAAAGTAAATAAAGCAGGTTTAGTAGATATTGTAGGCGCAGCAGGTGATCAAAATATTCAAGGGGAAGACCAACAAAAACTGGATGTGTATGCGAATGAGGTTTTTATTCAAACGTTAATCAACCGAGAAATTGTTTGCGGAATTGCTTCTGAAGAAAACGACGATTTTATTACTGTGGAAGGTTCAGATAAAAGTCATAACAACAAATATGTCGTATTAATGGATCCGCTTGACGGTTCTTCAAATATTGATGTAAACGTTTCTGTGGGAACTATTTTTTCTGTGTATCGTAGAGTTTCACCAATTGGAACGCCAGTAACTTTAGAAGATTTCTTACAACCTGGTACGGCTCAAGTAGCTGCCGGTTATGTAATTTATGGAACTTCAACCATGTTAGTGTATACAACGGGTCACGGAGTAAACGGATTTACTTTAAATCCAGCTATCGGAACGTTTTATTTGTCACATCCCAATATGAAATTTCCAGAAAACGGAAATATTTATTCTGTGAATGAAGGAAATTATATTCAGTTTCCTCAAGGTGTAAAAGATTATATCAAATATTGCCAAGCGGAAGAAGAAGACCGACCATATACTTCACGTTATATTGGAAGTTTGGTGTCCGATTTTCATAGAAATATGATTAAAGGCGGAATTTACATTTATCCAACAAGCTCAAAAGCACCAAAAGGTAAATTACGTTTGTTATACGAATGTAATCCAATGGCATTCATCGCCGAACAAGCTGGTGGAAAATCTTCAGACGGTTTCGGAAGAACAATGGAAATTGTCCCAACAGAATTGCACCAACGTGTGCCGTTTTTCTGCGGTGTAAAAAACATGGTAGAAAAAGCAGAAGAATTTATGGAGCAGGCGAAATAAGTTATTGTTTTTTTTTTTTTTGAAAACTAGTATAAAAAGTTAAAAGTAGAGAGCGACAGTAATGTCGCTTTTTTATTTCCCTAAAATTCTGTAAGTTTGAAAAACCATTTTAACCTACAAATATGCAAGAATTTTTAATATACTTCAATATGGGATTAAAGCACGTGCTAGACATTGGTGCCTATGATCATATTTTGTTTCTAATTGCTCTAATGGTTCCGTACGCCTTTAAAGATTGGCAACGTGTATTGCTTTTAGTTTCTCTGTTTACTATCGGACATACTTTAGCGTTGTTTTTATCTGTTTTCGGAATTGTAAAAATTCAAGTGAATGTGGTAGAATTTCTTATTCCAATAACCATTCTAATTACCGCTATTTTTCATTTGTTCACCGCAGGAAAATCGGGTAAAAAAGAAAGCATCACTTTTGTGGCCTTGGTAACGGTGTTTTTTGGATTAATTCACGGTTTAGGATTCTCTAATTATTTCAATACGATAATGGTTGGAACCAGAGCTGAAAAGCTTGTCCCGTTATTAGAATTCGCCCTAGGAATCGAAGCTGCTCAAATAATCGTGGTCATAATTGTTTTAATAATCGCCTATATTGTACAAACTGTTTTTAGATTTTCAAAAAGAGATTGGGCTTTGGTTATGTCAGCATTTGTAATTGGTGTAGTTTTGCCAATGATTATTCAAAGTGAAATTTTTAATTAAAATTATTTCACAGAGCTACACATGGATTACACAGAGTTCACAAAATTATTTTTAATTCAACATATTGTGTTCAAAAAGTATTTAAAATAAAAACTTTGCGAACCTTTGCGAAGAACTTTGCGTTTCTTTGCGGTAAAATTTAACATGAAAGAAAAGAAAAAATTAAAATACGATCAAGCCTATTTGCGCATCGCAACCGAATGGGGAAAATTATCTTATTGCAAACGCAAACAAGTTGGCGCAATTATTGTTAGAGATAGAATGATTATTTCTGATGGATACAACGGAACACCAAGCGGATTTGAAAACTGTTGTGAAGATGAAGAGCATTTAACGAAATGGTATGTGCTTCACGCAGAGGCAAATGCGATTTTAAAAGTAGCACGTTCCACACAATCTTGTGAAGGTGCTACTTTATATATAACACTTTCACCATGTAAAGATTGTAGCAAATTAATTCACCAATCAGGAATTAAACGAGTGGTGTATTTAGAAGAATATAAAGACACTTCTGGTGTCGATTTTTTAAGAAAAGCCGGTGTAGAAGCCGAACATTTACAAGTAATAAATGAATAAACCGCAAAACAAATATTATGTTTTTATTCCTGTAATTATCGCCTTGTCTTTTGCAGGTGGTTTGCTATTGGGGAATAAAATCGATGTTTTGAAAAATGCCAGAATAGGAACAAAAACGGAAGGAAAATTAAAACTAAACAAGTTAATCGACTTCATCGATAACGAATATGTAGATAAAGTCAATACCGATTCAATTGTCGATTTAACCGTTACTGGAATTTTAGAAAATTTAGATCCACATTCCACTTATATTCCAAAAGAACAATTGGCTTCCGTAGCAGAAAGTATGGAAGGGAATTTTGTGGGAATTGGCGTGAATTTCTATATGTACAAAGATACATTGACTGTCATTAAACCTATTCCAAACGGACCTTCAGCCAAAGTTGGCATCAAACCTGGCGACAGAATTTTGTTCGCCAACAACAAACAACTTTTCAAGAAAAAATACCAATCCGAAAATTTATTTCCCATCCTTAAAGGAGAAGTAGGTAGTCCAATTAATTTAACTATTTATAGAAAATCGGAAAATAAAAAATTTAAAGTTACTGTTACACGAGATTTAATTCCTGTGAAAAGTATTGATGTGGCGACAAAAATCAACGACAAAACAGGATATATTAAAGTCAACCGATTTGCTGAAACCACTTATGATGAATTTCACAAAGCTTTAGTTTCCTTAAAAAAACAAGGCGCAAAAGAATTAATCGTCGATTTAAGAGAAAATGGTGGTGGGTATTTAGAAATGGCGGTCGCAATGGCCGATGAGTTTTTAAAAGACAAGCAATTAATCGTTAAAACAAAAAATAAAAAAGGAACAGAAGATTTATCGTATGCGACCGAAAAGGGTGTTTTTGAAACCGGAAGATTATATGTTTTAATTGATGAAAATAGTGCTTCCGCTAGTGAAATTTTTGCGGGTGCGATTCAAGATAACGATAGAGGAACTATAGTGGGTCGTCGTTCTTTTGGAAAAGGTTTGGTGCAACGTGAAATGAAAATGAATGACGGTTCTGCGGTGCGATTAACCATTGCCAGATATTACACACCTTCAGGAAGAAGCATTCAAAAACCTTATGAAGACAAAGGCGAAAAATACTTCAACGAATTTGAAAAACGTTTCTTAAGCGGTGAATTATACGAAGCCGATAGTATAAAAGTGGCTGATAGTTTAAAATTTAAAACGAAAAAAGGCAGAATTGTATACGGCGGTGGCGGAATTATTCCAGATGTTTTCGTACCAATAGAAAAAAATCACAATAAAGAAGGTTTAGAATTATTGCTTCAATCCGAGATTATGAGTTATTACGCATTTGAAAAGTTAGATCAAAATAGAGGGTTTTTCAGTAAAATGAATAAGCAAGAACTTAAAAAGGAATTGTTTAAAAATGATAAATACTTCAATCAGTTTAAAGAATATGTGACTTCAAACGGTTTGCTTTTTAACTTATCGGACCAAAAAGAACAAGTGCTAACGTATTTGTTTGCCGAATTTTCTAAGCAATTGTTTAACGATACTTCTTATTATCAAATTGTACTTCCAAGAGACAAAATGATTACTAAAGTTTTAGACAAACAGAAATAATTTAAGAAAATATTTATATACTTTGTCTTTTGCTTAACTTTTAGGCATTATTTAAGGTTTAATTTTGAATTTCTAAACTTAATGTATGAAAATTAAAATTACGCTATTTCTTTTCTGTTGTTTTCAAATTTGTTTTTCTCAAAATATAAATGGAAATGTTCGAGCTACTAATTTACCAATCAGTAATGTTGAGGTAATAAATAGCAGTAAAAAAGAAGTTGTAACTACTAATTCCGAAGGAGTTTTCGAAATCAAAGCTGCAACAGGAAATTGGATTACATTTTACCATAAAAATTACGATGTCGTAAAAATATATGTGGATTCGTTATTTGATTTTTCTAAAACTTTAGAAATTAAATTATCCGAAAAATCAACACAAATTGAAGAAGTAATTGTAGAAAAAAAACAGCCTTTTCTGAAAGGATTAAAAACAGGAATGCCTGTAATTCCTTATAATAAGCCAAGTGTGAATTTTTCTGACGGAACAGTTTATACACCCTTCGATATTATAGCTATTGGGAAATTAATTGGAGGAATATTCAAAAACAAGAATAAAGTTTCATTTAAGCCAAAAGAACCAGTTCAATTCAGAACTTTTACCGCTCAAAGTTATAGTGCGGATTTTTTAATCAATAGTTTGAAATTGAAACCAGAAGATGTAGAAGGATTTCTGAATTTTTGTAGTTTCGATTCAAAATCAAAAGAAGCGGTTGAAAATTCCGATAAATTAGTTTTGTTACAATTTCTAATTGCAAAATCTGAAGAATACAAAAAAGTAAATCAAAAAGAATAGCTTATTCTTTTACAGTATCATGAACCTGAACAGGTTTGTTATCATTCCATAAAGTTAAAATGTCGGTAGCTGCACTGGCGCCACTTCCAGCTGCAATAACTAACTGACTTCTGTGTCCAGCTAAAGTTCCAATTGCATAAATGCCTTCGGTTACCAAATGATCGTTATTTTCTAATTGAATTCTGTTTTTCTCTGGAGCTGCTTTTTTATGCGGAATAATGTAGTTTTCCAAACCTTCAATCGTAAACGGATTTCCAGCGCCAATTCCAATCATAATTATTTTTGATTGATAGCTGTTTTTGTTTGTAGTAATTGTGAAATTTCCAGATTCTCCAGAAATAGTTAAGACTTTCTCGTTTTCAATTTGAGAAATATGTGGATAACTTTCAGATAAATGAGCTAAACTTTCCTCTAGCAATTCACTACCTAATTTTTCTGAAGCGATTCCGTAAGCGTTATTAAAAACAGCTTTCTGTAATGAGGAAGTTTTCTGATGTGCAATAAGTCCAATTTTTCTATCAGCCATAAAAGGTTTCTCTTTTGCCGATCCAAAAATTAAAGCGGCAGAAACACCTGAAACGCCGCCACCAATGATTAAAACGTCAAACATGTTATTTGGTTTGGTCAACTACTTTTTTGGCAACCATAAAAAGGGTTACGATTAGTATTGCGCAAAAAGAAGCCACAATTCCAATGATAGCAATTGTACTTTCTCCTTCAAAAGGTTTTTCGAAATTAATTTTTGTAGCATTAAAAACAATAGTAATTAATGATAATGCGATAATAATGTAGGTAAATATTTTCATTCTATTTTTGTTTTTTAAACTTATATAAATAATCCTTTAACGTTTGCGGCAAATAATTTTATCGAAATGGCTAATAAAATTACACCAAAAACTTTTCTAATAATTCCTAAACCGTTTACGCCTAATAATTTTTCAATTTTTCCGGACGATTTTAAAACGCCATACACTAATATGACATTAATTAAAATGGCAATAATAATGTTTATTTTGTCATAAGCTGCACGCAAAGATAATAATGTAGTCATGGTTCCAGCTCCAGCAATTAATGGAAAAGCAATCGGAACAATTGAAGCTGTTGTTGGATTGTCTTCTTTGTATAATCGCACACCTAAAATCATTTCTAAGGCTAAGAAAAACAACACGAACGAACCTGCGACAGCGAATGAATTGGCGTCAATACCAATTAATTTTAAAATTTCTTCACCTACAAACAAAAAGGCAATCATAATAATTGCGGAAACAATGGTTGCTTTCTCTGATTGGATGTGTCCAATCTTACTTCGTAAATCGACAATAATAGGAATACTTCCTAAAATATCAATTACAGCAAATAAAATCATCGAAATTGTAAAAACTTCTTTCCAGTCGATACTCATAGTTGTGGTGTAAATATTTTTGCAAATATAGGTATATTGTTTAAAAATGCATTTGAATTTAACGCTTCATTATAAAACTTCTAATTTTTGGTTTCCTTTTTCTAACTTCAAATTACTATCTTTGTTGACTAAATTAATAAGAATGTTTCAACTTCAAAAAACCATAGTTTCCGAAGAAATTTTAGAAAAAGACTTCGTATGTAACTTATCTGCTTGTAAAGGAGCGTGTTGTGTAGATGGCGATGCTGGTGCACCATTAACTAAAGAAGAAACGCAAATATTAGCTGATATTTATCCGAAAGTAAAACCATTTTTACGCAAAGAAGGTATTGCTGCTATTGAAGCGCAAGGTACACACGTTATTGGGACAGATGGAGAATTAGAAACGACATTAATTGGTGGAAAAGATTGCGCTTATGTAATTTTTGATAAGAAAACGGCACTTTGCGGTATTGAGCAAGCTTATAATCAAGGCGAAGTAGATTGGAAAAAACCAGTTTCTTGTCATTTATATCCCATTCGTGTTAAAGAATATTCCGATTTTTCAGCCGTGAATTATCATAAATGGCACATTTGTTCAGATGCGTGTGCTTTAGGTGCAGAATTGCAAGTTCCAGTTTATAAATTTGTGAAAGAAGCCTTGGTGAGAAAATTTGGAATGGAATGGTATGAAGAATTAGAAAAAGTCGCTCAAGATTTAAAAAAATAAAGGCTAAAAAAATACCTCAAAAATCGTCTTAGCAAGTGTAATATCAGCTGGTTAAGACGATTTTTTTGTTTTGTTTATTGAAATATAATTTATTGATAATTAAATAGTTATGAAAATAATTTTTAATTTTACAAAACTTTCGGATTGTTAAAAACTTAGTCGGATTGTGAATAAGTTTGACTTTCATAATTCAATTGATTTCTTCAAATTTGTAAAGTCAAAAAAACAGAGAAAGCATCTCGTTAAATATAAAAAAATCAATTACTTATGTCAAACGTTGAACCAATTTTACAAGAAAACAAAAACAGATTCGTGATTTTCCCAATCAAACACCACGATATATGGGAATTTTATAAATCAATGGAAGCTAGTTTTTGGACAGCGGAAGAAATTGATTTGTCTCAAGATTTAAATGATTGGAATAATAAATTGAATGCTGATGAGAAGTATTTTATCAAACATATTTTAGCTTTTTTCGCCGCTTCTGACGGAATTGTAAATGAAAACTTAGCTGAAAACTTCGTAAATGAAGTGCAATATGCGGAAGCCAAATTCTTTTATGGTTTCCAAATTATGATGGAAAATATCCATTCAGAGACGTATTCGCTATTAATTGACACTTATGTAAAAGATGAAGCTGAAAAAGCTGATTTGTTCAACGCTTTAGAAGTTTTTCCTGCGATTAAGAAAAAAGCGGATTGGGCTTTAAAATGGATTGAATCAGATTCTTTTGCAGAACGTTTAATCGCGTTTGCAGCCGTAGAAGGAATTTTCTTCTCTGGTGCATTTTGTTCTATTTATTGGTTGAAAAAACGTGGTTTAATGCCAGGTTTAACCTTTTCAAACGAATTGATTTCTCGTGATGAAGGTGTACATTGTGATTTTGCAGTGCATTTACATAATCATCACTTAGTTAATAAAGTATCTAAAGAACGCATCAGAACAATTATTGTAGATGCTTTAAATATCGAAAGAGAATTTATTACAGAAAGTTTACCTGTTTCTTTAATTGGGATGAATGCCGGATTAATGACACAATATTTAGAATTCGTAGCAGATAGATTATTAGTAGAATTAGGTTGCGAAAGAGAATACAATACCACAAATCCATTTGATTTTATGGACATGATTTCTTTACAAGGAAAAACAAATTTCTTTGAGAAAAAAGTAGCCGAATATCAAAAAGCAGGTGTAATGAACACAGATTCTGACGCGCAAAAAATTACTTTTGACGCAGATTTTTAATCTGAACTAGTTTCAGATTCTTTAATAAATAATACAGAATTCCCTCAAATCCTGCTATTAATTTTTCCTAAAATGTAAGTCTTTTGTTGTTTCGATAAAAGGCAAGCCTTAATTTCTGGCCAAAAATAATTAATACAAATAACCCGAAGCAGTAAAGGGATTTGCTGGTTCACAAAACAAAAACTATGTACGTAATAAAAAGAGATGGCCATAAAGAGCCAGTAAGTTTTGACAAAATCACAGACAGAATAAAAAAACTGTGTTATGGTTTAAACGATTTAGTAGATGCTGTAAAAGTAGCTATGAGAGTTATTGAAGGATTATATGATGGCGTAACCACTTCAGAATTAGATAACTTGGCAGCAGAAACAGCAGCTTCAATGACCATTGCTCATCCAGATTACGCACAACTAGCAGCTCGTATTGCCATTTCAAATTTACATAAAAATACCAACAAATCTTTCTCGGAAACGATGAACGAAATGTATCATTATGTAAATCCAAGAAACAATCAGGCAGCGCCGCTTTTATCAGAAGAAGTTCATAATGTAATTCAAGAAAATGCAGAATTTTTAAATTCTCATATCATATATAACAGAGATTTTAACTACGATTATTTCGGATTTAAAACTCTAGAACGTTCCTATTTATTAAAAATTAATGGTAAAATTGTTGAACGTCCTCAACACATGTTAATGCGTGTTTCTGTTGGGATTCACTTAAACGATTTACCTGCTGTGTTAGAAACTTACGACTTAATGTCGAAAAAATTCTTCACACATGCTACGCCAACTTTATTTAATGCAGGAACACCAAAACCTCAAATGTCATCTTGTTTCCTTTTAGCGATGCAAGACGATAGTATTGATGGAATTTACGACACGTTAAAACAAACGGCAAAAATTTCTCAATCCGCTGGTGGAATTGGATTGTCTATTCACAATGTTCGTGCAACAGGTTCATACATTCGTGGTACAAACGGAACTTCTAATGGAATTGTTCCAATGTTACGTGTGTTTAACGACACGGCTCGTTATGTAGATCAAGGTGGTGGAAAACGTAAAGGTAGTTTTGCGATTTACATCGAAACTTGGCATGCCGATATTTTCGATTTCTTAGATTTGAAAAAGAATACTGGTAAAGAAGAAATGCGTGCGCGTGATTTATTTTTCGCGATGTGGACGTCAGATTTATTCATGAAACGTGTGCAAGAAGACGGATTATGGACGTTAATGTGTCCAAATGAATGTCCAGGTTTATACGATGTGTATGGTGAAGAATTCGAAGCACTTTATACTTCTTATGAAGCTGCTGGAAAAGGTAGAAAAACCATCAAAGCGCACGAATTATGGGAAAAAATTCTAGAATCGCAAATTGAAACTGGAACGCCATATATGTTGTACAAAGATGCAGCCAACAGAAAATCAAATCAGAAAAATTTAGGTACGATTCGTTCTTCGAATTTATGTACTGAAATTATGGAATATACTTCGAAAGATGAAATTGCAGTTTGTAATTTAGCCTCTCTTTCGTTACCAATGTTCGTAGAAAATGGAACGTTTAATCATGAGTTGTTTTACACGGTTACAAAACGTGTGACTAAAAACTTAAATAAAGTAATTGATAGAAATTATTATCCTGTAATTGAAGGAGAAAATTCTAACAAACGTCACCGTCCAATTGGATTAGGCGTACAAGGTTTAGCAGATGCTTTCATTATGTTAAGAATGCCTTTTACAAGTGATGAAGCTAAAAAATTAAACCAAGAAATCTTCGAAACGATGTACTTTGCAGCTGTAACAGCTTCAATGGAAATGGCTAAAGAAGAAGGACCGTATTCAACTTTTAAAGGTTCACCAATTTCACAAGGAGAATTCCAATACAACCTTTGGGGCTTACAAGATTCAGATTTATCGGGTCGATGGGATTGGACTAATTTAAGAAAAGAAGTGATGGAGTTTGGAGTGCGTAACTCGTTATTAGTGGCGCCAATGCCAACCGCTTCAACTTCTCAAATTTTAGGAAACAACGAAGCATTTGAACCTTATACTTCTAACATTTATACACGTCGTGTTTTATCTGGAGAATTTATCGTGGTAAACAAACATTTACTAGAAGATTTAGTAAAATTAGGCTTGTGGACAGAAGAGTTAAAACAAGAATTAATGCGTGAAAATGGATCGGTTCAAAACTTAAATATTCCTCAAGATTTAAAAGAATTATACAAAACCGTTTGGGAAATGTCTATGAAAGATATTATCGATATGTCGCGTCACCGTGGGTATTTCGTAGATCAATCGCAGTCGTTAAACTTGTTCATGCAAAATGCAAATTATGCGAAATTAACATCAATGCACTTTTACGCTTGGCAATCAGGTTTAAAAACTGGAATGTATTATTTACGTACGAAAGCAGCTGTTGATGCGATTAAGTTTACCTTAAATAACGACAAAAAAACAGAACCAATTGTATCCACGCAACCTAAAGAACAATTAGAAGTGGTACAGGCTGTAGAACCAGTTGCAGCATCTGTAATGTCTGCTGAAGAATACCGCGCCATGATTGAATTAGCAAAAAATGCTGGTCCAGATGATTGCGAAATGTGTGGTTCTTAATTAGAAAAACATAATAAACAGATTATATAAAACAGCCATTATTTTTAATGGCTGTTTTTATGTAAATAAAAACCTATAAAAACCTTGTTATTTCGTTTTTTTTTTTTTTTCTTTGCGGCGGGCGTCCAAAAAACTAATAAAATCAATTTAGAAAAAAAAATGAAAAAAAAAATTAATTTAAAAGTATTGTCTTTTGCGGTTATCTTTTTTGCAGTGATTATGTTGTCATGTTCAACAGAAGAAAATTCAAATAGTAATGAGACTAAATTCAGTTCGATGAATGAAATGATTTTAGTAAAAAGTAGTACAAAACGAGTAACTTCACAATTCGCAGATTTGGGGGTTTCTAAGATTAACATAAAAAAAGATGATAGTTTTTTGTCAAGAATAGGAAACGAATCCACAGAAGTAACATTTGAAGATGTGAAACCTTTTTATATTGACAAAAATTTAATTCATTTCAGTGATTATACATTTGTAATATCTGGAGATAAATTTATATTAAATGAAAATAATTCATTTTATTTGTCTGTTGAGAATGGTGATTTGTATTTAAATACGCCTGATAAAAAACTAAATGTTATGTTAGAAAATGATTATAGTTTTGAAAAAGAGTCTTCTTTGCTTATTTTAGCATTTAATGAATTAACTTCTAAAGAGTCAAGATTGAATGGAGTTAGTGGAAATGGAAGAAGATACCCTGCGCCATGTGGATTTTGGGATAAATATGAAGTTGTTTCTTTGGGGTTTACAGGTTATGAATCTCAAATGAATAACTATAATGCGACTCATGGTTCAGGTGCTTTGGGTGCTGGATGTAGAAGTATGGGGCCTACGACTACATCTTGTATGTTTGATAATCATGTTTGTGCTACAACCAAAAGCTTTTGTTGCGATTAAATTTATTTATTATGACTTTTATATTATCACCAATAGGAAAAATTGTACTTTTTATTTTGCTAACTATATTAATAGTTTCAGCACTTTACAAAATAAACAAATTAGAGACAGGATTAGTAAAAATAATATGGATTATTGCTTGTGTAGTTTTATTTCCAATTGTACCAATTATTTATCTTTTAATCAATTTTAAAAGGAAACAAATTTAATTTAAAGATGGCGGGTTTTTTGTGAAAAATAAAATTATGACATTAGAAAAATATTAATAAGCAAATACAAAAAACAGTCATTATTTTTAATGGCTGTTTTTTTATACCTTTGTTAAAAATAAAATCATGGCAAAAGAAAAAGGAGTTTATACAGGAATAATTGAACAAGACGCTGACGGAAATTTTTTCTGCGGTCCATATATGTTAGATTACAAATTAGTCGTTTCAAAATTTAAATTGGGCGATGAAGTAAATCTGAAAACAGTTATTGAAAATCCTAGCGATAAAAGTTATGAAAAATATCCGAAAAAATCGAGTTTATTTTTCTTATCAAACTTAAAAGAGTAAATTTTAAAAGCCTTCAATTCGAAGGCTTTTTTCGTATAAATTATTATCTTCGTGCTTCAAACTTCAAACTTCAAGCTTTTATGATGCAATGGGAACAACTTTTGTCTTTAAAAAGACAAGGCGACACAAGTAAAAGATTACGAAAAGAACAAGACGACACGCGTTTAGGTTTTGAAGTGGATTATGATCGAATTATTTTCTCTTCAGAATTTCGTTTGCTTCAAGATAAAACACAAGTGATTCCGCTTTCAAAAACGGATTTTGTACATACACGTTTAACGCACAGTTTGGAAGTTTCGGTTGTGGGTCGTTCTATTGGAAGATTAGTTGGAAAAAAAGTATTAGAAAAATATCCGCATTTACAAGAAATTCACGGGTATCAATTAAATGATTTTGGTGCCATTGTAGCCGCAGCATGTTTGTCGCACGATATTGGAAATCCACCTTTCGGACATTCAGGTGAAAAAGCCATTGGAGAATATTTTTCTTCAGGAAGTGGACAAAAATATAAATCGGAACTATCTCCAAAAGAGTGGCAAGATATTATTGATTTTGAAGGAAATGCGAACGGATTTTCTATCTTAACTTCAAGTAGAGAAGGCGTAGAAGGAGCCTTGCGATTATCATACGCGACTTTAGGAACTTTCATGAAATATCCAAAAGAAAGTTTACCTAAAAAGCCAACATCAAACATTTGCGATAAAAAATACGGATTCTTTCAACAAGACAAAAAATTCTTTCAAGAAGTCGCAACCGAATTAGGGATGATTTCTAATAAAACAAATCCTGATGTGGGGTATTTTCGTCATCCATTAGCTTTTTTAGTGGAAGCTGCGGATGATATTTGTTATACAATAATTGATTTCGAAGACGGCATAAAACTCGGATTAATCAACGAAGATTTTGCTTTAGAATATCTTATCAAATTGGTGCAAAAATCTATCGATTCCAAAAAATATAACGAACTAAAAACCAAAGAAGATCGTATCAGTTATTTGCGTGCTTTGGCTATTGGAAGTTTAATTAATGATGCTGTTTCTGTCTTTATGGAAAACGAGTCAGACATTTTAAAAGGTGCGTTTTCAGTTTCCTTGATGGATAAAAGTCAGTACAAAGCACAAATATCAGACATTATAAATATTAGTGTAAAAAACATTTATCAGTCAAAAGAAGTAATCGAAAAAGAAATTATCGGCTATAAAGTAATTCATACTTTGCTAGATGTTTTTACTAATGCTTACATCAATATGGCTAATAATTCGGCAACAAATCATGATAAATTGATCATAAATATTTTGCCGGAAAAATACAAAAGTAATAAAAAAACCATGTATGATAAATTGTTAAACATCTGTCAATTTGTTTCTTTGTTAACCGATGGGAAAGCTATTGAGATTTATAAAATCATAAATGCTACTAAAATATAATTAATTAAATGCGAGGAAAAAGTTAAATAACTGTAAAAAATTTGGTTTTGAATGATAATATGTTAATTTTGAAAACTTAACAAATTAACAACCTACTTAATTATGAAAAAACAGTTACTTTTTGTTTTTGCATTTTTTGTATCCTTAGGGTTTTCGCAAAGTCCTAATCAAAAAATTCAAAGTTATATTAATGAAAATTATAACAAATTAAATATTAGCACTTCAGATGTGTCTAATTGGATTATTGAATCAGAAACAAGTTCTGAAACAACAGGTATTACTAATTATTTAGTAATGCAAACTTATAATAATGTGAAAATTGATAATTCGTATATCTATTTTTGGATTAAAAATGGAGCGGTGATTAATTCACCAGAAGGATTTATTACAAACGTTTCTTCAAAAATAAATACTGCAAATACTACATTAGGAGTAGTTGAAGGTTTTTCAAGTGCTTTGACTAAATTAAATGAAAGTAATTTTGCATCAAGTATCATTTCTTCTGATAAAAATAAATATAAGTTAACTAATGGTGCTTTAACAGAAGATCTTGTTAGTGCTGAATTAGTTTATTTCCCAAATCAAGACGGTAGTTTAATTCTTTCATGGAGTTACGAATTCTATACTCAAAATGGAGACCATTTATGGAAAGTAAAGATTGACGCTACAAATGGAAATTTATTAGAGAAAATAGATTTAGTTCATAATTGTAGTTTTGGACCAAAACATGATCATTTTAATTGTACTAATAAAATGAAAAGTTTCGATTCAAATACATTATTTAAAGATCAAACAGTAAATGCTTTATTGACACCAGGAACAACTAATTATAGAGTTATTCCTTGGAATTATGAAAGTCCAAATCATTCTGCAAGACAATTGATTACAAATCCTGAAGCTGCTACAGCTTTAGCGCCATTAGTAGTTGCTGCTTCTCCAAATGGATGGCATAATTCAAGTGCTACAGTAGGTGGGTCTACGTCAACACTTTTATATGGTTACACTAGAGGAAATAATGTTTTTGCATATTCAGATTATAATAATACAAATCCTGCAGCACCAACAACATATGCAAATGCTTCATCAGGAACTTATCCTAATTTAACATTTGATCATGTGTACGGTGGAACGAGTGTAGCTGCAACATCTTATATTAATGCGGCAACTACAAATTTGTTTTATCAAAACAATATCATGCATGATTTATGGTATCAGTATGGGTTTAATGAGTTGAATAGAAATTTTCAAGTATCTAATTATGGAAGAGGTGGTTCGCAAAATGATGCAGTAAATGCAGAAGCTCAAGATGCTTCTCAGGGAACTACTCCAACGCTAAATAATGCCAATTTTTCTACACCTACTGATGGTGGTAAACCAAGAATGCAAATGTATTTATGGGATATTGGGCCAACACCAAGATATTTAACAATAAACTCTCCAGCATCAATTGCTGGTGAATATTTAGCTTCTAATAATGTTTTTTCTCCAGGTAATGTTGCTATAATGCCATCTCCAGGGATTGTTCAGGATTTAGTTTTATACCAAGATGGAACTCCAGATGCTTCAGATGGTTGTGAAGTGGCTGTAAATGCAGCAGCACTTAGTGGAAAAATTGCTGTTATTAGAAGAGGGATTTGTCCTTTTGTGAATAAAGTTAAAAACGCTCAAATTGCTGGGGCTGTTGCGGTAATTATTGTGAATAATGATAATGCAAATCCTAATCAATTACTAAATATGGGTGGTGCGGATGCAACAATTACTATTCCAGCAATCTTTGTCTCTTACAATGTTGGAGAAGCAATTATTGCGCAAATGTTACTTGGAACGGTAAATGGTAAAATTAAAAATGATCCTACTGGTTTTATAAATTCTGATGGAGATTTTGATAATGGTGTAATTGCTCATGAATACGGGCATGGGATTTCAACAAGATTAGTTGGAGGTGGTGCTGGAATGAGTGGTTCTGCTGAACAACCTGGTGAAGGATGGTCAGATTGGTTGTGGTTAATGATGCAGATAAAATCTGGAGATACTAGAAATGACGCTAGAGGAATAGGTACATTTGTAGAGAATCAAGCTACAAATGGACCTGGAATTAGACAATATAGATATTCTACAGATATGGCTGTTAATCCACATACATTTGCAAGTACAAATGCTATGTGGTATAATGATGCTACATCTGGTCTTGATAGAGTTGATGTGCATTCAGTTGGTTCAGTATGGTGTGTGATGTTATGGGATTTGGCATGGAATTATATTGAAAAATATGGTTATGATGCTAATATTTATAATGGTACTGGAGGTAATAATAAAGTAATGCGTTTAGTAATTGATGCTATGAAAATAACTCCAGCAAATCCTTCTTTAATTCAATGTAGAAATGCAATCATTCAGGCAGATGTAAATACAACGACTGGCCAAAATTATTGTTTAATATGGGAAACTTTTGCTAGAAGAGGTTTAGGTGTAAATGCAACATCTGGCTCAACTACAGGTGTACCAGGGATTCAAGACCAAGTACAAGACTTCACAGAGCCAGTTCCAGGAGCAACTCCAGCTACAGGTTCAAATTGTACTTTAGGAAATGATTATTTCCAAAATAGTAATTTGTTTAAAATTTACCCTAATCCTACAAACGGATTACTTAATATAAATATCAATAATTATATTGGTGAACTTCAAATTAAAGTATATGATCTTAATGGAAGACAAGTTTACAATCAAAATGTAACTAACTTTAATAATACAAATGCAATTAATTTAGAGTCTTTATCAACAGGAATTTATGTTTTAAAACTTCAAGGTGAAAATTTAAATTATTCTGAGAAAATTATTTTAGATTAAGTAAAATAGAATAAGCATAAAAAAACCTGTTACTTCAAGTAACAGGTTTTTTTTATTTTTATGATTTATATTTTAAAGGCAAATACACCACTTTTTTGGTTTCGAAGAATTCTTCTTCAAAAAAGTCTGGTAAGTCAAACAATTGTACCGTTTGATAAATGGCTAATTCTTCAGTTAAATCTCCACCTTTCAAATATAAAATTCCATTCTTTAATTCGTGTGTAGAGTTCTTTTTCGTTTTATCTTTAATCCATTTTACAAAATCTGGCATATTCGTCACAGCTCGACTCACAATAAAATCGAATTCTTCTTTCACTAATTCAGCTCTTTTTTGTTCGGCTTTTACATTTTTCAATCCTAAACCTTGTGCGACTTCATTTACCACTTTTATTTTCTTAGCAATAATGTCAATCAAATAAAATTGTGTTTCGGGAAACATAATAGCTAATGGTATTCCAGGAAATCCACCGCCTGTTCCCACGTCTAAAACTTTAGCGCCAGGATTAAATTGTATTACTTTTGCAATTCCTAAAGAATGCAACACGTGTCTAGAATAAAGCTCATCAATGTCTTTTCTAGAAATTACATTAATTTTCGAATTCCAATCATTATATAAATCATATAATTTTGTAAATTGTTCAATCTGTAAAGGTGTTAAATCGGGGAAATATTTTAAAATCAGTTCCAAATTCTTATTTATTTTTTGCAAAAATACAATTTTTATGTGATATGATATTTATCATAATTATTTTTAGAGAAATATTAGTACATTTGTGAATTAAATTATACTATGTATGGAAATTAAAGCTCCAACTTTTTCAAGGACAGATAAAAATCAATTTTTTAAAACGCTTAATAAGAGAGTTAACGAATATTTTAAAGAACACAATATCGATAAAACAGGAAACTGGAAATTGCATTTGAAAGCAATAATTATGTTTGCTTTGTTTTTTGTGCCATTTTTCGTTATTTTCTTTATTAAAGTACCGGTTTTGGTATATATTTTAGCTTCAGTCGTTATTGGGATTGGTATGGCCGGTGTTGGAATGAATGTAATGCATGATGGAAATCATGGTTCGTATTCTTCTAAAACTTGGTTAAATAAAATTATGGGTGGAAGTATCTATATTTTAGCCGGTAATGTATACAATTGGCAAGTACAACACAACGTACTTCATCATACCTATACAAATATACCTGGTCACGATGAAGATTTAGATGCGGGTCGTGTAATCCGTTTTACAAAAGAAGCAACTTGGTATAAATTCCACGCTTTTCAACATTATTATTCTATCTTTTTATATGGTTTATTAACTATAAACTGGTGTTTAACAACCGATTTTAAACAAATGGGTGTGTATTTAAAAAGAAAGTTATCTTACGGAAGTGAGCCAAATCCTGCAAATTTATGGACAGGTTTAGTTATTTCTAAAATTGTATATTTCGGTTTCTGGATTGTATTACCTTTAATTTTTGGAGCTGCAAGCTGGTGGGTAATTTTACTTGGATTTTTTGCGATGCATTACACTGCAGGTATGATTTTAAGTATAGTTTTCCAATTAGCACATATCACAGAAGATACAATTAATCCGCATCCAAATGAAGATGGTGAAATTGAAAACACTTGGGCGATTCACCAATTATTAACAACAGTAAATTTTGCTCCAAAAAACTGGATCGTAAACTGGTATACTGGTGGATTAAATCACCAAATTGAACATCATATTTTTCCTAATATTAGTCATATTCATTACGGTAAAATTGCAGAATTTGTAAAACAAACTGCAGCAGAATGTGATTTACCTTATTTCGAATACGAAACTATGAGAAGTGCTGTTGTAGCACATTTTAGACATTTGAAAGAATTAGGTCAAAAACCTCAATTAGCATAATATGTAGAAACGCAATTTATTGCGTTTCTTTATTTATATAAATTTTTTAACTACAAAGCATGAACAACATTTTATCTGAAAGAATTAACAATCTTGCGGTTTCTCAAACTTTAGCAATGGCAGCATTGGCCAGAGAATTAAAACAACAAGGAAAAGACATTATCAGTTTAAGTTTGGGTGAACCCGATTTCAATACGCCGGATTTTATTAAAGAAGCTGCTAAACAAGCTATTGATGACAACTATTCTACATATCCGCCAGTAGATGGATATTTAGATTTGAAAGAAGCGATTTGTGCGAAATTTAAACGAGATAATAATTTAAATTATACACCTAATCAAATTGTTGTTTCAACAGGAGCAAAACAATCTTTATACAACATCGCGCAAGTTATGCTTAATGATGGTGACGAAGTAATTCTTCCAGCACCATTTTGGGTTTCTTATTTCGAAATTATCAAACTTTCTGGCGGAATTCCAGTAGAAGTTCCAACTTCAGTAGAAACGAATTTCAAAATTACAGCTGAGCAATTAGAAGCAGCCATCACACCAAAAACAAAAATGATGTGGTTTAGCTCGCCTTGTAATCCTTCAGGTTCAGTTTATAGCAAAGAAGAATTAACGGCTTTAGTAGCAGTTCTTAAAAAATATCCAAATGTATATGTAGTTTCAGATGAAATTTACGAACACATTAATTATACGGGTGATTATTGCTCAATTGGTTCCATTGAAGGAATGGAAAACAATACCATTACTGTAAACGGTGTAGCAAAAGCATTTGCTATGACTGGTTGGAGAATCGGTTATATGGGTGCGCCAGAATTCATCGCGAAAGCGTGTACAAAAATGCAAGGTCAAGTAACAAGTGGTGCGAATTCTATCGCACAACGCGCAACAAAAGCAGCCGTGGAAGCTGATCCTTCTCAAATTAAATATATGGTTGACGCGTTTCATAAACGTCGCGATTTAGTTTTTGGATTAATGCAAGAAATTCCAGGTTTCAAATTAAATAATCCTGATGGTGCATTTTACGTTTTCCCAGATGTATCTTTCTATTTCGGAAAAACGTTAAGAGGAACTGAAATTAAAGATGCCACAGATTTCGCTATGTATTTATTAGCAGAAGCTAACGTTGCAACTGTAACTGGTGATGCTTTCGGAAGCCCAAATTGTTTACGACTTTCATACGCAACCAGCGAAGAGCAACTAATTGAAGCTATCAAAAGAATCAAAGACGCATTGTCTTAATATATTTGCCCCTTGGAAACTTGGGGCTTTTTTAATTTTAATATTTTGGGCGTTACCCTTCGGGTCGGGCTTTCCGTTACAATCTTTTATGAAAAATAAAAGGATTTTCACTACACTCCCTAACGCACATCCGTTTTCAAAATACAATACAAAATGAACAAAAAAATACTACTATTAGGTTCTGGTGAACTAGGAAAAGAATTTGCAATCGCCGCTCAACGTATCGGACAAACCGTTATTGCTGTAGATAGTTACGAAAATGCACCAGCCATGCAAGTCGCACACGGTTTTGAAGTTATCAATATGCTTGATGGCGCCGAATTAGATCGAATCGTAGCCAAACATCAACCGGATTTTATCGTTCCAGAAATTGAAGCCATTCGTACCGAACGTTTTTATGAGTTTGAAAAACAAGGAATTACGGTTGTACCTTCTGCAAAAGCAGCCAATTTCACCATGAACAGAAAAGCAATTCGTGATTTAGCCGCCAAAGACTTAGGTTTAAAAACAGCCAATTATCGTTACGCCACTTCCTACGAAGAATTACAAAAATCGGTGGAAGAAGTTGGAATGCCTTGCGTGGTTAAACCCTTAATGAGTTCGTCTGGAAAAGGACAATCGACTATAAAATCTCAAGAAGATATCGAAAAAGCATGGAAGTATGCAGTTGAAGGTTCTCGCGGCGATATCGTAGAAGTTATTGTAGAAGCTTTCGTAAATTTTCATTCAGAAATTACACTTTTAACAGTGACTCAAAATAATAATTTACCAACATTGTTTTGCGCTCCAATTGGTCACCGACAAGAACGTGGTGATTACCAAGAAAGTTGGCAACCAGCTCGAGTTTCAAACGCAGATATTTTAGAAGCTCAAGAAATGGCCAAAAAAGTAACTGAAGCTTTAGGTGGTGCAGGACTTTTTGGGGTAGAATTTTTCTTAACTAACGAAGGGGTTTATTTTTCGGAATTATCACCAAGACCACATGATACTGGAATGGTAACGTTAGCCAATACACAAAATTTCAACGAATTTGAATTGCATTTACGTGCGATTTTAAGTTTGCCTATTTTCGAAATCACTCAAGAAAGAGCAGGTGCAAGTGCTGTAATTTTAGCATCTGGTGATTCGAATAATCCAACGTTTACAGGAATTGAAAATGTAGCTTTTCAACCAAAAACCGATTTCAGGCTTTTCGGAAAACCAACTTCTCGACCATACAGAAGAATGGGTGTAGTGTTAAATTATGATACTTTAGATACTCCAATTGAAGATATTGTAGAAAAAGCAAAAAAAATGGCTACCTTAGTCACAGTAAATATTTAATAAGATGAAAAAAATTGTATTGCTTGTTTTTGGTTGCCTGTTCTTAGTTTCTTGCGGACCAAAGCGTATGGGTTGCGGTCCATACAGAAGATGTGAAGTAAAAGTACCAACATCTGTTGATTCAGAAATAAATAAATCTCAGGTTTCTTAAATGCAAAAATGGTTTTCAATAGTCGCTTTTTTGTTTTTTTGTACAACTTTTGCACAAGAAAATAAAAAGGCCGATAGTAAAGTAGTTGAAGTGTCTTGCGGACAATGTAAATTCGCCATGATCGACAAAAAAGGTTGCGATTTAGCCGTTCGTATTGATGGAAAATTTTATTTCGTAGAAGGTACAACTATTGACGATCACGGAGATGCACACGCCACTGATGGATTTTGTTCTGCCATAAGAAAAGCAGAAGTTGTAGGCGAAATTAAAGACAATAAATTCGTGGTTACTTATTTTAAATTGCTTCCAATCGACAAGAAGTAATGACTTCCATTTTACAAAATATTGCCAAACATGTTTCACTAACTTCTGAAGAAGAAACTTTGTTTTTGTCTAAAACTGAAACCAAATTTGTAAAAGCTAAAACAATTTTGTTAAGCTCTAACGAAATTGCCAAACATACTTATTTTGTCAATTCTGGAATTTTACGAAGTTTCAATATTAATGATAATATTATAGAACACGTATTACATTTTGCTTGTGAAGGTTGGTGGATTGGCGATATGTATAGTTATATTTCTGAAAAACCTGGAAATCTTTTCATAGAAGTTTTAGAAGATGCTGAAATCGTTTCTATATCTAAAGAAAACCATCAACTATTATATCACGAAATTCCAAAATTAGAACGCTTTTTCAGAATCTTAGCCGAAAATTCCTTAGTGTCTCATCAAGAAAGATTAATGGATAATTTAAGTCTAACCGCCGAAGAACGTTTTGAAAAATTCTGCACAAAATATCCTACGTTAATTCAAAAAGTACCCCAAAAACAAATTGCTTCATACATTGGAGTCACACCGGAGTTTTTTAGTAAATTAAAGAAAAGACTATTATTGAAATAAAAACTTCAACGCGATTAAAATTATTTCAATATTTTATACTTATGTATGAAATCTTTATACTTTTCACTTAAAGTAACCTTAAAGTTTCCTTCTAGAATAATTAAATTTTCAGAAAGAATTATTTCATTAATTTTATTCGTATTCACTATATAATTACGATGCGTTTTAGCAAAAGTATTGGTGTCTAAAAATTCAGTTATTTTTGTAAGTGAAAGTGCCACTAAATAATTCTCATTAGACGTGATTATATTGGAATAGCGTTCTTCTACTTCAATGTAAATGATATCTTGAAGAGCAACTTTTTTTAGTGCATTTTTCTTTTTTATGAATAAATGACTATTTCCAATAACCGTATCTTGTTCTTCACTAACAAATACATTGGTTTGCTCGTAAAATTTTTCAATAGCCATTTCAATAGCATATAAAACTTCTAACTCATTAAAAGGTTTTAATAAAAAGCTAAATGGTTTTGTGAGTTTTGCTCTTTCAAAAATTTGACGGTCTTTTGAACTGGTTAAAAACACAAATGGTTTGGCAACATTTGGAGTTATGGTTATGGTTTCAGCAAAAGTAATTCCTTCAGGTTGACCATTTAAGAAAACATCAATAATTACTAAATCTACTTTGTGTTGATAGAATAGGGTTAAGGCTTCCGTATAATTGGTGGCTACTCCAACAATATTATAATCATTTTCTAGAAGTACACTTGTTAAGGCTTCTTCTTCAGATTTCGTATCTTCAATTAATAAAATATTAATTTTATCCATTAGTAACTTCTTTTGGTAAAAATAAAATAAACTTTGTTCCTAAACCAATTTTACTTTCGATATTTAATTTCCCACCATTTTTTAATAGCATAGATTTGCAGAGTTGCATGCCTAAACCTGTTCCTATAATTTCTTTATTGTTTTTTTTAGATAATTTTGTGGATTCTAGTAATAATTCCTCAACAACTTCGTAACTCATACCAATACCAGTATCTTCAATGATTAATGGAATAAAATCAGAATTTGGTTTTTCTGAATAAATAGAAATCGTTCCTTTTTCATTTGTAAATTTTATGGCATTGTCCAACATATTTCTCAGAATAATTTTGAACGAATCTAAATCCATAAAAACAAAAATACTTTTATCAATATTGATGTTTAATTCAATATTTTTTTCGGCAACTATCGGCTTGTAATTATATTCTATTTGTTGAATAATGGAAAATAAGTGTAAGGATTCTTGTTGGAAAAATAATTGGTTGGTTTGTTGCTGAGACCAATTAAGTAAATTATCTAATAAGTTGTATGAACTATTAGCAATAGCATTATTTTTGTGAAGAAGAACGTCAAGTTGTTCGTAGTTCTTGGTTTGTAAATGGTTTAATAATTTTGTGTTACTGGTTTTTAAAGCATTTACTGAGGAACGTAAATCATGACTAACAATAGAAAATAGTTTATCTTTTGTGGCGTTTAATTCATCTAAATTTTCTTTCTGAGCCAGAATGATTTTGTTCTTTTTAATTTTTTGTAAGTAAAAATAAACACCAATGCCAAAAATACTTAATAATAATATGGCAATTATGAAAAGCCCATTTCTTTGGGTTTCTCGTATTTCATTTTTTACTTCAAGAACTTCAATTTCTTCTTGTTTTTGTTTTATGGCAAATTTCTTTTCTACTTCTGCAACGGCCCAAATTTTATTTTGATCTGTTATGGAATCATTCCATTTTTCAGCTTCTTTTCTATAAATAAGCGCTTTTTCAAAGTTTTTTCTGTTTTCTTCAACTACAGCCATATTTTTAGTAGCAACTTGTTTTAAATCATACCTTTTTACTTTCTTAGAAAATTCATAAGCTTTTTCAAAAAAGGGTATAGCCAAGTTGTCTTTATATTGCTCGTAATACATGGTTGCCACATTACCATAAGCGCCAACTAGTGCTATTGTGTCATTTGCTGATTCTTGCAATTTGGTGCTTTTTAATAAATACATTTCAGCTTTGTTAAAATCGCTTAATTGTAAATAACAAACTCCTAAATTATGATATGTAAAACTTTTGTTAATATTGAAATAATTGTTTTCTGAAATATTTTCAAATTCTTTAAAATAACTAATAGCTTTTTTAAATTCCGATTGTTCGAGTGAAATTTGCCCTAAAATATTATGTATACTTTTGTAAAAATAAAATGTTTTCGAAATAGTGTAAAATTCTTTTTTAGCTTCATTTAACATTTTTTTTTGTTTGAAACTAATACCTCTGAAGAAATGACAATAATTTGAAAGTTCTAATGATGTTTTATTAGAACTTAACTGTTTCATGGAGTAAACTAAAGTAGAATCCCATTTTTTCTTCATAAAAAATAATTGTGCCTTTTTAAAATTTACTTCTTGAGTAAATTTTTGACACTTTTTTTGAATTTCTAATTCAAAAAATTTTTCATTATCTTTTTGAGAATAAAGGGAATGCGAAATGCTAAAGAGCATTAAAAATACTACTATAACTATTTTATTTTTTGTTGGCGTCAAATTAACTTTTTTTTGTAAATATAGTTGAATTTAACAAAATAAAAAATAGAGGAATACGTTCCTCTATTTTTATTTCTAATTAGTATTTTAATGTATTACGGCTGAACAGTTGTAGTTGTTCCTCTAGACATTCTAGGGTCTTCGTCCCATACAAAAGTTTCAATTTCTTCTGGTTTGTTAGATAATTCAATTGTAAAATTCACTTGATATCCCATGAATTCAGAAGCTTTTGTTTCAGGTGCTGTATACGTAATATAAAAAGCTGGTTTCTTTTGTGAATCATCGTAAAAAACACTGATTTGTTTGATATTTTGACTTGCGTCAATAAATGCAACAGCGCTCACTTCTAAAATGCCATTTTCATAATAGGCTTGAACTAAAGGTTGTAACGGTTCCGTTGGTCTTGGTCTTTTAAATTGAATTACACTATTTAGTGTCATGAAATTAGAAGTAATTTCTACTCCTGGAGGCGTAACTATTGGACCTGTTGTATTTGTTGTGCTCATAATTAAAGTGTTTTTTGTTAAACAATGTCTTACAAATAAAATTAATATTTTTCTATTTGTAAGACTGTTATATGTTAAATTATTGTTTTAAAATTTTAATCGTTTTTGATTTTCCTTCCGAATTTATAGTGATGAAATAAGTTCCTGTTGGAAGAGTTGATAAATTTAGCTGAATCTCTTTACTATTAAATTTAGTAGAAATCATCTGTTGTCCGATCAAATTAATCACATTAACTTCTTCAATTAAATTACCATTAGTAATATGTAAAATATCTGAAGTAGGGTTAGGGTAATAAACAAAATTAGTGCTATCAAAACTAGTAGTTTCTAAAGTCGTTACTGTTACGCAAGATGATGTATTAGTACATCCACCAAGTGTAATTTCTACTTTATAGTCACCTACAACAGTTGGAGTAAATGTTTGACTAGTTTCTCCAGTAAGAAGTGTGTTTGGACATTGATACCATTGATAAGTTGCACCAGTTTGTGTAGCTAGTAATATTCCAGAAGTTAAAGTTACAGAAGTATTTACAGCAACTGGCTGTGTAATTGTAAAGTTACGAGTTGTAATACAACTGTTAGCATCAGTAACTGTTACAGTATAAGTTCCTGCAGAAAGTCCAGTTGCAGTAGCAGCTGTTCCTCCAGAAGGCGACCAAGAATAAGTATATCCGCCAGCTCCACCAGAAGGAGTCACCGAAGCCGAACCATTCGAACCACCATTACAAGATACGTTTGTTTGAGAACCAGCTGTTAAAGCTAAAACAGTAGGTTCAGTAA